>DATJHM010000179.1:0-12682 GCA_035493895.1 Ktedonobacteraceae bacterium
TTTATGAGATTGAAAAGCGAATATTATCCTGAGAAACGACAAAACAACATAAGGAAATGAAGACGCTTACCTCTGATCAAGCGAAAAAGTTACTCGATGCTGCTAAGGATCATCCAAATGAGGCGCTTTTTGTGCTGGCTCTTGCTACTGGAATGCGTCGAGGTGAGTTGCTCGGTCTTAAATGGCAAGATGTTGATTTTGCTAATGGGGTTTTGTATGTGCGTCGCGTTCTTAGTCGTATTCCTACTGTTATGGGTGATGGGGCTGGTTCTCTTATAGAGGCAGAACCTAAGACGCGTCAGAGTCGTCGTAACATCGTGTTAACTGTTTTTGCGGTAAGCGCTTTGCGGAAACATCGTGTTTTACAAGGTCAGTGGCAGGAGCTGGCCGGGGATGCCTGGGAGGATAATGATTATGTTTTCTGTACTCCCCTGGGTCATGGTATTCATCCTAACACACTTCATAATCAGTTCCGAGCGCTGCTTAAAAAAGCTGGCCTTCCAGCTATTCGTTTTCATGATCTACGTCATAGTGTTGCTACATTATTATTGGGTCAGGGAGTCCACCCAAAGGTTGTACAAGAGATTTTAGGTCATAGCCAGATTGCTATAACGATGGATGTCTACTCTCACGTTTTACCAGCGATGCACCAGGACGCCATGGACAAACTTAACCTGACATTTAATACGCAAGATGGGGAAGATGACGGTGATAAAAGCGGTGGAGTTCTGGCCCGAAAATAGGTTGCTGTAGTCGTTGCTGTAGTAGCCGCAAATTTGCCCAAACAAGAACGCTCCGAATGGCTTTGCAGGCCGCTCGGAGCGTTCTTGTATCTTGATCAGGTAGCGCATACGGGATTCGAACCCGTGATCTCCACCTTGAGAGGGCGATGTCCTAGGCCGCTAGACGAATGCGCCTTGACGTGTCGTGTATAAAGGCTACGTTTCTCAGCAGACTTATCACGTGGCATATAATACACCTCTACGCTTATCCTGTCAAGACTTTTAGCGCAGCTTTCTCTCCAGGTGCTTACTTACGGAGATCAACCGCGACACGTTCTCCTTTGTGGCTGAAGGTAAAAGCCAGACGCGTCCAGTTGTCAGGCCAATGCGGATCGGTAGAATAGCCCGACTCGGTGACACGCAAGCCCGCAAAACCCAGTATGGCCGCCTGCCACACCGCACCCGAACAGGCATCATGAATACCCTCGGCCGCATTGCCGCGTAAATCCTCCAGATCGACCAATGCCCCTTTCATAAAAAGCTTATAGGCATCCTCCAGGTGTCCCAGCTCGCTTGCCAGGATGACGTGGAGGGCAGGGGTGAGAGAAGAGCCATAGTCGTGATCGGTGATGGGATAATAATAGTCCCAGTTGGCCTGTTTCGTCTGATAATCAAAATTATCGAGCAGGACCGTAAGCAGCATCAGCACGTCGGCCTGCTTGACAATACGATACTTTTGCACTTCTTCGACCCCAAGCAGTCCCTGATATGAAGCCTTGCGCCCTTGATAGCGGGATTGGTCCAGCGGCTCGAGGGAGAAGAAGCCCTCGAACTGCTCAAAAACCTTCGTTTGCGGATCCTGTAAAACCCGCAGGCGTGCCCCAATATCCTGCCAGTGCTGTAGTCGTTCGGGCGTAATCCCCAGGCTCGTTGCTAGTTCCTGCGCCTTTTGCGGGTCCGTGGCATGCAGCCAGTCGAGAATAGAAAGCCCCGTACACACATTCCAGCGCGCCATATAGTTGGTATAGGTATTATTGTTGACGTGCTCATGCCACTCATCAGGCCCGACCACATCGCGAATTTCGAAATCGTTGGTATGGGAATTATATTCCGCCCGGCTGGCCCAGAACATTGCCGTGCTGAGGATGAGCTCGGCACCGTAGTCGCGCATAAACGCATCGTCGCCGGATATCCTCCAGTACTCCCAGGTAGCATGCGCAATACTTGCCGTAATATGGATCTCCAGAAAGCCATTGAGCACGGCAATAACTTTGCCCGTTTCGGGATGGATGATGGACGGAGGCGTCATCTCTTCGCCGCTCAACGTGCTTTCCCAGGGATACTGTGCGCCCTCAAAGCCGTTAGCATGGGCTTTTTCACGCGCCTCTGGCAGCAAATGATAGCGATAGAGCAAGAGATCACGCGCGATCTGGGGATGCACGTACGTAAAGAACGGCAGCATAAAGATCTCTGTATCGTGAAAAATATGACCACGATAGCCGAAACCTGTCAGACCTTTCGCCGCGATGCTATAGCGATCATCATGAGGTGAGACACTGATACGGAGCTGGAAAATGTTGTAGCGAATACTCACCTGTGCTTTCTCATCGCCCTCAATAATCACATCTGACACACGCCAGAAATCGGTCCAGGCCTCACGGTTGTGCTCAAACAGTGTGGCGAAGATCTGGCCCTGAGCAGGGGAAGTAGGGGCAGAAAGCGTATGATGATGGGCTAATGCCGCATGGAGTGGTTGCGCGGTATCGCGCGAAGTAAACATCACGACGACCTTCTCCGCTGTTACCGTTTCACCAGGAGCAAGTGTCCCGGCAAGGCGAATACAGGGCGTGATATAGGGGGGGAGGAACTCCTGGCGATAATCGGAGCGATTGCAGGTAAAGCTCAGAGATTGTGCCAGAAAGACCTGGCTATGTTTTGTCTCACTCTGAAGCCAGACAAGGCCCTGCTCCTCACCCTGAGCCATGGTTTCCCAATGCATCAGATTGTAGTTGCCAACTGCCGTATTAAAGTCGGCCCAGAGTGAGATCTCCAGCGGCTGGCTATCCACGGGTTGCTCAGAGGTCACGCTGAAGCGGATTGCGCCAACATGCTCATCGGCCAGGCTGGCAAAACGTTCGCTGGTAATAGATAGACGCACGCCTTGAGGACTCTCCCAGCGGATGGTGCGGAGCAACAGGCCAGTTTGTAGATCGAGCGTGCGTTGATAGCTAAGAAGAGTACCGACATTCAGACAAAAACGCTCGCCATTGACGAGAAGCCCCAGAGGCGTCCAATCGGGAGCATTCGCCAGTTCCTCACCAGCGATAGGCACGGTATCAAAAACGCCGAAAAGGAGCGTTGCAGGATTGGCATGTGGATAACCTTCCTCGAAGGTACCACGCGTCCCAAAATAGCCATTGCCAATCGAAAAAACAGTTTCCTGGCTATGGAGCTTTTTGGGCGCAGGATCAAAGATATCTTCGGAAACGTGCCAGAGTGTCACAAAACCCTCCCATACTGCTAAGAAACAACACCGTACACTATGACTTCAACAGATCCTGCAAGTGCTTATTGACCATATCGGGCAACACAAAATCTGCCCGGTGAAAGCGCTCACGAGGGCCAATACCCAGCGCGCGCATACCGGCAGTTTTGATCGCCTCCACGCCCGCATCGGCGTCCTCCACGCCCAGGCAATCAGGGGTAGACACGCCAACCAGGCCAGCTGCGAACACAAAAATATCGGGAGCCGGTTTACTATTCACGACACTATTCCCGTCCGCAATACCATCGAAGTACTTCGTAATCCCCAGCAGATCAAGCACAATACGACAATTCTTGCTGGCAGAGGCAACGGCACTTTTGATACCTGCGGCGCGGATCTCAGCAAGCAGTTCGTGGCCACCACTGACCAGTTCAGCGGGCGTCATCTGTTTGATCGACTCATTGTAATAACGATTTTTGCGATCCATCATCTCCAGCATCTTTTCTTCAGAGACCTGACGACCATGTAGCAGGTACAGTAGAGAATCGCGGCGACCAACTCCACGGAGATGCGCATCATTCTCCTCACGGGTAAAGGGAATTCCCTCCTCATCGGCCAGACGTTTCCAGGCGCGATAGTGATATTCCGAAGTATCGGTCAGGACACCATCGAGATCGAAAAGGATGGCTTTGGGTGTGTTCGTCATAACTCCTCCGTATCATGCTATTCTCCTTTAATAGGAGAGCTTCAGAATTTTTTCATAGACTCCGAGTTCATAAACGAACAGGTGCACAAATAAGTATACATGAGAATCATACTATTGTACGATAGAGTAATACATCCATTGTAATTGATGAGCAAAATGAGGGAGATGTATGACCGATTTTCGTGCAATTTATGCAGAAGGGAAGCCACCCGCCATCCCATGTCCTGTCTGTGGAGCGCCTCCAGAGTTGCGTTCCTGGCAGAGATTTGCCAATGAGCAATATCAGACGATCATTTCTCCAGCACATAGTATGGCGGGCTCAAAAGTACAGCCGTTGGTATGCACATCGTGTGGGTATGTTCAGCTCTTTGTCAATGCGAAGGACTTCCGGCAATAGTAGCTCCAAAATCGCGGAACTATTTTGCTTAAAAAAGTAACGATTGCAGCTCAGCCAATGTCAGATGCCAGGCCTGCGATGTGGGATCGATAAGGGCAAAATGATCGACGTCCGGTAGCTCGAGCAGTTTGATGATATCACCTGCATGGAAAGCGCGTGTCGCATAGTCCTGGCTCACCAGCAAAGGCACACGATCGTCAGCCGTCCCATGGAGAAGCACCTGGGGAATGCCAAGTGGGAGACGGGAGGCAGGTGAGGCGAGTTGATAGCGTGCGGGATGCTCAGCAGGGGTGCCAGAGAGCAGGTCCACAACGGCATCACCACCAAGATGAAGATGCCAGGCCTGATCCAGATCGTTCACACCTGCCAGACTGATGACGCCACGCAGAGGAAGGGGCGACGTCCCAATTGTGATTTCGCTGGCGGGAAGACGATAGCGTGCAGCAAGCCAGAGCGCGAGATGGCCACCCGCAGAATGACCAATCGCCACCACGCGTTTGAGATCTAGTGGATAGGAAGCTACCAGGGTTGTAAGATAATCCACGGCGCGTGCCACATCCTGAAACGTGCCAGGCCAGCCGCCTCCTGGCTCACCGACGCGCCGATACTCAATATTCCAGACCGCAAAATTATGTGCGACCAGATCGTGAGCCAGACCGCGCATGAGATCCAGGCTAAAGCGGGCACGCCAGAAGCCGCCGTGAATGAGAATTGCTACGGGAAAAGATCCTGTGCCAGCCGGGAGAAAGAGTTCTGCGACATGCTGGGGGGCGTTACCATACGCAAATGTATGGATAGAGGGTTGTTGGGATCTATGTGACATCAATCTTCAACCCCTTTCAATCGTGAGGAACTGATTGCTCTGGGAGAGCGTAAGTTCCTCCGACGAAAATATAGGAGACCGTAGCATAGCTTATAAAATTTTTTATTGTTTTGTTGCCACAATTTGTAGCCAGGTGCGTGCGACTTCGGAAAATCCTAATTCATTGCCCGCTTCATAGACAGCGACATCAAGCGCTTGAGCGGCAACCGGAAGGGGAACGCCAGGGAGAGCGCCGTCAATAAATAACCAGTAGTGGCCAAGGTCACGCCAGGCATCGAGCGAAATAAGAGCATCGTTATTTTTAATTTCGACATCCGAAAAGCCACACTCTTTAAAGAGTTGAACATAGTCGTCCGGTGTCAACCATTGCATTGCCATCGTGTGCTCCTCGCGAGAAGGGCGCACGCCTGGATGTTCTTTGCGGAGCCAGCCGATTGCGCGACGGGTCCAGAGGCGATAGAAACGTTCGGTTCCGGGAACGTAGGTTCCTTCATAGAAGGCGCTATTGCAGGCAAAGATGCCGCTGGGTCTGAGAATGGTTGCCATCTGCTGGAAGGCAGCGCGTTTGTCCGGCACAAGATGGATGGCGTTGCAGAAGAATGCCGCGTCAGCATTTTGTACCAACTTCGGGAGATCTTCGGCTTCCCCCTGGATAAATTTGGCCTCAACGGGCAGACCCAGCTCATCCATACCAGTACGAGCATGGCGCAGTGCTTCGGCAGAAGGATCAACCCCAATCAGACGTAAGCGGGGCAGCAAATTCTGGCGCGCCATTTCCTGCGCAATCAAGCGCGTAATTGCGCCAGTGCCACAGGCCATATCCACAATAGTAAGCGGTTGTGTGGATGACGTATCGGTCAGGTGTGCGAGTGCCTGCTCTACGAGCAAGCGATTGACATCCGTATAGAATTGGTGAGCGGCAAAGCGCTCAAAAGTAAACTGGTTTGTTTCTTCAGTTTCAAGAAGGCCCATAAATACTTCCCTCCTTCAGCGAGTAAGATTATGTTAATGAATTAGATACCAAAGATGGGGAGCAAGTTTCACGAATTTGTCGTATCAGGTATATCTCACCGACTCTGCAAAATAGGTGAGATATACAAAGAAAAGTGCCCGGGCTCACATGTGCATCGACAGGCCACCATCGACGCTCAAGAACTGACCGGTGATATAGCCTGCATCGGGAGAGCAGAGAAACGAGATCGCGGCCGCAACCTCTTCCGCAGTGCCGAAACGATTAAGGGGAGTAGAACCAAGAATGTACGCGCGTTGCTGCTCTGTCGTCGTAGAAGTCAGTTCAGTGGGGACATAGCCGGGTGCGACGGCATTGACCGTAATATTGCGGCTCGCCATTTCGCGGGCGGTACTCATTGTCAAAGAAAGCACGGCTGCTTTCGAAGCGCCATAATTGGCCTGACCGGCGGGGCCGAGCAGACCGGCAACCGAAGCGACATTGACAATGCGTCCCCAACGAGCCTTCATCATCGGACGAAGGACCGCTTTGGTACAAAGGAACGTCGAGCGAAGATTGGTGGCAAATACCTGTTCAAAGTCGTCCAGAGACATTTGTAGAATCAATTTATCGTGCGTGGTGCCAGCATTATTGACGAGAATCAAGATCGGGCCAAGCGCCTGGGCTTCCGCAAAGAGGCGGGCGACATCTTCCTCTTTGCTCACATCGGCTTGAATTGCCAGGCAGCGGCGACCAAGAGCCTCGATACTCGCTTGCGTCTCGGCAGCAGCTTCGGCATTCTTGCGATAGTTTACCACTACATCAGCGCCTTCCTGCGCAAGGCGGAGAGCAGTTGCGCGGCCAATGCCCTGTCCACTGCCAGTGACAAGGGCGACTTTGCCTGCTAAAGGCAAATCGTGTGCTTGTGTCATTTTTTTACCTCAAACTAGAGAGATTTTGTGTGGCACTAGTATACAGCATAGCGAGGATCAGAAGAACCTCGCTCTCTGCCAGCACCAAAGCGAACCGGGCAGAGGAGCGAAGTTGGGGCTCTCAATGAGCCTCAGAATTTTCGGGGAAAGTAGCCAATGCTTCCTGGGAAGGGAGCGAAAAAGAAGGGATCTCAAGCGGCGTCTGATAGGCAGAAGGGACGGTGTTTTCCATGGGCAGTACATCGCCTGTTGGCGTTTGGAATACCTGTGGTGTTGAGGCTTGAGGTTCTGGCTGCGTTGTGGTCTGAGATTCCTGCTTTTTGGGCACTGCTGGTATTCGGTTAGTGTTTTCTTTGCTAAAATCTGCCGACTCTGGCTTGTGACCAGTTTCGCCTGGCTGATGGGTGCGTGCTTTTTGCGGCAGTTTGCTGTCAAGCTCAGGATCGAACAGCGTGGTCGCATCATAGATGGTCGTTGCGACCTGCTCGAGCGTGAGACCATGGGCATCACGTAAATCAGCGCCAATAAGAATAGCATGATTGAGATCGGCGACGAGAAGGTTCGCGCCACGCAGCACCGCGCCTCGTAAATTTGCGTAGGTAAGATTGGTTGCGGAAAGTTCCGCCTCTCTCAGATTAGCTTCAGCGAGATTGGCCCAGGAGAGATCTGCCATAAACAGCTTGGTAAGAGAGAGATTTGTCTGACGGAGATCAGCGTGGCTAAGATAGCGAGATGAGAGATCGCGTCTGGAAAGATCATGGCCTTGAAAATTGGGGGGATTCCGTTGCGCAGTAAAACCATGTTGCTGCTGATGATCCGGACCCGGTAAAGGAACATCTTCAAGTCGTGGCAGTTGAGAGAGCTCATGCTCCAGATAGGCTTTTGCTGAAGTGGCCTGATGCTGATTGATGGCCGCTTCATGCTGACTGATGAGTGTTTGGATGCGCTGGTTCTCGGTCTCTTCGCGCACTTTTTGCGCTGTTTGCAGTTGCTGAAGTTGCTGAACCTGTGTGAAGAGTTGCTGCTCCAGTTCTGAAAGATGTTTTTCCTGTGCAGCCTTCCAGAACTGCAATTGAGCCTCTTGCGACTGAATCTGGTTTTGTTGCAGTGTTTGTATTCGCCCGATCTCCTGGCGTACAAATTTGAGCAACAGATACGCTGCGGCCGCAACAATAATCAGGCTAATAATGGCTCCGGCGAATAACGTTCCAATCATAATTAAGTTTATACTCCGTAAAATTGATTCAGTGTCTATTGAATGTCTAAGAAGTAGGACGCAAAGCAAAGAGGGGTAGTAACATATCTGTATACATTTATCAAACAGCGCAGTAAAACCCCTGTTTTCAAACATGGGGAGAGAAGGCACACTCATAGATCGAAGTATATCATTTGACAGCAGAGAGCATAGTGTCATAGAATGCATAGAATGAGAGAAGTATATAAATCAAACAATAACACATTTTTCCGGTGCGTCTGGCGCTCGAACTATCGTCGCTCTGTGCTCGTAGACGGGGCTGATGATCGTCTCAAAGAGAGCATCACGCAGATCTGTAATGCGTTCCATGTGATCATTGAGGAGCTTGAAGTCATACCTGACCAGGTTTATTTTCTGGTGAGCATTGATCCACCATTTGGCATGCATCGACTCGTGAAAGCACGCAAAGGACGCTCTTCCAGGTTCTTACGACAAGCATTTCCTTCTCTCGTCTCCCTTCTCTCCTTGCTCAATTCCTCTTTCGTGGCAACCGTTGGTGGTGGTCCTCTCGAAATCGTGAAGTCGTACCTCAAGGAGCAGAACTATGTCTGAGCCACGTATGAAGAAGCCACGCAAAGAGCGTGAGCCTCGCCCACCGAAGAATCCCAACCTACGCAATAAGATGTACAAGTACAGGCTGTACCCCACGCAAAAGCAGATCGGCACGCTCGAATGGATCTTACGCCGCTCCAAAGAGTTGTATAATTCAGCACTGGAAGAGCGCACTGCTGCCTACAAGATGTGTGGGGTCTCCGTCTCCTACCAGATGCAGGCCGACCAGTTACCTGAGATCAAAGAAGAGCGTCCAGAATATCAAGAGATCTATTCCCAGATCCTTCAAGATGTGCTCAAACGCATCGACAAGGCCATGCAGAACTTCTTTCGTCGGGTGCGCGAAGGCCAGACCCCAGGATACCCCAGATTTAAGTCCAATAGCCGCTATCATTCTTTTACCTACCCGCAAGGCGGCTATGACATTATTGGCAAGCCTGAGCATCTGAAGAAGAACGAGACCAAAACGTGTCGCCTCGCCCTCTCTAAGATCGGCCAGATCAAAATGGTCATGCATCGCACGATCAAGGGCAAAATAAAAACGTGCACGATCAGGCGGGATGGCGACCAATGGTATGCCTGCTTGAGCGTGGAATACGAGTTTGATCCTACAATAGCCTTTCATCCTTCAACGGAAGCCGTGGGCATTGACGTTGGGCTCAAGAGGTACGCCGTACTCTCCAATGGTGCGGTCATCAACAACCCGCGTATCTACCGCAGAACTGAGCAGAAGATCAAAGATGCGCATCAGAAGCTCGCTCGTCGTAACCGTGGGAGCCACCGCCGTCACCGTGCAAAGAACGAGTTGTCCAGGCTCTACCGCAAAACCCGCCATCGTCGTCAAGACTTCCTGCACAAAGCTTCTCGTCAACTCGTCAATCAGTATGGCACCCTCGTCTTTGAAGATCTCCAGATTGCCAATATGGTGGCTCGTCCCAAGCCAAAGCAGGACGAAGAGACTGGGAAGTATCTCCCGAATGGGGCCGCTGCCAAGAGCGGCCTGAATAAATCCATCCTCGATACTGCGTGGGGAACGTTCACCCGCCTGTGTGCAAGCAAAGCGGAAGAAGCCGGCTGCACCGTGGCAAAGGTTTCTCCACAGAATACAACCCAGGCATGTAGCGGGTGTGGTGTCATCGTCCCGAAAGATCTAAGTATTCGTTGGCACTCCTGCCCCGAATGCGGTACAGAGCTAGATCGAGATGAAAACGCCGCCAGGAACATCCTGGAAAAGTATCGTCAGCAGCAGATGGTCAGAAAAAAGCAATGTTTGCTGAAGAAGAAAAAACAATCGACTGGGGCTGGAAGGGCCCCACAGGAGCCCGCGCCTCGTGTGGAGAGACGCGCATCCTGTCGAAGCCCCAGGCTTTAGCCGTGAGGTACTTCACTATATAATATTAGCGCTAGCCAGAAATGTATCGATTCCTCGGAGCGTTATGCGCCTTGAAGAGATGCCAGACAAGCAAATTGTGTATAATAAACTGACTGATCTGAAGGTGTAGAGCGAAACAACTCGAAGCGCATGCCGAGAGTGTGTGTTTATAGAGGAGCAGAAACTATGTCGCAGTATAATCATCCATCGCCAACCTCATTCTTGCTGGATGAAAATGAGCGCAAGCTCTATCTTTCGTGGAGCGATGAGCACGAAAGCGAGCATGGCTGGGAGCGATTGCGCTGGGCATGCCCCTGTGCGTGGTGCGCAGGAGAGGGGGGCATGCCAGGGATGTTACAGAGTAAAGAGCGTCTCAGTATAGATGAGACGACGTTGGTCAATATCGAGCCAGTCGGACGCTATGGCTTGACGCCGGTCTGGGAAGATGGACATAAGACCGGCATTTATACCTACGAAAAATTGCGCGCGCTCTGTGAATGTGAGGAGTGTGCAAAGAAGCGGGCCTGACTCCAGCGATAGCCAGCTCTCGTCGTCATGAACTATGCAGGTAGGAAGTCCTATTCCGTAAAGAATAGGACTTCTTTGTGGGTACCAATAGTACATGTTAATATATTTCTCCTCTACCGTTTTATGGATATGGACGATAGAGAGAAAACTGTATTCCAGCGTAGAAATAAAGAGAAATGGAGCATCGCGTCATGGCAAGCAATAGCGTTTCCAGGAAGCCAGCATCAGCGGCAAAGCGTCGTCGTACCCCATATATTTCAGGGCTTGTCGTACGTGTCTTGATAGCTATCGTTGTGAGCTGGCTTATCGCGATGATATTTTTTGTGACCGTCGTTGCCTCACACTAACAGGTGCACCAGCGTAGCTCAGCAGGTTGAGAAACCCGCTTTTCTTTGCGCTGATTTTGTCAGCGGCTATGCAAATTGCATATCACGTAGCACCTGGCGAAATGTGCTCAAGGTCGTGGAAATGTGTTCAGCCTCAATGCCATAATGCGTCACGGCGCGAATCTTGCCAGCGCCAATGAGCCCGAGTAGCACCCCTTGCGCGCGCAGACGATCCAGAAATCCCTGCGTCTCTGCGTCCGAGTAGCGTTGATCACCCCGACTCAGCTGAAAAACCAGGATGTTGCTGACCACGCTCTCCGGTTGAATCTGGATGTGAGGAAGTTCGGCTAATCCCAGGGCAAGCTGTTTGCAATGCTGATGATCGTCGGCGAGGCGCTCAACCATCTGTTCCAGCGCAACAATCCCGGCCGCGGCCAGAATTCCCGCCTGACGCATGCCACCGCCCAGCAGTTTACGCGTGCGGCGAGCACGGTGAATGAAATCGGCGCTTCCAACTACCAGAGAGCCAACGGGAGCGCTCAACCCTTTCGAGATGCAGAACATGACCGAGTCGACAGGAGCGGCAAGCTCGCTAACCGGGACGCCAAGGGCGACGGCAGCATTGAAGATGCGCGCCCCATCCATATGGACAAGCACCTTGTGAGCATGGGCCAGATCAGCTACTTCAGCAACCTGGGCGACTGAGAGTACAGTGCCACCACAACGGTTATGCGTATTTTCGATACAGACGAGTGCAGTGGGGGAGGTGTGATCATCGCTATCATCGGCGATGGTGGCGCGCAGTTGTTCCAGGTCAAGCGTCCCATCCGCGAGATTGGTGACCAGCGTCATGGGTGAGCCGCCGAGCGTCGAAGCCGATCCATTCTCATAGTGATAGATATGAGATTCGGAACCGACAATCACTGCCTGGCCGCGATCTGCGTGCGTCAGCAGCGCGAGTGTGTTTCCCATCGTGCCACTGGGCACAAAGAGGGCTGCTTCTTTTCCCAGCATACTGGCAGCCATTTCTTGTAAACGATTGAGTGTCGGGTCCTCCTCATACACATCATCACCAACTTCAGCGCGATACATCGCCTCGCGCATTGCGGGACTGGGAAGCGTAACCGTATCGCTACGTAGATCGATTGTCATTAAGGGAAAACCTTTCTAAAAATCTTGTAAGAGTCACTTCATCCTCTGAAAACTATATAGCACAGGCTTGTGTAAATCAAGCGGTAAATAATTTGTGTAACAGCAGGAAATAGAGCGATTTGCAATATGCTTCCACTCGGCCAGGAACATATCAACCTGATTGGCAAGTATCAGTTTGCCCCGCAGCCCGGACGCTCATCGGGGGATCTATCGCAGTATCGCAAGCCGTCTGACCAGCGAGCAGGTTGAGTCTCTGCTCCGTTTGTTGGAGTGTATTTTCGCTAGGATCTTAGTCTACCCTCTATAATGGTCCCAGGAAACTGGGTAGGTCGTTAAGATAAAATAGCTGTATGGAGAGAGGCAAAGAAGGAGCAAGAAAATTGCCAGGACAACGAAAAGTAAAGTTGTTGCGCAAATTACTCACAGCATCTGGAACATTCTGATAATCTTTTGATGACAATAAATGTGGGATCCTACAACGCA
>DATJHM010000180.1:0-81290 GCA_035493895.1 Ktedonobacteraceae bacterium
GCTAAAAATGTCAAGCAAACAGAATAAAAAAACGCATGTTTCGCAAAAGTCGCATCTGCACCACAATCAGCGAACAAGCTCTTCTTTATTTGTCGAACCCCACCAGAGCTGTAGCGCGGCAACAAAAACTATCATTGCACGTCTGACGAAAAAATATCCCACTGCATGCAATATGAAATATACATAAAAAATATATTAATAATATATTAACAAAATCAAGCAACCTGAAAATAAAAATAACGCTTCTCGGCACTTCCAGGCTGCTTTCCCTGGCATCTCTTCTTCTCTTAGTAAATATTTATATCATTTTATAGCGAATATTTTCATCTCGCTGACCGATTTACTCTCCACACCTTAAAAATAGGAAAGTGGCAATAATTTCTTTCATGTTGACAATAAAAATGCTGTGTGCTAATATTCGGGTGAATATAGAACAATGCGTTCTAGCGACTATTTAGAGAATTACCCTGCTGATAGATATTAATTGCAACACAGCTTTTCTGTAACAATTTGCTCAAAATCTCGTTTCCCGGTAGCCTCACGCATCATCGAACGCTTTTAATTTGTCATTTGAGAACACAAGATAGCCATTTCCGCTGTGAAATGTGCTTTTCTTTATTCTCGCGCATTACACAGGAGATTTGCGATACAGTGATAAAAACGGCTTATAATCGGCGTCAGATTCTAGCAATGGGAACACAGAGCGTTGCGGGGCTTTCACTGCTCGGACTGGCCGCTTGTGGCTCCAGCCCATCTGGAACGGCAACGACGAAGAAGTTGCAACTTATTTTCTGGGGCAGCACATTGCGTGACCAGCTTACCAGAAAAGCCATACAGCTCTTTGAGCAGAAACATCCTGATGTCAAACTGACCTCACAATTTACAGATTTTAACGCATACTGGCCCAAACTGAGCACGCAGATCGCGGGAGGAAACGAGCCGGATCTGATCCAGATGGACATGCGCTATATCGCGCAGTACGTGCAAAAAGGTCTGCTCCTCGAACTGAGCAGTGCGATTTCCAATAAAAGCATCGACCTATCCGACTTTGACCAGACATTGCTGGCAGGCAGTCAGGTCAACGGCAAATCCTATGGTATACCGTTGGGAGGAAACTACCAGGCATTCCTCTACGATGAGGACCTGATTACGCAGGCCAATGTTGGCCCTGTGCCAGATACCTTTACCTGGGATGAATTCGGCAGCTATTGCGCCAAGCTGGCAAAAGCATTGGGCAAAGGAGTTGCCGGTACAGGTGATGAGAGCAGCAATGTCACCGCCTTTGAGATCTGGGTACGTCAGCGAGGACGAGACCTCTATACGCCCGAAGGGAAAGTGGGATTTACACAAAAGGACGCAGAAGATTGGTTCAGCTATTGGAGTTCACTACGCAAAACGGGAGCCTGCGTGCCAATTGGCGAGGCGGCGGCGGTAAACTCCGGAAGCATCCCAACCATTAACATCGTCAAAGGGCAGGCCGTTTTCAGCCTGACGCTCTCGAATCTGCTCTCGGCCTATCAGGCCGCGATGAAGCATAAAGTAGGGATTCATGCCACCCCAACCGGGGGTGCAGGAGCGCAACCCGGCATGTATCTCAAAACATCGATGCTCATCAGCGCCTCCTCCAAGACGAGTGACGTTGCAGATTCCACAGCCTTTATTGGATTTCTCATCAACGACCCAGCAGGAATCCAGGCCATCGGTGCCGAGCGCGGCGTCCCGGGCTCGGCCAAAGCGCGTTCACTGCTACAGCCACAGTTGACGGACTCGCAGAAGCTCGTCGTCGCCTACCAGGACGCCATCACCAAGAGTGGGAATGCACGCGCCAAAACGGTCCTGGACCCGGCAGGCGCAGGAGCCGTCGAGCAATCCTTGATGCGTATCGCGCAGGCAGTCGGTTTTGGGCATAGCTCTGTTGCAGATGGAGCAAAAGCGCTCTACGCGGAAGCCCAGAAAGACCTTGCCCAGGGATCATAAAGGAGTTGAAGCTATGATACGCAATCCTGAAAACCTGGCACGCATAGACGCGAAGGAGACAGAGCAGGATACAAAACGTGCTCGTGGCTTCAACCTTTCAGCACAGGGGAAAGAGAACCTTACCGGCTATCTCTTTCTCCTGCCCTGGTTTGCCGGTCTGATCTTGCTCACAGCCGGTCCGATGTTTGGCTCTCTCTATCTTTCATTCACGAGATTCGATCTGATTTCATCGCCAGTCTGGATAGGTGTCCAGAACTATCTTGCCATGCTGCAAGATCCGCGCTGGCTGAGTGCCGTAAGAGTCACACTCATCTACGTCTTCTTTTCCGTACCGCTCAAGATGCTCTTCGCCCTGGCCCTCGCGCTCATGCTGAACCGGGGATTGCGCGGACTCTCCATCTATCGAGCTGTTTACTACGTGCCTTCCCTGCTGGGAGGAAGCGTAGCCATTGCCATACTCTGGCAGCAAATCTTCGACGCCAATGGTCTGGTCAACCAGGTCCTGGGAATGATAGGCATCAAATCAACGACCAGCTGGATCTCCAGCCCAAACTATGCCCTGGGGACCCTGATCGTTCTCGCGGTCTGGCAATTTGGCTCACCAATGATTATTTTCCTGGCCGGTCTGAAGCAGATCCCCAGCGAATACTATGAAGCGGCAACAACCGATGGTGCAGGAAAAATATACCAGTTCTGGCGTATCACGCTCCCATTACTGACCCCCATCGTCTTTTTCAACATGATCTTACAGATGATCGGGGCCTTTCAAGCATTCACGCCAGCATTTATAGTCAGTGGAGGAACCGGTGGTCCGATAGACTCAACGCTGTTTTACACCCTTTACATCTACCAGGAAGGGTTTGGCAACCTGCACATGGGTTATGCATCGGCGATGGCCTGGGTGCTCTTAGTTGCGATTGCGCTCTTCACCGCACTCGCCTTCCTGACCTCGCGTTACTGGGTATTTTATCAGGATGAGAGGAGATAACGCAGCATGATCAATCGTCTTCCACGCGCAAAGCAGAGAAGCTGGGCGAGGCCATTTCTACACATCATCATTATTGCGGGTGCAGTACTGATGCTCTACCCGGTTATCTGGATGTTGAGTGCTTCCTTTAAACCAATGGACGAAATCTTTAGTAGCGCGCAGCTGCTGCCACAGACCTGGGCCTTCGACAACTACTCACAGGGCTGGATAGCGCTCGACTACTCTTTCGATGTCTTCTTTCTCAACTCATTTCTCGTTTGCCTTGGCGCGGTCGCAGGCAACGTCATCTCGTGCTCACTGGCGGCCTACGCATTCGCGCGGGTGAACTTTCGCTTCAAGCCCTTCTGGTTCATGCTGATGCTGGGAACCATCATGTTGCCGTACAACGTCGTCGTCGTACCGCAATATGTTTTATTCAAAAATTTCGGCTGGATTAACACCTTCCTGCCATTGATCGTACCCAAATTTCTGGCAACCGACGCATTTTTCATCTTCTTGCTTGTGCAATTCATTCGCGCCATTCCGCGCGATCTGGATGACGCAGCAAAGATTGATGGATGCAGCCATGTGCAGATGTATCTGCGCATCATCATACCGTTGGCCGCCCCGGCGTTAGCAACCACCGCAATTTTTACGTTTATCTGGACATGGAGTGATTTCTTTACACAGCTCATTTTCCTGAACGACCAGTCAGCCTATACCGTACCCGTTGCCCTGCGTACGTTTCTCGACGGAACTGGCGTTTCGGCCTATGGACAACTTTTCGCCATCTCTATACTCTCGCTCATACCCATCCTTGGCTTTTTCATCGCCTTCCAGCGCCTCTTGATCGAAGGGGTCGCAACTTCCGGCATAAAAGGGTAACCCAACGATGTGAGTTGTCGTAATTCAACCGTGGTGGAGGAGTGAGACATGGCGCGAGGAACAGCAACAAATAAGCTCGTTGATGTCATGCAAGTGCTGCAAATGGCACGTAAAACCGGAACCTTGCTCGTCAATCGAGATGGCATAAACAACACAGTCGAGCAAGGTGCCATGATATTGCAGAATGGGCAAATTATAGATGCCGTGGTCGGCCCCTATAGAGGAACGGAGGCGCTCCAGCAACTCCAGGGATGGGGGCGCTGTTACTTTGTCTTGCAAACGCCTTCGCAAACAGGCGCTTCACCACAGCCATTCACACAAATGTCACCGGCCAAT
This sequence comes from Ktedonobacteraceae bacterium, assembly GCA_035493895.1. Lineage (GTDB taxonomy): Bacteria > Chloroflexota > Ktedonobacteria > Ktedonobacterales > Ktedonobacteraceae > DATJHM01. The sequence continues at coordinate 4,166 of DATJHM010000180.1, forward strand.
AAGAACCAGGCACCGAAGCATCAGAGCGGACCCATTCCCAGCATCGGTGCAAAGCATGTGCCGCAACGTATCCGCGAACTCAACGATATCTTGCCGCACTTCAACAGATTAGGTCTGACGCGTATGCATCGACAACTTTTTTTACTGATTGACGGACAACGTAGCGTACCGGAAATCATTCGTCTCATGGGACATCGCACGGACGAGGTGGATACCTTGCTCAATGACCTGGAACGAGCTGGCCTGATTCGTTGGTAAATCTTGACAATACATTTCAATATATCTCTATCGCAACCTTCTTGATCCACTTTATAGAGTGAAATACCCTGATTCCTGGCACACGTAAAAGGAGCATTTAAATCTATGGCACAAACCTATGCGCCTCCTGCATTTAAAAAGAGACGTTTTTCTTTATCCGTCTATATCCCGCTTCTCCTGGCCATCACAGCGATCGTCCCTCTGCTCGTGACGATCGGCAGTATCGAAGTGGTCCTGCGGCCTGCCCTGGTTGCGCAGATCAGCTCCGATATGGAGAGAGATACGCAAACGCGCATGCAACTGGTAGATACCTATCTCTCAGAGCGTCTCAATGACATAAAAACGCTCAGCCAGAGCACAGCGATCAAAAGCTTGCTCATCAACAGAGCTGAGGATACGACCGCAGTACGAAACATCCTGATTACGACACAGCATCGGGACGTTGCCAATTATATCAGCCTCTCATTGCTCGACCTGCAAAGCCACACCATTCTATCCTATCCAGCGCCCCCCTTGCAGCATGGGAAATATTTGATTGTGCCGGAAGCGCTACAACAATTGCAGCAATCGGACAACATTTTTATCTCGAATGTCTTCTACAATCTGACGGGAAATAACCCTTCAGTCGATCTATATGCGCGGATAACGGATGCGAGCTTTCATGTCACGGGATATGTGCGCGCCTCATTGGGACTGCGGCGTATCTGGGAGCCAGTAGACAGTGAACCGCAGACCAATGGTAGCGGCAGCTATGCCACGATCCTCGATCAGAACGGAGTACGCATCGCCTACACCAATCCTGATCTCTCCGGCTTCACACACTCGCCCTTTCTCTTCAAAGCCATCGCCCCCCTGGAGCCAAAAATACAACAGCAGATTCAAAACGAAAATCTCTATGGGAATGACACCAACGTAGTCAATACCCAGGCTGATCCTCAACTGATGAACTTCGCGCAAGACCACCAGGCCAACAATATCACCCAGTTCACCCCCGCAGGTCAGCAACAGGCCTTTGAAGTTGCGCGCTTCGGGAGTAGCGTCGTGCCATGGACCTATGTGCTCTTCAAACCCTTGAATGATGTCACAGGTCTGGCGGATCAGCAGCTTATCGGCATCTTTGTGATTGTCACGCTGGTCCTGATCCTGGCCGTCGTCGCGGGACTCGTAATCGGGCGCAACCTCGCGCTCCCCATCCTGCGCTCAGTCACGCTCCTGCGCACAAGCAATGTCGCCTTGAAGACGCTTGCAGATGAAGAGGCGGTCATCGCGACAGAGCAGACCTGGATGGTTGAAGCATCGGAAGTGGCTCTCAAGTCCGTGCAATACTACACGAACGCCACATCGTTAGCGGCCAGACGCATCAACAACTTGAGCAGCGAACTCGCACAAAATATCCAATATCTGGATAAAAGCAAATTGCAAAAATCGCTGCAAGAAGTGATGGAAGCGGCCTCCTATATTGAACGTTCCATTAAGCACCAGGAAACGATGAACGAGAAACTGGCCACCAGCTTGCGCGTCACGACGCAGGCCACCGAGCAGCTCACACGCGGGGCAAGCTCGACCAACGACGCCGCAGCGCAGATGGAATACATCGTCGAACAACTCACCTCAGTCGTCGGAGAATGAGTCAGCGCCCACAAACCGTCACGCGCAAAAGCAAAGAAAGGATGTTTCATGCGTTATGAGCACTAGCTACTCTCGCAGGCAAATCATCAGACAGGGGCTGGGTAGCCTTGCCGGGCTCTCGCTCTTCGGGCTGGCTGGCTGTAGCACCGCCATGAGCGGCACAACCCAGGTCAACGCGATCTCAGCGCAACCCAAGTCAGGCACACTCCAGATGCTTTTCTGGGGCTCAGCCACACGCGACAAGCTCACAAAAGCGACGCTTGATCTCTACCATAAGGCAAATCCCGGCTTCACTATCACTTCACAATATTACGGCTTCACCGACTATTTCACGAAGCTCAATGCGCTGATTACGAGCGATCAGGCTCCCGATCTCATTCAGATGGATATGCGTTATGTGGCCCAATATGTACGCAAACGGCAGCTCCTGGACCTGACCGAGCTGATCTATAATCAGACGATCGACCTCTCGGACTACGATCCGCAACTCCTCAATAGCAGTAAAGTCAACAACACAGTCTACGGTATACCGCTTGGTGGTAACTACCAGGGCACATTCTATGATGTCACGCAGATTGATAAAGCGGGGATTGGCGCTCCCCCGGCTGATCTCACCTGGGATACCTATGCCACGTATGCAAACGAGCTCACACAAGCGCTGGGGGGAAAGGTATATGGCTCAATGGATGCCAGCGGGGATATCACGACGTTTGAGCTCTGGATACGCCAGCGAGGCAAAGACGTCTATGATCGGGATGGCAAGATCAATTTTTCGCAGACGGATGCAGGCGATTGGTTTAACTACTGGGCGACGATGCGCAAGGCCGGAGGCTGTCCGCCCCTCAGCGTGCAGAAAGGTCTGGATGTGACTGGCGCTCCCGATAACTCTACGATTGTGCAGGGAAAAACCGTTTTCATCACGACCCTTTCAAATTTGTTTGACGCCTATCAGACGGCCTCAAAACATCAATTAAGCATGATCATGCCGCCAACAGGGAAAACCCCGGGTATGTATCTCAAAGCATCGATGCTCTTGAGCATCTACTCAGGGACAAAGTATCCCCTGACCTCGGCGAACTACGCCAATTTTATTCTCAATAACGCCGATGCCATCAAGGCGCTCAGCATCGAACGAGGCATTCCTGGCTCAGCAGAAGCTCAGACATTGCTTACGCCTCTGCTTTCATCGACAGATCAGGCGATCATTGCTTATATGAATACGGTGCAAAGAAGCTCCAATGCGCGTACGAAAGATGTCCTGGACCCTCCTGCGGCCGGTGATGTCTCAACGCTTCTCAGAAACACCTCCTATGCTATCTCTGGAGGGACCGCTTCGGTTTCAGAAGGCGCACAGATGTTTTATGCGCAGGCCACGAAATTAACAAGCCCGTAGGCCAATCGACATGGTGCCCTATCAAGTCTACGCTCACAAGTGCTTGATAGGGCACTATTTTTCGCTCAAGACAATGGAACAAGCACAAAACGGCCATAGACAATCAACAGGGCGAGAAGAAGTAAGATAAGAGGGGCGAGCGAGCGAGGCGTTTCCTTGAGCTGAATATGTACGATAATGGCACCGATCATAGTCAGAACCAGCCCAATGGCGGCAACGGGGGTGAGCCAGGGGAGGATATGCGTGACGGCTGGCAAAATAAGTCCCAGTGCGCCCAGGATCTCCAGAATACCTACCAGACGCACCAGCGTTGGAGGCGTTTTCTCAACCCATCCCAGGTATTTCTTGAGCGTATCAATCGGCTGCAAAACTTTAAAAGCTCCGGCAACCAGAAATGCAAGCGCTAACACAGACTGTACTATCCAGAGGACAATGTTCATCTTTCTTCCTCTTCTTTATCAATGGTAAAAACAACCACGGGAATTTCGCGTATCGTACGCTTTTGGTAAGCAACAAACTCGTGATAGCGCGAAGTAACTAACGACCAGACACGCTGGCGCTCTGCACCGGTAGCCAGACTGGCCGTCACGGCGATATGTTTTCGCCCAACCTGAATATGGGCTTGAGGATGCATCTGGAGATTGCGCCACCACTGCGGATGCTCCGCTGCCCCTCCATTTGAGCCAATCAGCACAAAGCGATCTCCATCCGCGAAATAGAAAATAGGGGTAATGCGCTCTCTACCACTTTTGCGCCCAATCGTGGTCAGGAGAAGCATAGGATGCCCGGCCAGATTGCCACCGATCACGCCATCGGTCAGGCGGTAAAAAAAGATATGGACCCGCATAAAGAAACGTTGGAGCGCTATTCCTACACCCGAGCTACGAGGAGATGGATTTACTTGCTTCTGAGCGGACATTGCTCTTTTCACCCCTTTTCCTCATGAAATGGATTTGACAAAGGTATTAAAAGTTCTGAATAACTCTATTATGAACAACCGATCAATGTTTGTCAATACACCGTTTATAACAATACTCAAGATTTACCAGCGTATCTATAATTATCAGAGAAATACTATATGCACATATTATACATACACGATAGGCATGAGCTGTTATCTGACGGCTATTTTGGGGGGGAGAGAGGCTCACACGAGTACCGACGAACTGAACTTTTGAGGGACAAGAGGGATAATCTCGTCAGATGAAAGCAAGCAAGCAACTTTATTGTATTTCCCCTACCACATAGCCACCAGAAACATCCATCAGGCTTAACAGACAGGACCAGCACCGGAGTTCTTTTTTCGCTGCTCAATCAAGAGCAGCAATGAGCGCATGCTAAACGGCTTGCGCACGATGGAGACCTCTGGATGGTGGGTCTGCACACGCATCAATTCATGCTGACCGGCTCCAGAAACCACAATGATCGGCACCCCATCAGCAGGATTTGTTTGTTTGATGGCATGGATGACATCAAATCCTGATAATTCACCGGGCAAGCCCAGATCAATAATCAATACATCGTAGGAGACAGGCGCGCCAAAAACGGTTTCCAGCAGCGATCTTCCCTCCGTATAGGCAAATACATGGTGCCCGGCCATTTCCAGCATCGTTGTGATCAAAGTCACGATGGTAGAATTATCTTCTAATAGTCCTATATTCATTTGCGTGCTTTCCTCTGACTCTCTTGAAACTCCCTTTGTTTCCTTAATATATCACCAATTTGACTCTTTTGGAAACTTCTTTTGTCTCCTTATATATCGCCAAATATATTACCAGTTCACTATTTTTGTTGATCCTGGACGCTTCAGGGTTACGCGAGGCGGCTGGCTCCCATAGACAAAGCCCAGCTGACAAAGCATACTTGCCGTATCTATCTCGTTCCACCCTTCCACAAGGATATCCTGCTCGAAACGCACCATTGTCACGCCGGTCACATTCATTGCTCTTCCCGTTGGCAAATGACCTTGATAGCCCCCCAGATCAGTCCCCTGGATGTTCCAGCGTACAGCTACTTTCTCGCCCTCAACGATCTGATCAATAATAGTAATCTGCACATCGGGGAACGTGGCACGAACCATCTTCACCACTTCACCCAGTGGCTGCATAGAACACGTCGCAGTTCCATAGATACACGGAACCTCGCTCATCTCGTTCTTCTCCTGCGTAGTCCAGATCGTCTCGAGATAGCGACGTACCAGAGCTTTACGCTGATCGGGCGATAGTGATAATGGCATCGATGAATAACTCCTTTTCTTTCAGTAGGCGGGATCAGACTAGTGAAAGAACTGATCTGGCTCTGCGCAAACAACCATAATCCCACATCTCTCTACATTACCAATTAGTATACCGATTGGCAGCGCTTTATCCATCAGGCAAATTGCGTAGTTGCACTACGTAATTTGCCCCTCCGATCGGCGATTCTCGTCATCGACCCGGTCGCAGACAAGCGACTCTACGGGATTGATCGGAGATCCCCCTTATTTACGCGGCGTTGAGGCAAAAGGGCGTCACGCGCCTTCAGACCAGACCATGTTCGAGCGCCAGCCGTGTCGCCGCGCTACGCGAGTTGATTGCAAGCTTGCTGTAGATTGACTGGAGATGTTTACTGACCGTGCGTGGACTGAGCGACACGTACTGAGCAATCTGCACGTCGGTGAGCCCTGCCGCCACGAGCGCGAGAATTTCACGCTCACGTTTGCTCAATGCTGCCATGAGCGGTGAAACAGAACTCGCTTCTTGTTGCGGTACCAAAGGGGAAGCAGCTTCCAGCACCTGTTCCGCCTCTCTCAGCATCTGTTCCAGAGGACTCTGCAAACCAGCGGTGTAATGGAGGAGAAATTGTTCTTTGCCAAGCGTCGTGCGTATCGAAAGCACCATGCGTTCGAGCAAAGCACGACCAGCCGGAGGATGAGGGACTTTTATGCGATCCTGGAGAGCCTGAGCCGCGCCAAAAAAACGTGCCGCCAGCGCTGGTTGTCCACCCAGACCAACAATGCCTGCAACCAGACCAAAACAGGCTGCCTGCCCATAGGTCTGACCATGTTTCGATGCAATCTGCAAAGCCTCCCGACAATACTGCCGGGCAGGCTCTCCATCATTCCGAAAGAGCAAGGCCTGGATGAGCGTAAAAAGCGCATATAACAGATAATGGTAGTCTCCTGTCGCACGCAACAACTGACAGGCTTCTTCACATAACTCAATCGCCTGCAAGGGCTCGCCTCGTGCCAGCGAGACAAAGGCTAACGTCACGAGCGTCGTAGTAATCCCTTGCGTATGCTTTGCCGCGCGGTAGAAGGCGAGGCTGGTCTGACAGAGTTGCGTCGCCGCCTCGTACTGCGCTTGCAGCCCCAGCACCAGCCCCAGGTACGTCTGCGTCTCAGCAATACTTTCGGGATCAGCCAGCGTGTGGAGCAGCTCCATCTGCGTTTCCAGAAAAGTACGCGCACGCTCGTAGGCCCCCTGATAGCGTGCAAACTCCGCCACGCCGAAGAGGACACGAGCACGCAAAGCAGGAGAAAGCCGCGCCTCTTCCTGATCAGCAGCAAGCAGCCCCTCGAACCAGTGGCGTCCTTCGCTAAAGTGATTATGCATAATCCAGAAATGGCTCAATGTATTCGCCAGACGCGTGCCCGCATCCAGATCCCCCGCTTCGATCACGCGCGTCAAAGCGATACGCAGATCAGCCTGCTCCCCCTCCAGACATTGGAGCCAGAGCACCCGTTCCGCACCATACATATGAATCTGGGCCTGTTCTGCGAGGTGCAAATACCAGTCATAATGCTGCCGACAAAGTTGTAGCCAGAAGCCTTTCTGCTGAAGCTGCTGCAAAGCGTATTGATGCATGGTATCTTGCAAACGATAGCGGATTTCGCCTGTGCGCTCCTCTGATCCCTCCTGCTCTTCCGCAACAACCAGGGATTTATTCACCAGATTCGTCAATGCCTCGCCCATACAAGAGGAATCAGGAATAATACCGGCACATACTTTTTCGGCAGCCGGAAGATTCCAGCTACCCGCAAAAATGGCAAGCGCGGCAAACAGATCCTGTTCGATGGGCGTCAGCAGAGCATAACTCCAATCGAGCGTTGTCTGGAGCGTCTTCAGGCGTGAGGTCACGCTCCTCGTGCTATTCGTCAAAAGGCGAAGTTGCGCGTGCAGGCGCGCAGCAACTTGCTCAACCGTGAGGAGCGTGAGACGAGCCGCCGCCAGCTCTAACGCCAATGGCAGACCATCCAGCTGCTGGCAAATAGCAACCACCGCAGACGCATTTTGTGGCGTGAGGCAAAAACGTGGATCTATGTCGCTTGCGCGCTCGCAAAAAAGCTGCACGGCCTCGTACCCTGCCAGTTCGGCAAAGGACGGCTGGGACTCAGGCTGCGGCGACGACAAAGAAGCTACGCGCCACACCACTTCGTCCGTAGCCTGCAAGGGCTCTCGACTGGTCGCGAGAATGCGCAGATGAGGACAGGCCTGGAGTAACGCCGTCACAAAATCGGCACATGCAGGCAGAAGATGCTCGCAGGTATCAAAAATAAGAAGCAGGTGACACTCGCGCAGAGCCGACAGGAGCAGGGTAGTAATTGGCGCATCCTGGCTTGTGTCGATATTGAGCAGCGAAGCAAGCGCCTGAGGCAGCAATTGAGGCACAGTCAGCGAGCCAGCTTCAATCAAACAAACGCCATCCGCGAAAGACGCGCTGACACGTTCCGCAACATGCAACGCAAGCCGCGTCTTGCCAATGCCGCCCGCCCCCACCAGCGTCAGCAAACGTGTCTCTAAAAGGAGAGAGGAGAGCGCCGCGCTTTCCTGCTCACGGCCCACAAATCTCGTGAGATACAGCGGCAACGACTGAAAGACGGTGATATGCCTGGGCGCTTGCTGTACATAATCCACCATGGTTGCGCTCCTTGCTTCCTACTTCAATAGAGGTTATACTCGTTCATTCGTCACAGGTTTTTATGGATTTCTGGCGTGTTTCTTCTATTTTTAGCAATGCCAGTCGATATAAGCGTTATTATAGACAAAAAGCGTCTATTTTGTCGAATCAGCTTCTCCTTTTGTCTACTTGATCCAACAGAACACAAAAGAAGGGCCACCGTGATATGTATCACAGTAGCCCTTCTTGCAGAAGACGGTGAACGCGAAAGGCGATTTCACTCGGTCATTTCAAAACGCCCGGTTTTTTCCGCGAGATGAATACGATAGACCGTGATCTTTTTTTGCTCAAGGTCATCATCATCAGCAAGAGCGCCTGTTATTCTCATTTCGTGCAGCGATTGACCACTTGCAATCAGCATTGTGAGACGTTGGACCAGCAAATGTAGCGCTTTTGCCGCTTCTTCACCCTCCAATTCCTGGAACGTTCCCCAGGCAATGACACTTTTCCAGTTCGACAGATTTTTCACCTGATCCACCTGAAAGCACACCTCTGGATTAATACGCATGATATCCAGCTTCGTGCCCGTGATAGAGCGACCGTAAATATTATCGCCATCATAGGCATAATTCATCGGGATAATATAGGTTCTCCCTGCTGCATAACAGCCGATGCGCCCAATGGATCCGTTGTATAACATCTCATCTATTTGAGCCGGTTCAAGTTTACCAAGCATTGATGTTTTCCTTTCTTTACAGAACGCTTTCTCCACGATTCATTCCGCAAAAAAGGTTCACCGACTTCCCTTCGGCTCCCGTTATCCGGCTAGAATTACCAGGCACCTGCTAATTCGACGTTCAACATCAGATGTATACCAGAAGTAGCCAGCACGCGCTGATGGGCCTCTACGATCAGCGAGACAATATCAGTCGCACTGGCACCACCCAGATTCACAATATAATTTGCATTGTACGGCGAGATCTGCGCCTTCCCACAAGACAGTCCGGCAACTCCTGCCTGCTCAATCAGTACTCGTGCGCTGCTTGCAGAAGAATCCTGGGGATCTTTAAAAATTGAGCCAAGATGCTTTTGCGCAGGATCACTACCTTTCCGTTCCCGCCGATGCGCTTCAAGCTGTGCAGCCAGCATGAGCGGATCCTGGCGCTGTACGCGCAAGGCCAACGTGACCACCAGCTCGGCGGGCTCAATCAGCAAGCGAACTGGCAGCACGAGTTGCCCCTGCTCATCAATCTGCACCAGACGATTCTCACGGAAACGGCTGTGGCGATAGCTCAGATTTAAGCTTTCACGAGGATAACGGCGCTGTACAATCACCGGAAAGATGATGGGTTCGTCTCCCCCTTCATTACAATTGCGCGCATCCAGGACCTCAATCCACTCCAACGCCTGACCCAGATCTTGATTGTGCGCTCCCGCATTACTGACAATTCCACCGCCCAGAGTGCCGGGAATCCCTGCCCCAAATTCGAGCCCTCCCCACCCGAGCGGGACCAGAGCATCAAGCAAGCGCGACCAGCGTACACCAGCCTCGGCAATCACCAGCGCGGATTGGTCCGGCTGCTCTTCTACGGTGAAGCTTGAGAGCGCAAGACTTGCCACAATCCCCCTCACGCCCGCATCGGCATAGAGAATATTGGAGCCCGCACCAACGACCAGCAACGGCCAGCGCTCACGCGCGCACACGCTGATCAAATCATTCAGTTCCTGTCGGGTCTCCAACGTCACCCAGAGGTCCGCCGGTCCGCCAACGCCAAAAGAACTATGCAATGCGAGCGGCTCCTGAGCCTGCACACGCTGCTGAAAATGAGGATAGAGAGCCTTATACGCAAGAGAACTTTCAAAAGTCATAGCCTTTTCCTTTCATGCTATTTCTGCTCTTGTAAGCATAAGAAAGAAAAATCACAACCTTCTCACAAACCCATAGAGTCTCCATCTCATTTTCATCACGATTGAGTATGACGCTTCATGGTCGAAAGAGGAGCGGCGGCAGGACGGGTTCGGGTTGCGCCAGAGTTCCCTGCCGCGCTGCTTGCACAAGCGCCCAGATTTTCTCGGGCCTCACTGGCATGTCTATTGTTTTAATGCCGAGTGGCGCAAGCGCATCCAGCACGGCATTGACAATCGCGGGCGGACCACCAATACAGCCCGATTCGCCCGCGCCCTTGGCTCCTAGAGGATTGTAGGGAGAAGGGGTCTCGACAAAATCGGTCACAAAATCAGGTATCATCTCGGCCACGGGCAAAGCGTAATCCATCAATGTACCCGTGACCAGTTGACCATCCTGATCGTAGACGACTTCCTCGTACAACGCCTGCGCAATGCCCTGCGCAAGACTCCCATGCACCTGCGCTTCAACCAGTTCGTGATTCAGAACTCGTCCACAATCATCAACGGCAATATATTTGCGTATTTCGACATTGCCCGTTTCAGTATCAATCTCGACCACGGCCACATGTGTGCCCGAAGAATACGTTCCACCGACAGCGGCAAAATCGCGCCATGCGGCCAGTCCCTCGATAGGCGCTCCGTTTGCCGGATTGGGCCTTTCTCGCTCGATAAGATCAGGTTGCTCTTCCACGAGCCGTGCAAGTTCAGCAAGCTCGATCGTACGCGCGGGCGTCCCTCGCACGCTGACACGTCCAGCAAGCAGTTCGAGATCAGCAGGGGCTGCTTCGAGCAACGAAGCGGCAAGCTGCAAGACCTTTTCTTTCACGGCTTCCGCTGCCAGTAATATTGCCGATCCCGCCATCTGCGTGACACGGCTGCCAAATGTCCCGACGCTATACGCGGGCAAACTGCTATCGTTCATCACGACCTCGACCTGTGCGGCGGGCAGATTGAGCGTGTTCGCGACAATCTGCGCGAAGGCGGTAAAATGTCCCTGCCCATTGTGAGAGACGCCGCTCTGCAAAAGCACGCTACCATCGCGACGGATACGCACGGTCGCGGCTTCACGCGGCACATGCGCAGGCGGAGGGGCACCATCGCCAGATAATTCGATGAATGAGGCCAGACCAATACCCAGCAGATGCGTCTCATCTTTCTCGCGATATTCACGCTGTCGAGCACGCCAACCCGCATAATCTGCCAGTTCAAGCGCGCGATCGAGGGCCGACTCATAGTTTCCGCTATCATAGACGATGCCGGTAATCGTTTTATACGGAAAAGACTCTGGCGCAATAAAATTGCGGCGGCGCACCTCTGCCGGATCAATCCCCGTCTCCCGGGCAATACGATCCATGACGCGCTCCAACATATAGGTCGCCTCCGGTCGCCCTGCCCCTCGATACGGTGCGGTAGTAGCCTTGTTCGTAAATACGCCTACCACCTGATTATCCAATCCCTGCACCTGATAGGGTCCACATAACATCTGTGGGGGCCGCATGTGGATCGGGGCCGTGATGGGGGCCAGAAATGCGCCGATATCGGCAAACGAACGCGTTCGCAAACCAAGTAGCTTGCCATCATGCTGAAAGGCGGCCTCGATATAGTTCACCTGCCCTCGTCCCTGCGACTGTGCCTGCAAGTTCTCGCTGCGCGTCTCAATCCATTTGATCGGACGCTCATATTTTATTGCCATGGATGCCGTCACAATTTCTTCGCCGAGCAAACTATTCTTCGCACCAAATGCCCCACCTACATCGGCGTTGTGCACCAGGATGCGACTTTGCTCGAGGCCGAGCGCGCTCGCCAGCGCCTCCCGCATGCGAAAAACGCCCTGCGACGAGACCCAGGCTGCAAGCTCACCACGCTCGGACGCGAAATCAAACATACAGGCACGCGCTTCAATAGAACTGGGAGCGAGCCGCTGGTTCACGACGCGCAGGCGTACGACGTGATCCGCCTGCGCAAAAGCAGCCTGAATATCGCCCCCGCCTGAGTGCTGCACAAAAGAGATATTCGATCCAAGCTCAGCATATAAAAGCGGCGCATCTGCTTCAACAGCAAGCTCTGGGTCCGCTACCGCTGGCAATAGTTCGTAGTCCACGTCCACCAGATCGCGTGCATCTTCTGCCACATAGAGACTGGTCGCCAGAATGACCGCCACAGGATCTCCCATATAGCGCACATGCTCACCCATTAACGGACGGCGCTCCGGCGCTCTGAGTCCCGGCATGGGTATCACGCCGATGGGACGCAATGTACGCGCCAGCTCCACACCCGTAAAAGCCGCAACGACGCCGGGCAGCGCCCGCACTTCGCTGAGATCAATATGCTCTATTTTCGCATGCGCATAGGGACTGCGCACAAAGACTATATGCAACGGCGCTGGCCGCCCCGGAGGTGGCTTGAGATCATCCACATATCCAGCTCGCCCTGTAATTGGCCGATAATTTTCTCTATGGCCCTTTAACGTCAAAGGTTGAACGCGCTCACTCATAAATTGCTACCTCTTATACGACATTGACCTGGCACAACGCTGGCCCAGAATAGCAGGAGTATTGCTCAATTTGCTCGCATCTAAAACTCTCCACACGCCGTCAGACTGCTATTGATCGTATCATTTGCATTTGGCAAAAGCAAGAGAATCAGCGTATCATGTACTATACGAAAAATCCTTGACTCGTGCAATTTTGTTTGGTATGATCATTAGACAATCATATCTATTGTGTCTTACAAAAACTGCATTCAGGATTTATATATGTACAGGCGTATCCAACCGGTCAAGCTTTTTGAGCAGATAGCCGAGCAAATCGAAACACGGATTTTAAGTGGCGAGTTGCGTAAAGGGGATCGCCTCCCTACAGAACGAGATCTGGCTGAGCAATTTCATGCCAGCCGTACTGCTGTACGCGAAGCAATGAAAATACTGGCCCAGAAAGGGCTAGTTGACATGCGTCCCGGTCGAGGCACCATGGTCATCGATGGCGCGAACGAGGCGATGCAGGACTCAATAGATCTGGTTATGAAATTAAAGTTGGGTGAGGTGGGAGGTTCCGCCAATTTAGTAGAAGTGCGCGAAATTCTGGAAACGGAGATTGCCGCGCTGGCGACGGCACGCGCTACAGACATTGAAATTGCGCTCATGCGCGAGGCGGTGCGGGTGATGGACGAGAATTTGGAGAACGCCGATGCGTTTATTACTGCCGATAATCGCTTCCACGAAGCGCTGGCAATGGCAACACAAAACGCGCTGATTCTCATTCTTCTCAATTCTATCGTGAACCTGCTCAGCGAACAACGCAAACAAATCTTTGCGGTTGCGGGCGGACCTCAACGTGGGCAAATTCATCATAGACGTATCCTTGAAAGCGTGATCGAACGTGATCCAGAGGCTGCACGAGCAGCAATGCGCGCTCACCTGCACCAGGTTCGCGAAGACGTCAGTAGCTCTCCCTACCGCGAGAGCTAATATCGGGATCGTACCATTCAGGCAATTTGGAGGTAGAAATGACGAAGCTTGGCTATATCGGGTTAGGTGCAATGGGAAGTCGCGTTGTGAAACGCCTTCTTGATGCGGGCTACACTGTGACAGGCTATAATCGTACACAGTCGAAAGCGCAATGGCTCCTCGACGCAGGAATGCACTGGGGCGCAACCCCACGAGCAGTGGCGGAGGAAGCAGATATCGTCTTCACGATGGTCACCAACACCACCGCCCTCTACGATGTATTTCACGGCCCGAATGGCATCCTGGCCGGTCTAAACGCTGGCAAAATCTTCATCGATATGAGCACGGTCAGCCCGGCTGCCTCCCGTCAGCTCGCGAGTCAGGTCGCCGAAAAAGGCGCACAGATGCTCGACGCGCCCGTCTCTGGCAGCGTGATCACGCTCGAACAGGGCAATCTCTCGCTGATGGTCGGGGGCGATAAAGCGACATTCGAGAAGGTCAAACCGATCTTGCAGGCGATTGGTCCCAAAGTGAACCATGTGGGCGACAATGGTCTGGCCGTCTTAATGAAAATTGCCATTAATCTGAATCTGCAAACACAATTCCTCAGTTTCTGCGAAGGTCTTTTTCTGGCCGTCAAAGGTGGCATCCCCATCGAGACCGCACTGGAAGTGATGCTCAACAGCGTCATTGCCTCGCCTTCTCTCAAGTATCGCACACCTTTCATCCTCGATATGCCCGAAGAGGCCTGGTTCAATGTGAACATGATGCAAAAAGACATGCTTCTGGCGGAGGAAATGGGACGCGAACTCGACGTTCCTCTTCCTTCTGTCGCCATCAGCAATCAGTTTCTCACGTCTGCCCGTGCGATGGGCCTGGCGGAGAAAGATTTCGCGATTGTGTACAAAGTTCTGGCCAGAATGGCTGGCCTGGAGCTGTAACAGCCCTGGGAGAAACACATGTCACATCCTGAAACATCCAAATCTACGCATGTAGAAGTGGCGACTGGAGATACAGGACAGGCTCGCTGGCTCCTCATCTATGAGCAGATGCTCACGATTCGCCTGTTTGAAGAGCACGTCAATCAGCTGTATCTCACTGCAAAAATGCCGGGTCTGGCTCATCTCTATAGCGGCGAAGAGGCTATCGCTGTGGGGGTGTGTCAGGCATTGAGACGGGATGACTACATCACGAGCACGCATCGCGGACATGGGCATTGCCTGGCCAAGGGGGCCACGGTGGATCTCATGTTCGCCGAGCTGCTCGGAAAAGAGCCCGGCTATTGTCATGGCAAAGGTGGCTCCATGCATATCGCGGACCAGGATACGGGCAATCTTGGTGCAAACGCGATTGTGGGAGGCAGCGCCGGGATCGCGACGGGTGCGGCGATGTCGAGTAAAATGCGTGGGAGCGATCAGGTCGCAGTCTGTTTCTTTGGTGATGGAGCGCTTGGTCAGGGCCTGCTCTATGAAGTGATGAACATGGCAGCGCTGTGGCAGTTTCCGGTTATCTACGTGTGCGAAAATAATCTCTATAACGAATACACGCACAATTCTGAGACCACGGCCGGGGACATGGGCACCAGGGCGAAAGCCTTTGGTATTCCAGTGGAAGAGGTTGACGGTCAGGATGTTCGCGCCGTGTACGCTGCCGCCCAACGTCTGGTTGCACGCGCACGCCGGGGCGAAGGTCCAGGTTTTCTTCTCTGTCATACCTACCGCTATTTTGGGCATCATGTTGGTGACATCCAGCGTGCCTACTATCGCTCCAAAGAAGAGGAAGAGCGCTGGACGCGGGACCACGATCCTCTCAAGATCCTCGCAGACTGGCTGATCGCTGAGGAGCATGTTACGCCCGCAACGTTTGCGCAAATCAAGTCACGTGTGCAGGCTGAGGTTGAGGCTGGCGAACAGTTTGCCCTCAATGCGCCTTATCCAGACCCGAGCGAGGTGGATCAACATGTCTATGCTTGATACGCTGGCCAACCAGCATGCCGGTCAAACGGTGCGCGAGATTACGCTCGGGCAGGCCATTCGCGAAACACTGGCCGAAGAAATGCGCCGCGATCCCCGCGTCTTTATTATGGGCGAAGACGTGGCCGAGGCTGGTACCCCATTCAAGGTGCTCTCGGGCCTGGTTGATGAATTTGGTCCCGCACGCGTCATTGATTCTCCTATTTCGGAGGCTGGCATCACAGGTCTGGGCGTGGGCGGTGCCATGACTGGCATGCGCCCGATCATTGATATTATGTTTGGCGATTTCATCACGCTGGCCCTGGATCAGATCGTCAATCAGGCAGCCAAGGTGCACTATATGTCCGGTGGCAAGCTTACAGTACCACTGGTCGTACGCACGACATTAGGTGCAACGCGTCGTACTGCCGCTCAGCACAGTCAGAGCCTGCACGCCTGGGTCAGCCATATTCCCGGCCTGAAAGTTGTCTTGCCTTCGACTCCCTACGATGCGAAGGGGCTGCTCAAAACGGCGATCCGCGATAATAATCCGGTCGTTTTTTTCGAAGACAAAATGATGTATCAGCTCAAAGGTCTGGTGCCGGATGGTGACTATACCATTCCCTTTGGGGTCGCTGATATCAAACGTCCCGGCAGCGATATCACGCTCGTGGCTACGAGCAGCATGGTCCAGATTGCCCTGGCGGCGGCAGAGTTTTTGGAGCAGATGAATATCAGTGCCGAGGTCGTTGATCCCCGCACGATGTTTCCCCTGGATAAAGAAACGTTGGTCGAGTCTGCGAAAAAGACCAGCCGCGCCATCGTGATCGATGAAGGATACGAGCGGTACGGCGTGACGGCTGAACTGGCCTCGATCATCTCAGACGGCGCATTCTATTATTTGGATGCTCCGGTGAAGCGCATGGGTGCCATGGATGTCCCCGTGCCTTTTTCGCCCGTATTGGAAGATCTCACTGTTCCCACCGCAGCCGCCGTCGTAGAGATGGCAAAGTCTCTCTGCGGTCGAGTCTAAATTCCAGGCAGTTTCCCTGAACTTGTCCAATGAAGGAGTGAAGTTATGGCGATCAAAACCTATGGGCTGATGGGTGTAGACTGGGAAGAGCGCACAAATTTTGAGCGGCTCCGCACTGAGCGGCTCACGCGCATCAAGCAATTGCTCAAACAATCGGAGTTGGGAGCGTTACTCTGCTTTGATATGAACAATATCCGCTATATTACCGCAACGCATATCGGTACCTGGGCGATGGATAAGCTGGCCCGCTTCTCTCTTCTCGCGCAGGACGATGAGCCTATTCTGTGGGATTTCGGCTCGGCTGCCCGTCACCATCAATTGTACGCTCCCTGGCTCGGCGAGCGTTCGCGTGCTGGCATCTCGACGCAGCGCGGCGCCATGCTGCCCGAGGCCGGTCGTGCCGAAGATGTGGCCCGCAAGATTCGCATCGAACTGGAAGCGCGAGGATTGTTGCACGAACCGCTCGGCGTAGATATGATCGAGTTGCCCGTACTCTTCGCCTTGCAAGCTGAAGGCATCAAAGTCGTCGATGGCCAGCAGTTGATGCAACAGGCCCGTCTACTCAAAACGCAGGACGAAATTACGCTACTCTCTACTGCCTGCATGATGGTGGATGCCGCCTACGATGAGCTCTATCGCGCGCTCAGGCCGGGCTTCCGCGAAAATGAGTGCGTGGGTCTGGTCAATAAAGTGCTCTACGATCTGGGCTCGGAACATGTTGAAGGCGTCAATGCCATCTCAGGCGAGCGCTGTAGTCCTCACCCGCATGTCTACTCTGACCGCGCACTGCGCCCGGGCGATCCGGCCTATTTCGACATTCTCCACAGCTATAACGGCTATCGCACCTGCTACTATCGTACCTTTGCCGTCGGTAGCGCCTCCCAGTCCCAGGTCGACGCCTACAAACGTTGCCGCGATATCCTGGATCGCGCCATCTACGCTATCAAGCCCGGTGTCACGACTGCCGATGTTGTCAAACTCTGGCCCAAAGCTGAAGAGTTTGGCTTCCCCAATGAAGAAGCTGCCTTCGCCCTGCAATATGGTCATGGCGTAGGACTCTCGATCTGGGAGAAACCCATTTTCAGCAGACTGGTCTCCCTTGAGCATCCAGAAGTCATCCAGGAAGGCATGGTATTCGCCCTTGAAACCTTCTGGCCTGCCTCAGATGGCTGGTCCGCCGCACGCATCGAAGAGCAACTGATCGTAACGAAGGACGGCTGTGAGGTCATTACGCGTTTCCCGGCCGAGAAATTGCTGGTCGCGGGTGTGCGTTACTACACGGTCGACGGTCCCTTATCCACGACGCGTGAGTCCCAATCGCAGTTAAATACGCAATCTCATTTTTAATCTCATTTCCTTTTAATAAACGATAGGTATGCTCTGGAGGATTGATTCTATCCTCCAGGCTGCTTGCACACGACGAAACAAGATTTTCCAGGAGGCCAATGATGGCTACAAACGTCATCCTACCAGCACTGGGCATGTCGCAGGACACAGGGAAGATTGTGCAGTGGCTGAAAGCAGAGGGCGATCTGGTTGCAAAGGGCGATCCCTTGCTGGAAGTCGAGACCGATAAAGCCACGGTGGAGATCGAGGCACCGGCAGACGGTATCCTGACGCACGTCACATCTGCGGCTGGCGACGATGTCCCCGTGGGACAGGTCATTGCGGTTATTCTCGCCTCCAATGAAATTCCTACAGGCCATGACGTACAGACGGTAGAACAACCACCAGCACAGCAGTTCACTCAGCCACTACCCACAACATCTAATGGCAAAAATCCATCCGCACCCGTCCTACCAACTCAGAATGGCGCATCCCAACCTCCTGCCGACGCCGCTCGTCAAGCCGCATTCAACGCCAGCCCGCTGGCCTCGCGGATAGCCGCCGAGCATAATCTGGATTTAACCCGCGTGAAAGCGGCAGGCAGGCGCATTCAAAAAGCGGATGTCCTGGCCTACCTTCAGGAGCAGGAAAAGACCACCAGTTCCCCCAATGCGATCAGAGCGATGCCACGCTTAACCATGGCCTCGCCGAAAGCGCGGCGTCTGGCTCTCGAGCAGGGAAAAGATCTGGCAACGCTCAAAGGAACCGGCCCCGGAGGCGCAATTATCGCCGCCGACGTCCTACAGGCCCCGGCCCCCGCTGCTACAGCACCAGTTCTTGCAGGTGTACCAACCACCCGGGCAGCTGATATCAAACAGCACAACATTCAGGAGTCAGCCGTCAGTACGATCTGGCGCATCATGGCGGAACGTACCACCCGGAGTTGGACCAGTGTTCCCCACTTTTATCTGGTACGCGAAGTCAACGCAAGTCGTCTGATTACCTGGCGCGAGCAACTTTTAAAACGCTCAACAGAAAAAGTTACCTATACCGACTTACTCGTGAAAATCGTCGCTGCGGCCCTACGCCAGCATCCTCGCCTCAACGCATCCTGGCACGAGGGAAAAATCATGCACAGGCAAGACATCGAAATTGGGCTGGCAGTAGCCGTTGAAGAAGGATTAGTTGTTCCAGTTATCCATCAAGCAGACACACTTCGTCTGGAGGAGATCGCCCGGCTGCGTCAGGAACTGGTAGCAAAAGCGCAGGCCGGAAAACTTCGCCCACAGGACATACAGAACGGCACATTCACCATCAGCAATCTCGGCATGTACAACGTCGACGCCTTTCATGCCATCATCAATCAGCCACAGGCAGCGATTCTGGCCGTCGGACGTATCGCCGAGCGCGTCGTACCCGTCAATGGTCAGCCCGGCATTCAACCCATGCTGGTCCTGACCCTTTCCTGCGATCACCGCACCATCGACGGCGCTCGGGCAGCGCAATTTCTGGCAACGTTGGCCGAGCTTATTGAAGAGCCACTAGGGCTTTTAGCTTGATATTTCAATCACATCTCGGAAAGGAGGGAGCAGCCCAAAGAGCGGGAGCATGCCAGGCAATCCTGAAGTCACTCGATACCCTTTCTTATCAACTATGGAAGTTGTATTCACATCCCTGGAAGAGGGCCAAAGAATGGTCACTCTGTAAAAGAGCGTACAAGGAGGATAGCCGTGACCGGACGATACGCCATATTGCCAAAAACTCTCGGTCTACTATTGATAGTATTCATTGCATGTAGTGCGTGTGGAACGTCAAGCACGACAACGACCCCGGGTAATCCAACAAAGCCCCCTATCAAAATCGGCATCTCAGTCTCGCTTTCAGGCGATTTCTCCGCTGACGGGAAAGCCTTTCAGCAGGGCTATCAACTCTGGGCAGACACGATCAACAAAAATGGTGGCCTGCTCGGTCGTCAGGTTCAGTTGCTCTTTGCATCTGATGCAAGCAGCACAACACAGGTCGTCACCAACTATCAGAAGTTCATCACATCAGACCACGTCGATCTCGTCCTGGGACCATACTCCACATTATTAACCAAACCAGCCTCGGTGGTTGCGAACCGCTACGGCTATGCAATGATTGAAGGAGCTGGTGGCGGCCCCTCTGTTTTCACGCAGGGCCTGAAGAATATTTTCGACGTCTCACCGCCCATCGCCGATCAGCTCACGAGCTTCTCGCAATATATCCTCTCGTTGCCTGCTGATAAGAGACCCACCAGTGTAGCTTACGCGACCGAGGATGATCCATTTGCGCAACCCATGGTAGACCATGCACGCCAGCTCCTGGAACAAGGAGGATTAAAAACGGCATTATATCAAGTCTATCCAGCAGAAACCACCGACTACACCCCGATTGCGCAAAAAATCATCGCCTCAAAAGCCCAGCTCGTCATTTTAGGCACTTTTTTACCTGATAGCATCGCATTCGTCCAGGCATTCAAACAACAACACTATAATCCGCAGGGCTTCATTGCCTCGGCAGGACCAGATGAGGGCGCTCAATTTACCAAACCAATTGGAGGAGACAGTGTTGCAGAAGGTATCTTCTATCCTGGTGGTTGGGGTCCCACGCTCGATACCTACCAGAACGCCCAGATGACGCACGATTTCGTCGCGAAATACGGTGGCACTGCCGCACAAATAAGCGCCGATTCAGCAGAAGGATACGCCGTGGGACAGGTGTTACAGCAGGCTGCGACCAAAATCAACAGCATTGATAATGCCAAATTGATCGCCGAACTCCACTCAGGCGACACCTTCCAATCCCTTCAGGGCGACGTAAAATTTGACAGCACAGGCCAGAACATCGTAGGTCCAGTCTTCGTCTTCCAATGGCAGAAAGGCTCAGCAGTTCCAGTCTACCCAACCGCCGGAACCAGCGCTACCGCCGAGTATCCCAAACCAGCGTGGTCTTGATTAAAGAAAACGCTGCCTGTTGCCGATAAGAACTCTATAGCGATCCCTTGACGCCAACGACATCTCGGCTCATACCAATAACGGATTTGCGTCCGCGAACTATGTAGCGATCCCTTGATGCCAACGACATCTCGGCTCATACCAGTAGTGGCACGGTGGAGTGATAACGCAACTGTGCCTGCGAACTCGCTCGATCCCGCTGGCTCCGCAGGCGATTGCAGCAACACATGAGCTTGGAGAAAGGGTTCGCCAGCCAACATCTGTGTAGTCCGTGTAGCTTGTGTAGGGGTAAATTGCGTAGATCGCAAATACTCTGTCAAATTTTCGCTGTAGGATTTCCGCTTTTTCCAATCCCTTCAGTATATCTCTCTATAGGGACGGTCTACAGGTACGACCCATATCGGCTTACCCGTACCGGCAATCTTTATGGCAATCTGTAGTGGCCTGTCAAAGTTCATTGCGTCTTTTCTGAAAACGCGCCCGAAAAGCAGGTATGAGGGCGAGATGGCCGGTGGGGGCGGACGCCATTCGACATGGCGTCCCTACTGGGTTGGGCATGAGGGCGGTCAAAAAGGATGCGGCGAAGTTTGATAGAGCGGCAAGGGCGTAATTCCGCTACCCTGCATTGCGCACTTACCGCTCATAGCCGCATCCCGGCAATCATACACAGAAGGGTTGACAAGGTTGGAGGCTATAGGAAACATGAATCACCACATCAATGAGCTAGCCAGCCCTCTCTGTAGCCTGTGTAGGAGATGTAGCTTTTTCGTAAAAGTTCTTGTAGCGCGTAGTAAATGGGCAGTGTAGCTTTGATGCAGCATCAATGTAGGGGCAAAATCCCCAGCACATCCACCTTTGTGTAGGATGTGCTGGGGTGTAGCGATAGTAAGGAGCACAAGGCGTGGACAGGCATCTACCATCTCGAAAAAACATAACAGGTAGGGGCTGCGGTTTATCCCTGCCCGCGTCCCCCACCGGCCCTCTCGGCCCTTCGGCTGATGCGATTGGCTCCGGGTTCTCCCTGCCCGGCGATAATATCAATCCCGTTCTTGCCCAATATCCTGATAATTTTTCTCTATAAGATTTCCGCTTTTTCTATTTCCTTCGGTATTTCTATAGAGACGGGGTACTACACCTCCGCACGCAGAAGTGTAGCTTATGTAGCAGGTGTAGCTTATGTAGCCTACATTTCATAAACAAAAAGGATTTTTTATCGAATCGGAAGCGGCATCCGCTCCCAACACTACATATAACAGTATCATGTAGCAGATTTCAATTGAGGGAAGGAGGACTTATGCCGGGAATCATCATTGATGCGATCATCACCGGAATTCTCACCGGTGGGATCTACGCATTAATGGCATCGGGACTGACGCTGGTCTTCGGCGTCATGGATATTATCAATGTTGGGCAGGGCGCGCTGGTCATCCTGGGCGCTTATCTCAGCTATGCTCTGGAACAACAATTCCATATCGATCTGTTTCTAGGCCTATTGCTCACAATGCCACTCATGTTCGTGCTGGGCCTCCTGATAGAGTGGTTCTTTATCCGCCCGATCAAGCGAGATCGCACCATGCTCTCGATCCTGGTCACCTTTGGCATCTCGCTGATCATCGAAGGCATTCTCAATGCCCTCTTCTCTGCCAATCTTGTCCAGTTGCAAGCCTGGTACACGACTGCATCAATGCAAATCGGCGGATTCTATCTCCCGTACATTTACATCTTTGGCTTCCTGCTCGCGGTAATCCTGCTCAGCGCTCTCTACTGGCTCCTCTATCGTACAAAATTTGGTTACAGTCTGCGGGCCGCAATGGAGAATCGCACCGCCGCTGAGCTGATCGGGATCAATGTCGAACGCGTCTCTGCCATCACTTTTGGCATTGGCGTCGCGCTGGCAGCTGCTGGCGGCATGGCCTTTGGCGCAACTAACCCCTTCAATGCCGGAAGCGGATACGACCTGATCTCTCGCTTACTGGCCATCATCATCTTTGGCGGCATGGGCAGCTTACAAGGGGCCCTGATTGCCTCGTTGGGCATGCTGATTATCGAGGACGTTACTACCGCCATCTGGTCGCCTGTCTGGGCCAGTACGATCTTTTTCATGCTGCTGGTGATCATTCTCCTGGTTCGCCCTCAGGGGCTACTTGGTCGGTTAGAAGGGAGGAAGCAATGAAACTTTTCAAAATACCTGGTTTGCTGGCCCTCCTGGTGCTTGCGCTCGTGTTCCCGCTGGCATTTCCCAATCCAGAAGTCACGACGATCGCTATCTTTACGCTGCTCTTTGCCATCGCTACCACCGGCTGGAATATCTTCTCCGGTTACACAGGCTACATCGCGCTGGGGCATGCGGCCTACTTCGGCATTGGCGCATATGCACTGGCATTGATCTGCCTGCATGCACATGTTCCGGGCGGCTATATCCCATTCCTACTGGTGCCGGTAGCGGGTCTGATCGCAGCAATCGTCTCCATCCCGCTCGGCTGGATTGCGCTACGCGTGAGACGACACACATTTGTCGTGATCACCATCGCGATGTTTTTCATCATGCAGTTGCTCGCCTTCAATCTGTCACCCTTAACGAATGGCTCTACCGGCCTGAGCCTGCCTATTCCCACCGATTGGAGCGGAAACTTCTTCAACATCCCATTTTACTATGTATCCCTGGCAGCTCTGCTCTTTGCAATCGTCATCTCATGGGGGGTACGCAACTCGAAATACGGCCTGGGACTCCTGGCGATTCGCGATGATGAGGATCGGGCTCTGGGATTGGGTGTCAAAACCGGATTAGCAAAACTGGCCGCATTTGCCATCTCGGCCTTACTCGTCGGAATAGCAGGAGCCATCTGGGCCTATTTCATCGAGTCGATCTACCCTGCCTCTACGTTCGATCCTCTGTTTGATATTGCGATTGCGTTAATGGCCTTCATGGGTGGTCTGGGCACCATCGCCGGTCCTATCCTGGGCGCATTGCTTCTGGAACCCACACAACAATACTTTACCTTCCAATTTAGCGAGAGTAGCTACTACCTGATTCTCTACGGTGTACTATTCCTGGTGATCATTCTGCTCTTACCTCGTGGCATCATTCCTACTCTTCGGGATCGTTGGACGAAATATCAAGCGAACCGCAACCTGCGAGATGAGCCTGTTATCACGGATCTTCCACCAGAGAATGGTGGTGGGTCAACAGATATCAGGGTGAAGAAAGAGGTGAATCTATGAGCTTTCTGGAGGCGCAGGACATCTCTAAAGCCTTTGGCGGCATTCACGCTCTGGACACCTGCTCGATCAGCGTCGAAAAAGGCTCGATCACCGGCTTAATCGGCCCCAACGGCTCAGGAAAAACGACCATGTTTAATATCATGACCGGGTATGAACAGGTCGATAGCGGAGAAGTACGTTTCCAGGATCAGATCATTACCAACCAGGCACCCGACAAAGTGTTCCGCCTGGGCATCGGACGCACGTTTCAACTTACGCGCATCTTCCCTCGTCTGACGGTGCTGGAGAATATGCACGTGGCAGCCCAGCGCAATGAGTGGCAGGGGCTGATACGTCGTTGGAGCTCGACGCACGAACAAAAACGCGCGCTCGAGCTGCTAGATTTTGTGGGCCTGACAAAACTCAAGGACTTACCAGCCGGAAACTTATCTTTCGGGCAGAAAAAGCTGCTCGAGTTCGCATTCGTGTTGATCGCCGAACCGCAAGTGATCCTGCTCGACGAGCCAGCTGGTGGCATCAATCCAACAATGGTCAACTATCTGGCCAATCGCATCAGCACCTTGAATGAGCGTGGCATCACGTTTCTCGTCGTTGAGCACAACATGGAATTTGTGATGGGATTATGCCAGAAGATCATCGTGATGCATCGTGGTAGCAAAATCGCCGAAGGGACGCCCGCCGCTGTGCGTGCAAATCCGGAGGTATTGGAAGCCTATCTGGGAGACTAAGAAAATGCGGCTCACACTACAGAATGTTTATGCAGGCTACGATGGAGGTGATGTCCTCAAGGGAATCGATATGGAGGTGGAGCAAGGGACGACGACCTGTATCGTCGGCCCCAACGGTGCAGGCAAATCCACCATTCTTCGTACCCTGAGCGGACTGCTACGGCCACGCCTGGGCACAATCACCTTCGATGGTCACTCTCTCATTGGTTTAATGCCCCGGCAGATCCTGGCCCTTGGCATCGTACAGGTGCCACAAAGCCACAGCCTATTCCCCAGCATGACAGTCCAGGAAAATGTGCGCCTGGGAGCCTTTACCATACACGATAAGTCCCTCATCGAGCGTCGGCTGAGCGAGGTCCAGACCATGTTCCCCATCGTCAAAACGCGCGCCCAGGATAAAGCGGGCAGCCTGTCCGGTGGACAACAGCGGCTGGTCGAGTTCGCCCGTTCCCTGATGCTGGACCCACGCGTGATCCTGCTGGATGAACCATCAATGGGATTGGACCCTAAGACGTTCAAGCTGGTCATAGAGACGATCCAGATGATGCAAAGCAGTGGACGCACAATTGTGCTGGTTGAGCAAAACGCACGCACCGGCTTGAGCATTGCCAATCAAGGCATTGTGCTGGAAAGTGGGCAGGTACGCCTGACCGGCACACACACCGAGATCCTGAACAACCCTGAGATCGGACACCTTTATCTTGGTGGCACGCTCTCCAAGGCGTAAATCACCACGAAAAAGAAAGAAGGAGATTATGGCACGAGACGAACAGGTACAGAGCGCAATTGATAACTGGGCTCCCCGCTTTATTGCCAATGGTGTCGATATCAACGATTTCCAGCGCGTTACGACGAGCGTGGAGCGCTGGGATGACTGGTGCCAGAAATGGTCTGAATGCGGATCGGTGCATGAGCAGATGGGCGAGAAAGCCGAGGCCGAGGGTCACTACGAGTCAGCGGCCTATCACTACTTCCACGCGGCCATCACCTACCATTTTGGCAAGTATCTGTTTGTACAGAAACCGGACGAGCTCCGTGTCGCCCACGACCACGTTGTCCGCGACTATCAGAAAGCCCTGCCCTACTTCGACGTTCCCGGCGAGCACGTTGCAATCCCCTACGAGGGTGGCGCACAGATGTATGGTATCCTGAGGAAACCATGGCATACGCCGAAAGCGCCAGTCGTCATCCTCGTGCCCGGCCTGGACTCAGTCAAGGAAGAACTGCACGTCTATGGCGACGATTTTCTCAGACGAGGTATGGCCGTGCTGGCCATTGACGGTCCCGGTCAGGGCGAGATGGAATTTGAGCACCCACTTCGGCACGACTATGAAGTTCCCATTCGCCATGCTATCAACTACCTCGAAGGGAGAGCGGATGTAGATGCATCACGTGTGGGATTAATGGGCGTGAGCTTTGGCGGACAATTCGTCGTACGTGCCGCCGCCTTCGAGCCACGTGTCAGGGCCACCATCGAAAATTGCGGCTCATACGATCAATCCGAGAACTTTAGCGGACGTCCAAAAATCAGCCGCAATACGATGATTCACCGCCTCAAAGCGAGCAGTGAAGAAGATGCCCTCAACAAGCTGAAACTGTTCAACCTGCGAGGTGTAGCAGACAAAATCACGTCTCCGCTCCTCGTCATCCAGGGAGCGCATGATAGACTGGTAGCGTCCGATCAGGGCAGGCGCATCGCGGAGGAAGCTGGCAGCAATGCAGAACTCTGGTTTTTTGAGGATGGCAATCACGTCTGCAACAATATTCCGTTTAAGCATCGACCACAGCAGGCCGATTGGATGCGCCAGAAACTACATGGCTAGGTGCAACATCGGGAAAGGAATAGCAAACACCATGAGTATCCAATCAATCAACCCGACCACAGAAGAGATCATCCAGGTTTTTGATCCCTACAGTAATGAACAGGTAAATGAGGCCCTGGACGCCACATACAATGCCTTCTGGAGCTGGCGCGAAACCTCGTTCGCGGAACGTAGTGCTCATCTGCATAACGTTGCCCGCTTTCTACGACAGAACAAAGAGCGGCTGGCCCGATTTTCCACATTGGAGATGGGGAAACCGATTGTGGAGGCGGAAGCTGAGATCGAGAAATGCGCCTGGGGCTGCGATTTTTACGCGGACAACGCACAACATTTCCTGGCAAACGAGGCGGCTCCCACAAACGCGACACAAAGCTACATTTCATTTTTGCCAGTTGGTGTCATCCTCGCCATCATGCCCTGGAACTATCCTTACTGGCAGGTTTTCCGTTTCGCCGCCGCCGCGCTCATGGCCGGAAACACCATCGTCTTGAAGCACGCCTCCAACGTCTCACTCGCCGCCCTGGAGATCGAACGCATCTTCAAAGACAGCGGTCTGCCCCAGGATGTTTTCCGCACCATCCTGATCCCCGGCTCAGAAGTAGGAGACCTGATCGCAGATAAGCGCATTGCCGCCGTAACCCTGACCGGCAGCGAGGCAGCAGGCGTGGCAGTGGGATCAGCGAGCGGGCGAGCATTGAAGAAAGCAGTCCTTGAGCTGGGAGGTTCCGATGCCTTTATCATTCTTGCCGATGCAGACCTGGATGCCGCCGCACAGACAGCAGTCCGGGCGCGTTTCCAGAACACCGGACTGAGCTGTATAGCGGCCAAGCGCTTTATCGTGGTAGAATCAGTGGCAGAGGATTTTGAGCGCAAATTTGTTGAGGTAGCGGCAAAATTGCAGGTTGGTGATCCATTTGAACGAGGCACACAGGTCGGGCCCATGCCACGCAACGATCTACGCGCAGATCTGGACGCGCAGGTACAGCTCTCCATCAAGCTGGGTGCTCGGGTAGCGCTGGGAGGAACCGCCCTGGAGGGAAAAGGCTTCTTCTACGCGCCAACCATCCTGGCTGACGTTACCACAGACATGCCCGTCTTCCGCGAGGAAACATTCGGCCCGGTCGCCGCCGTGATTCGTGCGAAAAATGACGAGCATGCCATACAGCTCGCAAACGACTCACCATTTGGGCTCAGCAGCAACCTCTGGACCCGGAACGTAGAGCGTGCCAGCAAACTGGCGCAGCGCATCCAGGCAGGCGGAGTCTTCATCAACGGCATGACGGCCTCCGATCCGCGTCTACCATTTGGCGGAGTCAAGCGCAGCGGCTATGGACGAGAACTTTCCTCGTTCGGCATACGCGAATTCGTAAATATCCAGACCATCTGGATCGGACCAACCACCGGGCCACAAATGCCCGTAAGCGAATAAGTAAATAGTAAATAGAGGTAGGAGCAACGGTTTATCCCCGCCCACAAGTATGAAGTTACGCGACAGAAACCCAGTAGTGGCACGGTGGAGAGGAACGGAACTGTGCCTGCGAACTCGACCTGCCGATCTCGCCCCTTGGAGGGAAGGCTACAGAGAGGATTGGCGCTAACTTCATATCTATGGGTGCTGGTTATCTGCACCAGGATATCGCAGGTTGACACGTGGTTCATCTCTGCCCCCTACCTGTTCTGATGAGGGAAAAAAAATGGCTGAGCGGCTCGGATTTATTGGCCTTGGTCTGATGGGCAAACCCATGGCCCGCAATCTCCTGGCAGCAGGATTCCACGTGACCGTCTACAATCGCAGCCGCCCTGCGATTGATACGTTGGTCGCACAGGGAGCAGTTGCCGCCTCCTCAGCTCGTCAGGTAGCAGAACAAAGCGACATTATCATCACAATGCTACCTGATACATCGGATGTAGAAACTATCGCTCTGGGACACAATAGCATTCTAGAGGGTGCACACGACGGGCTCCTGCTGATCGACATGAGCACCATCTCCCCCCTGGCAACCATCCAGATCGCAGCTCGATTACGGGAGCGTGGCATACACATGCTCGATGCGCCAGTAAGCGGAGGTGATGCAGGAGCAAACTCCGGCACGCTCTCAATCATGGTTGGTGGTGAGCAAAACGACTTTGAGCGTGCGCAACCGATCTTTTCCGCGCTAGGAAAAACAATCACCTGCTGCGGAGATCATGGGGCCGGTCAGACCGTCAAAGCCTGCAATCAGGTAGTAGTCGCCCTGATCATTGCGGCAGTCTCCGAAGGTCTCGTGCTCGGCTCAAAGGTCGGCATCGATCCTGAGATTCTCCTGCGCGTCTTGAGTGGAGGATTGGCCCAAAATCGCATCATGGACCTGCGCGGCCCCACCATGATTGCGCACCATTTCGAGCCAGGAGGCAAAGCGCAATTCCATCGCAAAGACCTCGGATTTGCCCTGCAACTGGCGCGTGCCCACAACGTCTCCCTGCCACTCACGGCCCTGGTCGATCAATTCTTCACCACGCTCGCCGCCAACCAGCAAGGCACCCTCGATCACTCTGCCCTGCTCACCGTCATCGAAACCTTATCCAATTACGCGCTTGTATCAAACGAGCAGAAAACGGAATAAGCATAGAATGACACGCATTTGCGGGAAACAACGCCGCAACTTATTCGGAATATGGTAGCATTGTCGGCAGCGTTGCGTGGTCATCGAGCGGCACATATATCGCTTCAGGTTATATGGACGGAAAAGTCAAAATCGGGGCTGTTACAAGCGGAACGCTCGTCCATACCTTTCTCTGGATAGCCTTTAACGCCTGCTATGCGCTTGCCTGATCACCCAACAGCAAACGTATTGCCTCCACCGGCGACGATCAAACGATACTAATCAGGCAAATATAAGCGACCTCGCTCGTTGCCTCCTCTGCCAACTCGACCCTGGTGGCCCTCACCATACAAATCTGGCAGACATAAGTGATCTTGCCCCGACTATCTGCGACAAAATTACGACAACTTCCAGACACAATTGCCACACTTCATAGCTATACTAACAGGCAGAACACCGAAACAAAGGATCTGACGGTATCTTCTCACCGCACATTTTTTAAATATAAAAGGAAAAACAGAATATGAGTTTCGCAGGAAGCATACTAATACGCTCATTTTTCTACTGCGTTCTGTCAATAATAGACTTCTTCCTCCTTCTGGGCACCTGTAGCATATTGCGCCTGATCCGTATCTCGGTAAACTGGACCACCTGGATTATCGGCTCCATACTCATACTGAACAGCGTCCTTATATTTC
This sequence comes from Ktedonobacteraceae bacterium, assembly GCA_035493895.1. Classification (GTDB taxonomy): domain Bacteria; phylum Chloroflexota; class Ktedonobacteria; order Ktedonobacterales; family Ktedonobacteraceae; genus DATJHM01. The sequence continues at coordinate 34,016 of DATJHM010000180.1, forward strand.
TCTCTCTCTTTTTCCCACAACTATCGCCATTTCAGGTCACAGAAGCATTCCTTGCCGCACTCTCTTTCCTCATCGCAGTCTACACTGCCGGTCAGTGGTTCACACGTCATTGGTACATCCAGATCAAAAAGCGTACCACCTCGCGCATCGTCCTATGGAGCAAAAACGCCCTCCTCTTCCTGCGCAAGCACCATGAATTTTTCGGCTGGGTCGTCACCTTCACAGCCCTCGCCCACATGGCCAACTTCCTCCCCACCATCACTACCGCCCGGCAATACGAAGTCATCACCGGTTTTATCGCGCTGGGTATCCTCCTCATCTCCGTCATCCTGGGCCTCTGGATCTGGTACCAGAAGCGCACAAAAAAGCTCCCCCCAAAAACAGTTCATACTATCCACGCCGCCCTGACAATCACCTTTTTCATCGCCCTGTTTTTCCACATGTAAATCCAGAAAAAATTACCAGATAGGGCCCCCCGCCACAGACGTATCTCACGTCACTGAGCGGGGCTTTTATTTTTCCAGAAGAATTGCGATATCGCTAAAGAAATAACAAGAGGTGCCGATAAAGAGAAGTATAACGAAGAAGGGGAAATTTGCAAGAAGTGAAGGGTGGGCCCAACTGGGATCGAACCAGTGACCAAGGAGTTATGAGCTCCCTGCTCTAACCGCTGAGCTATGGGCCCTTGCGAAAGCAATTGTACCATATCTCCTCTTCTTTGAAAAGAGGATTTGGACGCTCTTTTTCTCAGGAACGTGAATTCGTACCGAGATCAGGCAAAGATTCGCGCTTTTCTTAAAAAAGATGCATGAGAGCAATTAGTGAGGAAAAAAACAGATGAGGTCACAAATTTCTCTCATTCGCTCAATAAAGTGTGGTATAATAGCTTCAGTCGAGTGTCCTGCTTGTACAACATCTTTTTGTTGAGACAGCGTGTCCGGATTGAGGGGCGCACAAGGATCGACAAGCAAATTACAGGGAGGAGAGCGGGCTTCCCCAACCATTGCCTTGTCGCCTGCTATGTGGTAGATGTTCAAAAAATCCATCGACAGAAACAACTCTGAGCACACAATATATTGAGGAGCTGAGCTGTATAATACACCGCAGACTTGTGTCATGACCCGATAGAAAATTTCCCGCAATCCAGTGCCGCGTCGATGCTAGGATGTATCACGCGGTCTAACAGTTTCTAAGGGAGCATTCAATGGTGAATGAAGTGACTATTCGCATAGGAGGGGAGTCAGGCGAAGGAACGATCTCTGGTGGAGATATCCTGGCCCTGGCTTCAGCACGCTGGGGGTATCACGTCTATACCTTCCGTACGTTTCCAGCCGAAATTCTCGGCGGACCTTGTATGTTCCAGGTTCGTATAAGTGATCAGCATGTGAAGTCTATGGGCGACTACGCTGACGTCCTTATCTGCTTAAATAAAGAAGCGTATGATCGCAATATACCAGATCTACGCCATGGTGGTGTCCTCATCTATGACCCATCTGACTTCACACCTGAGAGCAGTGATTATATTACGTATGCTATACCTTTTAATGAGATTGCACGCAAAGAAGTTCAGTTATTCCAGACAAAAAATATGGTGATGCTGGGTGCGATCTCTGGCCTGTTTGGGCCACCGCTAGAAGCCATCGTTCAGGTCGTTCAATCCAAGCTCTCCAGAACCCGCAAATCCAGCTCCACGTTGATGGAGAAGAATATGCTCGCACTGGAGATGGCTCATACCTACGTCACAGAAAAACTTCAGAAAAAAGATGGCTATCGTCTCGGTGCCGTCGAAAAAGCAAATCGCGTTGTACTGAATGGCAACCAGGCAGTCGTCGCCGGAGCCCTGGCCGCGAATTGCCGCTTCTTTGCCGGGTATCCAATCACACCAGCCAGCGATATCATGGAAGCACTGGCCAAAGAGCTTCCGCAGGTTGGCGGCACTTTCATGCAGGCAGAGGATGAGATGGCTGCACTGGCAGCGGTTCTGGGCGCATCTTTTGGTGGCGTGCGAGCAATGACCGCCACCTCTGGTCCGGGCTTCTCGCTGATGACAGAGCTCATCGGCCTCTCCTCCATGGCTGAATTACCTGCCGTTATCGTCGATGCCCAGCGTGCTGGCCCAAGCACAGGCATGCCGACCAAAATGGAACAGTCCGATCTGAGCTTCGCGATCTACGGCGGTCATGGAGATACTCCACGTATGGTCCTGGCTCCAGCCAATGTGACTGATTGCTACGAAATGATGGTGCTCGCCTTCAATATGGCAGAACGCTATCAGATGCCCGTGCTCTTCCTGACGGATCAGTCGCTGACTGCGCGCGTCGAGAGCGTTGAGCGCAACGCATTCAAGCCCTTGCCCTTAGAACAGCGTCTCGAGCAGCCAGTTCGCACAGGTACACCGTTCAGTGCAGAAGCGAAAGAGCTGGTGGGAGCTGGCTTTGCACGCTATGCAGATACCGCCAGTGGCATCTCACCCATGACGGCTCCCGGACCCGGTGCGCTGGCATATGTGGCAACCGGTCTGGAGCACAATGAACAGGGGCATCCAGATTATGAGCCGGAAGATCATGTGCAGATGATGGAGAAGCGCTTCCGCAAACTGGCGACCGCAGCCGAGGAGCTGCCAAAACCGGTGCGCTATGGAGACGCCGACGCAACAGTTGGCCTGATCAGCTGGGGCTCAACCGAAGGAACCGTCCAGGAAGCAGTAGACCGCGCCCGCGCCAATGGTCACAAGGTCGCCGCCCTGCACTTACGCATTCTCTCTCCCCTCGCAGACACAACGATCCGCGATTTCATCAATTCCGTCCAGAAGGTGGTCGTGCCTGAGTGCAACTACTCCGGTCAGCTCGCCAATCTGCTGGGGGCAAAATATGGTTTACAGGCTATTCGTGTGAATAAGTTTGGAGGCATTCCCTTTACAGCCGGAGAGATCCTGCGGGCAATCGAGGAGGTTCTTTAATCATGGCACAGGCAATTATTAACCCAACGCCGAAAGACTACAAAAGTGAAGTCAAACCGACCTGGTGCCCTGGTTGTGGCGATTTTGGCGTACTCAATGCGACATTTCGTGGTCTGGCAGGTCTGAAAATGGCACCGGATCAAACTGTGGTCGTTTCAGGCATTGGCTGCTCCAGTCGCTTCCCGCACTTTATGAAAACGTTCGGTTTTCATACGGTACACGGACGAGCACTACCAGTAGCCCAGGGACTGAAAATGGCACGCCCTGATCTGACCGTGGTTGCCGTAGGTGGCGATGGCGACTTCTTTAGCATCGGTGCCGGTCACCTGTTGCACGCGGCCCTGCGCAATATTGACATCACGGTGGTCGTCATGGATAACGAGATCTACGGCCTGACCAAGGGACAGACCTCGCCAACCTCCCCGCATGGGCACGTCACCAAGTCCACACCATATGGTCTGCTGGCCTCGCAGTTCAACCCAATTGCCACGGCACTCTCTCTCAATGTGAGCTTTGTCGCACGTGGCTATTCGGCCAAGCCAAAAGAGCTGGCGGCACTGATCGAGCAGGGTATTCAGCACAAAGGCTTCTCATTTATTCATGCGCTCAGTCCCTGCCCAACGTTCTATCATACCTTCGATGCCTGGGATGCCGCCGTCACCGCGATCCCCGCCGGGCATGATGCCCACGATCGAGCGAGCGCAATGGCGCTGGCAATGGAGACCGAGAAACCGTATATTGGCTTGCTCTATCAAGATCGAGAGGAACGTCCAACGATGGACCAGGCTGCTCACCAGCTCGTGCAGCAGTCGAAAAACTTCGAGATCGAGCAATATATGAGCCGCTACGCATAGCGTTCAGGAGTACAACAGGGCGGAAGATTGTTTCATCTTCCGCCTCTCATAAATGTTAGTTAGCGTGTTTCAAGGCTGGCTGGCACAACGGTCAACGTATTGAGAGCATTGACAACCGTCTGCGTGAACTGATCACCACAAGGACCACAGAAGAGGCCACCCTCATTGTGATGCCGCCCACCAATAGCAGTAAGCTGCCGTTCAGCAGGGTTGCCACACCACTCGCAACGGCTACCGCGAGGAGCAAAGTCGACGGAAAAAGGTCGACGAAATTCATTATTTGACATGCGTGGTATCCTCCTGACCTACGTCTAAAAGATGGGCATATACCTATATACAACGCAACAAATGGTTTCAGGAGATTGGAGTATCAGGTGGTTGGAGAAGCCTGAGCATGACCACGATGATACATCTATAATCAGGTAATGCATCATCGCGCTTGAGCTACGCTGCTCTTTTTGCTACAAGGCCTATCCTGAGGATAGGATTCTCATTATACTACTGACTATAGCATATTTTTCCCCAGGATGATAGCTTTTTACGAAGCTCTTTTCCTATTATGATTGAGCAGGAGGAAGTTCTGAGGAGATAGCCTCGTCTGTTTCCTCTAAAGGAGGAAATTTCGCCGTCATGCGATCGCCGATCACCCAGCCAAGCACACCCAGGCCCAGGGTCAGACCGAGCCAGAGCAGGACAACAACGTTATAAGAAACATTTGCAAAATATGCCAGGAGACCAGCCAGAGCTATCCCGAATGTCAAACCAGCGGTAATACCAATCAAACAGCCGGGATGCTTGAGATTGCGCCCCCGTAATCTCTTCATCATAATGCGCCAATACCTCGCCTTGAGTTTTCTCTGTATATGGATAATAGCGTGTATGCCAGTAAGCGTCAAGCCTTCCACCTGCGATAATCCTGCAAACCTGCACAAAAAGTAACCGTGACACAGGCTTGGATACCAGCAATGCTGGATGCGCTGGACAAGCATACGCCTGAAGTCTATACTGAAGTCAAAAGACTTCATACGTTTCGTCAGTACGCACATTGCATCAGAAAGATGAATATATGAAAGCCGCAGTATTTACAGAACAGAGTGAGAGTTCTGTCCTGCAAGTGCAGGATCTCCCCCAGCCTGAGCCCGGTTTCAATGACGTCGTCGTCAGAGTACGCGCCTGCGGAGTCAATCGTCTGGATATTTACTCACGTACAGGTCGCACCAGAGTAGCGCCACTCCCCCATATCTCCGGGTCGGAAGTTGCAGGCGAAATCGTGGCCATCGGTCAGGCAGTCGTCGGGCTACAGAACGGACAAGAGGTAGCGGTTGCGCCCTATCTCTTCTGTGGACAATGCGAGCACTGTCGTGCAGGAGAAGAGGTCCTTTGCCTGAAAGCAGATATCGTCGGTCTGGGAAGCCAGGGTGGATTTGCAGAATATGTACGCGTCCCGGCCTCCAGCATCGTACCCCTCCCCAAAGGGGTCGATTTCGTCTCAGCCGCCGCCGTTGGTCTGGCCGCGATCACAGCCTGGCATATGCTCACCATACGCGCGCCACTGACGGCGGGTCAGGATGTGCTGGTGCATGCGGCCGGTAGCGGCGTCGGCAGCGCAGCGATTCAGATCGCGAAACTGGCTGGAGCACGCGTCATCGCCACGGCAGGTTCTGCGCACAAACTGGAACTGGCGCGCAAGCTGGGAGCTGATGAGGTCATCAACTATCAGGAACAGGACTTTTTTCAGGAAGTACGCCGTATGACCAACAAGCGCGGCGTCGATGTCGTCGTAGAACATATCGGCGCAGATACCTGGGAAAAGAGTGTTGCTTGCCTGACGCGACGCGGTCGCCTGGTTACATGTGGCGCCACGACAGGCAATGAGGGCAAGACCAATATCTGGAACCTGTTCGCCAAAGAGTTATCGCTCATTGGCTCCTATGGCGGAACACGCCATGATCTGGCCTCCATCTTGAATCTTGTCTCCGCAAAACGCTTTCAGCCAGTCGTAGCGGGAACATTCTCGCTCGAACAGGTCCAGAAAGCACAACAATTGATGGAACAACGAGAACAGTTTGGCAAGTTGATTGTTACCCCATAACAATACAACTGCTCAAATAACCCGGAATGCGCCCGTCTTTACTTTTCCGTAGTCTCTAATGACGGGATCATGGTTCCTTTCACCAGAAAGACGGGTTGCTGGCGATAATAATCGGAAACGGTAGCGGCAAATGCCTTGTAGTAGGGACCGCTGCCGTGAGCCTGATTGGCGGCTTTATCCTCATACACCTCACTGAAGTAAAAGCAATTGGGATCGTCCTCATCCTGAACGATCTCAAATCTCGTGGTTCCTGGCTCATAAAGGCAGGAATCATGACCATCTTGAAGACCTGCTTTGAGAAAATCCTGACGGTGCTCGGGTTTGATATCAAAACGGACAACGATCATATACATGCTATTTTTCTCCTTGTACTACTACTCGCTTGATGAGTTTCTTCTCATCATAGGTAGAGCTTATTCATGTAATACCACATCTCCATAGCACAAACAAGCATAAAGCCAGTTTTTATCCATGCGAAATTTCTCCTATAAAGAACGGTAAAATCTCATAAGCAGATTTTTTATGGTATATACTATGTGAAGGTAAATTAAAATATTACAAGAAAAACGCATTGATTGATACATTCTTCACATCGCGACGAGCTTTGTTCGTCTCTGTATCCCTTCTGATGTTTTTACTGCTCTCACTGTTAGGGACGAGCGTATTGGTCAGACTGCAACTGGCAACAAGCGACGGCACTATTGTTGTCGATTATAACAAGCCGCTTCGCGCACTTGATCCCCTGGCAATCGGCGTGGATATTAGCGGCTATTTTTATCCCGACGTCTTTGCCAATGACAGGGTAGAGCAACAAAAAATCAAAACGCTGAGCATAAAATATATGCGCATGCATTTGATGTATACGAGCAGCGGCGATCCGACCAGCAAAATTATCTGTGCCGGAGATGGATGCGATACGCGTTGGACGGGCGATCAATGGATTAACGCCATCAAACAAATTGGCGCTGAGCCAGTGATCACCGTGAACACAAGTCCGTCGATAGATGCGGCAAATCTGGTCAAACACTTCAACCGGGATACACACAATCCCGTTCACTACTGGATTATCGGCAATGAGCCAAATGCAGATGGTACGCCAGCCGAAAATTATAGCGCCGTTTTTAATCAAGACTATGACGCGATGAAAGCGATAGATCCCACAATCAAAATCGGCGGGGGAGCAGTAGCCTGGTATGATCATAACTGGCTAAAACACTTTCTACAGAACTCTGGTAGCCGGGTGGACTTCGTTGATTTTCATGGTTACGCACAGCAAGGCACGACACCAGGGGACTATAACAAACTATTTCAACTAGCAGATGGCTACGGAAAAAGCATCGTGGATTTGAGAGCGCTCATTCAAGCCACAGTACCATCCCGGGCCACTCAGATTGGGATCGAAGTGGGAGAGTGGGAGCTGGACTGGGGAGGGTCCGCACAGAACAACAGCACATTTCACGCAGTATGGGCAGCCACCGTGCTCGGCAATATCCTGAAAACAGGCGGGCGCTCTCTCTTTTACGCGGACAAGGGCAACCTTTTATACGGTAGCCATCATACCTTCAAAGATGCGAAAGGCCATACCATCACCGTCTCACCCGACGACACAAATCCAGCCTACCATGGCATCGGCATGTTTAGCGGCGAGGGGCTCTTTCAACACTTCGGCAGCACAATGGTGAACGCGACCACCACCTTGCCGAATATTGAAGTCTTCGCCTCCGATCATGCCAGAAACATTGTCGTGATTAATAAAGATCCATCGACACCCCGTAAAGCAGCATTCGACCTCAAAGGTGTTACATCAACAATAGCCGAGGTCTGGCAAAAAGACCAATCCACACCATTTCCGAACCCTCCTGAAAAGCAAGATGCAATCAATGTACAAAACGGAACATTTACCTACTTGCTACCGCCATTTTCGATCACCACGTTCGTGCTGAAGAATGCGTGATCGCATTTTGTCCTCCTCAATTATAGTAATCGGCAGATACTCTCTTTGCCACAGGGTTATATTGTTGGAGTGAAACAAAGATGCTATAGTAGCATTAGAGAGAAAAAGAGAGTATTTTTGTGCTATGTAGTCAGCTAATAACAAGGATGAACGATGGCAACAACAAAAGCCGCAATACAATTTCATGTGAGTGCTGAAGATCAACATCGGTTGCAGGATCTCCCCTGGAACACACCTCTTGAGGAGTGGGCAAAAGAGGGAGTACCACTGCTCCTTGTGCGACGAGGGGAATCGCGCCATCCGGTGATATTTGTAGAGCGGCAGGGACAGCGTTACGCCATCAAAGAGACGACGCCACGTATGGCCGAGCGCGAGATTCGCAACTTGCAAGAGATCGAACGGCGAGGAATCCCCACACTGAGCGCAGTCGGTAGCGTGGTAGTGAGCGCACCCCCGATCGCCCTCGATGTGCCGATCATCGGTGGTGGCCGACAATATATCAGCGGTGATCGCGGCTATACCGTCACGCGACTGGCCCCACGTGTTGTTCCGCATGCGCTGCTCTATCGCATTCGTTTTACCGGGCGCACCAAAGAGCGGCTCCTCTCGGCAGTTGCCGTATTGATGATTGAGTTGCATGAGCATGGCGTCTACTGGGGAGACCCCTCGCTGGCGAACGTATTGATACGCATCGATGGCAGAAGTATCCTGGGCATTATGGCCGATGCAGAGACAACCGAACTCTTTCCGGGACCGGTGAGCGCGGGTCTGCGTGAACAGGATCTGGCCTCTTTTGGTGAGTCGCTGGCCTGGCAGGCAGAAGACTTGCGACAGGCACGAGGTCTGCCGGAAGATGAGCAGATCCTGGATGACGATGATTACCGCTACTTCTTGAAGCGGTATCGTTTTTTGCGCCGCGAGCATCGCCGTGTAGAAGAGGCCGGAAAAGCAAACTTCAGCACAATGTATCAGGCGCAACACTTTCTGCGCAAAATCAACCGCTGGGGCTACTCCCTGTGGGGCACAACGGGCAAAGCAATCAAGCACGTAACGACCGTACTGCCGGGCTGGTATCAGCGTCGGATCTACGAATTGTTGCACATCAGCGTACCACGCAACTACGCCAATCGCTTCTACGACATGATCCTGGGACGCCAAAACATGATGACCCTGCAAGAGGGACACGATGTCAGCCTGGAAGAAGCAGCGCATGACTGGTATACGCGCTATCATCTGCCAGCAGTGCTCTTACTACGCAGGATCTTGACCAGTGACCAGGATATCATGCAAGCCTACTTCCAGGTAATGGACCATAAATGGAAGATGAGCAAGCAAGCAGGACATGAAGTACCACTGGAAGAGGCAGTACTCGACTGGTCGATGCAACAGGCCCAGACAGGAGAACTGGGAGAGATCGATCCTGCTCTACGCGTCAAATGGTGGCATGAGCTTGAGCCAGCTGCTCAGGTCCTGGAACCATCGCTGGTAGAGAGTGAGGATCTCGAGCCATTGCTTTCTACGGCAGAGAAACCACTTGTGCGCCTGGATCATCCTGCGTTAGAAGAGAGATTACCCAGGATTTTAGAACGCTACAAGACGACAAACGAAGAATAAATGCGCGCCAGCCAGAAAGGATACAACGGAGGAGCGATTTCGCGACAGCTATCCTTTCTGGTTGGCAGCGTTTTTTTACTCTTCCAGACCTTCTGCCTCAGTATCTTCTACCTCTTCCTCCTCCACCACGCTCTCGGTCTCAGCGGCTTTAAAGGCCACCATATTATCGCGGATCTGCCGTTCAATCGCACTGGCAACATCGCTATTCTGACGCAGGAATTCCTTGGCATTCTCACGTCCCTGGCCGAGACGGATATCGCCAACCGTAAACCAGGCACCGCTCTTCTTCACGAGGCCCATCTCCAGGCCCATATCGATCAGGCCGCCTTCACGGGAAATACCCTCGCTATACATAATATCGAATTCAGCCGTCTTAAAGGGAGGAGCGACCTTATTCTTCACGACGCGTACGCGGGTGCGGCTTCCCATCGCATCCTGCCCCTGCTTAATAGTATCAGTACGGCGAATATCGAGACGTACCGAGGCATAGAACTTGAGCGCCTTACCGCCAGCAGTCACCTCGGGATTACCGAACATCACGCCAACTTTTTCACGTAACTGATTCGTAAAGATGATAGCACAGTTAGACGTACTGATTGCCCCGGTCAGTTTGCGCATGGCCTGGCTCATCAGGCGAGCCTGCAAGCCAACGTGGGAATCGCCCATCTCGCCCTCAATTTCGGCGCGTGGGACCAGAGCAGCGACCGAGTCAATCACAATGACATCAATCGCATTACTGCGCACCAGCGAATCGACGATTTCCAGAGCCTGCTCGCCAGTATCAGGCTGAGAGATTAACATATTATTGATATCAACGCCACATCGTGCAGCATAAATGGGATCAAACGCGTGCTCGGCATCGACAAAAGCAGCATTGCCCCCGGCCCGTTGAGCGTTTGCAATGATATGCTGGCAGAGCGTAGTTTTGCCAGAAGATTCTGGACCATAGATTTCAGTAATGCGCCCACGGGGAATGCCCCCGACGCCAAGAGCGAGGTCCAGGGCGACAGAGCCGGTCGGAATCACTTCCACCTGCACCTTCGCGGCCTCACCCAGTTTCATAATCGCCCCTTTACCGAAGCGGCGCTCGATCTGAGAGAGCACCTGATCAATGGCCTTTTCGCGCTCAGTCATACCGGCAGTAGCGGCGGTTCCATTGCGATCTACCGAAGCTTTTTCCCTCTTACTCATATGCCCTGTGTCAGCAGGATGTACACATCTGCCCATATCCAGGCAAGGATGCGTTCACGCCTGCATTCCTCCTTCTTTTCGTTCCCTATGATGGGTGGTAAGTTCTTCTTGATGACACAACTGTGGGCAGGCACATGGTATTCCCTGATGCATACTCTCTTTTGAGATGGTCTGTACCGTGCGTCTCCCATTGCATGCTTCTACACATATATATTCTGAGGCAAACACTAGAAACCGGAAACAGGAACGTTTGGATGGGATTTTTCGCTCCTCCACTTCCAGAAGTAGAACAATAGTACCATAGGTTTCTTTTCCCTGTCAAGCCAATAGCAGCAACGGCAGCAACGTGGCAAGAGAAAAAGAAACGGCGAGAAAACCTGACCTCCAGATCGGCAAATTGATGTGGGTGACGAAACGCATTAAGAAGAACATCTATGAGGGATGTCAGACAGGAGAAGAGGGGGTGCCAGCAAGGAGTTACCAGACTGGCCTGGTTCCCCGCTCCTCAAAAAAACCTGGATCAGATACGAAGGGACATCTACAGATCTCGACGCCCTTCAATGGCACGACCAAGAGTACCTTCATCCGCATACTCGAGGTCACTGCCCAGAGGCAAACCACGAGCAAGCGAGGTCACACGCACATCGGGCAACTTCAGCACATCTTTAATCTCGCCACGAATAAAACCGGCGGTATAATCACCTTCAAAACCTGGATTCGTCGCAAGAATCACTTCGCGGATATTCTCGCCTTCCAGGCGTTTGAGCAATTCATCAATGCGCAGATCTTTCCGGCCAATGCCATTCATAGGAGAAAGCGCCCCATGCAGCACATGATAGAGGCCTTTATAGACGCCCGTCTTTTCCAGAGCCAGCACATCGAGTGGCTCCTCAACGACACAGACCAGCGTGCGATCGCGACCTGGATTGCTACAGATCAAGCAAGGATCTACCTCGGTAATATTAAAGCAACGCGAACAGTAAATGATACTTTCTTTCACGCGCATAATCGCCTCTGACAGGCGGCGAGCCTGATCTGAGGGACTGCGCAAGACAAAGAAAGCCAGACGCTGCGCCGTTTTCACCCCAACCCCTGGAAGCCTGGAGAATTCCTCAATCAGCGCAGCCACAGGTGGTGCAATATCACTCATCGCTTAAAACATTCCGGGGATCTTGATACCGCCGGTAGCATTATTCACCAACTTCTGCTGGGCAGTCGTCACCTTATCAAAAGCATCCTTTGCAGCCGCCTTCACCATCACTTCCAGTTCAACAATATCTTCTGGCGAAAAAGCCTCAGGATCAATCTTGACCTCGCTGATCTCATACTTGCCGCTCATCGTAATCGCAACAGCGCCACCGCCAGCAGTGCCCGTAAACTGAGTCGCCTCCAGTTCCTCCTGCATCTTCACAAGTTTCTGTTGCATTTTCTGAATCTCACGCATGTTCATGGATAGCTTTGCTCCTTACTTCGGACGAATTTCCTTAATATTCGCTTTAAATAAGCGCACAATTTCTTGAGCCACCGGATCACCCCTCCCCTGTTGTTCCACACGAGCCTGGCGATTCATACTGCTCTCTTCAGTACGCTTCTTCTCTCCAGTAGTATTCTCTCTCACTATATGCATTCTGGCAAGTGGGGGAGAGGGAGGATGGAGTTCTGGCGAGGTAGCGGGTGGCCTTGAAACAGGTGCCTGCGCCTCCTGGACAGATACCAGTCTGGGTGGTGATTGCGTCAGCGTTTCAACCTGAGCAAGCGGCTGGGACGGCATGACCGAAGAGGGCCGCTTCTCCGTCGCAGGTCGCTCTTGAAAGGCCGAATTACGAGACCGAGCCATCATCGACGAATACAAAGTATTTCCATTACTGCCATCAGAAGGTGTGGATGGAGGCGGAATAATCATAGATGAGCCAGATTGACCCGGGGCAATCAGCTTAACCCGGCACGTCTGCTGAAGCTCCACTTTCATAGCCCATTCAATCACCTGACGACGCTCTTCATTATCTTGCAGGCGCTTATAATGAAAATCCGCTCCGGCCCGCAACACCACCACTGGCGACTCACGCGTGCCTTCGATAGCCAGCACCGTATAATTATTGAGCAAAGCCTGAATTAATGGGCCATCTTTTGTCGACTTCGAGCGTACGCGGCGCTTAATGTATTCCCACTTTTCTTTGACATCCTGCACAGTTAACGCAGGGAAATCTGCCTCCGCCTGTTCAGCGAGATAAGGAGTGACAGGCACAGCAGGTATGAGTGATTCAGAAGGCGGAGTGACCGGCACAGTTTCCGCTGGCGGCGTTGCAGCGTGCACAGGAGCAGAGGGAAGCGGCGCGTCAGCTGGTTCCTCATCTTCTTCAACATAGGAGAGAGTATCCCACTCTGGAAGTTCTGCATCAGCGGAGATCTCCGGCTCATCATGCTCATCATCGTCGCTGCCCGGCGACATCTCGATAGTAGAAGGAGGCGTCGTCGGTATCTCAGGGGGAACAGGCGAGGCAGCGACTGGCGCGGGACGTGTTGGGGCTGGCTCCTGGCGAACGGGGGAAGATGGCGGGTAAGATTCCACGCGAGCAGGGGCAGGAGGTTGCTGGCGCGTTGGGGCAGGAGGCTGCACAGGTTGCTGGCGAGCTGGCGGTTCAGACGTGCGTGCAGGATGGGAAGCGGCTGCTGTTGGCGCAAACGAATGGGTCGAGACATCCACATTCCCCTTGCGGCGATGTAATTCTATACAGGCCAGTAAAGCCAGTTCCAGACCAAGCTGAGGAGTGCCAAGATTTTTCTGCATCAACTCATTTTGCGCAAAAACGCGCGCACACTCAGTCAATTCTTCCAATGCAAAAAGCCGGGCAATCTCTTGAATTTCTTTGATCTCATCTGCCGTATTATCAAGGATCTCAGTGACATCGGCACCGGCGCGGGCAAGCATCATAGCGCGAAAAAACTCGGCGACCTGCGTATTGACCTGGCGCAGATCCGCACCTGCCTCAGACAGAGTATGAATCAAGTGCAGGCCCTCGGGACTCTCAAGCTGCGCGATATGCAAAATCAGTTTTTGAATTGCGCGAGGATCGGCAACGCCCAGCATCGTCTGGATCTGAGCAAGAGAGATGCTCTGGCCCGAATACGCTATCGCCTGATCCAACAGACTTAAAGCATCGCGCATACCACCGGAGGCAGCACGCGCCAACAGTTCGGCAGCGCCCTGCTCAAGCGCCACCTGCTCCTCAGCCGCGACATAATTCAGGCGGTCAATCAGCTGCTTCAGCGTGAAGCGTTTGAAATCAAAGCGTTGGCAGCGAGAAAGCACCGTGGGCAGCAGTTTATGCACATCAGTGGTAGCCAGCACAAAAATGGCGTGAGGGGGAGGCTCCTCAAGAGTTTTTAGCAGCGCATTAAAGGCTTCAGTCGTCAGCATATGCGCCTCGTCCAGAATGTAGACCTTATACTTTCCGGTTGCAGGCGGCATCATCACCTTATCGCGCAACTCACGAATGCTATCAATGCCACGATTAGAAGCCGCATCGATCTCGATCACATTAAAAGACGAGCCAGCAGTAATTTCGCGGCACTGATCACAAACATTGCAGGGTTCGCCATCATGAGAATTGAGGCAATTAATGGTTTTGGCGAGCAGGCGAGCCATGCTAGTTTTGCCGGTACCGCGCGGACCAGTAAAGAGATAAGCATGAGAAAGGTTGCCAGTATTCACCGCATTTTTCAGCGTGCGAATGCTCGCCTCCTGACCGACGAGGTCGGAGAACGTTTGCGAACGCCACTTTCGGTAGAGAGATTGTGAGGCCATAATTTCTTCGTAACTCCCGCCTATGTATGCGTATGACGGGCCAGGCCGCCCCTCCTGACACACAGAAGATTATTCACGCTCAGAAGATAAACATCATTCTTGTATTTATTTGATACAACAAGCCAGCCGACCGGGGAGAAGACGGTTCGCTGCAAAAGCTGAGGACCAGACGCAGAAAACCGACTTTCGCCCGAGCCTGCCGGTTAGCGCAATCAGGCGACCCTGCGGCACCCAGAGCGGTCCATTTACCGTTGCTTCCTCACGGACCTGGCGGGGTTCATGAACATCTGCCGCGCAGGACCCAATTACGCCAACCGACAGGCTCGGAAGAAAATCGGTTCTTCACGCGTAATTTGTATCCACGAGACAGATGCATTGTACTCCTCTACTGGTGATTTGTCAACTACTTTCTATGACAGATATTTGCCAATCAACAGGTTATACCGCTCTTTAGCCTCAGCAGGAATGAGCTCGGGAGCCGTCATAATCGCGCTTGCCAGAGAACTTGCACAGCCACAGGTCAGGGAAGCACGCGTCTGCGGAATGTGCTGCGCCACCTGTTGCAGAATGCGTTGTGCATTGGTAATATTTGCATTGAGATTGGCAATCACCAGCTCGACCGTCACCGACTCCTCAGACTCGTGCCAGCAATCGTAATCAGTCACGCAAGCAATCGTCGCATAGCAGAGTTCCGCCTCGCGAGCCAGTTTCGCCTCAGGTAACGCTGTCATACCGATAACGTCCATGCCCCACGAGCGATATGCATTCGACTCGGCCTTCGTCGAGAAAAGCGGTCCCTCCATGCAGACATACGTGCCACCGGTATGTACACGTACATCGGGCAAAGCATGGGCCGCATTTTGCAAAAGCTGACTGAGATGAGGGCAGAAGGGTTCGGCGAAGGTGCAATGCACGACCACACCACCCTCAAAAAAGCTATTCACCCGGCTTTTTGTGCGATCAAAAATCTGGTCCGGAATCACCAGATCGCGGGGAGCAATATGCTCGCGCAAGCTACCAACGGCGCTCACCGAGATCACATGCTCCACGCCCAGACTTTTCAAAGCCCAGATATTGGCGCGCACCGGAATCTCCGTAGGGCTCAGACGATGACCACGGCCATGACGCGGCAGAAAGGCCATAGAAACGCCATTGACCTGTCCAACCGTAATACAATCGCTGGGATCGCCGAAAGGTGTCTGCACCTTCACCTCTTGCGTTTCCGTCATTCCGGCCATACGATATAAGCCGCTGCCACCAATCACGCCGATAGTTGCCTGTGGCATAGAATAAGCCCTCCCTGCCAAATGAAAGTACAACGACATGTATAAAAAACGCCTCATACATGGTGTGCCAGAACATCTTCTCTCGACGCGATGAAGCTAGCCTTTAAGACGAATATAGCGCAGTTTGCCTACTTTTATAATAGCACCAGCCACGATAGGCACCACAAATTCAGGGTCCTGAACAGGCTGCGCGTGGGCAGGATCACCCTCGGGCATAAAAGTGACCGCATTCTGTTTGATGAGTTGGCGTGCTTTATTGCGGCTCTCCGCCAGATTGGCATTGAGCATCACATCCACGATCGTAGTCGGAGTTGTGAGCGCGTAATCAGGGATATCGCTCGGTAGCTGGCGATTTGTAAACTGACGTATGAAGTGCGCCTCCGCCTCCTGAGCGGCATCTGGCGAATGGAACTCAGCAACGATTTCACGAGCCATACGGCGTTTGACATCGCGTGGATTGAGCGTGCCTGCCGCCATTTTCTGCTCAAACTCAGTCAGCTCAGCTCCGTCAATAGAAGTGAGCGCCTCAAAGTAAGTACGCATCGCATGATCGGGCAGCGACATCAACTTGCCATACATATCATCGGGCGGGGTCGTAATCGCGATATAGTTATCGAGCGATTTCCCCATCTTCTTCACACCATCCAGGCCAACGATCAGATTGACCGTCAGGATCTGCTGTGATGCTTGCCCGAAGATCGGTTGCAGTTCACGACCGACGAGAAGATTGAACGTCTGATCGGTGCCCCCGATCTCAACATCGGCACGTAAAGCGACAGAATCATATCCCTGTAAAAGCGGGTACATAAACTCGGCAAGGTAGATCTCAATGCCGCTTTTGTAGCGCTTCGAAAAATCGTCACGTTCGAGCATCTGAGCGACCGTCTTATACCCAAGCAGCTTAATAGCATCACCCAGATTAAATTGGTCAAACCACTCACTTTGCCAGCGAACCTCGGTCTGCTCCCGATCAACAATCTTAAAAAATTGATCCAGATAGGTAGCAGCATTCGATTTCACCTGTTCAGCCGTCAGGGGTTTACGCGCCTCGACGCGTCCACTTGGATCGCCCAGCCGAGCGGTCCAGTCGCCGATAACGACCACAGTTTTGTGGCCCATGCGCTGGAACTGGCGAAGTTTGCGGAAAACGACGGCGTGGCCAATCGTCAGCTCGTAATGGGTCGGGTCTACCCCGAGCTTTACACGCAGCGGCTCACCCTTATTGCCCTCAACGAGCAGGCGGCGGAGATCCGCTTCTTTCTCGACCTGAGCGACGCCACGCGTCAGCAGATGGTCGATCTCTTTAGCAGTAGGTTGCAGTCTTACAGTCACCTCGGCCTCCCGGTGGAATAGTTGCGATATTGCACCAGCATTGTAGCAGAACAAACGCACCACGTCGAGTGGATAAAACTTTGATAGTGTCCATATCAAAGTTTCTTTAGTATCCATATCAGAATTTCTATGTAGTAGCCATCAAAGATTCTAACACAATTCTTACACTTCGCTTATACGAATCTAACACAGCGTGAGTTATAGTATGTGCAGAGAAAGAAATGAGATATCGGAAAGAACTGAACGAGGTCCAATAAGGGCTTCGTTCCACCGAAAACAAAAAAGAGAGAACAAAAGGAGATACAATCATGGCAAACATCACCCGTTACAATCCGTTTAGCGAGGCTGTTTCGCTGCGTGAGGCTATGGATCGTCTTTTTGAAGATAGCTTCATCTCGCCACGTGTCAGCAGCGTATTCAGCGGTCGTGGAGTTGCCGCGAATCTGTATGAGACTGCCAATGGGTTTATCCTGCAAATACCGATGCCAGGCGTCAAAGCAGAAGAGGTCGAGATTACCGCTCAGCAAGACACCCTCAATCTGAAATGGCAGAGCCGCGTACAGGTACCAGAAGGGGCCACTGCACACTGGACCGGCTTCCAGGGTGGTCAGTATCAGCAGAGCTTCACCTTGCCGACGACGATTAACGCCGAAGGGGCCGAGGCACATTATACTGACGGTATTCTCACCCTCACGCTGCCAAAGGCCGAGCATGCCAAAGCACGTACAGTGAAAGTGAACGCCGTCAAATAAGCGACTCATTCAACAGATCCTTATCCCGCGCTCCATCCAGAGCATTGAGTCCTTGTTGGTGGGTTCTTGTAGAGCAAAACGTTCTACAAGAACCCACTTTTTTGTGTATGCAGATTATCAATGTCCGTCCCAATTTTTTTGAAAATGCTACACAGCCTACACAATGGTGGATGTGATCGGGATCTTGACCCTACATCATCGCAATACGAGGGCTACATGGCCCTACATCTTATGTATTTGTGACGCGCTACAAAGATTTTTTCAAAAAAGCTACACATCCTACATGAATGTGGATTTGATCGGGATCTTACCCCTACACTGCCCCCTACACCAGTCCTGCACATTCCCCATGTCGATGTTGCACGGTCTCTCTCTCAGGCGACATCGTTGTGAGAACAGGGTGGGAGGTTTTTTTTGCCTCTTCTCTTATAGATATTCGACAGGTGATGAGATTTCTGAAGGGTGTGTATGAGATTCGAATCCATTGAAGCGTATGACCGGGCCAAGGGTGCAGACGAGTTCCCGGATACAGTGTTAGGCACAGACAAGCCGCGCCCCTGCGGGTCTGTTAAACCTCATTGTGTCTTTTTGGTGACAGGCGAGGCGGTGGGAAGTGGTGGCGTGCCATGTCGTGGGGCGAGATGGCCGGGGGGGCCGGACGCCATTCGACATGGCGTCTCTACTGAGCTCGATGAGGGTTGATCGGCCCCTACGGAGGATGGATGTTCATGCGAATTGTTGGGAGCGAGGACCTAGACTTCGTCACGCCACGAATGTTGTGGCTCGTAGCCGAGCATTCTACGCGCTTTAGCGATCGAAATGAGTGACTCAAATTCGCCGATCTCTTTGCGTAAGGGGACCTCGGGATAAATGGTCTCGATTAATGTGCGGCTGGGGATGTTTATGCTGACATCGGCGGCGGTGATTAAGAAGTTTTCTGCACCCTCAATATCAGCTTCCAGAGCCAGACGGCAACTACGAGCAGCATCGCGCAGATCTACATAGGCCCAGAAATCGGACTTCAAGCCATGAATATCACTGCTCTTGAAAAATCTGGCGTAGAGTTCAGGTCTGACGACAAAGGCAAAACGCAGACCGATAAAAGGAATAGAGCACCAGCGCTGAAATTGCTTCGCCATCTCCTCACCTAGAATCTTCGAGAGAGAATAACTGGAGCCCGCAAGCATGGGATACTCTTCATCAACAGGGAAATAGGCCGGGGCGCTCGGGTGGCGATATGGTATGCCGATAGCCTGGACGCTGGAAGCCCAGACGACGCGCTGTAAGCCAAGCAATTTAGCCGCTTGAAAGACATTATAAGTAGCACTTATATTGGTGCGAAACGTCACTTCTTCCGAACGCAAACCCGAAGAGGGAATGGCCCCGAGATGAATTACAGCATCCGCTCCATGCAAAGCTTCCACTACCTCGCCGAACTCAGTCAGATCTACCTGCAAAAAGGGCGAAAGGTATTCCGCGGGACGCACAACGTCGATATTGAGCACCTGATAACTGTGAGCCAGGAGTTCGCGAATGGTTGCCTGTCCAGCCGTACCACTCCCGCCCGTGACAACGATTTTTTTCACGAATAAGCCTCTCTTTAATGCAACAGGGGACACACATGAGCAGTTTTTGTCAGTGAACCAGATAAAGTGTACTAAAAAATATTTTATAACATAAGAAGATGAAATGATGGTCGTACACATTGATCTCTGCACAACTTTCATGCAAAAAAGCATAACTGATTTTACGTTGGAGGATAAGAGAAACATCTGAGTATAGGAGAGAAACAGTATTCCCCTGGAGCGCAAAAAAGGATACAATAGGGAACAAGAAGAATTGAGTATTCTGAGGGGAGAGGTTTTGTGTATGGAGCAGGCACTACTTGAGCAATTACGTGAGCGACCAATACTCTGTGATGGAGCGATGGGGACGTTATTATATGCACGAGGCATTACCTACGATCAGTGTTTTGACGAACTCAATCTCACACAACCAGATAGTATTCAGGGCATTCACTGCGAATATATTCATGCAGGTGCGCAGATCATCGAAACCAATACATTTGGCGCGAATCGTGTAAAGTTAGAAGGCCATCACCTGGGAGAGCGGGTGCGCGAAATTAATTTTAAAGCGGCCAAGCTTGCAGCGTATGCACGAGAAATCACAGGACAACAGGTCTTTATTGCGGGAGCAGTAGGGCCAACCGGCAGACCACTCCAGGCACCCGACGAGCAGCGTCTGAGCGAGCTGCGCGAAATTTATCGTGAGCAGATTGGAGGGCTGGTTGATGGGGGAGTAGATCTGCTCATTCTCGAAACCTTTTCGAATCTGGCCGAACTGCGTCAGGCCGTACTGGCGGCCCGCGAAATTGGCGGCGTCCCGATCGTCGCGCAGATGAGCTTTTACGAAGACGGGCATACCCTCTCCGGTCAATCAGCGGCCCGGGTTGCCACTGTTCTACATGATCTCAACGTTGACGTGATTGGCGCGAACTGTAGTGTCGGACCAGCCGGGACACTGGACGCGCTGGAAGAGATGATCGCAACGCTCAAAGAACGCGCAGCCCTCACCGGGATACCACTTCCCCTGTTTTCAGCACAGCCCAATGCAGGACTGCCCACGCGTATCGATAATCGCTTCTTCTACGTCTCGACCCCTGATTACTTCGCTGACTACGCATTGCGTTTTGCGCGGGCGGGCGTACGGCTTATCGGGGGCTGCTGCGGCACCACGCCACGGCATATCGAGAGCATGCGCAAATCGCTCGATGAGAATTATGGTCCCTGGAAGCATGAAAGCGTTCCTCTTCCTACTAAAACGACGACGAGCGCGCCAAAATTACATCAGGGACTGGCAACCATTGCAGGAGTTGTTGAGGAAGAGGCTATTCTGCCAAAAGAAGGCACCCCTACGCAACTTCAGGAAAAGCTCGCAGCTGGCGAATTCGTGGTCAGCGTTGAGCTTGATCCGCCCCTGGGTCTGAATCCCAGCAAAATCCTGGCGGGAGCCGCCCTGCTACAAAAAGCAGGCGTGGACTGTATCAATATTGCCGATAGCCCGATGGCACGCGTGCGTATGAGCTGTCAGGCATTGGGGCGGCTGATTCAAGATCATCTCGGCATCGAGACCATTATTCACTTCACCACACGTGACCGCAATTTGATGGCAATCCAGGCCGATTTATTGGGAGCACACGCGCTGGGCATTCGCAACATTCTGGCTCTGACCGGCGATCCGTTGCGTGCAGGTGCCTATCCAAATACCAGCGGCGTCTGGGATACCGACTCGATAGGCATGATCAAAATGCTGCGCGGAATGAACGAAGGGTACAACGCAGCGGGCTCCTCTATCGGTGTCAAAGCTTCTTTCTTCGTCGGCTGCGCGCTCAATTTGAACATGACCGAAGAAGAGACCGAACGCGAGATAGAGAAGTACCAGAAAAAGATCGAGGCGGGAGCGCAATTTATTATGACGCAGCCCATTTATGAGCTTGAGCCGTTACAGCGCTTTCTGGACCGCGTCGGGAAACCAGCCCTGCCGATCATCCTGGGTTGCATTCCGCTACATAACTCTCGTCATACAGAGTATTTACATAATGAGGTTCCGGGCATTACCATTCCAGACCGCGTGCGTGAACGGATGCGCAAGGCCGGAGAGCAGGGGCCGGAAGAGGGAATGCAGATTGCCCAGGACATGCTCATCGAGGCAAAAGATCTGGTCCAGGGAGTGTATCTCATGCCTTCGTATCAGCGTTACAACATCGTTGGCGACCTCACGAAGATATTGAAGGCAAAAAAATCTGGTCAGGCCGCCACGCAGTGATCAGTGATCCCAGGCGTTGCCAAGCCTGCTGAGTTGATCGCGATATTCAATGCGCGTGATCCACTCGGCGGGCCATGCGGCCAACCCATGATAAGCGCCAGCAAAGGCACCGGTCAGGCAGGCAATCGAATCCGAGTCGTCGGATGATATCGCCGCGCGCCTGATAGCAGCAACTGGATCATTTTGCAAGGAATATCTTCCTCAGGTTGCCCTGTTACGCCCATGTCTCTAAATGGCCTTTGAGATGGTATGTTTCCTCTCCTACTCCAAGGCGAGAAGCCGCTCGATTTTCTCGGCGGTCCCAGAATTGCTACGAGGCGAGTAAATCAGTAGTTGCAGATGATCTGAAGCGACCATCTGGAGCAAGAAAAAATCAAAGGTCAGTTCTCCTACAAGCGGATGATATATTGATTTCGATCCTTCCGGCCTGTTGAGTACATCGTGACGGCCCCATAATTCCCGAAATGCCGGACTGATCCGAGAGAGTTCTGCGATCTGTGTTGCCCACCAGGGATCGTTGATGAAACGACCATATCCAGCACGAAATTGTGCCAGAAACACGCGTGCTAATTTCTCCCATTCCTCGCTCTCTTTCTGCCGCAAAGGAGATGTAAATAATCGCCAGATCATGTTACGCTCTCGCTCAGACATCATGGCAGAGTAGCCAGAAACGGCACCAATGGTTGCATGAAAGGCGGTATTCCACTCCACCACATTCAAACGAGCATCAACCACACACGCCGGAGTTGTTCCAAGTTGCTGGAGAAACTGTTGGAAGGTCGGGTTGATCGTCATTGGCGAAAACGTCTCGACGGGAGGTGGCTGTCTGAGTGCAAGTAAGAATAAATGAGTGCGTTCATCCGTGTCCAGTTGCAAGACGCTCGCCAGGCATTCTAACAATTGCACGGAGACGTGAATATCTTGCCCCTGCTCAAGCTTGCTATACCATTCAGGGGTGACTCCGGCAAGCAGAGCTACTTCTCCCCGCCGTAAGCCCGGCGTACGCCGACGCTGCCCTCTCGGTAATCCCACGTGTTCTGGCAATATACGAGCGCGACGACTACGCAAGAACGTGGCTAATTCGTGATGACGATCCAACTCCAATTGATTCATAGACATGAAGCATACCCCACTCAGTGATGTGACCGGAAACGGGAAGTGTTAGTTCCTGAATAAACTCGTATCTCGTTAAAACCTGTCCCTTATTATACACTCGTGATGGATGAAGTGAGCGGAACAGAAAAGGGGGGAAGGCCAATTCTTAATGAGAGATTGGAGAAGCTGCAATAAATGCGAGAGTAAAGCGCTGATGGAACGCACATCAGTGATCCCACTCTTTTTGTGCTCTTGTTCACCTGCGGCTACGAAGCCAGTCCAGTACTTCAACCCCTTTGCTGTTCCATGGTATTACAGACCCCATTTTTAATGAAGGAGTACTTTATGAGTCGAGCGATTATGTATACGTCATTTGGCGAAACCGACGTTTTAGGGCTGCAAGCCATTCCAGAACCACATGCTGGTTCAGATGAAGTACGAGTACGAGTAGCAGCCGCAGGCTTGAACCCGATGGATTGGATGATAGCTTCAATGCCCGATGTGGCGGCCATGTTTAACATTACGCTGCCATCAGGATTCGGTCATGATTTCGCAGGCACCATTGATGAGATTGGCCCCAACGTCAAAAATTTTCATATGGGAGACCGTGTATTTGGCGGAGCGCTTGGTCGCGCCGTCGCTGACTATATTGTATTGAAAGTTCCATCAATAGAACCATTGCACCATACTCCCAGTGGTATTACAGACGTAATCGCAAGCGCTCTTCCGATTGCTGGCCTTACCGCCGATGCGGCACTGAGCGTTATCGGTGTAAAGTCAGGTGATACCGTGCTCATAGGCGGTGCTGCGGGTGGAGTCGGTACATTCGCTGTACAGCTCGCAACGCTGGCTGGCGCAACCGTTATCGGTACCGGGTCAGAGGATTCATTCGACTATCTCCGTACGCTTGGTGCAATTCCAATCACCTACGGACCAGGATTGGCAGACCGAGTTCGTAGGCTTGCCCCAAATGGCGTCGACGCGGCCGCTGTGCTTGTGGGGACAGAGACCATAGACGTAGCCCTTGCGCTTGGTATTTCGCCTGCTCGCATTTCTGCGATCGCAGCAGGACCGAATCCGTCAGGTGGTGTACAGGCAACAGGCGGGGCACAAGCTAGTCCTGGGGCACTCGATAGAATTACCAATGCCATAAGTCGTGGTAAATTCATCGTCCCAATAGCCGCAACTTTTCCAATAGAACGTACCCGCGAGGCTGTAATGCTTCAGCGTGGGGGGCATGTTCGCGGCAAAGTGGTCATTACACTTTCTGAAAAGGACAGCGAAACGTCCCCAATGAATCCAATGCAAAACGCGTTCTAGCTTGGAAAGGAGTTTCTCAAATGCGTCTTATTATCGAAAAGAATCTCATGGTTCCCATGCGAGATGGAGTCAAGCTCGCCACGGATGTCTATCGCCCCGATGTCAGTGAAGCTGTACCCACCCTTGTACAGCGTGTGCCCTACAACAAAGAACATACCTTAGTTCAAAACTACATTGTCGATCTGTTACGGACTGCACAAGCAGGCTTCGCAGTGGTCGTTCAGGATTGCAGAGGCTGTTCTGCTTCAGAAGGGGAATTCACCCCGTTTTTTCAAGAAGGGCCAGACGGTGCTGATACGATTGCATGGGCTGCCAGCCAACCCTGGTCCAATGGCAAGGTTGGAACCATTGGCCAATCATACTATGGGGTTACGCAATGGCAGGCTGCTCTTCAATCCCCCCAGGCACTTCTTGCGATGGTACCTGGTATCACGACTGCTGACTATTACGAAAGCTGGATGTACCAGGGGGGGGCCTTCCAATTGGGGTTTATCCTCAACTGGGCTTTAGGGTTAGGGTTTGGCGCACAGATACGCCGCCTTGCCAGAGGTCAAATCACACCACAAGACTCGGGAGAGCTTCAGCAAACCATGAGCACGATGTCTCGCACATATGCACATCTCCCACTTACCGATATGCCCGTATTGACGGAGATCGCCCCCTACTACCTCGACTGGCTGGCTCATACCAGCTCCGATGATTACTGGCGACCTGTTGCCCCACAAGAAGGCTACGAACGAGTGACCGCTCCAGCCTTCAGTATTGGAGGCTGGTTTGATCTGTTCCTGCGGGGAACGTTGACGAACTACCAGGGGATGAAACAACGTGGCGGCAGCGAAACAGCACGCCAGCATCAGCGGCTCCTCATTGGTCCCTGGACGCATGGGTATTGGGGAGCCATCTACGCTGGGCAAGACTATGGTCTGTTTGCCAGTTTGGAAGGGATAGACGGTACAGGTCAGCAGTTACGTTGGTTTGATCACTGGCTCAAAGGTGTTGAGAATGGCGTTGAAAGTGATAAATCGGTACGGATCTTCGTGATGGGTGCGAACATCTGGCGCGATGAAGACGATTGGCCGTTGCCCGATACCCAATACCGACCGTACTATCTCCATAGCACAGGACAGGCCAATACCGCTTCTGGCAACGGAACGCTTTCAAGCCACATACCAACCACTGATGAGATTGAAGATGTGTATCGCTACAATCCGCATCACCCGGTTCCAACGATGGGTGGAGCAACTCTGCTGCCGGATTACAAGGTGGCAAGAAATGCAGGACCTCTCGATCAGCGTCCTGTCGAAGCTCGTGAGGACGTTCTGGTATTTAGTAGTCCAGTGTTAGAGAAAGAGGTCGAAGTGACCGGACCAGTCGTGCTAGTGCTCTCTGTTTCCTCTTCGGCGAAAGACACGGATTTTACGGGAACCCTGGTTGACGTATATCCAGACGGACGTGCTGTCCTGCTCACTGATGGAATTCTACGCACCCGCTTTCGAGAGTCGTTCAACCATCCTGTGCTGATGGAACCAGGAAAAATCTATGAACTGCGACTTGACCTGGGAGCAACCTCTAACGTCTTTCAAGTCGGCCATCGTATCAGGTTGGATATTTCGAGCAGTAATTTCCCTCGCTATGACCGCAATACCAACACGGGTGGCACCATTGCCAACGAGACAGAAAAGGATTTTGTTGAGGCAATCAACCGGGTCTATCACGACGCTGCTCACCCTTCACGCCTTATGTTACCCATCATTGAGCGTGATTGACGGGGAAGTGCCAGGGAGAACA
The DNA here is from genome assembly GCA_035493895.1 of Ktedonobacteraceae bacterium. Classification (GTDB taxonomy): domain Bacteria; phylum Chloroflexota; class Ktedonobacteria; order Ktedonobacterales; family Ktedonobacteraceae; genus DATJHM01. The sequence continues at coordinate 59,883 of DATJHM010000180.1, forward strand.
GAGCAAAAGTCCTGGTAGCAACCATTCCAAAGCGGGGTCTGGGGTCCAACAGGCGCAATGCGCATATTGGACCCACATCCTTTGGAACTCACAAGATCAGGCGCTACATGCTTCCAGGTATTCAACAAAGGTCTTCGTGATATTGTAGTAATTGAACTTCTTGACGTGTTCTACGCCTGCATCGATCATCGTGCGGCGATCAACGCGATTATCAAGCAATGAGATCACTTTCTCCGCTAAATCGTCGGGAGAGCTGTGTTTTGAATACAGGCTGTGAGGTCCGGCAGCTTCGGAGACGCCACCGACGTGCGTGGTCACCAGGGGAACACCTGCCGCCTGGTATTCTAAAGCGCTTATACAGAGCGTTTCCACAAAGTTCAGAACGGGCTTCGTCGGGATCACGCCAACAGAGGATAATTGCATCAGAGCGCGTTTTTCACTATTGCTAATCGCATCAGTGAAGATAACGTCTGGTATGTTCTGCGTCTGGACATCCTGCCTCAAAGAGTCCAGAGAGATCCCCTGCCCACCGATCACCAGCACAGTATCGGGGTGATAGCGTTTAATGATAGGGAAGGCAGCCAACAAATCCTCGACGCCTTTTTCAGGGAAAAGCCGACCGAAGTACGAGATTATTTTTGTATTTTCTGGTATCTCAAACTTCCTTCTAAAAGAAAGAAGTTGTGCCTCATCGCGCTCAAGAAAATAGGTATTGTTAAACGGGGCATACAACACCTTCATTTCAGAAGCGATTTTTTCGACGAGATGTCCAGGCAAGATATCCTGTGCATATTCGATAATCTTGTCTTTTGTAAACTGCGAGACGGCCAGCATAATATCGCCACTGAGTAACTGGAGCAGAAGAAACTTCGCGCCACCGTCAGTGCGATGATTGGCGATCGAATGAAGGACATCAGAGCCGACCGCTTTATGTGCCGTGATAACTTTCTTGTTCAAGACGACCTGCGCATAGAGTTTGGCCTGATTGGCAATATAGGCATGCGGATCAAGGTAAAAAGTCGAAAGGACGGTAATATTTTTCTCAATGATGAGATTAATAACCTGGCCGATGAACGCCTTGATTAACGCGCCATCTAAGACCTTCAGGCTTCCTTTGTAATCGGGCAAGACCCGATACACATGCGAATACTGCTCGGCCTCGGACATCAGTTCGGGTGAGCTATTGTAATTGGTAGCTTTCTCATAGAGAGACTGGTCGTAGGTGACCTCATAGTGTTTCGCGCCAGACATTTCCAGAAGCGCCTTGCCTTGATACAACGCTTCAAATGAATGACCGGACATATAGGGGGGAAACTTGCTGATGGTGCATACTGTCATATCGCTGCGCATGCTGTCTCCTTATAGTAGAAGATCAGAAAATGACAACCTGAAATGGTACATTACAGAGTGGAATCGTGAAAGTAAATGTGAAGCAGATTTCTACGGCAGATTTCAGTACCCTCAGGAGAGGCTGTGGGCAGAGAACAGCAAGGGTTCCAGCCATCTGACGCGCAGGCATAATCGTTTTTGTCCTTTCGTGACATGACCGAGATACAAGTTGCCTACCACATGGTAGACCTCGTTGCCGCATCATCAAGGCAGGTTAGCCATAGTCTAGCACGTAACGCTTTTTTGAGCAAGAGGGGCAGGGAACTGGCTTCTGGTGCGGATTGCGGTAGAGGTTATATATCGCGCCAAAGACAGCAGCATAGAGCAATCTGGAAGAGAGTATCGATACAAGTATGTATCGCTTCTTTCTGTTCAGCGGCAATCTAAGGACATGAGAAGGTGTATATGGATGAAGTATAAATATAGGTGAAATGCTCTTTTTGGGCTACTATAATGAGCCTGTTACAAAGCTTATTTATTGATAGAGGAACATTTACCTGCCGGTGCGGAATATTCGTAATATGTGCGACAATGTATATATGTGGTATTATCGGCGTAGAATAAAAGAAAGCGCGGACATGGTGGCTTTCTGATCAGCAGGAGCGTGATCAGGAAGCGGGTCTACTGGTCTGACAAGCGTCATGACGTTTGAGATACGGGGAGGGGAGCGAGATGGCCGGAGGGGCGGACGCCATTCGACATTGCACCTTTTCTTCGTTCATACCGCACTCGAGAAGTATGCGCGGGGGCGAGATGGCCGGAGGGGGCGGACGCCATTCGACATGGCGTCCCTACTGTTCGCTATTGCACCTTTTCTTCGTTCATACCGCACTCGAGAAGTATGCGGCACCACGCCCCTACAGGTCTGGGTGAGCACGGTTAAAGAGACGGTGAAGAAGTGCTACGCGGTTCGTGGTCGTAAGACGGAGCCATTTTCAGGGAGATGAATATATGGAACCTGAACATACTATTTTTTTAAGTAATGATCCTCTTCCGTTCACGGAAGGTCAGGTGACACGAGAGGTACTCAGCGAAACCGATCCAGTGCGTGGACCTCGTGATCCGAGAATCGAGGAAAAAATTCCCTATGGTAAGGTTACCTTCAATCCTCATGGCTGCCAGATCATCGCCCTGCCTCCTGCCAGCGGGGCTGCACGTGCACTGCATGCAGTTGATAGTTCGCATTGGGATCTTTACCTGATCATTATCCCCTTCACGCTTCATCCTCCTTACAAAAATAGCGCTTATGAACGGTTCTCTTTTTTCGTCGAGATGGACGATCCACAGGCCACCGCCTACGATCTCTTCCCCAGACAGACCTTAACACCGACGCTTGCCATCACAAGATATACCATCTCAGCGGAGGGCAAATTCCAGAAGCTCACATCTACAGATGCAACGAATAGTCTGCGTATCGACATGGACATCCTGCATCCGAAAATTCTCGCTTATGGTGAGGGTGAGCAGAAATTCTACTGGCTTTACACAGAAGGCACAGCACGAGCAGGCGTGATCGCAGAAACGAAACATACGCTGCTCGTCTTACGCGTACCAACCGGCACCAGTTCCGTCAGCGGCAATTTTTACTGTCGGGCTGAAGTAATGAGCAATACCTTTGGCCTGCGTTTTAAAAGAGAGGCCAGCGTCAATACAGTCGCTTTTCGCTGGGATATGGCCCAGGCAGCAAAAGTTTCACAGGCACCACTCTATGATGTTTGCCTGGTCTGTGCGCTCGCAGAGGAGGCAAAGGCGCTTATCGCTGAAATTACTCGCCAATGCCAGGTCACATTTCAGGAGGGTTATAGCCCAACGTTAAAAAGAGACTATCGCCATACCACTATCCAGAATCGTCATGGAGAGCCACTCAGCATACACATCTCCTGGCAAACAAATCCGGGCGCTGTTGAGACGGGTCTGCACCTGACCTCGCTCTTGCGAGAGATTCGGCCTCGTTTCGTAGGAATGACCGGAATGTGTGCAGGGGATCAGACACAGGTAGCGCTGGGAGACATCGTCGTTGCGGAGCGCGCCTTTTTCTACGATTCAGGTGAGCTGGCAGTGGATGACAGGGGGCGAAAAGTCTACCGGCATAATACGACCACCTGGCAACCGCACCAGGAGACGCTACACACCCTGCGTATGTTCACAGACGCGCAAGCGCTCAACATACATCTATCGCGGCCCATCTCAAGGCGTCAACAGCGTGATTGGCTGCTCTCGACGTTATATGAGTCGGGTTCACATCGGCTGACGGACCTTACGCAGCAGGATCTTCAGCAGTACGCGCCGCACTGGCGTAAGATACTGCCGATGCTAAAAAGCGGAGAGAGGCCATTTCTCTCCGAGGAAAATGAGTTGCTGGACCCGGATCGCGTGGGCGGGCTCTACTATGGAGAGGAAGAGTTCCCCTATCGAGATCCAGCCGTACCAGCGATCCACATCAAGCCGATTGCCTCAGGGAACACAGAGCGAGCAGACAATCCATTTGCAGAGATTCGTTATCCCGTGCAAGGAACAGTAGCAGTGGATCTGGAAGGTGCAGCATTCTACCGCACCCTGGCAGATTTTCCTGAGACTCCCGCATTTCTCGCCAAAGGAGTGTGTGATTACGCAGATCAGACGCGAGACGAGACATACCGCGCCTATGCCTCAACCGTCGCAGCTGCCTATATGCTGGGCTTTTTGCAAGCCCATGTACGCGGTCAGGCAGTGATGTGAACACTCAGCGATAGATACGAAGCGAGCAGGGGCGATGCATCAGCTCTACTGCTCGCATATCGCTAAGAGACCAGATCAGGCTTTTTGTTGCGCAGGCAAAATACGGGTCAGCTTTGTCCCGCATACCGAACACAGGCCCTGCATGGCAGGTTTCCCATTTTTCATCGTGATCTGATGGGAATCTTTCATATCACGTTTTTCTTTGCATTTTACGCAGTATGCTATTTCCGCCATAGATGATAATTTCCTTTCAATTTTGTGCTTGCAGGATCTCAGCAGAAGCAGAAATCCCCAACGTCTCTTTATCTATACGCGAGCTCGCAGCATTCAGCTTCAAAGCGAGCGTCACTTCAGATAAATGAACTCTCTGACTACATTATAAATGTTGCAATAGATTCTAACGGGTTTTGAACAGTTTTAGCAGGAAATATGGCCCAAAAGTAGTGTATGAAATTTGTTCAGACCAGTTCAGGGCGTAACAGGGAGCATCTTTTTTCAGAGGAACGCCTTTCATGCGCGTTTTCCCAGAAAATACGCACACGAAAGGCGTCCATAAAGGAACAAAGCATGCTTTGCGGAGAAGCATTCAGTTAGCGACCCAGATTAGTACTTTATGGTCCCACCCGCCTGAAGCGATATGGTGTCCATCGGGAGACCAGGCAACAGCGCTAACATTGTTATCGCCGTGGCCTCGATAAATCAGATGGGTGCTACCCGTACTGACATCCCAGACCTGTACCGTGTGATCCCAGCTGGCAGAGGCGATCTCCTGGCCGTTTGGAGACCAGGCCAGCGAGCTGACTTCCCCGGTATGCCCGGTATAGACACGTCTGGTTGCGCCCGTCTTCGTATTCCAGACCTGCACAATATCATTGCGACTTCCCGAGGCAATCATTGTACCATCTGGGGACCAGGCCAGCGTATTGACATCATTAATATGGTTGCAATAGACATCGACGTAGCCACAATAGGTCAGAAGAGATTTACCAGTAAGTACATTCCAGAGTTGGATACCATACCCAGGACCAACAGAGGCCAACGTACTGCTATCTGGCGACCAGGCGATACTGCTGACAATCTCCGGAGTAGTAAAGCGGCGCAAAAGCGCACCCGTTTGCGCATTCCAGACCTCCACCATATGATCCCAGCTTCCCGAGGCAATCGTGAGCCCATCAGGGGACCAGGCCAGCGCACTGACACTATCGGTATGGCCCGTATAGGTGAGCAGAGTAGCGCCCGTCTGAGCATTCCAGATCTGCACCGTACGATCCCAGCTGGCAGAGGCGATATAGCGTCCATCAGGAGACCAGGCAACGGCATCGACAATATCTTTATGGCCCCGATAAGTGAGCACATGAGCGCCCGTCTGAGCATTCCAGACCTGCACCGTATGATCCCAGCTGGCAGAGGCGATCTCCCGACCATTTGGAGACCAGGCAACGCTACTCACAATATCGCTATGGCCGTGATAGGTCAGAGTAGTTGAACCTACAAGTTGTCCAGCAGTAGTCCCGATATAGCGCATACCAAAGAGCAGCACCGTTCCTATCAGCAAGCAAGCGATAGCCGCAGTAGAGAGGCCACGCCCGAACACAGACAGCGGCCAGTGTTGTTTGCGTTGCGCAGTAAGAGGCTTCACCTTTTTATAGTTTGCCTGCTCCATATCTTTGTAATGCTGAAGCAGAGCCTCTCTTTTTTCCTCACTTTCCCGAAAAAACTGTGGAGAAAGCCGAGGCAACGGTTTGACAATAGGAGATGCTAATGCACGTAAACGTGCATCAAGGAAATGATAATCAGCATAGGCTGCTGAGCAATCTGCACACGTAGCCAGATGTTTATCAAGCGCGACACGATCTTCAGCCGACAAATCCTCACGGCGTAAAGCAAGTTTTTCCGCCCAGGCCAGGCAAGGAGGTTTATGGCTCATTACCATATGCCCCCCTCCTGCCGCGTTGATCCTTGCTCTAGCGTAAGTCTGGCATAAATCTGCCGCAATTCTTCTTTTCCGCGACTGACATACTTACTCACTGAAGCTTCCTTCATCTTTAGAAGCAGAGCGATATCTCGCTGGGAAAACTCTTCTATCACGTATAAGATCAAACAAGAGCGATACGTTAATGACACGCGGCTCAGAGCGATAGCCAGCAATTCAGTCTCGGCCACTTGAGCTTCTGGTCCCGCGATGCTAGGTGGCTCGATACTGTGCTCACATGCATCCCATGAGATTGTTTGCATATGCCTGGCACGCTGTTGATAGGTATGAGCAGAATTGGTAGCGATGCGATAGAGCCAGCCGGTAAAACGTTCAGGAGAACGAAGGCCAGGCAACGCTGCCCAGGCTTTCAGGAAAGTCTCCTGTGTCAATTCGCAGCCGATCCCATCATCACCAATCATACGCGTCAAATACCTGCTGATACGATTGTTATAGCGTTCATACAGTGCTTCAAATGCGACCTCATTGCCTTTTTGAGCGCTGATCACCAGGTCGTACTCCTCAGGACTCTCCGTTGTCTGAGCTGAGGGCCATGTGGGCTTCTTCCAATAAGCCATATGCTCACCTATCTGCCATTAAATTTTGTTTCGCCGCATTCTCTCAGGCTCTTTTTGAGTGGGTCGTGAGAGAAAGGCGAGCGAGAGTAAAGAAGATCTACCGATTTCTCATGCCATATACACCTGTACCGCGCGCCATTGCCCCTGGCAAGCATGCTATGTTATCTTGCATAGGTAAATTTCTGTTCTTCATCCTGATTATACTCTCTACTTTCTACGACACATGAGAAGTAGGAAATCTGACAATGTGTGATGCTTTTTGGGCACAAAATTGCTGTCCGATTTTGGAGATAATGCGTGTCATTAGTAGTAGATGCCTGATCAGGCAAAGAAAGAATTATTGAAGCACTGATCGTGGAAATATCTTGAGGCACTGATCGTGGAATTACAAGGAGGTTCTCATGCCTATTTTTCGTCAAAAACAACGTATGGATCTGGATCAGCTCGTTGAAGAGTACAGCAAACAGCCGTTGCCGCGCCGCGAGTTTCTCCAGCGAGCAATGAAAGCGGGTCTGAGTGTCAGCGCAGCATCTGCCTTATTGGCAGCATGTGGAGGTAGCCCAGCAACTGGACCGACAACCAGCAACAGTACGCCGAAGTCGATTGATGTCTTGAGCGTCTGGGGTGGAGAAGAGCTGGATACGTTTAAAGCGGTTTGTGCTCCATTCACGCAGAAAACGAAGATCGCAGTGAACAACGAATCCACGCGCGATATTAACGCCGTATTGCAGACACGAGTACGAGGAAACAATCCACCTGATATCGTCGCGCTGCCGAATATTCCGCAGATGCAGATGTATGCCAAACAGAACAAGCTGGTCCGGCTGGATAAATTCATGGATCAGACCACACTCAGTCAGCAATATGCCAAGAGCTGGCTGGATCTGGCATCCTATAATGGCGGGCTCTACGCAGTCTGGCTGAAAGGCACAAACAAGGGCACCGTCTGGTATAGTCCCAAGCAATTCAAGGCCCTCAACATCCAGCCGCCAAAGACCTGGGACGAGATGATTGCGCTCTCGAATAAGTTAGCAGCCAGTGGGAAATATCCGTGGTCGATGGGCGTAGAGAGTGGAGCAGCCAGTGGTTGGCCAGCGGCGGACTGGGTCGCACAGATTTTCCTGAATCAATCCGGGCCCGATCTCTATGATCAATGGGTTGCGCACAAGATTCCCTGGACACACGATAGCGTTAAAAACGCATTCCAGACCTTTGGTCAGATTACCGGGGGCAAACATTATATCGATGGTGCGCCCCAATCGATTCTCGCTACCGGTGACGAGGCCGCCAGCTACGAGCCATTCCAGAATCCGCCACAGGCATATATGTACTATCTTGGTGATTTCACCATTGGTTTTCTTACTTCGCAATTCAAGAATATTAAAGCAAGCACCGATTTCGACTACTTCCCGTTCCCCACAATCAACTCGCAGTACCAGGGAGCGATCACAGTTGCAGGCGACATCATGGCCGCAATGCGTGACAATGATGGGACACGGCAATTTATGACCTATCTGACCACACCAGAAGCGCAATCGATCTGGGTACAGCGTGGCGGCGCGACCTCTGTCAACAAAAAGGTCGATCTGTCTCTCTACCCGAGCGATGTAGCGCGTAACTCGGCCAAGATGCTTACCGATGCGCCAATCAACCGCTTTGGCGCAGGTGACCTGATGCCAGCAGCGGTCCAGACCGCCTTCTGGAAAGGATTGCTGACATTCATTGGCGATCAGAAACAGCTAAATAGCGTTTTGAGCACAATTGAAGATGCAGCACAGCAAGGTTACACATCCTAATCTTCCTGTCTATTTGCCTCTACTGCTTCACAGAGCAGGGATACAAGCGAGGTGAAAGTTGCTTCGCCGGGGGCTGGTCCGCGGCGAAGCAGCAATCGCATACAAGCGCCCTGCTTCCAAGTGACAAAGGATAGATTATGACGCAGACAGCGAATACACAGGTGCAACAGGGTACATTGCATCCGCCAAAAAGGCAAGGAGGTCGACATAGCGCCTGGAGGCCATGGCTATGGCTTGGCCTGGGCATATTGCTTATGGCAATTTTTCAGGTGTACCCGATGCTCAACACCATCGTATTGAGCTTCTACAGTGATGACTCTAGCAGTTTTGTCGGCCTGAAAAACTATGGGTTAATCTTTACCAACCATTCCTTGCTGCTGGTGCTCTGGAACAACGTGCTCTGGCTGGTAATTGCGACCATCCTCACCGTCGGACTTGGGCTCCTCGTCGCGGTCCTGGTGGATAAGGTCCGCGTGGAAAGTCTGGTCAAAGCGGCACTGTTTGTGCCGATGGCAATCTCATTTGTCGGAGCTGGTGTGATCTGGCGTTTTGTCTATCTCTATGCGCCAGCGAACCGGACGCAAGCGGGACTGCTCAACGCATTCATCACCTCCATCGGTTTTCAGCCGCAAGCCTGGCTCATTGACGCCCGCTTCAACAATTTCGCGCTGATGATAGTATATGTGTGGATCTGGACGGGATTTTGTATGGTCGTCCTTTCGGCGTCACTGAAAGGAATTCCCGACGAGATCATCGAAGCAGCAAAGATTGATGGAGCCAGCGGCTTCACCATCTTCTGGCGCATCACGGCCCCGATGATTCAACCGACCATCGTCGTTGTCACCACGACCATGATTATCAATATTCTGAAAATATTCGATGTTGTGTATGTCATGACTGGCGGCGACTACAACACGAACGTAGTAGCGTTACAGTATTATCAGGAACTTTTCACCAATTACAACTATGGTGTGGCAAGCGCGCTGGCAGTGATCCTGCTGATCGCGATATTCCCGGTGATGTATCTCAACGTGCGACGTATCCGCGCAGAGGAGGCCCAACGATGAGCGTGGTTGATCCTAAGGCAAGCACGAATGCCAGCCTTTCACTACCTTCCAAACCAGCCTCAGCGCAGAGTAAAAATTCGCAGGCGGCACAAAGCGGGTCAGGGGGACGGCCGCTGCTCGGAGGACTTAGTGGTGGCATCCTGACAGTGATCGTCGTGTGTATAGGGCTGGTCTGGTCAGTGCCAACGATTGGCCTCTTTGTGAGTTCCTTTCGTCCCGGAGCATTGATCAGTACGACGGGCTGGTGGACAGCTTTTGCGCCCCCCTGGAACTTTACCTTTGACAACTATCAGCAAGTATTACAGGCACAGGGGATGGGACAATCGTTTCTCAACAGCATCATTATCGCCATTCCAGCGACAATCTTGCCCGTGCTAATCGGAGCCATTTCCGCCTATGCGCTGGCATGGATGGATTTTCCGGGGCGAAACTGGCTGTTTTTTATCATCATTGCCCTGCCAATTATCCCAGCCCAGGCGACCTTGATACCCATTCTCACCATCTTTACCGCTACCGGGCTCACCGGCACCTATGCGGCACTCTGGATTGCGCATACCGCGGCGGGACTGCCATTTGCGATTTACATGTTGCGCAATTTCTTTAGCGCGTTACCCAAAGATTTGATCGAATCAGCCGAGATAGATGGAGCCTCGCACGCCCGTACATTTTACTCATTGATCTTGCCACTTTCCGTACCGGCGCTGGCTTCACTCGCCATCTTCCAGTTCATGTGGGTCTGGAATGACCTGCTGCTCGCATTGATATTCCTGGGTGGTAGCCCGAATCGTGCGCCAATGACCGTCACAGTTGCGAATCTGGTCAACTCGTTTGGTTCTAACTATCAGGTTCTGACGGCGGCTGCATTTGTCTCCATGCTTCTCCCACTGATAGTCTTCTTCTCCTTGCAGCGTTACTTTGTACGCGGCATTCTGGCAGGTTCCGTAAAAGGCTAATAGAAGCGTATACTGGAAGCATTCTTTCTGGTTGAGGAGCGATGATGGTCGCTCCTCATTTTAGATTTCTATGATATTTTTATCAGACCAGGGCCAGCTTTTGATTTGAAAGGAATAGTATGATGAAAAAGGTTTCAATTGCACTGATTGGGGCGGGACAGCGAGGGAAGGGTTATAGCGCATATGCACTAAAATATCCCCACGAGGTCCAGATTGTCGCGGTTGCCGAGCCAAACCCGGTCCGACGCGAGCGGATTTGCAACGCGCACAATATCGCCCCGGAGCAGAGCTATTCCGATTGGCAGGAGTTACTGGCCCAACCAAAGCTGGCTGACGCAGTCTTGATTTGCACACAGGACAAGTACCATTTTGCCCCTGCGATGGCGGCACTCAATGCGGGATATCATGTGCTGCTCGAAAAGCCCATGTCGCCCGATCCAGGAGAATGTATCGCGATGGGGAAGCGGGCGAGCGAGATGCAACGGCTCTTCTTGATCTGCCATGTGCTGCGCTACACAAATTTTTTTAGCACGCTCAAGCAACTGCTCGACGAGGGAGAGATCGGGAATTTGATCTCTATTCAGCATAATGAAAATGTGGCCTTCTGGCATTACGCGCATAGCTATGTACGGGGCAACTGGCGCAATTCCACGGAATCGAGTCCGATGATCCTCGCCAAATCGTGCCATGATATGGATATTTTGCTCTGGCTGAGCGGGGCAGATTGTGAGCGTGTCTCTTCTTTTGGTTCACTCAGTCATTTTCGCGCAGAGAATGCCCCTGCGGGAGCGCCGGAGCGATGCCTGGACGGCTGTCCTGTGGCCGATGAATGCGCGTATTATGCGCCAAGATTCTATCTTACGGGCAAAACTGGCTGGCCCAACTCGGTGATTAGCGATGATGTGAGCCCGAATGGGCTGCTGCGGGCACTTCAGACTGGTCCCTATGGGCGTTGTGTCTATCATTGCGACAATAACGTCGTTGATCATCAGGTGGTCAATATGGAGTTCAGCAATGGGGTGACGGCGGCCTTCACTATGAGCGCGTTTACAGATGATGTGAGCCGAACGGTAAAGCTGATGGGGACGAAGGGTGAGATCCGAGGCGTTATTAGCGACCGGAGAAGCGAGATTGAAGTTATCGATTTCCTGAAGAGAACGCATAAGGTGCTCAACTTACAGAGCAGTTTCGAGACAGATGAAGAGCAGGGGCATGGGGGCGGCGATTTCGGCGTGATGCGCGACTTTGTGCGGCTACTCCAGCAGGATGGCAAGCAGCAAGGGCGTACGTCTGCGGCGATTTCGGTGCAGAGCCACCTGATGGCATTTGCGGCTGAAGAGTCGAGGTTGAGTAGAAAAGTGGTTGCGTTGGACGAATTTGCGAGGATGGTTGGTGGGGGACGTGGGCAGGCATAAACGCGTCAAGTGGGAAAAATAGAGGCGAGGTGAAGAGCCAACGGAACTGTACCCGCGTAGCCGATGACGGGAATGGTAGTCGCGTTCACGGGCTCCCGCATCCTCGCCTGCTAAGTCAGATCCGTCGTTGACTACCCGGACGCCATTCAGCTGCGGCTTCATGGCGTCCCTACTGGCCTGGGGGGCGGGATCGTGGGAGGTCCCGGACACACTTCAGCGACACGTGCGACCATCAGCGCGCTTTCCGTCAGACGTAATTGAGCGAGCGAGAGATCGTTGCGCATCAAGGCCATCGCGCCAGAAACAGTACAATGCTAATTATAGCGATAACTGATCCTTGAGGACAAGATAAGAGAATGGCTTACGCGTCTTTGTTACAGAGCGATTCGTTTATTCGTGTCACATTCACAGTGTTCAATTATGTATGGGAGAGAGTAAGATTTATGGAATATCGCACATTGGGGAAAACACTCTTGCGCGTACCGGTGATTGGGATGGGGACGTGGCGCACGTTTGATGTGCAGGGAGACAGGGCTTACAAGAACGCAGCGCGTATCATTGATACCGCATTAGAGAATGAAGTGACGTTTTTCGATTCCTCCCCAATGTACGGAGCCGCTGAATATGTGCTGGGTCGGACGCTGGAGGGCAGGCGCGAACGGGTGCAGATTGCCACGAAGATCTGGACATCCACGCGGGCAGAGGCACAACAGCAGGTCAAGCGGGCACTGTCGCTTTTCCATAACTGCATTGATCTCTATCAGATTCATAACCTTGTCAACTGGCGTGAGCATCTGCCGTTGCTAGAGGGGCTACGAGATGCGGGGCAGGTGCGCACAATCGGCATTACGCATTATAGTAGTTCGGCCTTTCGTGAAATGCGCCAGATAATGCAGACGGGACGGATTGACGCGATCCAGATACCCTACAATCCGTTTGAACGGGACGTAGAAAAAGAGATTTTACCACTTGCGCAGGAGATGCAGATCGGGGTGGTGGTCATGCGGCCATTTGCGGAAGGAGCATTGATGAGGCGTCAACCGGCGGCAGAAGACCTGGAGCCGTTCGCAGGCTTTGGCGTACAGACGTGGGCACAGGTATTATTGAAATGGATACTCAGTGATCCACGCTGCCACGTCACCATTCCAGCGACCAGCCATTATCAACGCATGAGCGAAAACGCCGCTGCGGGCAATCCTCCGTGGTTTGGGGCGGAAGAGAGGGAGCGAGTAGTGCAGTTGAGTGAGGCACGGAGATAAGCAAGTAGTGAGTATGGATTACCACGATGCGGGTAATCCATACAATAGTGGAGGAAATTACGCGCTGGCCTGACAATAACCGGGTAGCGAACCTGAGAACTTATCAGGATGCACAACGCGAGCAACACATTCCAGACCTTCAACCAGGCGAGGGGCCGGGCGCTGCAAAAGATCAGTATTCAAGTGAACGACTTGATGCAACTTCACGGCATCAATCCCACCCCAGTTCGGACGCTGATAAACCTTTTCAGGATTGCCACCATATTGTGGATCTTCCGTGAGAATAACGAACTGTGGATTGGCCGAAATTATCCCCTCATCGGAAACCTGGGGATATCCACCATTGGAAGTATCGCCATGAAAGATATTGGTCGCATTGGCATATTGCAGCAATTGATCACCAAACGAATTGCCCCCAAAGACATAGGGCCTGCCTGGCATGCTATCATCAACCTCAAGCAAAACCTTCGGGGCCGTAGTGCCAGCGACGCTCGTTTTTACCTGATCGATCTGCTGCTGCAACTGAGTTGTCAATGTTTTCGCAGCACTCTCAGTACCAGTAAGGCGACCAATCAGCTGAATTTGCGGCAAAAGTTGTGAAAAAGTGACGGCAGGCAGATCAACAACGTGCAGGCCCAACTTCGTAAGCTGAGGATCAAAGGGTTTCGTCTGACCGCCCCAGCTCAAAATAAGATCAGGATGAAGAGCGACAATGCTCTCTACATTGATTTTGCCATTTGCATCAGAAATCTTCGGCTTGGATGCGAGCGAAGCGGGATAATTCGTATAATAATCCACAGCAACCACATGATCCTGTAGATTGAGCGCACCGAGAGTTTCACTGATACTCGGCACAAGAGAAACAATACGTTGAGGAGTGGTGGTCGGCATTACGATGGGAGTGCCGTAAGCATCAAGCGTCTGTGGTGTTGTCGCCTGGGTTGCACTACTACTCCCCTGACTACAGGCAGAGAACAGCGCCAGGAATGCCAACAACAGCACAGGCAAAAAGCGCGGAAAGAGACTATGAGAGCGCATCTGGCTGTAACCTCCAAAAATAGCAACAACGCCCACTGCCACCGCACGTAAAATAGAAACGAGGTACAACGAAGTACGAAACGCATCTTAGCTCGCTCCTTTTAACGTAACGCGAGGGAATATGAGCATCATTCATCAGGCAAGTTTCCCAGTGCTGATTTCACGCCTCCACATCTGCCTACCCATTTCTCGTATATGAAACAGTGGCTCTCTCTTATTAGAGAGAAGAAACGATGAAGGACAACCAGTCACAGGAGCACGACTACATACAGCGGAATCGCACTGGTTTTCCTATTATGCTCACTTTAACAAGCGAGGCCACCTGATGACAACAAATTTTCAGGCTCAGTATACTTGTATCGTTTATAACTGTCAATTTATGCACACGAAACAGTCAAATAGTCTCATTGCATGAGACTTTTCACCTAAATCAGGATCTCCTCCTGCAACTTCTTGAGATCAACAGGCAGACCTGCAACCAGTAGATAGACACGCTGCGCCGCAGCTGCCAGGCGCTGATTGAGCAGACCGAGGAGATCGCGATAGACACGCCCCAGAGGATAAGCAGGAACGATGCCCAGACCCACCTCATTACTCACGACAAGCAACGTCTTTGTAGAAGGCAATGCGGCGATGCTTGCCAGAAAAGAGTGAGCCTCGGCCTGCACGCGCGCATAGAGATGCGCACTTCTGAGAGAACTCGCCTCCAGATCGTGCTCGCCCTGAGCCAGCAGCCAGTTTCCTAACCAGGTAGTCATGCAATCGAGCAGTAAGACATCGGCAACAGAGGCTGCTCGCTGCACTGCGTTCGCGAGTTGTAACGGCTCCTCGATCGTCTGCCAGTGTGCGGGGCGCGTGGACTGATGGAGTTGGATGCGCTGGAGCATATCCGCATCGCTCGCCTGCGCGGTTGCGATATAGGCAACACTCCTGCCGCTCTGTGTGGCAAGGCGCTCCGCGAACGAGCTTTTGCCGCTGCGAGCGCCACCCAGCAAGAGAATAAATTGAGCAGTTATCACTTTTTCTTCGTGTGTGTCCATGTTAAAACCAGGCGATGAATAACAGTGCCAGGAGTAACGCACCAGCTTCAGTCGCCTCCTCAATAGCCCCATAGCTATCGCCAGTCAGACCACCAAGCGTACGCACAATCCCGGCCCCCAACAGTAAAGAGATCACCGTCGCCCCGGCCCAGATAAAGAGTCCGGCCAGATGGCCCCAGACGAGCGCAAAGAGCAGAGCGATTACGCCTGCACAGACCAGACGTGGCATCGTAAGCGTCTGGCGAAAAGCTTCGCCCAGGCCACCCTGACGGGCATTCGGGAACACGTAGACCGCAAGCAGCATCGCCCAGCGAGCCGAGGGCAACACCGTCAGCAAGACCAGCGGCAAGACATGCACATTCAGGCTGGCATAGCTGGCAAATTTCACGAGCAGGATACAGACGGCCCCCAGCACCCCGAAGCTCCCCACCCGGCTATCACGCATAATCTCCAGTTTGCGTTCGGGGTCACGTCCACTAAAGAGCCCATCACAGCTATCCATCAAGCCATCCAGATGCAAACCGCCCGTAAGCAGAATCTGGGCAACCAGCACCAGGGCTGCAAGCACCATAGAAGGGAAAACAGTACCTAAAATGAGCGGGAGCAGGCAGAGGAGAAGAGCGAGCAATCCTCCCACCAGAGAAAAATAGGCGCTACCAATAATCATGCCGGGATCGGACTCATCATCATACGTACTAAATAACGATCTACTTCCCGGCCAGGGCACGACAGTAAGAAATTGCACAGCGGCAACAAATTCTCGATATTGTTGCAGCAGCCAGGACCCATTCCCCGGCTCTGGCTCATTATTGTGCCTGCGACTTGTTTGAGAGCGCCGTCTATTATTGCGAAAGAAAGTGGAATAATTATTCATTTTTAATTTTCTTTCACCGCCGCGAATGGCGGTTGTACATTGAATAAAGCTAAAGAGGCAACCGGCAGTTCCGCGCCAGGGATGGGTGAGAGATCGAGAGCGCTGAGCGAGCCCGGGGCAAGCTGGAACTGCCATTGATACGGTAACGGAACATGTAAAAGCTGACAGAGTAATACGCGCAATGGTCCCCCGTGGCTCACCAGAACCACATCACAGGGCGATTTATGAGCGTGAGTAGCGGCAACAAGCAGCGTAAAAGCCTGCTGCACCCGCTGGTCGAGCGCCGTAAGCGACTCGCCTCCGGGGGGAGAGAAGTGAAGGGCATCGCTAAAAAAACGCAGATCATTTTCGGGCAGGGCCGTGATCTCGGCATAGGTCAGACCTTCCCAGCGACCAAAGGCTAATTCGCGCCATAAAGCAGTAGACTGTAGCGGGAGTTGAGGCGCGATCTGCGCGGCAGTCTGACGTGCACGCAACAGGTCACTGGAATAGATAGCGGCAATGTTTGTCGGTGGGAGTTGCTGACTGAGCCAGCGGGCCTGCTGCTCGCCCTGCGGAGAGAGAGGAATATCGCTCGTGCCACAAAAGCGTCCCTCGGCATTCCAGGCCGTCGCCCCATGGCGTACGAGCCACAGACGAAATGAGCCGGGATACTCCCCATATGAATTGATCTCATCAGCCATTTCAGTTCTCCTGCCGCTACGAAAGCACAAGCGACGCGTGGTATAATCACCCGGGCAGACACCTTCGGGCGGCGGACCTTGTATCCACCTCTACGATAATAAAGGCTTCCGTCTTTCTGCACAAGTCTTTTATACAATACAGGGAGAATAAAGTGAAACAAAACGGCGAGCTACAGCAAATTCTCGATCTCGCAGCCAGCATAGAAGCACTGGATAGCAAGGCCATGCAAGCGGCCCGCGAGAGGCAAGAGCAACTAACCAAGCCAGCAGGTAGTCTCGGACGGCTGGAAGAACTGGCGATTCAGCTTGCCGGAATCAGCGGGCAGGCACGGCCGCAGATCAAGCAAAAAGCAGTGATTGTGATGGCCGCTGACCATGGCGTCACGGCAGAGGGGGTCAGCGCCTACCCAGCCGAAGTCACGCCGCAAATGGTCTATAACTTTCTGTATGGTGGGGCAGCGATTAACGCACTCGCGCGACAGGCAGGGGCACGGATCGCCGTTGTGGATGTCGGAGTGGCCAGTCAGTTGGAGCATCCGGGACTGATCAGCAAAAAGATCGCAGATGGAACACAGAATATGGCGCAAGGGCCAGCGATGAGCAGTGAACAGATGGTCAGGGCGATTGAAGTCGGGCGCGAGGTTTTTCAGCAACAGCTTGCGCAAGGCTGTGACCTGGTAGCCACTGGCGAGATGGGCATTGGCAATACGACCGCATCCAGCGCGCTGACGGCGGTATTGCTGCACGCGCCGGTAGCGCAGATCACAGGGAGAGGGACAGGAATAGACGATCGACAGCTTCAGCATAAGATCGAGGTCATTGAACGGGCAATCGCGATCAATCGACCCGATGAGCAGCAGCCGCTGGATGTGCTGATGAAAGTGGGCGGATTGGAGATCGCGGGATTGGTCGGAGTGATTCTGGAGGCTGCGGCACAGCGTCGAGCTATTCTCATTGACGGGTTTATTTCGGGGGCTGCGGCGCTGATCGCCGTCAAGCTCAATCCACGGGTAAAAGACTACTTGATTGCGGGACATGTCTCCGTCGAGCAAGGACATCGCGTCTTGCTGGAGCATCTGGGATTGAGGCCACTGCTCAACCTGGAATTACGGTTGGGTGAGGGAACGGGTGCCGTGCTGGCGATGTCCATTGTGGAGAGCGCATTGAGCGTGCATAATGAGATGTCGACATTTGCAGAAGCCGGTGTGAGCGAGCGCGCAGAAACGGCTGAGATGGAAGAGAGATAGGGACGGCGGCTGTTTCCGGGAGGATTGCCACCGCTGCACAAACCAGACCCTCTATGTGCAATCCCCCGGATAACGCCGATACTCAGGAAGCGCTCAGCATATTGAGAGAGTTGGAATTATCGTCAGTGAAAAACACTTGCAGATTCCCTTTTCTATCCTTAGTAGCCAGCACGCCGAAGAGAGCCGCACCATTGCCTTCACCATCTACCTTCTTAGGATCAATCTGCTTCACAGCAATGACTTTCCCCTTCGTCAGATCCAGTTCCACCAGATTATTGTCGCCCGTGTTGACAACCAGAAGATCGCCATTGAGAGGATTGATAGCCAGACCGCCTGGCATATTCAATGGTTTGCCCTGGAAGGCCGTCACACCTTTGCCTCTGCCGGTCATAGAACTGCTATTCGCAAAGACGGCAATGCGACTATGGGCAGGGTCAAGCGCCACAAGAACATCATTCCAGGTGTGATTATTCAGTTTGAGCGAGGGCAGCCACTGCAAATCAATAAAAGTCGTATCGCCATTTTTGTCAAGCTGGCCGATCTGGACAACTTTGAATTTCGGCATACCCTGGCGCTGAGGAGTCACATCGATACGCAGGATTTTGCCATCGACATCGTTTGCCGTGAAGAAAGAAAACTGGGCATTACGGTGATTATTGTTGGAGTTTACACTGTTCGTGGTAAGACCCCAGGGGCCCTTAAAGAGGGGGTTCTTCAGAGTCGTCAGGAGCGTCCCATTGGGATTGAAAAGGACGATATCATTGGCAGAGGAATTCGCAACCCAGAGACTGTTAGTTCGCATATTGAAAATCAAACCGGCAGGTCCAGATAAGCCGCCACCACGCTGTTGATTGAAGAGGCGGGCAGGTCCCTTCTGGTTACGGAAACTGACGATAGCATTTCCCTTATCAGTATTGCCAAAATTGGAGACGAGAAGATCACCAGATGAAAAACCGCCGGGGAAAGATGCCGGAGCCATGGCGATCTTATACGGGTTAGAGTCAACCCCAAGCTTATTACCATGATTATCGACAACAGTGGCAGTACTTCCGACCATTGAGATCTTTTTCAGGCCATTGATCGTCGCAATAGCATTATTGCCAAATGGATGTCTCACGGGCGCGGCATGCGAGGAAATTTGCTGCATGGCAAAAATCGTGCCTGCGAGCACAAGTATCGCTAACGTCACTCCGCTACCAATAAGCACACCACCGCTGGAGCGTTTGCGGCGTTTTGCGTTTAATGGGGCAAACTTCGATGATGCCTTTGGTTTCGACTGAAGTGGGATCATTTCTTCCATCCTTTTTTAGCACTACTCGACCATTTTACTGGTCTTGCGTACGTCAGGTCATACTCATTCTTTGAGAAGACCCTATCTGAAACATGCTGAAACTGTTTAACACTTCTTCGATCGATCTGAGCTAAGAATAGCATGTAGAAGAGCTTGTTTGCGATACATTTTCATTTTTATATAGAAAAGTACTAATGCATGTTAAGATAACTTAACCGATAAATGCAGTTTATAGTGAATTAGTCCGTAGCAAACCGATTTCAGTAAAAATAGAGAATGTATAACGTGTACGAGATAAGCAAAGGCAGGAGGGTAATCCATGCAACGAGAGATGTGTATGAATTACCCTCATCCAGACGATGATTTTATTTTGCACAATCATATAAGAACAGGTTATTCGGTGGGTACGCATTTTGAGGGGGAGATGTTGTTTGCCAGAGATGGGGAGGGACGGGCGAGCACGAGGTACGAACCCATTGCTCGAGGTCTACGTTGAGATGGCGTTCACCGTCTGAGCTAAAAGCGCCTGGGGGTGGGGAGAACGCGCGGGTTTGACCGGCTGAGAGATAAAAGAAACGAACCACACCGGTTGCGACAAGATGAGAGAGTTGAGATGGCGTCAGGATACGGTCCCAGCCCTGATAGCCACCCAGAGTCATCACGGGCTTTCCGGTTGCCAGAATCAGCACGCTGGCATAGGTAGCAGTCTCGGTGGCGGCAAGATAGGTTGCGTGGCCCTGTTGCGCTTGCAAATAGTGTATTAGTCTGGGATCGAGCACATTCCAATGAGGACCGGCAATGACCAGGGCTGCCGGGATGTCGGACTGCAAGCTGTCTGGTTGTTGCTCTGGTAGGCTTGTCGATTCAAGTTGTTGCGTTGAGACAGGATCGGTATGAGATTTGTTGCTATCCACGACAGGCTCTTGAGATATTTCGCCGATCATACGTTGGCCCGGGCTGGTCGGGGCAAAGTTTATAGGTTGCGAAGGACCAGCCTGGGGGAGCCAGATGCCACCACTGCCACTTTCCAGAGAAAAGCCATCCCAGATGAGTGGCGCGACTAAGAGCAGAAACAGGCTCATCAGCAAGAGAACGCGTGCTGTTTGTACTCTTTTCTGAGACCAACAGTATAAAAGTACCAGACCACAGGCCATCAGCAAACATCCGCCGGTAATAAGTGGCGTAATCCATTGTGACCAGGGGGGATTGGAATGGACACTGATAGCCAGCGCAATGATAGCCTGCACAATAATGCCCTGTCCCAGTGCATTACAAACCAGGGCGAGAGGGAGTCCCCACCAGAACGGACCGGCGCGACGGTACTCACGCCACAAGATAACCAGCGCGATACCAACCAGTGCTGCCAGCGGAGGAGCAAGCATCGTCAGATAATAGAGATGAAAGAAGCGTGCAAAGCTGAAATAGAGAAGTGCCGTGACCAACCAGCCGCCCCATATCAGCAGCGCCACACCGGCCTGTTTCAGCGGCAAATGTCTGCATGTCTGCCAGCTTGCCGCACATAGACCAGCGACAGCAAGAGGAAGGAACCAGCTAATCTGATTGCCGATCCCCTGATTGAACAGGCGCAACAGGCCGGGAGAGCCGATGTAGGGAGCGGAACCGGGGGCCAGCGTCAGATCAATCGCGATTCCGAATATATGGATCGTTTGCAGATTCGGCGCGAAGAGTTGCAGCACCCGCCCCAGGCCATTGTAGCCCAGGATCAGGCTCAGTTCGGAGTTTGTGCCGCTATCGCTGACAAAAGGGCGCAGTGTCGCGGGCGTCAGATCCACCACTATGGCCCAACACAACGAAATCACCAGCAACAGCAGGCCAGCCAGCGCCAGATGCCAGAGACGGGTACGCCAATGGATCGGGGCTCCGAGCAGATACGCCAGAGCACAGGCGGGTACAAGCAAATATGCCTGCAACATCTTGATATTGAAACCCAGGCCGATACAGAATGCACAAACGAGCAAACGGTATACACTGCCCGTCTCGACCGCACGGCTCACATAATAGACGGCCAGCAAAAGGACCAGGATCAGCAGGCTATCGATCGTATTATTGCGCGCTACCACGACACTA
>DATJHM010000181.1:0-11012 GCA_035493895.1 Ktedonobacteraceae bacterium
GTGGGACCTGGCGATCTTGTGCGGTCGCCAGGTCCCACGTCGCGCTCACCACGTAGTAGCGTACCGCAGCCAGCCGCATATCATAATTACCTCACAGTATAAGAGGCCATTCCCTGTAGTGTCTGTTCCATCAAAAAATGAGTTACTGCTTCCACACTATCAGTTTCCTGATAGACAGCAATCTGGCGATCCGCCCCGGTTCCGCGTGGATCATCGAGTAAAGCGCGAATATAATTGATCTCGCGTCGACTACCCAGATCATCAACCACATCATCGACAAAATCGAGCGTTTCCCCGATAGATTCGCGCATCGTCAGCGTGCGTTGCTGCACGAAATCCACCACCGTTGCATCCAGACCATAGCGGGCGGCGCGCCATTTATTTTCCTCAATATAGCCACTGGGGAGAGTATAGAGTGTTAGATTGCGAGCGTGCATCCAGTACAGCTTGGCTACCAGAGCCTGGCAGAGAGCAGCGATCGCAATCGTATCTTCAAACGTAGCAGGCATATCACAACAGCGAAACTCAATGGTTTTAAAAAAGGGATGTGGGCGAATATCCCACCAGATACGTTTGCCATTATCAATACATCCCGTATGCATTAAAGAAGCAACATAGCGATCAAATTCAGCAGTTGAGCTAAAGAGATCAGGAACACCCGAACGAGGAAAGCGTTTCCAGACGATAGCGCGATAATCCTTCAGGCCAGAATAGCGGCCTCCCCAGAAAGGAGAATTACTGGAGAGTGCAAGCAAATGTGGTAGCCACATGCGTAATTGATTCATCAGAGGGATAGCAATCGTGCGATCATCCAGGCCAACATGAACATGGAGGCCGAAGATCAGAATCGAGCGACCGACATCCTGATATTCTTCTTCCAGCTCCTCATAGCGTTCATTTTGCGTACGCAGCTGATCTTGCCAGTGAGCCAGAGGGTGAGTGCCAGCACTAATCAAAGCGAGGCCCTCAGCCTCGACCAGAGCAGCCAGCGTTGAGCGTAAACGAGCCATCTCAGTACGTGCATGAGCGACCGTAGGGCATACATCGGAGACCAGTTCAACCGTAGATTGTAGCATCTCAGCCTTAATCTGCTCTCCCAACAGAGGGATGCCCTTTTCGAGAATAGTATGGATACGTGAGGCTAACTGACCTGAATATTTATCCACCATCTGAAACTCTTCTTCAATACCGAGAGTAAAGCGCTGCGTCATAGCATACTCCTTTCATGTGGGATAGGAGAAAACGGGGGATAGGAAAGCGAAGCTACAGAGGACACAGCAAAAAATGGCAGGACACAATACATCAAAGCAGAAGGAAACGGACCAGCCTCAGGTTGTTCGTGGTGCGCTACAGCGCATGCCCGCATAAGCACCTCTAAATGAGTGTTTACTGCATGGAAAGCACTATACTAATGGTACTACGCACAAATATCCTTGGATTTATAGATTACCCAAGACAAATGCATCTGTCAAGGACTTATCCTACAAGCCGAAAGCGTGCGGTAATAAGTCACGAATCGTAAAAACCTGTTCAAAGCCGTCAATATAGAGAAGAGCATCTGGAGCCAGATCGGCTAACCACTGGCGGCAGGCGCCGCAGGGTGTTCTCTGGCCGAGGGGAGCTTCGGGGGGAGCATCAATGCAGGCCACCGCGACCTGTGTGATCGTATGGGAGCCATTGGAGAGGGCAGCAGCAAGCGCAGAGCGTTCGGCACAGAGAGTCAGGCCAAAGCTAGAAATCTCAATATTTACGCCTTCGAAAACCTGTCCATCGGCCACCAGAGCGGCTCCAACGCGAAAATGTGAATACGGACAATGGGCACGAAGGGCGGCAGAGCGAGCGTGTGCTAACAGCGTCGTGCGATCCATAGAGAAGATCCTTGTATCTGTGTAAAAAGAAACCAGGGGACCGGCGCGTGTGGAGACCTGCCTTCCAGAGCGGGCAAGCAGCCACCGTGCCGGTCCATAGATGAACCTGGCTATGGAGTGTATATTACATTAGACAGCAGCAGTAATGGTTTCGCGTACCAGATCATTGAACTTCGCGGCCTGCTCCTCCTGAACATGGTAGCTGGCCTTATCGAGAATGCGTACTTCAATGCGAGGATTGACACGTTTGAAGGCAGAGCTTGCCTCAGAAGGTGTCAGCAGTCCCTCGCGTCCCCAGACCGCAAGCACAGGAACCTGCAAGCGTGCCAGAGGCTCATGGACATCCATATTCAGCGTATTGCTGAGATAGGAAGCCAGCGGATAGTGAGAATTGGACTGGTGAGCGCTCGTATAAATGTACTCTACCAGTTCGTCAGTGACCATACCTGGATTGTGGTAGCCCTGCGCGTCATAATAGCTGCGAATACCGTGACGTGAAGTCAGGACATTGCTCAAGAAGCTACCGACGACAGGTGTGCGTAGTACAGACTTCCAGGCAGCATTGACGGGGCCAGGGAAAGACTCCTGCAACATCGTAGTAGGAGGAGAGACCAGAATCAGATGCTCAAATAACTGAGGGCGACGGTACGCATCGGCGATCACATAAGCGCACGTCTGACCATGGGCAACAACAACAGCAGATTTACCAATAACTTCTTTAATAAAATCATTAATCAGATCAGCAAACGTCTCAGCGCTATAGTCAGCCGTGGGGCGATCAGAAAGACCATAACCGAGCAAATCAAGAGCGAACACGCGGAAGTTTTCAGCCAGAACATCAATATTTTTGCGCCACTCATAAGAAGAAGCGCCGGGGCCAAAGCCATGGACCAGCAACAAAGGTTTCGCGTCGCGTTTGCCCTTGACCTCATAGAACATATCGCCATATTTCCAGGGATAACGGCGCTCTTCGCCAGTCAGGACCGTATCGAGCTCGCCAGCCATGGACTCAGTAGCTTTATTATACAATGCTAATACACCGAGGGTACCGCCAACAACAGCACTGGCAGCCACCAATTTTTTAATCGCCGACATCACTATCACTCCTAGCTATAGAATTTTCTCAACATAGTTTCTTATAGGTTCTGAAATAACTATAACATGCGCTTTATCTTGCTGTAAACAAAGTAGGAGAGAAGAGCACCACATATAGGAGATATTAGGAAAGATGGGTATATTGCCATCTTTCTTTTTGAGCGCCGAGCCTGTTATACTGCAAGCAATCTTACAGAAAAGGAAAGTATCTATGCAACAAACACCAGCGTATATCAGCATGAGCGAAGAAGTACAGACGGCCCTGAGCGAGCAAAGAGCCGTCGTGGCCCTGGAATCCACCGTGATTGCGCATGGCCTGCCCTATCCCGCAAATAAAGAGGTTGCCCGGGCGATGGAGCAAGCGATACACGCCGAAGGAGCGGTACCCGCAACCGTGGGCATCGCAAACGGAAAAATCAAAATTGGTCTTTCTGCCGAAGAGATTGAACAGCTAGCTACCGCCAGCGACGTGCAAAAAGTTAGCCGTCGTGATCTTGCCCTGACGCTTGCCAGTGGGCGATTGGGCGCGACCACCGTTGCTGGTACCATGTTGTGCGCCAGTATGGTGGGCATCCACTTCTTCGCCACGGGCGGAATCGGGGGCGTGCACAGAGGGGCAGAGAGCAGCATGGACATCTCGGCTGACCTGACAGAGCTTAGCCGTACACCCGTCCTGGTCACCTGTGCCGGAGCAAAATCCATTCTGGATCTCGATCTCACCCTGGAGTATCTGGAGACGCAGGGCGTGCCCGTCATTGGTTGGCAGACAGACGAGCTACCGGCTTTCTACGTACGCAATAGTGGACGGCGTCTCAGCCAGCGTGCCGATGATGTTGCGCTCGTCGCCGCGACCGCGCGTTATCACTGGGCGTGCAACCTGGGCGGTATCGTCGTCACCTGTCCGATCGCGGAAGAGCAGGCCATGGACCCCAGGCCGCTGGAAGAGGCGACCGAAGAAGCGTTAAAGCTGGCAAGAGAGCAAGGGATTAAAGGAGCCGCAACAACCCCCTTTGTCCTCGCGCATGTTGCAAGAATTACCGCAGGAGAGAGTGTAGAAGCAAATAAGGGCTTGCTCATCAACAACGCAATCTGGGCGGCACGTTTTGCGACAGCTTACTTTCAAAAATAACACGCAAACGTTCAATGAGACGGAGATGTTGATTTATTTGACCAATAAGACTACAATACGTTATACGCAAGGATATCTCCTTAGCGAGCGTAGAAACCTGTCTTTTCATCAACCATATCCTCCTTGAAAGGAGCCGCATAGCGTGAGTAATCCCGCAGATTTTCGTAAAGTCATCGGGGGACTGGTGCTTTCCGTATTATGGGTATGTACCTTCTTATTTATCAAACCTTCGCTTGTGATCGATTGGGCCGGTGATGGCAGCATAATGACTCCCCTGATGCCAGTGATAGCGCTGATCGGCCTGCTCGTTATCGTCTTTTATCATATCTTTTACCACTCCAGCTCTGAGGCCAACAAGCTAAGCTGGACGGTGGTTCTGACCGTATCCTGGCTTGCGATGATCATCTTCTACCCCTTCAAAGATCCGGCAAATCAGAATGGTGGCGCGGTCGCCTTCTTTGCCTTGCTTGGTGGATTGGCAGTTGTCGTGCTCTGGGTGCGCTTCTTTTCCGATGAGATTATCACCGCATAGCGGATATCTACAGATACACGAGAAACGGGCGGAGCTTATCTCCGCCCTTTTTTTTGCTGGCGGCAGGAGTCATGATCCATACGTGACCCGTTTAAGGGCTTGAAACAACGCTAATGGCGAAAATGGCGACGGCCAGTAAAGATCATCGCAATCGCA
Organism: Ktedonobacteraceae bacterium; assembly: GCA_035493895.1. Lineage (GTDB taxonomy): Bacteria > Chloroflexota > Ktedonobacteria > Ktedonobacterales > Ktedonobacteraceae > DATJHM01. Next base: position 4,781 of record DATJHM010000181.1, read on the forward strand.
TAATGATTTGCCGTACGGATCGCATCCTCGTCGCGAAGTGAACCTCCTGGCTGAATGATTGCCGTCACCCCAGCTTTTGCCGCCACTTCAATCCCATCAGGGAAAGGGAAAAAGGCATCAGAGGCCAGAACAGAGCCGCGAGCCCGATCAGTTGCGCTGTTGAGCGCAATCTGCATGCTCCCCGGTCGATTCATCTGTCCGGCACCAATACCAACAACCATCAATTTGTGAGCCAGCACAATCGCATTCGACTTCACATGCTGTACCACCTTCCAGGCAAACATCAGATCAGTCACCTCATCCAGCGTCGGTTCACGTTCCGTAACGACATGATATTCAATCTCGCGTTCATTGATCACATCCGGCGTCTGTAAAAGTAAGCCTCCGCTGATCGAGCGAACCTGAGAAGGCATGGGATGCATGAGCTGTGCCGTCACCGAGCGTGGTTCGAGAGGGCGATGGGTAGCGAGGAGGCGAAGATGCTTTTTTTGACGCAGCAAATCGAGAGCTTCGGGCAGAAATTCAGGAGCAATGATCGCTTCATAGAAAAGTTGCGTAATCTCCTGCGCCATTGCTAGATCGATAGGACGATTACAACCGATGATGCCACCAAAGGCCGAAATAGGATCGCCCGCGTGCGCCTTTCGATAGGCCTCAAGTGGAACATCGTCACATGCCAGACCGCAGGGATTGGTATGCTTGATGATAGCGACCGTTGGGGCCGTAAAGCTCTGAACTGCTTGCAGAGCGGTATCCAGGTCCAACAGATTATTAAAGGAAAGCTCCTTGCCATGTAGCACCTCAGAACTGGCAACAGAAGAGAGTGTACAAGAAGGAGAAAGGCTATTCCAGCGATAGAAAGCGGCTTGCTGGTGAGGATTTTCGCCATAGCGTAACGTCTGAATGAGCTCTAAAGGGATCGTCATGGCTTCAGGGAACTGCTCACCGGAGGCCATGCGGAGATACTCAGCGAGCAGGCTATCGTAACTGGCGGCAGATTGAAATGCGAGAGAGGCCAGATAACGACGTGTCTCCAGACTCACCTCACCCTGTTCGCGCCACTCCTGCATAATGGGGACATAGTCCTCTGGTCGTACCAATATCAGGACATTAGAGAAATTGCTGGCGGCGGCACGCATGAGAGCAATGGTGTCAATCTCAGTCCGTGATAGCACCTCCTGGAGAGACAACGATGAAGAGTGCGTGAGTTTTAGCAGGGAAGGAGTATTTACCACAACAACATCTATCGGGCCTGCGCAATCAGAACGTGTTTCAGATGTAGGAGTATGAGGGGCCACCACCCCGGCTAGCAGCGTGGGATGGAGCAGGCTCACACGATCATGTGGCATGGCAGGAAAGCCCGTAAGCGCACTCACCGGTTGGACGTGAATACCCTCTGCCTGTAAGCGTTTGAGCGTATCAGGACTTGAGAATAGTTCAACATGGTGTGCAGTCAGTTCCTGAGCAAGGGCAGTAAGACCGGTACGGTTAGCCACACTAATTATTGCTCGCATGTAGTATCCTTTCAGGCAATATGCCAGACAAAGCATCTCCTATCTACCAGTATATCTGAAGGCCTGTCAATCAGATTTGCAAATTCAGGTACCACTGCCAAATTTACAAAAGGAGAAAAAACAGTACTTTCATGCTAAAATTCTGCAATAACACGAGCAAGCGACGAGTGATATGGTAATATTCCAATCGATACTAATAATATCATCTATGTAAAATGCCGTTGTGAAAGAATTCTGCCAGTTTATAATAGATAGCTATAGTGCTACAATCGCCTCTCATTTCGACTGGCCTGGTAGGTACACGATTTTTTTGCAACAATGGTCACCGTTATCTATGTCAATACCCCTGATGTCGTATAATTGGGTGGAGTAATCATGCGTAGAAAAAGCATGATGAAATATTGAAAAGAGCGAATTTCTCCAGCTTTATAAAATTATCTTTCTACTCAATTAACATGAAATCTCATAAAACATCTCATTTTTGTGTGATAATCATAACAAGATTTTTGCTGCATTGCTCGCGAAAAATCTTGTATGAGTTTCTTCTGTATAGAAGCAATAGAACAATATGTATGCAAAGTTCTATTGAATGCAAGAGATCAAGGCTCATTTGCCTGATGAGGAAAGGAAGCTTCACTATGTCCGGCAGCCCCCGGGCATCAAGCAGAAAGTGAGTAGTGATGTATAAGTTAACCCATCCAAAGCCAGACCTGAAACCGAGGAGTAGCCTGTTGCGAAGAAGGAGGGGTAGAGTTCCGGTTGTGCAGATGTATATAGGAGCAGTGCTTTTGCTGCTTGGTATCGTTGGGGCAGGTCTCTATCTGTTTGCGACGCCGAGTACGAGCACGCATGCCGCAGACGAGAATGCGAACTGTACGTTGATCGTCCCTGATCAAGCGTTGAGTGCGCAGGGATTGGCGACCCCATATCAGCTGGTGGCGACGAACCGTAGAATGGGTCCCTGCCATGAGGATAATCCAGCGCAATCAGCCTTTGTGCAGGGAGCAGTGATTGATCCGGCGAGCGGCCAGATCTCTATTTATAATCCGCTGGTCGTTGACAGAGGGACGCAACCAGCGGTAATGCCCACAGCGCCAAAGCTGCCTGCGAACGCCATTGTCGGACTCTGGTTCGGTTTTAATGGTGCACAACTGACGCTCAGAGGATCTGATGGGCAGACGACATTAGATGATAATCACTGCGTCAATGGTTTTGACGGAACCGACTTTGGTACAGTTGCCTACTGCAATGCTCAGGCCTTCTTCACAGCGGCGAACCAGGCGATAACGCAGAAAAAGCTGGTGCCGCCACCACTGGGTACGGGAAAAGATGGTCAGGCCTGTCCTTCAGTGCGTAGTTTCACCGTCGTTGACCAGGATCAGAGCGACAACGTCAACACGACCTACCTCGTGAACAGGGACGGACAGATTGCCCAGATGACCGCCAACAACGCAGCGACGTTACAGAATGCATGGACACTTGCCAACGCCAGCGATAATCGGTTGGTGGCTCAGGGTGTGGATGGTGCGCTTGGCTGTACAGCCTGGACCGCACCGGATCTGGCTGATCCAGGGCACAGCGTCACGGCTCAGCCGCTGGATGAATTGCAGGCGGCAGCGGGGCAGCAGCAGCCAGTAGCGCTGGTGCCAGATGGAGATCCGATGGTGCTTGTAGATGGTCGGCCCAACCTGGATAAGCTCAACGCCTATCGTGTGGGTGTGGATCAGCCCGTGATTCAAGATGCAGGGCAGGCCGCCACCAATCAATATTGTACGAACCTGCTGAACGAGGCTCCCCAACGTATCAAGCTTGATATGCCCTTCACGCAGAACGTCATTTCTCCCAATGCGGCCATGGCTAATAATCTTTTCACCTTCCTGGCCCAGCGTTTCGTGACCACGTGGGGACCGAATGGGCTGAATTGCCAGGGAAGGCTGGGGATGGGGAGCACGATCAGGCTGAGAATGGAGGGGGATGTGACGGTGGCGGCCACAATTGGCGATACGACGGATATGCAGGGAGGCAATGGGGATACGAATAAGCAATGGGGTGGAGGGAACACACAGGGGGACGGTAAGAACACGCAATGGAATGATAAGAATACACACGGAAGCGATGGGAATACGCAGGGGGGCACGCAATGGAATACGCAGGGGGGCGATACTAACACGCATGGTGATGGTAGGGGTATGTATGGGGGGAGTTATGGGAGTACGCATGGAGATCATGGGAGTATGCGAGGGAGTTGGAGTGATCGGAAGGGCTGATTGTGCTGGTGGGGGACGCGGATCGGTATAAAGCGCGATCAATACGCAGCAACCTGAGGCCGTGGAATTCGCGGACAGGCAGGATTTGGATACAGTAGTGGCACGGTGGAGAGGAACGGAACTGTGCCTGCGAACTCGCACGATAAAGCTGGCTCCGCAGGATGAGAGATGGGCGAGCAGAGGTGCCTTCGCCGCAGATCTCCGCGGTCAAAAACACAGGTATCTGAATTCACCATCGCCTTTGTTGCCGTCATCGCCTGCGGAGCCAGAAGAATCGTGCGAGTTCGCCGGCACAGTTCCGTTCCTCTCCACCGTGCCACTACTGGGTTAAGGTAGTAGATCGAGTTCGCAGGCATAGTTGCGTTATCACTGCACTGTGCCACTACTGGGTTAAGGTAGTAGATCGAGTTCGCAGGCATAGTTGCGTTATCACTGCACCGTGGCACTACTGGGTTAAGGTAGTAGATCGAGTTCGCAGGCACAGTTGCGTTCCTCTCCACCGTGCCACTACTGGGTTGAGGTAGGGCCAGGATAGGGGGGAACAGAAAGAGGGCCATGACCGAGGTGAATCCCGGTCATGGCCCTCTTCGATTTCCCAACGTCTATTTCCATGCAAATTGGTCGAGATAGACATCGGTGCTGACGCCAGGGGTGGACGTGAAGAACTGTATACCGACCTGTGAGACTGGACTTGTATAGTTCAGCGGTAGAGAGTACCAGACTTTGTTCCATGCGCCCGGAGTCAACGTAATCGAGTTCGTGAAATGCCAGGCATGGGAAGGATCGGCAACAAAAATCTTCGCATTGATCAGCGCTTTAGGATTGGCAACATACAGATAGCCACTGATGATCTGGCCAGCCTTCGGCGTAGAGGGCATCTGGCTACCACCAACCGAGACGAAGGGAAAATCATTTTCGCTATTATCAGCGAGCGTAAACTGTAAAGAATGCGTCCCATTGAGCGCTTTAGTCGTGCTAATCGTCGCAGGTGGTCCTCCGACCAGGGACCAGCCATCGGTGCCAGGGCCCTCAAACGAATATTGAGCGTTAGGATCGACAACTGGAGGCGGCACCTTATAATACTGCGCAGGAGGGGTCTTATCATCGACCATAACCGTTTTGTAATTCTGCTGAAAGATCTTGCCTTCTATGCCGATCTGATTATTGTAGACCAGAGGCATTGGCTGGTTCGTCGCAAAGTACTGCATCGAGGCAAAAATGCGATTCTGGATCAGCGTCTGCATAGCCCTCGTCGTCCATTCGTTCATAAACGTGGGGTTATTATATTTCCCATCGTCTATCGGCTTGCCATTCGTGATAACCTGATCCGACGTATAATTCCATTCCGAGATCCAGATAGGAAGCTCTTTCCCAATGGCCTCCTTCATGGCCTCGCGGGCCTGCTGGAAGTGGATCGGCCAGGAGTCGATATTCATAAGGCAGAACTGAGCGCTCCAATACACGCTACAGGTATACTCGTGCCAGCTTACACCGTCCGGCAGAGGATTTGCCTGCTGAAGAAAGGTTTTGAGGTAGAGGCGGTCAAACTGATAGTTATCAAGAGCAATGAAACGAGCCGTCGGGAATTGCTTCTTGAGCGTAGGAATGACCTGATTCCACTTCGTGATATATTGATTGACATTAATGCCATTGAGATCCGACTCGTTGCCGAACTCGAAGTATACTGGTTGCTTTCCAAAGACGCCGGTTATATCACTGACAATCTTTTGATCGGTATCGAGCAGAGGGCCAGATTTATACTCGGGGCCAGCCATGACCACAAGGGCAGAAGCCCCAATCGCCTTAATGTCTTCCGCCGCTGTGATTTCAGTCTGCGTCTTTAAAGTTGGACGCGTAGGCATGCGAATGATGCGTACGCCAATGTTTTTTAATTGCTGGCGAGTAGCTGCTGAATTCAGAATAGGCTCATCATTATCATGGAAGAGAGCCATATTGGTGCCAAAGAGAAAAGGCGAGATCTCTTTATTATTGGTGATCGTATTGATGCCAGGTGCCAGCGGTGTAGAGCTCGAACTCGTCTGTGTGATGGACTGTGTACCCGTCGTCAGTTGGCTGGCTTGATTGAAGAGCCAATCCTTCTGTGAGATTAGTACGACCGCTGCTACCAGAACCAGGCAGACCGCAGTGATCAGGATTGGAGGACCTTTGCGCTTCTGTCCTGGTTGTTTGGGTGCTTTGGGTGCTTTCGGCTCTTTGGGCATTTTGAGCGGCTTGCGTAGTTCAACGGGGGCAGAAGCATGCTTCGTCGAGGGCCGTGCATATGCAGGGACGGGACGAGACCCGGTGCTGGTGGCAGGCCAGGGAGCCGAGACGTATTGCTGCTCGGGAGCGGCAGCGGGCCAGGGAGCCGAGACGTATTGCTGCTCGGGAGCGGCAGCGGGCCAGGGAGCCGAGACGTATTGCTGCTCGGGAGCGGCAGCGGGCCAGGGA
>DATJHM010000182.1:0-50768 GCA_035493895.1 Ktedonobacteraceae bacterium
ATCCGTCAACTCTTTAGAAATTCCGGCGTAGGCAGCCGTGTCGCCGATCGCTCCCGGACTAATGCTGTTCACCCGGATTTTGCGGTCCTTCAAGTCGTTCGCCCAGCTTCGCGCGAACGACCTGACCGCCGCCTTGGCAGCCGCGTACACGCTTGCTCCAGCATATCCCTTGAGGTGCGCATTCGAGGCGTTGAGGATGATCGAGCCGCCGTCGCGCATGAGGGGCAGCGCTTTTTGGACGGTGAACAGCGTACCTCGGATGTTGAGATTGAGCGTATCGTCGACCAACTGCTCCGAGATCAACCCGATCGGCTTGTCGACTTCTCCGCCACCGGCGCTGGCGAAGACGATATCGATGTGGCCCTTTTCGGATCTCACCTTCTCGTAGAGCCGGTCGAGGTCCGCCAGGCTGGCAGAGTCGGCGCGCACGCCGGTCACGTTCCGGCCAATCAGCTTGACGGCCTCGTTGAGCGCCTCCTGCCTCCGGCCCGTGATGAAAACATAGGCGCCTTCTTCAACGAACCGCTTGGCGCTCGCCAGCGCCATGCCGCTCGATCCACCTGTGATGACTGCAACCTTACCTTCAAGTTTTCCCATGACTTCTCCTTTTTACATTACGACAGCTAATTATCACAAAATTACGACAGAACGATTGAATTGACACTTCGATTAGTCGAACTTGGCCAGGTCTTGGAAAATGAGTTGGCCCCACGTGTTGCCCCGTGCCTGGACGAGCAGCCCGCCCTCGCCGAGCTTCCCCAACTCGATCGGTGCGAAGCCGAGCCTGTTGACGAGGGCTGCCACCGAGGCGCTCGCCGCCTCGTCGTCGCTGGAGAGAAACACGACCCTCCGGCCCCCCTGAGGGGTCGTCGGTCCTTGGGCCAGGACCTCTGCTGGCAGATGGTTGAAGGCCTTTACCACCTTCGCGCCCGGCAGCACCTTTGCAATGGCGGCGGTTGAGGGCAGTCCGCCCAGCTCCTCGGGTGGGGCGAACGTATTGGTTGCGTCGATGACGACCTTCCCTTGCCAGCTTTCGGCAGCCCGCGCGATCTCCCGGTGGGCGGCGAAGGGCATGGCCAGGACGACGACGTCGGCCTGGACTGCGTCCTCTATCCGCTGGGGGATGAGTGACGGGCCAATCTGCGCCGCGAGCGCGTCCACGGGCCTCCTGCCTGCAACGGCGACTTCGATCCCCTGGCGGGCGAACGCCTGGGCGATGGCCGTCCCGATCTTGCCAAGCCCGATGATTGCATAGCTCATTGAATGCTCCTTTGATAGTCGTCGGAACAGGGATATCACCTGGACGAGCATCCTCTTGTTCCGACGAGAAGTTGACATGACCTTCGGATCTCAGACGTGGCCGACGCCACCGTCGTTCATCAGATCCGCACTCGTCATGTTGAGATAATGTCCTTTTTGTTTTCCTGGTTGAGAGACATGCGTTTTGTGTTTCCTCAACCACTGTGATAGAGTATAGAAGAGGGATTACCTTATGACAAGTACTGACTTTTTGGTAAGTATCATTTGGGCTCAAATTGCTCGAAAAAGGGCAAATAGAGGTGTACGTGAGGACCGCTCTTTGCCGTTGCTTCCGAGGAAGGGAGAATGGTGCCCTGTGCTGTTCTCTGTGGAGGTTCTCACCATTTGAGAAGGAGTTACCTGGTATGAAGAAGACGCACTATACCTGTGGTCTGGATGTCGTTCTCGAACTGATCGAGGGCAAATGGAAGTTTCTCGTCCTGTGGAACCTCGCCAGCGGACCCAAGCGGTTCGGCGAGTTGCGAAGGCTCGTTGGGGGAGTCAGCGAGAAGATGCTCATCCAGGAGCTCAAAGAGATGGTGGCCGACAACATCGCGATTCGGCAGGACTTCCAAGAAGTCCCCCCGAAGGTGGTCTACTCGCTCACCGAAGATGGAATGGCCCTCGCCGAGGCCTGCAAGCCACTGTGCATATTGGGAACAGAAATCGCGAACCGGGAAGGATTGGCCATCGGGTCAATCCCGTTGAGTATTGCGCGATAGAAGAGAGGGTTTCTGCAACAAGTGGACAAAAACTGGTTCTGGCGCACAGTTCGTGGGAATCTCATCAATTGAAAACATTGAAATGACGTGGGACCCCACTGCATGCAATTTTACGATAGAGAGGCGGGTGACCAACTCTACACCTGCTTCACTAAGCCGAATCACCATGCGCCGCCGATCTTCCCGACCCTCTGCTCGTTCAACGAGTCCGTCCTGGACCAGGCGATCAACCAGCAAAGGGCTAATATGGAGCATTTCGGCGAAGTCGCGGATCGTCGCTATTTATGAGACGCGTTTGCAGGCGGAACTGGAGGCGCGCGGCATCAAACGCCTGGTCATCATCGGCGGTCAGACGCAGTATTGTGTCGATACAACCGTCCGCCGGGCTCTTGCTCAGAGCTACGATGTGTTATTGGCCAGCGATGCTCATACTACCGAGGATAGCGATACGTTGTCGGCGGAAAAAATTATCGCGTTCTATAATGAGACGCTGAATGGCTTCTGGGCAGGTGAGCACAAAGCGCGCGTACAGCCAGCCAGCGCGATTCATTTTGCCGAGTAGCAGATCTGAAGCATAGAGCGCGGATACTTCCCGCATAGCAGCTCTCGCGCTCCGGCCCGCTTATCTATGGAGACTTGAACTGCCGGAGTCCGAGAGCCTTGTTATGTCTTTTCTGTCAATGCGTGCCGTGAGCTCGCCAGCGCTGATTCGCTTACGCCGCCACACGCACGACGATCGCGGTTACGTTATCCGGTCCCCCCTCTTCGTTGGCGCGAGCGATGAGCTGCTCCACGCTCTCCTCAGGACCGTATTGCTCGACGATTGTTTGCAACTCCTCATCCTCTATCACACCACACAGGCCATCCGTGCAGAGGATAAGCGTGTCACCCTGCTGCACAGGCTCGGTAAAGAAGTCAACTTCAGTGTCGGGCAAACCAAGCGCGCGATAGATTACATTGCGCTTCTCGTGTGTGCGGGCCTCGGCAGGCGTAATCTCGCCGCGTTCGACCATCTGCGCAACCACCGAATGGTCGCGTGTCACCTGACGCAACTGTCCCTCGTGTAGCACATAGACGCGACTATCGCCGACATTTGCCGCGTAGAGCAACTGATTGTGCAGCACGGCAGCCACACAGGTTGCTCCCATATTGAAATCGCTTCCCCCGCGTGCTTTTTCCGTCTCGTTTGCCGCGCAAATGGCACTATTTGCCTGCTTGATTGCTTCCTGAAGCGCGATCGGAATATCGCTCTGGCGATCCTGATAATAATATTCCTGCACCTTCTGGATGGTTAGTTCGCTGGCAACGTCGCCGCGACCGTGTCCACCCAGGCCGTCTGAAACCACAAAAAGTGCGCCCTTTGCCTGCAAGAGTTGCTCATCTTGCGGCACAATCGAGACCAGATTATCTTCATTATTGACTCGTTTGCGCCCGATATCCGTTCGTTGGGCAAAATCCAGTGTGAATTGTAACGTCATTGCCAGTTGATCCTTTCCGGCCAGCGCGAAATCGTGTCTGTCCCGTTGCAGCCAGTTTCTTCCATGTTCTATACAGACTGTTTTGACAAAATCACAGACAATATCACTCCAGAGGTGTAGCACACCCACCGTTCCCTGCCGACGCCGGGCCTCACGATACGCATCGCGGAAGACCAGACGCATCTCAAATTCATATTCCTCGCGAAAAGCACGAGGATAGGCGCGCAGCAGAAACAGGTAAACGCTCTCGGAAAAAGCGCTATCGCGGTTCGCAGACGGCTTGCCCATTACGCGCCTCCTCTCATACCAGAAGCAATCATGCCAAAGCCCGGGAGTACTTGCTTGCTCTGTGCAATGCGTATCAACTGTTCGAGGCGGCGCGCCTCGGCCTGCACCACGCGCTGCCCGAAAGTGGTCAGACGATAGTAACGTCTGCGCTCCTCGTGATGGACAGGATCGGCGCGTTCCTGCACCTCGACGATCAGTCCATCCTTGAGCATACGCTGGATCGAGCCGTAGAGCGTCCCGGGTCCCATCCTCATCGCACCCTCCGTGCGCGCCTCAACCTCCTGCATAATGGCATAGCCGTGCTTCTCACCATCGGCAAGCGCCAGCAGAATGTGAAAAACAGCCGGTGTAAGCGGCAACAGCGCCTCGGGAGGACGCCGCTCTCCATCATCATTATTTGACATACCAAAATTTCTCCTGGAGCCCTGGCCGGAGCGACCGACCCTTTTTCATCCTATATCATAGACAGATATATCCGTCACCGATATAGTACCTGAGGAAAAAACATTTGTCAAGTAGAGTCGCCGCTTGTCTGCGACCGGGTCGATGACGAAAATCGCCTCAAATCCCGTAGAATCGCCGCTTGTCTGCAATGTCACGCAGATAAGGAGAATCCACCTATGTACGTGACATTGCGGCTTGTCTCATGAACTCCAACACATTCATGCCCCAAAAAAGAATCTCGCAAAGACTCTTCAGAAATCTCACCACCCGCCGAATATACACAATAGGAGGAATAAACACTCCCTTCCGCCCAGCTCTCACAATAACGATGTCGCCTGAGAGAGGGAATCGACATGGGGACACGTGGCGTGCTGGTGTAGGGGGGCGTATAAAGGGAAGATCTCGCTGAAATCGGTATCGTGTAGGTTATGTAGGATGTGTAGCATTTTTGTAAAAAACGTGGTAGCGCGTCGGTGTAGGTTATGTAGGATGTGTAGCATTTTTAGAAAAAACGTGGTAGCGGGCCAATGTAGGATATGTAGGATATGTAGCATTTTGGGGAAAAACTTTGTACCGCATCAGTGTAGGATATGTAGGATATGTAGGATATGGAAGATTCCTGTAAGGATTCCTCTTATCTCCGTGACGTTGCGGCCTGCCTGTGCCAGAGGTACCAATAGCCAATATCCACTTTGGTAACGATTTGCCGCAAAAAATGAATATACCTGAGCATGCCGCGTTGAATAACAATTACCATACGTAATTGAATGGAGGAAGAGTGACCTTGTATGGAAACGAAACAGCGACGGGGGGAGGGCCGGACGGGGACCGCAGTCAGGCGCGGACCTATCTCCAGCAATTTTTGCAGGAAAATGCCGCAAGTCTGCAAAATATCCTCTGTGGCTACGTTGCTAGCATGAAGCTGGCCTCGGGGACGAATATCGAAGTGCTCGCGGCGGAAGTATTTCAGGATGCCGTGATCGAGACATTGGCCCATTCGGACCGTTTTAATCCCGCTATGCAGCCGCGGGCCTGGTTTCTGGCGATCGCGGCCAATATCTTGAAGCGCCATCGCGTCAAACTGGCGAAGCGCTATCGTTTCGAAGTGCTGGTGGGCGATCTGGCAAGTAAATCAAAATCGGGCAACGAGCAGGACATGCTGGATCGGCTTATGTCCTATACAGGCAGCGCGCCGGGACCGGAACGAGCGTTGCTGGCGCGTGAGGGCGTGCGCGAAATATTATCTCTGGTTTCAGCGGAAGATGCGCATCTGCTCAACCTGACGCTGGTGCAGGGGTGGAATGCTGAGATGCTGGCGCAGATGATGGGCGTGACGACCGGTACGGCGCGGGTCCGTGTGCATCGGGCATTGACGCGCTTGCGTGTCGCCTGGCAAAAAGCAGAAGCGAGAAAGGAGCAGGGGCAGCGCAATGGATAACAGACAGCCAACCAATCAGCAAATGACGCGAGAGCGTGCCGTCTACCGCTACCTGGACGCCCTGGAGAGCGGGGATATCGATGGCGTGATGGAAGTGCTCCAACAAGCCACCTATGACGCGCAACTGGAACAGATGATCCTGGAGTCCCATCAGGCCTATTTTCAAGAGGAACAATCCCAGAGAGCCGCGCTGGTAGATATGGAGACACAAGCCGAACTGCCTGCGTCGGAGCAGATGACATTGCACTCGGGCAAGCATGAGCAGCGAAGAAGCAAGCGTCGTATTGCACGATGGATGCAGGTGCTGGTCGCGACACTGATCCTCGGCGTAGTCGTCGGAACCTTTATCGGGGCGCTCGCGTTACGACGCGCGAATGATAATAGTCATCCTGGCCCTGGAAAACCGATTCCTGCTGTCCCTGTCTGTAAGCCGTCTCCCTGGCAGACTATGAATGTACAACAAACGCCGGGCCAGTTAAACAGTATCGCAGCCTTCTCGCCAGAAGATGCCTGGGCTGTAGGGGGGGCCTCGTCGTTGCCGCTCATAGAACACTGGAATGGGCAAGAATGGAGTGTGGTGGACAATCCTACCCTGCCAGATGGTAGTGGCGTATTGAATGCGGTAGCGGAGATTTCGCCCGAGAATGTCTGGGCGGTAGGTTACCAGAGTAGACCATCAGTAGGGCAAGGAGATACATTGATTGAGCACTGGGATGGACGGCAATGGTCTATCGTACCCAGCTCAAACGGTACCCAGAGCGAGTACCGTTTGAATACGCTCTTTTCCATCGCAGCCGTTTCGGCAAATGATATCTGGGCTGTGGGTAGGTGGGACGATACGGATGCAGCAAATAAGAGCGGAACGTTAGCCGAACATTGGAACGGGCGGACCTGGAGCGTTGTGCCCGATCTGGGGGATCAGAACAGGGATGGCATACTCTGGAGTGTGACTGTTGCGGGTAAGCAAGTTCTGGCTGGCGGCATGATAGCAGACAGGAATAGTGTGGATCGCGCTTTCCTTGAGCGCTGGGATGGGCAACGCTGGCAGGTTGTTGATACGACAGCATTGGGACCCAATGCGGCACATATCATGAGTTTGAGTGCTACCTCGGAAAAGAATGTCTGGGCCCTCGTTGAGGAGTATAATATGGCGAATCCTACGGTGGGATACGTAATGGCTGTTGAGCATTGGGATGGACAAAAATGGAGCAAAGCGCCATCTCCAGCCTGGCTGGTGAATACGGAGAATACAGACGTAAAATATATATCGCAAGTTTTTGCTTTGGACAACGGGAATGTGTGGATTGTTGGTCGAGAATTTATAAATAGTATGACAATACGGCCAATTGTTGCATTCTGGGATGGTAAGACCTGGAAGCGGGTCAATCTACCTGCCCCTTCTGACGACCTCACCTACATGAACCCGATTGCCCTTGCTGTATCTTCTGGAGCGATCTGGGTTGTGGGCGAAAGCCTGAAGGGGAAAGTCGCGAGCGATGGGCACGTTCTGATCGTAGAACAACGTATCTGCCCGTAATATCGTTCAGTGTAAGGATGATGGCTCTCCACAACATTTGATGCGAAGGTTTTGGAGAGCTGTTTTGTTCTTTCTGCTATTTTTACATCCATATATTCATTTCCTTGTGCTTATCATGTCTATTGTCTCCTTCAAGGTGAGATTGACCGTATTATAAAGGAATCTGCAATCGCACACCCATTTTAACGATGGTGGGGATGGTCATTTGTCTGGTAAATACAAAGGAGAGGTGTATGAAAATTGCTCAGATCGCGCCCCCCTGGATTGCGATCCCTCCCAGGGATTACGGCGGAACGGAGACGGTTCTGCATTGTTTGGTGGAAGAACAGGTGGCTCAGGGTCATGAGGTGACCTTGTTCGCCTCAGGTGATAGTCAGACATCTGCTCATCTTGTTCCTCTGGTGGAATGCGGCCTGCATGAGGATGGCGTGCCGTGGGATGACCATCACCGCGAACTTGCCTACCTTCAGCAAGCGCTTGAGTATATTCATAGCCATGACTTTGATATCGTGCATACCCATGTCTCATCCGGCGGTGACATGTACCTGTTCCCTTTGCTGGCAAGCTTCCGTGCCCCTCATATCACAACGCTGCACAGTAACCTGCCATTTCGGCCCGAAGAGGTTCCTGATGAGATTGATTACGACAAGTTTGCCCAATGGGTGCCCCTGGTGCCGATGGTGGCGATCAGTGAACATGCTCGCCGACACCAGGGGCTTCCGCTGAATTTCATTGGTGTCGTTTACCATGGCTTGCCATTGGAGCATGGCGATCTTCCCCTTGCTCAACAGGATGACTTCTTTTTGTGGTTGGGCCGTTTCGCGCCCGAAAAAGGTCCCCACCTCGCGATTGAAGCCGCTCAGCAGGCGCAGGTGCCGTTAGTACTGGCTGGTACGCTGACCCCGGATGAGGATTACTATCACGACCAGATTGAGCCGCATATTGATGGGCAGCAGATTCGTTGCCATGGCCCGGCCTCATACGAAGAGAAAAACGCGCTGATGAGCAAGGCGCGTGGTTTCCTCAATCCCATTACCTGGGAAGAGCCGTTTGGCATGGTGATGGTAGAGGCGATGGCGCAGGGATGCCCTGTCATTTCGTTTGCGCGTGGGGCCGCTCCCGAAATCATTCGTGATGGTGAAACGGGCTTTCTTGTCGAGAATCTGGACGAGATGGTGCAGGCGATCGGCCATATCGATGAAATCAAGCGGGACAAGGTGCGAGCCCATGTGCAGGAGCATTTTTCGCACCATGCCATGGCGCGTAAGTACGAGCGCGTCTATCACGAAATAATCAATGCTCGCTAAAATAGTTGCCTTCCTCAGGAGACTGGCCGGGCTGCCCACGAGCGTGGCCCGGCCAGCTTTTTGCTAATGGGAGACTTCAGGACCCGAGAAATGAGGCGTTTCCGCGCCCGTGATGCGGCGCATCGTCTCCTCTTCTCCTGCCCAGATACGATACGCGACCTCCGCGACCTGATCTGCACATTCGTCGGGAATCTGCACCATGCCATTGACATCGCCATGCAGCAAGTCGCCGGTCCGCACACGCATCCCCGAAATGGTGACCTCTTCTCCCACGCTTACACAGATAGGATTGCCATGAGAGACCACCAGGCCCGCACAAAAATACTGAAAACCGCCCAGCGTACGCACTTCTTTGAGATCGCGCAGTCCGCCGTCGGTCAGGATGCCAATGGCCCCTAGATGCTTCATCGTCGTTGACATCACTTCGCCCGCATGGCAGGAGTGCAGGCGGTCCGCACCCACATCTTGCATCACGATAATTGCAGGCTTAGGTGCCGTTTTGAGCCGCTCGTAGAGCGTGTTGAAGCCGATGCCCTGGCGTCCCTCGGTGGTGCTATCAACGGTGCAGGTAAGCGCATACCCAACGGTGGGCGGTAATTCAGGAAACATACAGCGGATATCGTATCCGACATACCCTGCCACGCGCGGGCGTATCTTGAATGTTTCGATGGCATTAGAGATCGTTGGGCTATCGATGCGCCTCAGGGCGCTAAGTTGTTCGGAACTGAGTCTGGCTACCAATGTACTCTGTCTCCTTCTCACGAATTCCTCGAAACTGTATCCTCCCCCATCCTATCACATTTATCGGAGCAAAGGGCCGCTTTTTCGTCTTTCTCGATCTTCAAGTCCGATACAAAGCTGGTAATTTGGATCATGCAGGGCTCTGAAGTAGTCTCGGGAAATCGTTTCTCACAGGAGCTTTTTTCTATCGCGTAAAATGCTGTGATCGACGGGAAATGCAAGTGGAGGAAGTTCATTCTGTGGGAAAAATGCCAGTTCACTGACTTCATCGTTGGGTGTGCTCAGCGTGCCTATGTCGGTGTTGAGAATACTGGCCTCGTAGACCACCAGAACGTGCGGTTCACCTTGCTCGCTATAAATGCCAATGAGTCCTTCCAATTGCACATCCAGATTCGTCTCTTCCTTGACTTCACGTATGGCCGCTTGCTCAACCTGTTCACCCTGCTCAACATAACCGCCAAAGAAGCTCCATAAATCTTTTTTCGGTTCAATTGCACGCTTCCCAAGCAACAACGTATCGCCCTGGTGTACCACTGCAATTGCGACAAGTTTTGGATGAGGGTAGTGGATAAATGTGCACTGTGGACAGGTGGTGCGCTGGACGTGGTCAATCCATTTTTTGGTGAGCGGCGTTGCGCATAAAGGGCAATAGCGAAAGTCAGGATCGGACATGCTGAGAATCTCCTCTCTTCTAAATAGAGACGTTTGCATGGAGGTTAGTGGCGAGATGCGATCGGAATCTTCGCCATAGAAAAAATTTAATTAATGTATACATATCTATGTATTTCCCCTTCTCTTATATTGCAATATAGGTCGCTTGATCAAAGCGAATCGTGAAAACTGGCAATGAGACAAAGGAGATATCACGTGATGAAGCATCGTATTGCTCAGCTCGTAAGCATATTTGCATTCCTCATCGTGGGAACATTCGTCCTGCCAATTGGCATAACCCATGTTGTCGCACATCCAGGTGCTCGACCAATACCGCATTGCGCTGGTGAGCAGTGTAACGGTCAACCTGTTGACGCGGGATGCTCCGCAGATGCGGCCATTATAGACTATACAACGATTACCAATTCCTCTGTAATTGCTGTAATGACGATTTTACAGTCTAAAGCTTGCAATATTTACTATGCGCAACTGCGGAGCGTTGGCGGGACGAGACTGATGTCCCTGAGCATCCTACGAGGCCCCCTCTCCTACGAAAGCGGTTCCCAGTACATAAAATTGATCACCTCTCCTATGGTGGCTGTAGGCACTGGCACCGTGATTGTGACGGGAATTGCTCACGCCAATGGGAGCGATCACCCGGTTATCCTTAGTTTTCCAGAAAAATAAACAGTGAGACAAAGGAGATGTAGCGTAATGAAGCATCGTATTGTCGTGATGCTCGCATTCCTCGTCATGGGCACATTTGCCCTCTCGATGGGCGCAACCCATGTTTCCGCACATTCGAGTACCCGATCCGTTCCACAGTGTGAGAGTGATCAGTGTAATGGTCTACCTGTCGAAGAGGCATGCTCTTCAGATGCCTCCCTGGTACGCTTTGCACGAATGAGCACTGACAAAGGTGTCATCATCGGTGAATTGAGCCTCTGGTGGTCGCGCAGTTGTGACGCGTACTATGGGCAACTGAAGAGCGTTGGCGGGACGAGACTGATGTCCCTTTCCATTCGGCTGTACCCCCTCTCCTATCCAAGTGGTTCCCGTTACGTCGATTCGATCACTTCTCCCATGGTGGCAAAAGATGATGGCACGGTGTATATCACTGGAACTGTGTACAATGATGCCGATAGCTACGATCTTGAGTTTAATTATTGATATTTACGCCATCTCACTCGCGTAGATAGCCCGAAATCATATCTTGCAGGTTGATTTCGGGCTATCCTGTAGGGCCAATGCGCTAGAAGGTTTCTCCTGGAACGGAAGCGATTTCTCTTGTTTCTGGCTTCACCAGCATAAAAGGGAGCGCAATGGCCAGGAGAAGCAGTGCAGGAATGAGCAAACTCCAGCCGATGCCCACATGTGTGAGCACGACGCCGACCAGCGGCGGAAAGACAAAGCCTGAGGAGCCCGAGCCGACCAGGATGACGGTTGAGGCCGAGCTCAAGCTATCTGCAAATCGCCGCGAGGCGATCGCCATCACGCCAGGAAAGATGGGCGCACAGAAAATGCCGATAAAGAGACTACCTGCGAACGCAATCCAGATATTGCCAATGAAGACAGCTGCGAAGAGGCCACTTACGAATCCCCCAAAGAAGCAGAGATAGAGCAGAGCCTTTTCGCTGAGCCACTCTCTTTTGAGGATCTGTCCCCCTGCCAGTCGTCCCAGGGTCAGACCAAGCCAGAAGAGGGTAGCCGCTGGTGCTGCTTCTGCCAATGGAATCGTTGCCGCCTGACTGAGCGCAGACGTGATCCAGCCGCCAAAGCTGACCTCACCTCCGACATACAGAAATAATTGTAACGCAAGAAGCCAGAGCGCCAATTGCATAAATATCGAACGTGATCTACCGGCTGCTCGTTGTGTTGTAGGTTGTGTGGCCGGTGCTGGTAGTTGTGTGGGTAGACGCATGAATGTCAGGAGTATGAGCGCCAGTATGGCCAGCGTCATTCCGATGATAAAGGCCCAGACTGCTTCGTGGAACACGGCAAGTACCAGGGAAAGGAGCAGCGGCCCTGTCAATGCACCAATGCCGAACGAACTGTGCAGTTTATTGAGCATCTCGCCAAGCGTGTCTGTAAAGGTAAGGGTCATTGCGTGGTTGATACTCACATCGACAATACCCGAACCTATCCCGACAGTGAATTGGGCCAGGAGCAAGATCCAGAAGATGTGTGTCATAGGGATGACTGGTGAAGCGATTGCTAACAGGGCACATGCTGTCATTAAGAGGTACCTGGGCCCAAGGCGCTTACTCAGCTGACCTGCCAGGATAACTCCAAAGGTGTATCCTATCGATGAGCTCGTTAAGACCCATCCTGCAATATCCAACGAAACGTTTGTCTGAGATGCCAGAAACGGCAAGGCCGTTCCTGGTAACATAGAGACCATGCCAACGGATGAAAAAACCAGGCAAAGCGTATAAAAAATAAAATTTTTGTGCTCATTCCTATGCGTCATGGAAAAAACTATCCTCTCATATTCCTTATAGAGTATAGTAGAGTATATCAAAGAATCTCTATAGAAGCGAGCAGAAAAAAAAGACTACGTGAGCATTGACAATCAAGTGACCCTATGATATATTTCCTCCATGCATCTGATATATCACAAAGCCAATATGGTGTATCTATGCGAAAAACACTCCAAAAAACGAGGAGTAGTCTATGGAACCAGTTCAAGGTCTACAACATTTTCTGTTCCATCATGAAGACGTGACGCCCTTTCGTCATGTTCATCCTACTCTCCTCTCCTACGACATCGCCGTCGGTTTTCTAGCTTCTGTTGCGATACAGTGTGTCCAGGCGCGTACTCGACGCAATGTTTCCTATCAAAGCTATCGAGAAAATTGCTACACATTCCACTCATCTTCGCTGGTCTATCCTATGGGCCGCGCCCATCGTGATATAGATACAGGTAAGTATGCTCCATCTGAAGCGTATGAGCCGCCTCGAAGGTGTTCTTAACCGGAGTCAATTGTATTGCAACTCACGTGACATTCAACGTCATGTTTGTTTGGTTATGCAAAACTCAGCTGTATGTCTCTCTGCTTGTTTTTCAAGTGGGAATCACGGACATACTTATGAGTCGATGTCAGGTCGTATTTATGCCTGGCTACCTGCTCCGATCGACCGTGTTGTAGCGGCGGGTGATCAGTAGTCAGGAACAGAGGAGGCTATCCTATTGGCGAGTCAATCTACCGTCACCTCTTCAGGTAGTGCTCAAGAGGCCCATCGTCTGGAGCGAAATGTACTGACTGTCCCTCACGGTATTGCTCTGGCGGCGGCCGCTATGGCTCCTGCAATTGCTGTTGTGCTCAATGCGCCAGCCGCTGGCCCTGTCGCGGGGGCCGCGCTTCCCCTCTCGTTTTTGTTAGCATTTATTGGCTGTTTATTTGTCGGGAATACTGTCGTCCAGTTCGCCCGACGTCTTCCCTCTTCCGGTTCTTTTTATACGTTCAATAGCCACGGTCTGGGCAAAACTGCGGGCTTTTTCACTGGCTGGCTGTTCTGGATCGGGTATGCAGTGCTTGCTCCGGGCCTCTTCGATGCCCTTGGTGCGTTTACCCATGATTACGTTGTTGGCACGTTCCACGCTGATGTTCCCTGGTGGGTGTTTAGCCTTGTGGGTATGGCGATTGTCGTCGTTCTCTCCTGGCGCAGTATCAAAGCTTCTGTACAGGTGGATCTGATTTTACTGGCTGTCGAGGTGCTGATCTTCCTCGTGCTGGCAATTATCGCCATTGCAAAGGGTGGCAGTGGCAATACACTGACGGTATTTACTCCGGCTGCCTCCCCGAGTGGCTTCTCTGGTGTTGGACTGGGTGTTGTCTTTGGTATTCTGTCCTTTATTGGCTTCGATGCTGCGGCAACTTTGGGTGAAGAGACGAAAAATCCAAGACGTAGCGTGCCTCTCGCGGTTGGCGGTGCCTTGCTCATCGTCGGCATCTTCTACGTCCTGGTGATGTACGCGCTGACGGCCGGTTATGGTCTGAATGATCCGGCCAATCTGAAAGCGTTCTTGAGCGATGCCAATCCGATTGTCACGCTCGCGCACAAAGATGCTCCCTGGCTGGAGCAGCTCGTGGATCTCTGTGCGATCACTGGTATTTTCTCCTGCTTGATGGCTATCCATAATACGACGACGCGCGTCATTTTTTCGATGGGTCGTGATCGTGTATTGCCAGCAGCGCTTGGACGTGTACATAGCCGCTGGTTTTCGCCCTACACTGCCATTATTGTGCAGACGATTTTTACGCTGATCGTTGGCATTGGCACGGGTCTCTGGCTGGGTCCGGGTGCAACGGGCGCTTATGGTTTCACCGGAGCAATCGGCACGGTGGCAATTGTGATCGTCTATATCCTGAGCAATATTGCGCTGATCCGTTATTTCTTCAAACTGCCGGAGCGCAATATATTCTTACATATTATTCTGCCGATTCTGGGTATCCTGGTGCTGGCGTATCCGTTGTGGTCGGCGGCGCAGCCCAATCAGACGTATCCGTATAATCTGGTGCCGATTGTGGTGCTGGTCTGGCTGGTGATCGGGCTGGTCACCTATTTCTACTTCCGCGCCAAATCTCCTGAAAAGCTGAGTGCTCTGGGAGCCTTCCTGGCAGAAGATGGTTCGCTTGAAGAGGCGGTGCTGGTGGAAGCGGAGCCAGCTGGCGACTAGTTTGCTTATGTATGTAGTTCGTGTCGTTACCAGGTTCTCTCTTCAACACGGAGAGCCTGGTTGGCGCACGATTTGAAATAAAGAAGGAGAGTTCCATCTGCGGTTCGCACGAGGGCGTGCATAGCTCGCGGATGCACTCTATGATGGTGATGCATGCTCACGATTGAAAACAAGGTGATTTATACGACACTTGCAGAGCTGGCCGATGTGCGGCATACGGCGGTGGTGGTTGTTGATATGCAGAACGATTTCTGTAAATCTGGCTGGGCTTTTGATCAGCTTGGCATCGATCTTTCGATGTACGCGCCGATGGTTCCCCGCCTTGCGCGGTTATTGGCTGCTGCCCGTGCCGTTGGTGTCCCGATTATCTATATTCAGATGACGGTCCTGCCCGGTCGTCGCATGGAGTCACCCGCGCAATTGCGCTTTAATATGCGCCTGCATATGCCATCCCACCCCAGCGAGCCGCTTCTCTACACCCTCGAGGGTACTCCCGGCCATGCGATTATTCCAGAACTGAGGCCACACGCGGACGATCTTACTGTGCGTAAATACCGCTCAAGTGGTTTCTGGGGAACCAATCTGGACATGCTTCTGCGGAGCAATAAAATTGAGACGGTGATCATGACCGGCTGCACGACGGAAGGCTGCGTAGAATCGACCGCACGCGATGCGCTTTTCAATGACTATTATGTCGTGCTCCCGGAAGATTGCGTGGCCAGCGATGATCCCCTTCAGCACGACGCTTCGCTCTTCTTGATGCGCCATCGTTTCGACGTGGTCACATCCGCCGAAATTCTGGCTGTCTGGCAGCAGGGGGAGCAACTGGCAGGCGAAGCGGTAGTGTCCGCCGAACAGAAATAATATTCTGCCGAATATTCCCTGTAAAAACTTCCGGAATTCGCAAAATCCTCAGTATATCTACTATAGGGACGGAATGGAGCAAAAAGGTTTCCGGAATTCGCAAAAGCTTCAGCATATATTATATAGGAAGAAGGAACAAGTGCAATGGGCAAATTAACTGGTAAGACGGCTATCGTGACCGGCGCTGCCAACGGCATTGGGCGCGGCATCGCGGAAGCGTTCGCTGCTGAAGGGGCTGATGTCGCAATCGCCGATATCGTGACCGCTGAGCAGGCGCAACCTGTGCTGGATGCCATTCGTCAGCTCGGCCAGAAAGCGCTATTCGTACGCACCGACGTTGCCGATGAGCAGCAGGTACGCACATTGGTAGAGACCACGATTGAAACCTTTGGGCATGTGGATATCCTGGTCAACAATGCTGGTATCTTTACGCAATCGCTGCTCGAAGACATGCCCGTTGCGGACTGGGATCGCGTCCTCAACGTGAATTTGCGCGGCACTTTTCTCTGTACCCGCTACGTGCTACCTCACTTGCTGGCACAGGGCGGCGGTCGCATCATCAACATTGCCTCGCAACTGGCATACCTTGGCGGCGTAGAGGTCGCGCATTATACTGCCAGCAAAGGCGCAGTCGTCGCATTCACGAAAGCCGTAGCACGCGAAGTCGCCACCAGAAACGTGCTGGTGAACGCCATCGCTCCCGGTCCCATCGTCACCGATCTGCTGCGCTCGGAGACGGAAGAATGGAAGGCCGCAAAGCTGGCTGACCTTCCCATCGGACGCTTTGGTGAAGTGAGTGAAGTGGCTCCCACCGCGGTTTTTCTGGCATCCGATGACGCCTCCTATTATGTAGGACAGACCCTTGGACCCAATGGTGGAGATGTTATGCTGTAGAGGCCAGGATTATCTTCGCTCAACACGAATCAACCCCCGTAGAGGCGCGGCTTGTCTGCGCCTGGGGCTTGTCTGCGCCTGGGGCTTGTCTGCGCCTGGGGTTTGTCTGCGCCTGGGGCTTGTCTGCGCCTGGGGCCTCGTGTTGAACGAGATATATCCTTCGTCCGTTTGTTAGAAAGATGGAATAGCTGCAATGAATAGCGTCGATATCGTGGAGCAGGCTCAGGCCGCTGGTGTCCAGCTTGTACGCTTCCTGTATTGCGATCATAGCGGAGTGACACGCGGCAAGGTCATTCATGTCTCGCATCTTGCGAGCAAACTGCACGAAGGTCTGGGGCTGACACGTGCGCAAATGGCCATGAATTTGTTGGAAGATCTGGTCTATGTAGAAGGGATGGAGCCGGTCGGCGAGATCCGTCTCGTACCTGATGCGGAGACGTTCAGCGTATTGCCCTGGACGCCGAGCAGTGCCAGCCTGATATGCGATCAATTGGATCACAATCACTTGAACTGGGGTTCGTGTCCTCGCTCGTTTCTGAAAGAGGTGGTGGCGAAGGCCGCAGATGTCGGTATTCGTGTCGAGGCAACTTTCGAGAACGAGTTCTATCTGGCCCGAGAGCAGAATGGAACCTTTGTGCCGCCCTTTGGCCGTGAGCCCGTCTATAGCTCAATCGGCCTGGATTTCTCGGCCCAGATCATGCATGATATCGTTCAGGCGCTGGGTTCGCAGGGCATTGTGGTGGAGCAGGCCATCAATGAGTATGGGGCTGGGCAGCAGGAGATTTCTATCCACCATGCTCCAGCTGTGAAGGCCGCCGATAATCAAATCAAGCTGCGTGACACCGCGCGTGGCGTGGCTTTACAGCATGGACTTCTGGCAAGCTTCGCGCCCAAGCCATATCCCGATGAGATCGGCAGCGGTTGCCACGTGCACTTTAGCCTCTGGGATCAGCAGAGCGGGCATAATCTCCTCTACGATCCGCAGGACCCACGGAGACTCAGCCAGACTGGACGCTACTTTATTGCGGGCATTCTTGAGCATCTCCCCGCGCTCGTGGCTTTGACCTGTCCCAGCTACAATTCGTATCGACGACTTCAGCCGAAGGCGTGGAGCTCTGCATATACGGCCTGGGGCTTTGACAACCGGGAAGCTGCCGTGCGCATCGTCTCGCCTTTCTGGGGACGCGAAGAGCAGTCCTATCATATCGAGCTGAAAACCGTCGATAGTAGCGCCAATCCCTACATCGCGCTTGCCGGACTGATTGCGGCCGGGCTCGACGGCGTCAAACGACAGCTCGATCCCGGCGCGCCCTGCGAACACGATCCTTCCTTGTTGAGCGATGCCGAGCGTGAACAGAACCACATCCGTCGCTTGCCAACAACGATGGCCAGCGCTCTGGACAATCTGGAGCGGAGCCAGCTCTTCATGGAGACGATGGGCGATCTGCTGAGCCGCTCTTATCTCGCGGTCCGGCGCTCGGAAGAGAAGGCATTCTCGGCGCAGGATACCGATTTTGAGATTCGTCACCACTTCTATAAGTTCTAGATGTTTGGAGGTGCTCGATGACAGCAATAGATCTTACGCATGTGCCAGTGGCAGATAACCACTGCCACGGCATCTTACATACGCAGGGTCCAATGGATGTACCCTTGTGGCGTCAGCGTTTTACCGAGTCCACCGATCATTCCATGCGCAATACCCATGTGGCGACGACCCTGTTTTATCGCCGCCTGATCCGTGCGATGGCGGAATTTCTCGGCTGTGAGGCGACGGAAGAGGCGGTCCTGGCAGCGCGGCAAACTTACGATGCGCGCACGCTCGTGAGCAAATATCTGCAAGACGCCAATATCGCGGTCCTTTTTCTGGATAAAGGGCTCCCGTCCCAGGATCTGGTGTTCACTGACGCCGAGCATGCCGAACTGGGAAAGTGCCGTGTCGCGCCAATGTTGCGTGTCGAGCTGCTGATGCAGGATCTGGTGGCGAAACATGCCTCTCTCTCTGAGGTGAAAGAGGCGCTCAAAGCCGCGCTGAACGATGTTCGTGGACAGGGGTATGTCGCGTTCAAAAGTATCGTCGCATACCGCACTGGTCTGGATATCCGCACCTGGAGCAATGACGAAGCCAATGCAGCCTTTGTCGGAGCGAGGCGCGAGGTGGAGGCGAAAGGCTCTGTACGCCTGGGCTATAAGCCGCTACTGGATACACTGTTGCACGTGGTCTTTGCCGAAGCTGCCCGACAGGAACTGCCGATCCAGTTTCACACCGGCTATGGCGATACCGACGCTGATATGCTGCTGGCGAATCCGCTCAATCTGCGTGCCGTGCTGGAGGAGAAAGCGTATCGCGCGATGAGCGTCATCCTGCTCCATGAGTCCTATCCCTATACCCGTCAGGGGGCGTATCTGGCTACCGTGTATGAGAATGCCTACTTCGACCTCTCGTACGCTATTCCCTTCCTGGGTTATAATGAGATGCTCGAATTTACGCGCGGGGCGCTGGACGTAGCGCCAATCTCGAAGCTTGTCTACAGTTCTGACGCCGTTGGTGTGCCCGAACTGCATTGGATCAGTGCGCGTGACGGGCGGAAAATCCTGGGGCAGGCGCTGGGCGAGCGTGTGGCAAATGGAGAGCTGGATGTAGCCGAGGCTGAGGCCGCCGGAGTTGCCATCCTGCGCGATAATGCGCTACGCGTCTATGGTCTTGCCTAGTTTCGGAGGTATCGAATGGGTCGGTTAGCCGGGAAAGTGGTTTTTCTCACCGGGGGTGGTGGCGTGCTGGGTCGTGCAAGCTCGGAGTTGTTCGCACGAGAGGGCGCGCGCATCGCGGTGGTCGATGCGCGCAAAGAGCAGGCGGAAGAGACGGCTCAACTTGTGGTTGCCCATGGCGGCGAAGCGATTGCGCTGTGTGCTGACGTTACGGACGAGTCCGCCGTGCGCACTGCCGTTGAGGCGACGGTACAACATTGGGGTTACCTGGATACGCTTTTCAATAATGCCGGGGTGATGCCTCACCAGGATGAGTCAGTACTGGATCTGGATGTGGAATTGATGGCGCGTATCTACGCTATCAATGTGACGGGGACGGCGCTCTGCTGCAAATATGCCGTTCCACATATCAAACGGATGGGGGGCGGTGCGGTCGTCAACATGAGTTCGTTCCTCGCGGTGATGGGGTGTATCAAGCCGCAGGATGCGTATGGGGCCAGCAAAGGCGCAATTGTATCGCTCACGCGTTCTCTGGCAGTGCAGCTTGGCGGAGATCATATTCGTGTGAATGCGCTCTGTCCCGGCCCGATCGAGACGGAACATGTTCGCCATTTTTTTGCCGATGAGGCGGCGCGCAAGCTGCGCCTCGATCGTATTCCTCTGGGACGTTTTGGGCAACCCGAAGACGTTGCCGAACTCGCATTATTTCTTGCATCCGATGCCGCAAAATGGCTGACGGGTCAGGCAATTATGCTCGATGGTGGTATTTCATGCAATTATTTCAGTGTTTTGTAGGATATTGTGTAAGGAGGGATCCATGTGTCGTCTGCTTGGTTATGTTACTCGTGAACCCGGTACCATCGCATCTCAGCTCAATTCTACGCTAGAAGCATTCGTGGAGGCGTCTCGTCTTCATGCGGATGGCTGGGGGTTTGCCTGGTATAATGAGCAGGATCAGTTGCGGCTGGCGAAAGCTCCTGAGGCTGCTTTTACGAGTCAGGAGTTCGCTTCTCTGGCCGAGGACACACGTACAGATGCCTTTCTGGGTCATCTACGCTGGGCGACTCCCGGCTTCTTGCTCTGTATGGCGAATACGCATCCGTTTGCATATGGCCAGACTGCTTTTGCGCATAATGGCGTCATCAAACCCAATACGGAGCTCGAAAAGCTCATTGCTCCGCATTTGCGTGGGCAGCTCACAGGGACGACGGATAGCGAGCGCCATTTTTTTGCGCTTCTTTCCGCGCTTGAGAGTGCCGCAGATCCGGTAGAGGCCATTCGCGCATACATCAGTCAGTTGCACGAGCGCACGCAGATCATAAGCGCCAATTTTCTGTTGCTGACGCCGGACACGTTCTATGCGGTCTGCGATTTTGATCCGCAAGCGGAGCTGTCGCAGAAAAAGCCGGACTATTTCCGCTTAAAGTATCACGTGACTGCCGATGCTGTTGTCGTCGGATCGACGGAGTTGGGACAGGATGAGCAGTGGCAAACGGTCGACAATGGCCAGATGCTCCTTGTCAGTCGTGATACACTTGAGGTATCTCTTATCGATCTGCTTGTGCACTGAGAAATTCAATACAGGAGTAGTACCGATTGTTACGTCAATACTGGACATAAAGAAGACTGTGCGTGCCAGCGATGTCGCCTATGAGCGTCTCCGCGATATGATTATCGATCTGCGTCTGCGACCGGGGATTATCGTCGATGAGATGTCCCTGGCCGCAGAAATAGCACTCGGGCGCACCCCTGTGCATGAGGCGGTAGCGCGTCTGGTAGGTGATCGTCTGGTCACAGTGCTTCCCAGACGTGGTTTGATGATTGCGCCTATCGGACTGGAAGAGGTTCGTGAAATTTTCGAGGCGCGTGAAGCAATTGAGTGCGGCAATGCGTATTTTGCCGTGCACCATGCCACTGATGCCGAACTGGCAGAATTGCGCCATCTGGTCGAGCAAGCGGAGAATGCTCGTGAGGAGACCGATGCGCAACGCTTTTTAGATGACGATCAGCTTATCCACCGCTTTCTTGCTCGCTGTATGCACAATTCGTTTCTGCAAGATGCGACGGATCGAATCTTGCTGCATAGTTTACGCTTCTGGCGTTTCTACTTTACGACCTATCATGTTGCAGATAATACGCTGATCTCTCATCAGGCGCTTCTGTCTGCGCTTGAGCGGCGCGATGCCCAGGAAGCTTCTATGCTTATGCGTGAGCATATCCTCACCTCGCGCGCTTTACTGAACGCATTATTCTAATGAGCAAAAGCGTATTGTAAAAACTCTGCATGAAATGGGGCGGATGCATGCTCCGTATACGAGGGTGCCTCGTCCTGGTTTGAGATGGTTTGGTATCCAGCCTCATTTCATGCCATGAAGATGATATGCTGTACATATTACATCTGAATCACGTTTTTCTTTCCTGATACCTCATTGTTATCACAATCCGTTCTTTGAAGCCGCAAAGAAGCTACAAAAAGCCCTGGCCGAAAAAATATGAAAGGGAACATCAGGCTATGTCCACTGTTTTTGATCATACCGCTCACAATCGGCGCGCCTGGAATGAGATCGCCGCAGTTCGTCACGAGAGTCAGCCGCCAGCCTCTTTTTTTGCGCAGGGCAATTCTACTCTTGATCCTCGCGAGAGACAGGCATTCGGCGATGTTGCAGGCAAGACGCTGCTCCATCTCCAATGCGCGACGGGCGAAGATACGCTCTCCTGGGCCATCGCAGGCGCGGAGGCAACCGGCGTCGATATCAGTGAACCTCAGATCGAGCTGGCCCGGCAAAAAGCTGCTCAGGCCAATCTCTCCGCGCGTTTTGTCGCTGCCGATGTCTATGCCCTGCCCGACTCTCTCCTCCCGGCAACATTTGATTATGTCTATACGGGGAAAGGGGTCCTCGTCTGGCTCCCCGATATCGTTCTCTGGGCGCAGACGATCGCGAGGATGTTGAAGCCGGGCGGTCTCTTCCAGCTTTTTGAGGAGCATCCTATTGCGAACTGCGTCTGGCCAGAGGGAGGCGGACTTCAGTTGGAAAGCGACTATTTTGGCAGGAGCAATCCCGAATACTCGCAAGGCTGGCGACATTTTCAGGGGGGAGAGCAGGCGGTCGAGCAGAAAGCGGAATTTGCCTGGCCACTGGGGGATATCGTTACGGCCATTGCCCGGGCTGGACTGCGCATCGAACGCCTGGAAGAATTTCCTGTAGAGCAGAACTGGCGCTTCAATGAGCAGGCCGGGCAATTCGCACGTCTGCCCGGTAGCATATTGCTTCTCGCACGGAAAGACCATGCATAAAGCGATATAATGTGGGTGGAAAACGACAGAACACACGGCACAGGGAAAGTGCTAACAACGGATTTGACAAGGAGTAGCTATTTATGTTCTTACATGATCTTGATGCTGCATCAGTGGGTGCCCGGCTGGGATTGAGTGAGGATTTCAATCCCTGGCTTGAGGACTTAGCGTCGATCGAGCCGTCGCTTCCATTTCGTCTGCCTGATATGCATGAAGTTGACGACCTGTTTGCTCGCCTGGGCATATCGCCCGCAGATGCTGCTGAGATCGTCGATGCGTGGCCCAACCCGGAGCAGTCCCCGGAGCTATGGTGGCTTTTGCAGCGTTGCTACCAGCAGCTCGTTGCGCAAACAGACAATCCATACCGCTCCCTTCACTGGCAGACACTCCCGTCACATCTGGGGGCGGCTGGCAGGCTCTTCTACATCTACGTATTCCTGGCAGCCTTTCCGATCACGCGGCAACGGCACCAGGAGCATGCTATTCCCGATGCTATAGCCTGGGCAACCCTCGCTGACCTTGGTGAGCACATTGCTATCCACCGACGCGTCTTCGGAAATGCTGGCCTCAGTAGTCCACGCTGGCTCGTTCACCATTTTCGCGGCGATATCTATCGGCTCGGTCGATTGCAGTTTGAGCGAACGCGGCTCTCTACCTGGCAGCCAATCTACGACGATATCATCAATAAGGATGTGCCGGGACCGAAACCAACCCCTGACACTCCTGTTCTCTCTGTGCATATTCCGGAATCAGGTGGAGCATTGGAGCCAGCCGCATGCTCCGCGTCATTGGCGCTGGCACGTGATTTCTTCGCTCGCCACTTTCCTGAAGAACCATACCACGTTGGGTGTTGCGCATCCTGGCTGCTCGACCCGCAACTCGCCGACTATTTGCCTCCTACCTCCAACATCGTGCGTTTCCAGCGCATGTTTCACGTCGTTTCGCACAGTAGCGATGGCGACCCGGATGTCATGCAGTTCGTCTTCAGACGTACCACCACGGACTCACTTGATGA
This sequence comes from Ktedonobacteraceae bacterium, assembly GCA_035493895.1. Taxonomy (GTDB): domain Bacteria; phylum Chloroflexota; class Ktedonobacteria; order Ktedonobacterales; family Ktedonobacteraceae; genus DATJHM01. Next base: position 23,361 of record DATJHM010000182.1, read on the forward strand.
ACTTCCTCAGCGAACGACGCTCGAACGGGCTGTCGTCGCGCATCTGCGCTCTGGACGGCATTGGCAGTTCTCCTATGGTTGGCTCACGCTGTAGAGGGCAACGTTGATCCGTTCGCGCATCGGGGCCAGATTGCGGAATGAGGAATCATCAGGAGAATACACCTTTTCCTTTCTGCATGAGCGAAAAGAGGAACTGATTAGATGCGTAACATGATACCAAAGTGGATACTCAGCAATCTCTGATGAATTCCTCTCCCGGGCGATGTGCAATATTTTTGTGTCGTCTATACTACAACTACACAAGGAACACGATACAGTATATTGCAAGGTTGCTCAGTACACGATTATTGCATGATTTCAGAAGTCACTTTTCTGGGATCATAAGGAGAATTGAAAATGCAACAGGAGATCATTCATCTAACAGTAGAAGATGAAAAACAGAATGTGCAGGAACTTCTGAACGAGCAAGCCGAAGTTGAACTCAGCGATGCCGATCTTGCCGAAATCAGAGGAGCTATGGGCGTTCCCTATAACCAGTTGTTTGAGCGTTATCACGCCTGATCGTGATTTATGGTCATTCCTGCCAGGGTGGCCGTTGGGGCTGGCATGACTACTTATCAGGACACATTTCTAGCCAGGGAATATGACTGATTTCGAAATGGGATTTTTTGAAGATAATTTTTTCAAAATCTGTCACGTTTCACACACTTAGCGGGTCCCATCATCATCTTCTGCATTTGTAGCGCCATTTCGATCACAAAAAAAGAGGGATGAATGCAAATTATTCATCTCTCTTTTTGCGTTGTTATTGCTGAACTCGTTACACGCTAAATCTTATTTGACTCAGGCAAACTCTCTGTTTAGTGAATTGATGACGAACATAATTCATGTTATACTTATTGATAAGTCTCTCTCTTGTTGTGACTTTCCTCGCATCCTTTCACTTTTCTGTTTACCAGCACTCGTATCTGCGAAGAATTCTTGGGAGGAAATATATATCCATGAATTTCACTGTTATTCTCACGGCGATTGGTCTGGGAATTGCCTACGCGGCTGCTCCTGGCGCTGTCAATACGGAGGCCATTCGGCGCGGGGCCACGCACGGCTCACGCTCAACGTTCCTGGTTGAGACGGGCTCCCTGCTTGGCGATTCCCTATGGGCGCTGCTTGCGTTAACTGGAGTGACATTTTTTGCGCAATTTCTGCCCGCGCAGATTCTTCTGGGAATCGTAGGTGGATTTTTTCTGCTGCGTCTGGCCTGGGTTGCTCTCTGGGAGGCCTTTTCTCGTTCTACTTCTTCTGCAACAACCTCTCCTGTTGCGCGTGGGGATTTTGCGACGGGCATCGTTTTTGGGCTGGCGAATCCTGTCGGGCTGGCGTTCTGGTCGGGCGTCGGGAGCAGTGTGGTCGCGTCCGGCGTCACAGGGATACAATTTCTCTTTTTCTTTGCGGGCTTTTTTGCCGGTGCCGTTATCTGGTGCGTGCTCATTAGTATCGCGATGCATTGGGGACGACGCTGGATACGACCGGTGATGTTTCGCTGGATTAATGTCCTCTGCGGCCTTGCCCTGGGCTTCTTCGGCGTCCGCGTCCTCTGGACCACTGCTCAGGAGTTGCTGGAGCATTATGTTCTTTCCTCTTTGAAATCTACTCGCTAGCAGGGTGGGACACATCTTTCTGTCTCGTAAAAGCGTATTGATAGCATGAACTTCATCTGGTGCAATCATACGGGAGTTCGAGGTCATCTGAGACCCGTCCAGAGATGGGAGTTGATATGTCTGGAGTCGCACTTTCCTGAAAAGTGGATCGCCGTATAATTCCTGGTTGAGGTATACTGGAGAAAAAGCATTTTTAGTGGAAGAAGGTATTGCTCTTGTCAATCATCGAGACTCATTCTATTAGTGCCCCGGAAACTCGCGCTCTACGACATAGTGTCCTCAGACCTCATCGGCCTCTCAGCGAGTGCGTCTATCCTTACGATACTGCGCCGGACGCCCTGCATATTGGCTGTTTCTTGAATGAGCAATTGATTGGTGTTGGTTCTATCTTGCCTGATCCGCGCAAAGATGCTTCTCAACCAACCAGCTGGCGTATTCGTGGCATGGCTGTCCAGGAAGAGATGCGCGGTAGTGGGATGGGCGGCAAAATTCTACAAGCACTCATTGATCATGCCAGTGCGCAGTCATTGCCAGCCGAGATCTGGTGCCATGCGCGCGCCAACGCCAGAAGTTTCTACATACGCTTCGGTTTTACACAGGAAAGCGATCTTTTTGAGGTCCCCTACCTTGGCCCATATGTGCTCATGGTTAAGACGCTGCATCCCATCCGCTAAACATCAAAATTTTTCTCAAGAAGAATTTTGGTCCTGCAAAACTTCCGCTATTTGCATTTCCTTCAGTATACCTATTATAGGGACGGAATAAAGCAATTTCGCTTGAAGTGACGGGATCGAATCCGTACGAATAACACCGGTCCTGTGACAGATCATACGAGAACGACGGGAGGAATTATCCATCTCTTAACCAAAGTTTAAGGGAACGTAATATTGCTATAATAATCTATTGACATTCCGTTATGTTTCTGGTTATACTTTTGTCAGATGTCTGACAAGTATCTGCACGAAATGAGGAAAGATACTATGGAGAGCCTGACCCGTTCCACGGACGCATTCCCGGTGCGCTTCGGAGGCCCGCCGCTTCCTGATCTGGTTGCACATGCTTTGCGTGAGGCGATTGCAGATGGTCGCTTTAAGTCTGGACAACGTCTCCCTTCAGAACCTCAGCTTGCAGAGCAACTTGGCGTGAGCCGTGCAACCCTGCGCCAGGCACTATCGCGCCTGACTCAGGAGGGATTGCTGGTTCGGCAACATGGGCGCGGTACCTTTGTCTCCACTCTCCCTCAGAGTGCGCTGCATGGTAATCTTACCGAACTGATGAGCACGACACAGATGATCCGCGATCGAGGGTATCAGGCAGGGGTCACAGGCTGCCAGGTCGAATTAACAACGGTGGAATCCTGGCTGTCCGATCTGTTTCTCTTGCCAGCGGATACACGCTTCTTCTATATTTCACGCACCCGTCTGGCAAACGGTTATCCAGCCGTTTACTCAAACGAGTATTTGCCAGCAAGTTTGTTTGGTCTTGATTCTGCATTTTTACAGGAAGGTAAAAAGATAGAATCTCTCTACGAAATTTTACTACAAGCCAACATCGATATTGCGTTCGCTACCTGTAAAGTCGTTCCTACCGTTGCCGATGAGGTCCTTGCATCTCGTCTTCGCGTGAAAATTGGTCACCCTCTTCTCTTGTTGAAACAACTTCACTACACAAAAAACAATCAACCAGTATTATATAGCGAAAATTACCACAATTGTGAATTTATAGAATTCCAGACGGTCCGTCAGGCTCGAAGCATGGTAGAAACGGCTGGCGATGTGCTGACCGATGCAAAAGCGCTGGTGGATCAACTTATCGACCACGCATAATAAGGAAAGGAGGAAAAGGAAAGCCACCGATGCTCTGAGAAGATTTGCTTCGTTATATGCGCTGCTTTATCCCGGTAGGCACGGTTGTCCTATCTTCAGGATGCCTATGCCAAAAATCCCCCCGTGCCTGTAATTGAACAAATCATGGATCATGTGAGCGTCATAATCGGGATGACAGACTTGCAGAACGATCTGCCTCAAAAGAGATGACCTGTTTGCAGTATGACCTGCCTCAAAAAAGAGAAAGTGCTTGTAGTACGACCTGCCCCAAAGAGAAAAGTGTTTGCAGTACGATCTGCCCCAAAGAGAGAAAGTGCTCATAGAATGCCCTATTTTGAAGATAATTGCCATTTTTATGCAATGTGGAAATCTGGTGATCCGTCTTCGCCCGTGAATACGTGGTTTTCTCCATTCTCTATTGGCTGCCGTTTGACTGCCTGATAGGTCGTCTGGCCGTCGAGTCACCAGTAAGATAGAGGGGGGCGAACCGCAACAGCAGAAAGTAACCGTGGTAGATTTTATCGCTATCAAGTAAAAAGGAGAAGGAACAGAAGATGAATTCCCCATTCCTCCAGACTTTACTAGGACAAGGACCGCTTCATCCCATTATGGTCGGTTTAGGACTCCTCGGGTTGGTTGTTGCAGTGGGCATCTGGGTTATGGAGTTCTCAGGTTGGACCATTTCCCGCCGGGGATTTGTGCGGAACGGGTTAAAATGGAATGCGACGACGATCGCGATCATCGCCGTTTGTGCCGCTCTCTACATTGCTGGACGCCCGCTCCAGGTTCAGCTCATCCCTGGCATTGGTGGATTAAATCCTACCTTATCGATCGCGCAATCTCTGGCAGTCGTCTTTGGCCTTCCCGGCGCGATCGGCGTGACGTTCTCTATGCCGATCGGCGATGCGATCTCTGGCGCGCTCACGCTGGGTTCCGTTGCTGGCTTTCTCGGACACACATTCATCACATATATCCCCTATAAGCTGGTCTCCGGCGCGGATCTGCGCAAACCTATGAATATCTTTACCTTCTACTTGTGGGCGATTATCGTTGGGCCAGTGTGCCATGCCATTGTCGTTCCTGGATGGCTCGATTTTACGCACGTAACTCCACCTGCTGTTGCCTGGGGTGGTGTCACTCTCTCAATTCTGACGAACCAGGCGCTTATCCCTGCTATTCTTTCACCGATCTATCTCGCCATCCTCTACCCAATTGCCTATCGTCGAGGGCTCTATTGGAAACAACGCCAGATCGTTGCTCTGGATGAGGATGATGAGGATGACGTTCCAGCCTCCGTTCCTGTAACCGAGCCTCCCATCAGTCAGTAACGAGAAGGGCACTTCTATGGATGCACGAATGAGACAGGTTGTAGGAGGGCGTTTCTGTGGGTGAACCAGTTGTTCGAGTTGAAGGATTAACGTTTAGTTATCCTGCAAGTGATCAGATTTTACATGGGATCGATCTGACGATTCAGCGCGGTGAGTTTATAGGCGTGACCGGGCCTTCGGGCTCGGGGAAAAGTACACTGTGCATGTGTCTGAAGGGGCTGATTCCGCATGTTATCGGGGGAAAGGTGCGTGGTCGTGCCTATGTGAATGGCATGGATACGCGTAAAACCGAGCCTGCCATTCTTGCCGAGGCGGTCGCGATGGTTTTCCAGGACCCGGAGTCGCAAATTGTGGGTCTTACTGTCGAAGAGGATCTGGCCTTCGGGCCAGAGAATCTTATGCGCCCTATCCAGGAGATACGGGACGATATTCCCCGGGTGTTGCAGACGGTGGGCCTGTCCGGCTACGAGAAGCGCGAGACGTACAGGCTCTCCGGTGGACAAAAACAGCGCATTGCGATCGCTGCTGCTCTCATGATGAAGCCGCAAATCTTGATTCTTGATGAGCCAACCGCGGAGCTCGATCCTCTGGGCAAGGATGAGGTGTTCCAGGTCGTACGTCGGCTCTGTCAGGATAATCAGGTGACGATTATTATGGTCGAGCATGAGATCGAGCCGCTCGCCGATGTTGCCGATCGAATTATCGCTCTCGAGCATGGCCGTATTGTTGCCGATGCGACACCGCGCGAGTTTTTTCATAGCGAACGGTTTTATCATCGTACGGAAGGTGAACGCCTCCCGCAGGTAGCTGAATTATTCCTGGCTTTAGAGACTGAAGGGCTTGTGAATCCAGCTGATTTCACTCCATACGAAGAGGAGGCGATTACGCAATTAGATCGCTACCTCCTCCGAAAGCGAGGTCTTTGAGATGACGGAGCCCGAAGTTGTTATTGATGTCAAAGATGTGACCTATGCCTATGCGCCAGAAATGCCGCTGGCCCTTGACCATGTTTCGCTTCAGATCCACAAGGGTGATTTTATTGCGCTTCTGGGCCAAAATGGGGCAGGTAAGACGACGCTGGCAAAGATGTTTAACGGCCTGTTACGTCCAATCGGTGGCAGCGTGAACATCGGGGGACTGGATACCAGGAACGCGACCGTCTCGAATTTTGCCGCACGGGTGGGCTATTGCTATCAGAATCCTGACCATCAGATCTTTAATCGCACGGTCTATAGCGAAGCCGCCTTTGGTCCCCGCAACCTTGGCTTATCGCCGACTGAGCTGACCGAGCGTGTTGACCACGCGCTCAAGCTGGTAGGTCTTGCCGATAAAAAGGATGCCTATCCCTTCTTATTGGGCAAAGGAGAACGGCAAAAGCTGGCAGTGGCATCTGTACTGGCCATGGGATCGCCAATTGTGGTGGTAGACGAGCCGACGACGGGCCTGGATATTCAAGGGATTCGCAGCATTATGGCTCTGCTCCAGCAATGGAATCAGGTCGAGGGGCGCACGATCATTGTTATCAGCCATGATATCCATATTGTGGCCGAATATATCCCCCGCACGGTTGTCATGGCGAAGGGGAAAGTGGTCGCCGATGGGCCTACACGCTCGATCCTTTCGAATAGCGAAGCGCTTGCTCCCGCCGGACTCAAGCCGCCTCAGGTAACACGCGTGGCTCAGCGATTGAGTCACCACGGCATTCCGCGCGATGTGATGACGGTTGACGAACTGCTGGTCGCGCTCAAAGTTGCATTCAATGGTGGGGCCGATGCCCTGAGCACTACGAAGGAAGGAGTTTCTGATGCCAGTCGGCTATAGTATCTACATCGAAAAGCCATCGTATATCCATCAGCGCGTTGATCCACGCACGAAGCTGGCAGTACTGGGTACTGTGTTTGTGCTGGCTTTGTGCTTCAACAATCCTATATACCTCGCGGCTTTTCTCATCATTGTGATTGCGCTTGGGGTCTGGGCGCAGATTCCCTTGAAGAGTTTTCAGATGTACCTGCTCTTTTCTATCTGGTTCCTCTTCCTGGGTATTGTAATCTGGCCTTTCTATATCCATCAGGGACCCGTTGTCCTGCGTCTGGGAGGTGAGCAATTCACTTCGGATGGCCTGCTCTTTGGCGTGGCGATGGGCCTGAGGGTGGCATTGATGATCACCACTGCTGGCATCTGGATGATGGCGACCTCGCCGCAACATATGACGCTTGGCCTGCTGCGAATGGGACTGCCCTACAAAGCAGGCATGGCGATGTCGGCCACGATCCGTTTTGTTCCCCTGATTAATGCCGAGCGAGCGACCATTATGGAAGCGCAACGTGCGCGTGGCCTCGATCTGAGTCGCGGCAATCCGTTCCAACGCGTGACTCGCTCTGTTGCTGTGATCGGACCCATGTTGGTGCGAGCCCTGGATCTGGCACAGTCGCTGGCCCTTGCCATGGAGTCGCGTGCGTTTGGCGCGCGTGACAGTCGCACCTCGATCACCGAGATCAATTTCACAAAATTGGATCGAGTTGTTATGCTGATCTGCATTTTGCTAATTGTGGCCGCGATTGTCCTGCGAATTTTCGGTATAGGTATTTTAATTTCGAGTTATCTATAAAGTAGTATTCGTGGGCAATCTAGAAATAAAGTGTAAGAGAAAAAAGGAGAATCTTTTATGCGCGTAGACCGCGATGTTGAATTGAAATGGGAAAATATGTACCGTGGCATTCACGCCCAGGTAGATTGGTTGCGCACAGGACCAGCTGAGCTCTTCGAGAGCGCTCGTCAGTCACTTATGACGGTCCCACCACGCATCTATCTGGTCGGATGTGGAGATTCCCACTATGTTGGTCTGGCGACTCGTCTGGCATTTGAGCGCTGGTCGGGCATTGCAACAGAGGCCCTGGAGTCGCTCGAATTTTCTCGTTATGCCATCGAGTCCGCGCCCGCTGGCTCATGGGTTGTGTGCGTCTCAAATTCCGGTCGCGTGGCCCGCACAGTGGAATGCGCTATTTATGCGAAACGACACGGCCTGTTTCCTATAGCCATAACATATCACGCGGATAGCAATCTGGCGAAGGCGAGTAGTGCAACGATTCCTTTCCGTTATACGGATGTGGGCTTTGGGCCAGGGACGCTTTCTTATCTGGCATCGATGGTCGGATTGTATGTGGTTGCGTTGCGCGCTGGTGAGCTGTCCGGCAAATTGGATAGTGCGGCGAGCGCGAGCTGGTTGGAGAAGATTCAGCAGCAGGCGGATGTGCTTGCGGCCACGATTACTGCTTCGGAGCCTGCCGCCTCCGAGCTGGGGAAGAAGAGTGATGCGCAGACGCCGGTTCATATCATTGGCGCGGGGCCGAACTATGGTACGGCTCTCTTTGGTATGGCGAAGATGATTGAGGCGGCTCGTGTGTCTGCGGTGGGACAGGAGCTGGAAGAATGGGCGCACGAGCAGTATTTCTGCACAGGCCCGGGAACGGTGACGATGGTGATTGCGCCGCTGGGTGCAAGTAGCAGTCGTGCTCGTGAGCAATTGCAGGCTGTACGCGATATGGAGGGGACGGCGGTAGTGATCTGCTCGCCCGATGATACGGAGACGGCGAGTCTGGCGGATGTGGTCTTCCCGGTTCCCGGCTTCCAGGACGAGGCCCTGACGCCGCTTGCTTATTGTGTTCCCCTGGAGCTGTTTGCGTACTATTTCGCCAGCACCAAGGGATTGACGATGCTCGGATTTAACGATAGCAATCGCATGGAAGTGAACTTCCGCCAGATCTTTGGCAGTGAGATCGTGACGCTCGAAAATTCTACAAATTAGCTCATCGAAGCTGATTATTGCCACCAGTTGGTGTTGCCAGAGGATTGGATGATCCTTCTGGTTGCACCTCCTCTCTCAGCATCGCAACAACATGCGAACGTTTCTATGAATTTCGCCTGGATAGCAGGTTTGTTATGGAGATGACAATGGCCCGCTACTTATTATTCGGTAACCTGACGACTGATGATACCGTTCTGCCAGATGGGCGCACTGCGATGGGAACGGTGGGTGGCGATGCTTTGTATGCTGCGATAGGAACCCATGTCTGGACCGATGATCTCGCCATTGTGACGCGTCTCGGTCGGGGTTATCTCCCGAGCACTATCGATGAGTTAGCGGCCTGCGGTTATCGGACCGATGGCTTTATTCCCTGCGACAGCCATCATATCCGTCAGTGGCAACTCTATGATGACGAAGGTGGACGCAACTATGTGCTGATTGGCTCCTCTGGCAACTATGCCGATCTGGCTCCCCGGGTTGAGGAGATTCCGCCTGCCGTGCTGGACGGCGTTGTGGGGTGCCACATTGCGCCGATCCCTATCAATCTCCAGATACCATTGGTTCGTTGGGCGAAGAGCAGAGGCATTCGTGTGCTTGTAGATCCGCATCATCAGGATGTCGATGGTACGGCTCAGATCTGGCAGAGCATCCTGCCGGAAGTGGACGTATTTTGCCCGAGCCGCGAGGAGGCAATACGTCTATTGGAGGGATGGGACGGACCAGAAGCGACCGTGCGTGCGCTGGCATCCTGGGGCGCGCCGGTCGTCTGTCTGAAGATGGGAAAAGACGGGGTGCTGGTATTTCGTGCTGCGGATCAGGCAAGCTGGCTGATCCCCACGCTTACAGATTGCCCGATTGACACGACTGGCTGTGGCGATTCGTTCTGTGGCGGATTTCTGGCCGGTTGGTGTGAAACGAATGACTTAGGGGTAGCGGCGGCGTATGGGACGGTTTCAGCCTCCTTTGTGGCCTCAGATTTCGGGGGACGCCATGCGTTCCAGGTAGATCGTGAAGAGGCAATGCGTCGGCTTGCTACAGTAATGACAGAGGTGAAAACATGGTAGCTGCATCTGATTGGATGAAGCAGAATGCGATGGTTGGCGTGGTCGGCTTCCCGGCCCTGCCCGGCTCCATCGAATATAGTGGGATGGCCCGCGAGGAGTACATACAGCGCGCAGTTGCTGATGCAAAAGCGTACGCAGCCGCTGGCTTTGATGCCTTGATGATCCAGAACGTCGGCGATCTGCCCGTGGATGCCGAGGTTGGACCGGAGACGGTGGCGTGGTTGAGCGCGCTGGGCACGGAGATTCGCAACGCGGTGGATCTTCCTCTCGGCGTCTGTGTCTTGAAAAATGACGGGCTGGCCTCGCTGGCGATTGCGCAGGCTATCGGAGCGGTGTTCGTGCGCGTCAAAGTCTGGGTTGGCGCGATGGTGGGAGCCGAGGGCATTGTGCAGGGGGCCGCTCGTAAGGTTTTGCAGTATCGCAAGGCTATCGGGGCCGAGAATATCCTGATCTTTGTCGATATCCACGATCGCACGGGTGTGCCGCTGGCTGGTATGTCGCTGGAGGAGACGGTTCACGAGGCAATCTGGTTCGGCAAGGCCGAAGGGCTGGTGATTACCGGACGCAGCGAAGCGGAAACGCTCGAGTGGTTGCAGCGTGTGAAGCGCGTGGCTCCAGATCTTCCGCTGTGGGCTGGCGGAGGCGCGACGACCGGGAATATGAGCAAGATCCTGGGTACTGCGGATGGCGTCATCGTAGCAACGGCGGCCAAAGTTGGCGGTCAACTGCTCAATCCTGTAGATAAGCAAGCGGCAGAAGCTCTCATTGCGGCAGCTGGAGGGAAACGTACACCCGAGGCCAGCACAACGAAATAATGAGAAAATCCCCGTAGAGGCAAGCAAGTAAAGGGAGATCTACATGTTTGATATTGTTATCCGAGGAGGGCTGGTGGTCCTTCCCCAGGGACCCAGCCGGGTTGATCTGGCAATTGGCTCGGATGGAACATTTCATGCGATTGGAGCACCCTCAGAATTAGAGGGCAAGCAGATCATTGATGCCGATGGTCTGGTGGTTCTGCCAGGCGGTATTGATCCTCACGTCCATATCAAGATGGAATTTAGCAAAATCCAGAAGACGATGGACGATTTTTATACCGCGACCGTGCCCGCCGCCATGGGTGGCACGACGAGTATCGTCGAATTCGCCATCCCGACCGAGGGAGAAACGACGCAGGAAGCGCTCAGTCGGCGCTATCAAGAGGCGGCGGGCATGTCCCTTATTGACTATAACTTCCATGCCGTCGTCGTTGGTCATACATTCGCAGAATCGCTTGCTCATCTCAGAGGATTGAAGGACCAGGGCATTGGCACGGTCAAGGTTTTCAGTGCCTACAGCGATTCGATTGGCCTGACGCTCGGACAGATTCAGGAGGTATTCAGAATTTGCCATCGCGAGAATCTCCTGCCTCTTGTCCATAGCGAGACCGAAAGCCTGATTCTCAAGGGGATAGCGGATCAGGTGGCGAAAAATAATCTGGTGCCACACGGTCATTTAGATTCGCGTACGGCCCTGGCTGAGGCGGATGCGATCCGCAGCATCTGCGCGATGGCCGCCGACGCCGATGTTCCCGTCTTTATCGTGCACGTCTCGAGCGCGGACGGTTCGGCGGTGATCCGTGAGCGTCGTCTGAGTGGTCAGGAGGTGTACGCAGAAACGTGTACGCAATACCTGTTCCTGGATGATAACGTGTTCTGGCATCCAAACGGAGAGCTGTGGATCTGTTCGCCTCCTATCCGCACGAAGGATCATCAGGAAGCGCTCTGGAAAGAGATCAAGCTTGGTACGCTGGACCTGATCTCGACGGACCACAACAGCTTCTCGCGAGAGCAAAAAGCGCTCAATCGTGACGACTTCCGCAAGGTTCCGAATGGTATTCCGGGACTTGAGTTTCGCATGCCGATCCTCATCTCGGCAACGCTGGAGGGTCGCTTCGACTGGTTAGAACTGGCGAAATTGACGGCGGAAGCGCCTGCTCGCATCTTCGGCATGTGGCCGCGCAAAGGGATTATCGCCGTGGGATCTGACGCTGATTTTCTCCTGGTTGATCCCAACGGCGAAACCGACCTGTCGATAGGGCATATGGCGACCGATTATTCTCCTTATGAAGGGACGGCTCGTGGTCGTATCCACCAGACGTGGGTACGCGGAAACTGCCTGATCAAAGATGGCGAAGTCCTGGTCGAGCGAGGGTATGGCGTCCGGCTCGAGACGCCTCGAGGTTGAGTTTATCCCCATCAGTGGGGAGCATCTCTATCCATACATATCACGGTATGGATGGCCCATCTCGTAGGTCACCCGTACACATTCCCGTAGAGGCGCGGCTTGTCTGCGCCCGGGAGGTATTCTCGTAGAGGCGCGGCTTGTCTGCGCCCGGGGTCTATCCAGGAGAAATTTGTCTATGAAATTGGGGCGAATCCTTCGCAAATCTCTCGATCAATCCATCCCGCGACTGGTGGCGGTGCTACCTGAGCAGGACCGGGTATTCGATTTAGCGAGCGTGGAATATTACCGGCTTCTACACAGTGGCGCGACTCCCGAAGCGGCGCTACGGCTGTCCGCAGCACTGTTTCCTTCCAGCATGAGTGCTGCGATCGCTGCTGGTCCGGCCTTTCTCGAAGCGGCCCGGCGCTGCCTCGCGACCACGCCGGATGAGCAAGCCGTCTTCTCACTGCAAGAAGTGACGTGGCTCCCAGCACTCGATCCGCCTGTGATGCGCGATTGCATGTCATTTGAGCAGCATATGGTCAATTCCTTTGGCCTTGAGAACAAGGCTATTCCAGCGGTCTGTTTTGAGTTGCCCGTGAGCTATAAAATCAATCATCTGAGCATCATTGCCAACGAGCAGGAGGTGCCCTGGCCCGATTATTCACAGGCGGTCGACTACGAGCTGGAAGTTGGTTTTGTCGTGGGACGGCAGGGGCAAAATCTGACACCCGAAGAAGCTCGCTCATACCTCTTCGGCGTCACGATCTTTAACGATTTTAGCGCCCGTGATATTCAGCGCCGGGAGACCGCGGCGGGCTTTGGTCCGTCCAAAAGCAAAGATTTCGCCACCGCTGTGGGTCCCTGGATCACGACCACTGATGAGCTCGACGTGTACGATCTGGAGATGAGCGCTCGTATCAACGGAGAAGAGTGGTCGCATGGTTCGACCTCGGCCATGCTGTGGAAGGTGGAAGAGCTCATTGCCTACATCTCGAAAGTCGAGGGCGTACGCCCAGGCGAACTCATTGGTTCCGGGACGGCTGGCTTTGGCTGTGGCATGGAGCTGAGACGCAAGCTCCAGCCCGGCGATCTCGTCGAACTCGAAGTGGGCGGCATCGGCATCCTGCGCAATCGCCTCGGCATACCGCAAGCGCAGGGATGGATGCCGACGCCACGTATCCCGCGTCTTGCACAGAATGTTTGAACGCTGATCCTTTGACAATGGATAATGGAAGTCGCCTTTTCTCCTTTGGAAGCAGGCGAGGCCCATTTAACGATATTGTGCTAATGGAAAAGAAGAAGGAGAACACATGTCACGCCAACCAATTTACACAAAGAATGCGCCGGACCTGCACGGTCCGTTTTCGCAGGGCGTACGCTGGGATCGGCTCGTCTTCACCTCCGGCCAGATTGGCGATGATCCCGCAACCGGAAAGCTGGTCTCTGAGGATGTTCAGGATCAGACCCGGCAGATCCTGCGCAACATTCAGGCGATCCTGAAAGAGGCGGGCAGCGATCTTGAGCATGTCTTGAAGATGACCTGCTTTCTGACGGACATCGCCGATTTCGCCAGATTCAATGAAGCCTATCGCGAATTTTTCCCGGATAGTTTCCCAGCACGCAGCACGATTGAGGTCGGTCTGGTGCCACCCTGGCGCGTTGAAATCGAAGCGATTGCGGTTATACCCTGATAGTATGAACATGGCAGGGCACAAAGGCGTGATCTGCTGTATGGTGAGATGCATTCTGGAGGAGAGGAAGCCGATGAGCATTGCCGTGATCGGTGATTTCTCGACGCTCCTCCCTCGAATCTGCTGACTCTTTTTACCCCAATTTGCAACCCACCGTGTTGCTTCCCCGGTTGTCACCTCTCTCATGCTGTTGAGGTTGTGCTATTTAAGCGCGGATCGCGAAAATGTCGGAAATTCTGGCGCATTTAGAATTATCGTGGATTTATGAATAAAGTAAAATCGATTAGCAATACGCGAAATTCTTTATGTGACTGCGTTCTATTATATGGTAGCACTGCTGTACGGAAAACTTGAAAAGCGTTTTTTACTCAGAAAGAAAAAATATGCCAGAATCAACACTTCCGACACTGGACAATGCCAACCTTTTAGGACAGGGATTTGATATCTTCGGGTCGTATACCGTGGATAGTCTGCTCAAGCCACTGTTTCATGCCGGGAATACTACCCACGTGATCAAAGTGGGCCAACAAGATTATCTGGCCCCTCCCTATGTCAATTCTTTCAAAATCTTGCGTTCGGACTCTGTGAGCGAGTCTGGTGTTACGCGCGAAGAATTCCAGCAATCTATCGCTGCTACCGCCAATGTGAATACGTCCTACGGAGCCTTTAGCGGGCATATGGAACTGGCCTTCTCGCGCCAGATTGCTCATAGTTCTGAGTATATGTTTGCTCATAAGTCTTTTTACGATGGAGAAAATGAATTACAACTGGACCCTGGGGTCGCAATGGCCTACCGGGAGGGCTATTTCGTCGAAGCGATAGAAAGATTGCCTTCTACGGTCAACACGGAAAATCTCCATCTGTTCGCGGAATTTTTCGGGACTTTTGGCACACACTATACCAGACGCGTGCGCCTTGGGGCTTCGATGGAATTCTATGTGGCCGTGAGTAAGACGAGTATTGACAGTGCACAGGATGTCGGGGTCATGATGCAGGCGCATTACCGGGGGCTGTTTGTGAAAGGTAGTTTGAGTGCTGAACTGACCAATTCACAGAAGTGGAAGAGCTATATCTCAACAAGTGTCATCAAGGTCAATGTGCTGGGTGGAAGTGTTGTGGCGCGTGGCGCGCTTTCTGGCATTGCCGAAAAAGACCCGAGCCCGACGACAGTAAACTCCTACGATCAATGGATCGCCAGTATTGAAGACAATACCTCAGCGGTAAATTTCCGTCTCTCGCCTATCTGGGAGCTATGTGGCAACAAATCGGCTGTCGTGCAGCAAGCCTGGATGCAGTTTGGTTCTATTATGCACCCACAACTCTCTGTGAATACCTGGAGCCCGCCAAAAAGTGTGCCACTGGTCGAGCTAAGCGGCAAAGGCCAGATTATTCCAGATGTGCCTGCCGAGTACAATTGTGGTTGTATGGCTATCATTCTTGATCGCCAGAATCTCCTCGGATACGAGAGTGTCAGGTTTGCTAAATATTACTCCGTCAGACCCAGCTTCTGGCCACAGACCTATCAAAATATGTATGATCAAGTGGCAAAAGATATTCGTGCTTCCAACTGCAATAACCAGAACTATGCCCTGGTCTTTGTCACTATGGGTCTGGACGCAAACTGTGTGCCTTCTTCCGATCTGGCAGGATTGTTGCTGTCTGCTGGAGCCGGTCAGCAGTTGAAGAACTGGATCAAGAATGCGAACGCTGGTGTCCATAGTAATGACAGTGCCAACTACATCCTGGTTAGCTTTTTTAATCAGGGAGAAGGCAGAGGTTTTGAGCAGCTTAATCAAGGCTCAACTGTGCCGGGTGTGAGCAGCCAGCTCCGTGTTTACTTCTATCGCCCCTCGATTACCGGGGGTCTCTATACGCTTGGCCTGAGTCCATTTCCTACAGAGATGCTAGAAACCCTCGAATCATCGGAAAGGAAAGAAGCATGACACATTCAGACCAGCCTGTACACTACATCATGCACAAGAGCGAACAGACAGCCGAGGAGATTCTGGCATATTGGACGCCAGAGCGCATGGCAGACGCGCAACCGGTATCTCTGCCCACTCCCCCGGTGCGAACTGGCCTCGCATCCCGCAAGCATCATACGGAACCGGACGAGCAAGCATTCCAGACGACCATGATCAGAGCCCCAAGAATCTATCTCCCTCCCTATCAGAGCGCTGGCAAACTTTTCTGGACCTTTGGGGGGAGACGTCTCGCCGGTTCAGCCGCTGTCGTAAACCAGAGTGGGATAATGACCGCAGCGCATTGTCTCTACGAGTTTTCGACAAAACTGTGGGCGGCAAATGTGCTCTTTTGTCCGGCATATACTGAAGGGTCGATCTCTAAATTTGGTGCATGGTCTTTTACAGAATACGGGGTCCCGGAGCCATGGACGAAGATAGAGGATTTCTGGGAGCGGCACGGCTACGACGTAGGTCTGGTGACACTTGAGTTGGACGAAGATGGCGTGTCAATTGGCAAGGTCGTTGGTCAGCTTGATCTGAAAGTGGGGCTAACTCCTGACGGAAGTACGTCATGGCATACACTGGGGTATCCTGCGCGAGCAACTGGTGATGGGGGCTACCATTTCAATGGAGAGGATATGTGGGAGTGTCGCGGAAATTTTACTGGTAGCTTCAAGCAAACAGTTGACAAAGAGGGTAATCTGACCGCAGGTTCTTCAGGTGGTCCATGGTTGCTAAAGAGCGGGTTAATCCTGTCCTCCACTGTGAATGGTGTGCAAAGTGGTGGTCCGGAGAGTGAGCAAGAGGATTTTTCGTCCGACTTTCGTAACTGGGTAACGGTCTTTTATACCAGATACTTTGGCTAGACGGAAGCGTAATCCTGTTTACTCATTGGTGACGGCACTTTTGTCATGAGAGTTTGCAACCTCGAGCGGTGACGTAGACTCAGTAGAGGCACAGTGAAGTGAAAACGGAACTGTGCCTGCGAACTCGCTCCATCCCTCTCGCCCTTGAGAGGAGAGGTCGCTTACTTCATGCCTATGGGCGTGAAATGTCAACGCCACATGGCCTGATCCATCATCGTGTTGGGGTGGCGAGGGAAGTAGGGATAGCTGGTATCCGCAGGCGGACGGAGACGGCTGCTCAGAAGCAGCGTAATCAGCAAGCCCGCGACAAAACCGCCTACATGCGCAAAATAGGCCACCCCGCCCATGCTTTGTTGCACAGTCGAGAGAGCCGCAATACCACTGAAAAATTGCAGCAGGAACCAGATCCCGATCAAAACGATCGCAGGCAGATTGACAATGGTAAAGAAAATGAAGATGAAAATGACGGTCTTCACACGCGCCCAGGGGAAAAGCACGAGATACGCTGCCAGCACGCCCGCAATCGCTCCACTGGCTCCCAGACTGGGTATGGTCGAGTTGGGATCAACCGCAATTTGCGCCACAGACGCAACGATCCCGCAAAACAAATAAAAAATCAAATAGCCAATATGTCCCATACGATCTTCGACATTGTCGCCGAAAATATAAAGAAAGAGCATATTTCCGCCGATATGCAACCATCCCGCATGCAGGAACATAGACGTGATCAGCGTAAGATAAACAGGATCGGGCGTATGAAATGGCAACGTCTGGGTGACAAGCGATGTTTGCGGAACTCCGTGCACAAGAGCAGCGGGAACGACCGAGTAGGCAAACATAAAGGCCTCAGCGAGAGACCCCAGAGAGACCTGATAGAGAAACACTACGACATTGATGAGGATCAGGCCCCATGTTACCCAGGGCATCCGGCGGCGCTGGCCGGGGTAGTCCTTTAGTGGAATCACGCGCTCCTCCTGCTGAGTATTTGCTGGACAACACAAGATGTGGTTCGTAATATGCCTTCTATTTATTTTACGCGGGCATACCTGCTATGGTTTCAATTGATAGAGAAAAAAGGCAGGAAGAGTATCGAGCATAGAATACATGGATATACATCCTCCTGAATCCCTATCGTCACAAGATCTCTTAATTGCAACCCGCTATACTTTTACCCGTAATTATGTTCAGATAAGAGCAGCGGTATGAACTATCTACACCTGCATTGAAGGAGAAACTACACATCATGTCCCAACAACATATGGATTTCGATGAGATCAATCACCGACAGCAGGATCCCCCTTATGCAACAGGGTATGGAGACCCCTTCGTGAGTTCGCATGAACAGCAGAAACTGTCATCTCAAAATACTGGGGCCGCCAGTCGAGGCGTCCCTGCTGGCATGCGTCTGGCTCTTGCCATTGTCTCAGTAAGCATATTAATACCGATCTCGGCTATCACATTGTCCATGGGAGACAGCCCTATGGCTCTCTTTAAAGCATTGATCGGACTCGGGATGATTTGTCTCACCATTATGGTGGTCAATATTGTCTTTAATTTCAAGCGCTAGAGCCGCGATGTTTACGCTCTCACTCTTGCCAGACTCGTCCTCCCAGGATTCCCTTCTCGGTTTTCTCTGCAACGGCGCGCGAGAAAACTATGCTTTCCTGAGAGGCGATTAAATCTCCGCGCGAAACGTCTTTCCCAGTTCAGTGCCCAGACCGAAGTAATGGCGAAAGTTATAGATGAGAGGGTGCCATGCTGCCGGATCGATATGGCGCTCGCCTTGAAGCACGCTCAAGTGAGCATGGACGCGCATCACTTCCACCTCGACGATCAGTGCCCCGCCTTCCTGATGCGTAGGATGAATGTCACGGACACGGCCCTCGAATTGTAAAGGGCACTCTGCGACTCTCGGCGGGGCAACGCATTCGGAGGAGATGGGCGTCAGTCCGGCGGCGGTAAACTTCGCCTCTTCATAGTGGAATTGGGCGGCTTTTGTGGGCGGGACCGGATTCTTGCCCGTCAGCGGGGCGAGCCGTTCGACGGCTTGCCATAATTGATCAGAGGGGAAATTGAGCACACATTCCCGGGTGCGTTGCAGATTCTCGATGGTCTTCCCGCTTGCACCTATACCCAGCACAACCGTATAGCCCAGAGCCCAGGCCGACGACATGGGCGCAAGATTGACGCTCCCGTTCTCATTGAGCGTGCTGATCAGCACAACCGGTGTGCCAAAGTATAAAATTGTGGGTGTAATCGTGCGAGTAGCGTTTGGATCGGTAGTAGTAGTAGTAGTAAGCTCAGCATTTTCAAGCTGTTGTGTCATACTATCCTCCAGTGAGAGTAGAAAAGTAAACCAGGAGCAGAACTCTGCCTTTTTCCTGTATGGGAGAAGCTTTCACTGCTTGCTATTGTAAAACAGAAATACTTCGTGTATCATCGAAGTATGCATACACAACCCGATATTGCCTCGATTGCGTTCTTAATAGGTGATCCGATGCGCGCCGTGATCCTTACATCATTGCTCGGCGATATCGCTTTGCCTGCGAGCGAACTGGCCGCACGTTGTCGCTTGACGCAGCAGACGGTGAGCGCACATCTGGCAAAGTTGGTGGCAGGAGGCTTGTTGACGGTAGAACGCAGCGGACGGCATCGCTACTATCGACTCGCAAACGCTGATGTCGGGCATGCGCTGGAGGCTCTGCAAATAATCGCGCCTCGTCCGCCCGTTCGTTCTTTACGGCAGTCCGACGAGACCCGCGCGCTCTGTTTTGCCCGTACCTGCTACGATCATCTTGCGGGAAAACTTGGCAGCGGCATTACGCAGGCGATGCTACAGCGGAAGTATCTTGTAGAAGCTGAGAAGAGCTATACGCTGACGTCGGAGGGAGAACGCTGGGTCGCGCATATCGGGGTTGATGTGTCCGAGATCAGGCGCAAACGGCGGGCATTTGCTTTCCCCTGCCTGGATTGGAGCGAGCGCTGCCATCATCTCGCCGGAGCGCTCGGTGCGAGTATTGCCGCGCAATGGTTCGCGCAGGGTTGGATGATACGTTTAGATGGTAGCCGTGCCGTTCGTCTCTCTGAAGCCGGGCAACAGGGGCTGTTGCAAGAGTTGGATCTTCACTACGCAGCTTCACCTGCTTGCTAGCATTCGATTAGCTTTGCATGAGCGTATCGAGCAGATCGTAGCCGAGATCGGCATCAGGTCCATCGGGATCGACGAGCTGATATGCCTCATACCAGGCAGCGGTCGCCTCTGGATGAGGACCCACGACGCCAACTTTCCCTTTGCCATAGGGCGCAACCAGCGCGGCAATCTTGCCATTGGTGTAGGTCGCAAGCACCGTGACGTTTTTTGTCCCACGATGAAGGATGAAATAGGGACCATCCTGAAAGTAGAGAAAACGCGTCTGGTCGCGCCATGTGACCTGCACAATCGTATCCTCTTCGCTCGTCACGCTTGCACGAGGGGAGGCGATAAACTGATCAGTATCACCTGGAAGAAGATGAAAGCCCGGATCGCTGCCTGCCAGATAAGCTCCCATGCAGGAACCAAGGTAGCGTCCACCTGCTTTGACGAATTTGCGGATGGAAGAAGCATTTGCTTGCAATAAGGCGAATGCCTCTTTCACCGTGCCATTGCCGCCGGGTTGTGCATAGAGCGTTGCCATCTTGAGTGTCGCAGCGGAGAGGTGCAGACGTTCATGCGGACCAACGTAGTGCACCTCGAATCTCCATTGCGAATTCTGGAGCAGCGTTACAACGGCCTCCGAGCATCCCGGACATCCCGCAGGGCCACGATAGACCAGCGCTAGCGGCCTGTTTTTATGTAAATCTGGCATGCTCTTTGACACGCTTTCCTCCTTCTAGCATAGAAGAAAAAACTGCGTTTAGATGGAGCGAGCGGGAATGCCGCGCCAGCGGCTCCCGGCAGGCAGCGTCTCGCCCTTCATCGCCAGCGAGAGCGAATCGAGGGTAGCGCCCGGCCCAACTTCCGCATCGTAGAGAACGACGGAGCGTGAGCCCACAGAGCTGGCGGCACCGATCTTGACCGTGGACATCTTCATCACGCGATCCTCGAACAGGTGCGTCTGGAGCGAAGTTGTATCGCCTATGGCCGCATCGTCTCCCACCTCCACAAGATCAAACTCGGTCAGGTAGGTGGTATCCATCCAAACGCGTCGACCGATGTGCGCGCCGAAGAGCCGCAGAAGCGGAGCGATCCACGGCGTGCCCGTCAGCAGTCCCACAAGCGAGGGGACCGCAACCGCTTCGTAGAGTGCCGTAATCAGCTCACTCCGCCGCACGAATACGCTCCATAGCGGCTCCACGCGAGGACGGTAGCGGCCAACGATGGTCCACTTGAGCACGATCACCAGCAACGTCGCTGCCACCCCGATTCCTAGCGTGAGCAAGGGCGTCAGGCCGAGAAGGGCAAGCGGCGAGATGATGGGCGCAAAGTAGAACATGGCCTCGAATGCAAGCAGAATGGTGAATGCCAGGATGGTTGCTGGCAGCGTCACACGGAAAAATTCGATGAAGAGACGCCATGCGAGCAGGCTGCGGCGGGGGCGATAGGTCAGAGCATCGTCGAAGCTCTTGCTCTCCTGGCGATGGGGCAGGAAGATTGCGGGCGAGCCCAGCCACGAGGTGCCGGGATCGACCTGTTGCGCTGGTGGAAGGGAGTAGACGCCGATCAGGGAATTATCGCCAATCTGTGTCGCGATCGGGATAAGCGCGCCATTGCCCACGAAACTGCGGTCACCAATCGTAGCAGGAGCGAGCGCGACACTGCCATGATGAAACACGGCGGGCGCAACCACCGCAATGTCAGCCACAAAGCTCTCATTGCCAATTCTCAGCATATCAGGATCGAGATTGCCCATCGTCGACACCTCGGCCCAGCGTCCGATGCGTGCCCCCAGCATGCGCAGGAATGGGACAAGGTACAGCGTGGCGTAGAGCGTATTGGTGAAGCCCAGGCTCATTGCCATCAGCTGGTCACTCATCCACTTGCGGACGCCAAATCCACTGCGCAGAGAATAGATGCCTGGTTCGACGTGGGGCATTACGATACGTTTGCCTATGAGCACGAGCGTGCAGGTAGTAAACACGAAGAGCGGCCCCGCGAGCAGCGTACTCGCCATACCCCAGTATAGACCAGCGCGCATCGCAACCAGGAGCACCAGTACGGTGCTGGGAACGAGCATGAGTGCGGCCAGCACGGTGAGCACGATCGTGCCTGTGACAAAACCGAGCAGCACCGGAATAGGCCAGCGACGGCCGTCCGCTTTGGCCGTCATAAATTTGAGCAGAGACGGAATTGCCTCCTGACGCCTGCCTGGTGATCCGCTCCAGCTCTCGTTTGTCGAGATGACGTGATCTTGAGGTACCAGCGTCTGTTCTGCGATAAAGGCATTGTTCCCGATCCAGGCCCCGGCCAGCACGACGCTATTTGTGCCGAGAAAGGTGCCGCGCCCGATGTGGATCGGCGCCAGTCGTAACCAGCCATCCTGTACTTCGAAAGGTTGCAACTGCGCACCATACCCGATACTGACCCCTTCGCCAATCTCGACAAACATCGGCAGGCCGATTCTGATCGAGGCGAGGTGACAGTGGCTCCCAATTTTGGCACCCAGAAGACGCAGATGCAAGGGTAACAGCGGCGTTCCGGCCAGTAGTCCTATCGGTGAAAGCGCGAGTATCCTGCGATACAGCCACCAGCGGAGATAGGTCACACCCCAGAGCGGATACAAGCCGGGCCGCACTCCTGTCATCAGCAAACGGCCTGCGACAATGGGGAGCAGAAAACCGGCAAGGCTCAACCAGACGACCTCAGCCACGCCGAGCCAGACGAGCCTCCAGGTATCGTCCATTGCCCAGCGTAGTCCGAGCACCGGAAGAACCGTGATGAATACCAGCACATAGATCGCGACCAACTGAACGAGGCCGCTGCTCAATACGCGCGGCGTGGAATGCTTGCGCAGCTCGGGCCGTTGTATCGTTGGTAGCGTGCTTGTGGTGGGGCGTGCAACTTCGTGCTCAATGAACTGCGCGAGGTTGCGGATTGTTGGATTGGCATAGAGATCGCCGATGCTCAGTCCTTGCAAGCGGGATTCCTGGCGCAATTTGGAGATGAGCTGCGCCGCGACGAGCGAGTGCCCTCCCAGATCGGTGAAAAAATCGTCCTCGACCGAGACACGCTCACGACCAAGGATCTGGCCCCAGGTAACTGCAAGCGTGCTTTCTAACCGGGTAGCAGGCGGAATATACAGCGTGGTGGCTCCGAGCCTGGGTAGGACCGGCGCTGGCAGGGCCGCACGGTTCACTTTGTCGGCTGCAAGCAAGGGGAATTCGGCAAGGACTTCAATGAACGATGGCACCATGTAGGAGGGAAGCCGGAGCCGCAGGGCCGCGTGGAGACGCTCACGTAATTGCTCAATATTGGTTGCTTCCATGCGCGAACGCAATGTTAGATAGCCAATGAGATCTTGTGCAACGCCATTGACCTCAAGCGGCTTGACGACTGCATTCTCCACCGTCTGATCCTCGCGCAGCACCTGTTCGATTTCACCGAGTTCAATGCGATAGCCGCGAATCTTCACCTGTGTATCAATGCGTCCGAGGTACTCGATCTCTTTGGAGCGTGTGATGCGGCCAAGGTCGCCAGTGCGATACAGGCGAGGGGCGATCTCGCGTGCGTGCCAGATCGGATTGGGTACGAAGCGGCTCTCGGTGAGATCGGGACGATTGAGGTAGCCAATTGCGACCCCCGGGCCACCGATGCAGATCTCTCCACTTTCCCCGTCCTCAACGAGACGGAGTTTGTCATCGAGGATGTAGATCTGATAGGTTGGCAGTGGCACGCCGATCGTGACGGGGCGGCCTGGGACCAGCTCACACCAGGTGGCAGTGACCGTGGTTTCAGTCGGGCCGTAGGTGTTGAGCATGCGGCGACCCGGGCGAGACCAGCGTTGGACAAGATCGCTCGGGCAGGCTTCACCACCGACCATGAGCGCGCGCAACGAGGGTATCTCGGTATCGATTGTGGCGAGGAGCGTTGGTACGCAATACAGGATGGTGATCTTCTGTTCGATGAGAAATTCAGCCAGTCCATGGCCCAGACGGCGAGAATCGGTTGGGCCTGCAACCAGCGTTGCGCCTGCGATCCATGTCGGCCAGATCTCCTCCATCGAGAAGTCAAAGGCAATGGTCATACCCTGATAGACCCGGTCCGCACGCGTCACCCGGTAGATGGGGGTCACGACGCGCAGGAAATTGGTAATGTTGGCGTGGGAGACCGCAACCCCCTTCGGTCGTCCCGTCGTGCCCGAGGTATAGATGATATAGCATAACGACGCAGAATCAATATGGACCTGCGGACGAGCGTCGGACTGGTCAGCCAGTTCTTCTGTTATCTGGTCTAGTTCGAGAATGAGACAGGGAAGCGCGCTTGTTTTCTCGCGCAATGTAGACGTGGTCAGGAACGCTTGCAAGCCTGCATCCTCTGCGATAAAGGCCACACGATCTGTAGGGAACGATGGATCGAGCGGGACGAAAGCGGCTCCGGCTTTGAGTACGCCGAGAAGTGCGACGTAGGTGTCGACGGAGCGCTCCAGGAAGATGCCGATCGGGTCCCCCTCCACGATGCCACGTGCAATGAGCAGATGGGCGAGACGGTTGGCCCGACGGTCGAGCTCTGAATAGGTAAGCCGGGATGATCCACAGATGATCGCCGTCGCGTTCGGCTGTTTATCGCAGGACATCTCAAAGTAGTCATGCAGGAAATCAGTGTGTATCTTTTTGATAGCTCTCATGACCAGAGTTGTTGTTTCACCGAGAGAGAGCCGTTCAAGTTCCATCTTTTTCGGGGGATGTGGTATCGCGGCAGGTATTTGAGCTCGTATTGGAGCAGTCCGGCGCAATTTCACCGTCTTTTCCTGAGCAAGCGAAGCTTCGCTTTCCTTTTCATCAATACTCATCATTGAATCCTTCATAGTAAATTCAAGAAATTTCTCTGGCGGCCTGCTATACCTGATGGGCAGCTATATGTCGGGCCAGAAGAACCCTTTTTTTATTGATAAGTTTATATATTTAACATAATCAAACAGAGATGTGACAATGTTAAAATAAGTGAAAAACAAAAGGCCAATGAAAAGAAAGGCATTTTCTCTTCCCTGCTTACAGGAAAAGTGTGCTTCTGTTTTTGCGTGAGCGTCGATAGAAAGAGGTAAATTAAGAGAAGGCCTCTTTCGAATAGTTGTGTTTTTCCATTTGTTGACTTACGGTATTCATTTTAAATTAAATTTCTACAATAATCAAGCAAGAATGTGATGAACCAGGGCTTCTCAAACCATGTGTATAAACATTTTGTGTAAATTTTACATTTGTGAAGATTATATAAATTGAGTAGTATCGCAGAAGAGTATAAGGTGAATCTGATAGCATATTCGAATACTTGCTAACATTGGACACACCTCTTCATTTGATACTATAATATGGACGTTCGTCCACCGGGACGGTCGTCCACTTTTTGCATAGCCCATGGAGGTCTTATTGCCATGATTGATGTCGCATTACTTTTTTTACGTATTTCGATTGGTATTTTGATGCTCGGGCATGCGGTGCAGAAATTATTTGGCTGGTTTGGGGGCGGTGGTATTGCGGGGACATTTAAGCTCAATCAGAATCTGCGCTTACGTCCCGTCTGGCTCTGGGTGGTTCTGGTTCTGGCATGTGAGACGGGTGGTAGCCTTTTGCTCATCTTTGGTCTGTTCAATCCATTGGGCATGGTGGCGATTTGTGCGACAATGCTGATGGCGGCGATTACGGTAAACTGGCCGCGCTACTGGGGCTCCAAGGTGGGTATTGAATATAATATTTTGTTTGTTATCCCGTCTATTGCGATAGGGCTGGCAGGGCCGGGCAAATATTCGCTCGATGCCGCCATACATTTTGCGTTGCCGGAGCCCGCTGCAACCCTGCTTGGTCTGGTGCTTGCCGTCCTCGGCGTTATCATTGCTCTCGCTACCCGTCGTCCCCGCTAAGGGACGGCCTTTAGATCGTAGTTCATAAATATGCTCCTTATAATAGAGCGTATATCAGGGATGAACTGCAATCTGATCGGGGAGGCAGTGGATAATGTCGTTGATATGCGAGATGATGAAATCGGTGTTGCGCTGTTGATAGAGGACGACCTCGTGCGGATAGATCAGCGAGACGGCGAGGATTTCGGGCTCATCTGGCTGGCGGAGCGTACGATAATTCAGCACGACATCGAGATCATCAGCTGTATCGCCGACGTACAGGCCGCTCCTGACGCCATCGTGAATGCCCGCGATCGCCTGTTGCAGTGCGCGCGGATCGGGCTTGGGCATAATGTCGGCGGAAATGACGACTTCCCACCAGCGTTCGCCGCTATGGGCCTCCAGCATCTCCAGGGCCATATCGACCTCGAGTCCCACGCGACCGGTAATGATCCCCATGTGACGAATGCCTGCCTGGCGCAATGTGGTAAAGAAGTCTGGTGGGCAGAAAATTTCTTCGTTATGGATGAAGCCCGGAAAATCGGGCAGGTAGCGTGGAGCATAGCCAAAGCGCTTTTGCAGCAAGCGCGCTCCCCAATAGAACTCCAGGCTGAGCTCACGGAGCAGTGTATTGTCCGGCAGGGCGCTGGCGGGGATTGTGTCGCGTACCCAGATCAGGCCGCCGCGTCCCTGCTTATTGGCGGCGCGGGAGAGCATCGCCCATTCTGCGATGCTGCGCTCGGCCAGGGACGTGTTTTGCCATTCGCGCAGACGTGCCGTGGAGAGCGCGGTCAGGGCGTAGCAGAGATCATTGTCATTGTTATAGCCGCCAGCCTGCTTAAAGGCCAGAAGATCTTCATGTGTGAGCAAGGGTATATTTTCGTGTTGTCCCCAATCGAGACCATGGACGCGATCGACAATATACTCGGCCACCGCGATATCTTTAGCATGGAAAGAATCGGCGGTATTGATCAGCGTATTATCGATATCGAAGAAAATAGTATCGAGCGAAGAGGGAAAAGAGAGGTCTGGTCGCTGCCAGAACACTGGAGTCTCCATGAAAGAGCCTTTCGTTGCATCAGAAAAAGAGAAAGTCATGCACATCATGTGCTGCGGGCGAAGAATCCTGAAGGAGCATATCCCCTGGCGGGGATGCTCCTTCAGAGAAGCATCTAACTTCTATTATACCTCAACCACTGCTGCACTCGCATCCTGAGGGAAAACGAACCGATACATCCCAAATTGGGATATCTCGAAGACAGGGCAGGCACTTATAGCTCAGACTGAATGCTGCTAAGCTGAGCTACTTGCGCATGTTGCTCCAGTTTGTTGTGCAGGGCGGTGAGGCGTGCCTGTGTTTTTTGTGTTTTAGGATGCTGTACGCCAAGCGTGCGCTCACGAATTGTCAGGGCCCGTGTATACCAGATGCTGGCCTCTTTATCGTTGCCTTGTGCTTCCCACAATCTGGCAATATCGTACATGACCTGCGCTACATCAGGATGCCCCGATCCCAATTGCTGTTCCAGAATGTGCAACGCCTGCTGGTAGAGCGGTTCGGCTTCGACGTACTTTTCCTGCTTACGGTAAAGGTTCGCCAGATTGTCGAGCGTCAGGGCCACCGCGGGATGCTCCAATCCTAGTTGCTGCTCCCGAATGTGCAGGGCACGCTGGTAGAGTGGTTCAGCTTCTGCATACCTCCCCTGTGCTTGATAGAGTTTTGCCAGATTGTTCAGGCTGGTCGCCGTAGACGGATGCTCCGGTCCCAGTGCCTGTTCGCGGATGGAGAGCGCACGTACATACAAGGGTTCCGCTTCCGCATACTTCCCCTGATCATCATAAAGCTGCGCCAGATTGTTCAGGCTGGTTGCCGTGTCGGGATGCATCGCTCCCAATTGCTCCTCTCGAATGGAGAGTGCACGTACCAATAACGGTTCAGCTTCCGCATACTTCCCCTGATCATTGTAAAGGTTCG
>DATJHM010000183.1:0-3606 GCA_035493895.1 Ktedonobacteraceae bacterium
AGGCAATCATATCATCACGACGCCGATTGAGCATCATGCCGTCCTGCACACCTGCCAGTATCTGGAACGCTTCGGCTTCAAAATCACCTATCTGCCAGTCGATGAATATGGACGCGTCGATCCTGATGACGTGCAGCGGGCCATCACTGACCAGACGATTCTGGTTTCGGTGATGTATGCCAATAACGAGGTGGGCACGATTGAGCCAATCGCGGAGATTGGCAAAATCTGTCGCGCACGCAAAATCCCCTTCCACGTCGACGCCGTGCAGGCCGGGGGCGCGCTCCCGATCGATCTCGCCACGCTGAACGTCGATCTGCTCTCACTCTCCGCTCACAAGTTCTACGGTCCAAAGGGCATGGGCATCCTCTATGCCAGACAGGGTATGCGCCTGCTCCCTCAGCTTCAGGGTGGTTCGCAGGAGCGTGGACGACGCGCCGGAACGGAAAATGTGGCCGGGATTGTCGGGACCGCAACCGCGCTGCGCCTCGCCTACGAATCGCTCGATGAGGTGACGCCGCGCATTCAAGCCCTGCGCGATCGCCTCATCGAAGGCGTATTGACGATCCCCCATAGCCGTCTCTCGGGCCACCCGACCGACCGTCTCCCCAACAATGCCAGCTTCTGCTTTGAGGGCGTTGAGGGCGAATCGATTCTGCTCAATCTGGATCTGCGCGGGATTGCCGCTTCCACTGGCTCGGCCTGCACTTCTGGCTCTGTTGATCCCTCGCATGTGCTGATTGCGATGGGCTATCCCCTCGAATGGGCCCGTGGCAGCATGCGCTTCACCCTGGGCAAAGCGAATACCGCTGAAGAAATTGAGATCATTATCAAGTTGTTACCGGGCGTGATCGAAAAAGTGCGCGAACTGGGTATGTAGCAAAAAACTGGAAGATTGGCCTGTTTCAGAGTAAGAAAAATCCTCAATTTGGTACATTGTCTCACGATCTTGAGTATGTTACAGTAGAGGGAAGTATAGGGGAGAGGCCAACACGCAATTCCTGTCTCTTCCTTTTTCCACTTCTGTTGTGGAAGAGAATGGGCGGTATCGCTGTGGTCAGTCGAGGAGCCTTCTGACCAGGAAAGGGGTCTCTAGTTATGGGTATTGTGAGACGTGAAGTACTCTCGAAGCGGGTGCAAGCGGTCAAGCCATCGGGCATCCGCAAATTTTTTGATATTATCAATACTATGCCGAACGTTATTTCTCTGGGCGTGGGCGAGCCAGATTTTGTCACACCCGAGCACATTCGGCAGGCGGGCGTCCAATCGATCATTCAGGGGCATACGCGCTACACCTCGAACCTCGGCACACTGGAATTGCGCGAAGAGATTGCAGCGATGTTCCAGAAACGCTATGGCCTGGTCTATAATCCGGCCAACGAGATCCTGGTGACGGTCGGCGTCAGCGAGGGCGTCGATCTGGTAATGCGTGCTCTGGTCGATCCCGGTGACGAAGTCATTTCTCCCGATCCTGGTTACGTGGCCTACGAGGCTGATATCATCTTTGCGGGCGGAGTTGCCGTGCCCGTGCCGACCTATGCCGAGCATAATTTTGCGGTGCGTGCGGTCGACATTGCCAGTGTGATCACGCCGCGCACAAAATTAATTCTGTTAGGGACACCCAATAATCCGACCGGGGCCGTGATTCCACGCGGCGAACTGGAGGCCATTGCCGAACTTGCCATCAAGCATGATCTGCTGGTTGCCGTCGATGAAGTGTACAGCCGACTCGTCTACGGCGTTGAGCACGTCAGTCTGGCTGCTATGCCCGGGATGCAGGAGCGCACGGTCGTTCTGGACGGCTTTTCGAAAGCGTATGCGATGACCGGATGGCGCGTCGGCTACCTTGCCGCGCCATCGCACATTTTGGAAGCGATACTCAAGATTCACCAGTATACGATCATGTGCGCCGGTACGGGTCCGCAGGAAGCCGCCTTAGAAGCTCTACGCCACGGTGAGGACGATGTGATGGGAATGCGCGCAGACTACGAGCGGCGCGGACGCATGCTGGTGGAGGGGTTCAATCGTATCGGCATGCCCGCCTGTGAGCCACATGGAGCGTTCTATGCGTTCCCCTATATCGGCAATTCGGGCATGAATGATGAAGAGTTTGCCGAGAAACTGCTCTTTGAGGAAGAGGTCGCTGTGGTGCCTGGCAGTGCGTTCGGTGCGGCCGGTACAGGCTACGTGCGTGCCGCCTACTGCACAGCTTATAATAAGCTTGAAGAGGCTCTCGTCCGCATGGAACGCTTCATGCAAAAACACCGGCAATTGTAGCCCGACCTGTAGCCATGTATTCTCCCATAGAGGCTTGTCTGCGCCGGGGTCGGCAAACCACCCCGGTTGGCCCCACAAGGCCATCTTTGGCGAACATTGGCGGAGATAACCCCCCGCCTCTACAGGGGAAATGAACTGATAAGCAAACGTATTTCAGGAATCATGAGTCACCCCCGGTGTCCTTCAGGCCTGAAGGACACCGGGGGTGACTCATGATTCAGACTTCATGGAAGAGGTAATGTATGGACAATCGACATAACGGAAAAGTAGCACTGGTGACCGGCGGATCTCGTGGCCTGGGCAAGGGCATCTGTAAGATCCTGGCCGAGCGTGGCGCAACGGTGATCGTGAACTACGCGTATAACTCAACGGATGCGGAACAGACCGTTGCCGAGATTCGCTCGAGCGGTGGGAACGCTTTTGCGGTGCAGGCCAATATTACGGAGGAAGCGGAAGTCGCGCGTCTGATGGCAGAGATCGAGAAATCCTGTGGCGCTTCAGTCGACATTCTCGTGAACAATGCGACCGGCCCACAACCCAATATATCTCTGGAGGAGAGCACCTGGAATGATTATCTGGACCAGCTTCTCTTTTTCGTGAAAGCGCCATTGCTGCTCACGCAAGCCGTGTTGCCCGCGATGAAGAGCAAGGGCTGGGGGCGGATTATTCATATTGGCAGCGAAGTGGTGCAGATAGGGAATGTGGACATGGCGCATTATGTGACGGCAAAGGCGGCGATGATTGGCATGACGCGCTCGTGGGCCAATACCGTTGGTCCCTGGGGAATCACGGTGAATCTGGTTGCACCGGGCTGGATTCCTGTCGAGCGCCATGCGGATGCGAACGTAGCCGCTCTCGAACACTATCAAAGCGGCCTCCCATTAGGCCACGTCGGCGTACCGGGCGATATCGGCAGTGCTGTAACCTTCCTCGCCTCCGATGAGGGCAGATTTATCACCGGACAGCAACTCTCGGTGAACGGTGGCAACACCTTCGGTATGTAACAAGACGCTGCTTGCCTGCATCTGATACACATCAACCTGTGGGTGAGATGGCCGGTGGGGTCACGCGGGCAGGGATAAACCGCGGTTTTGTTGCGCGGAACCGGATCGCGTGTGACTCGGGGGCATGTGATTCCCCCCCTCTCGAAGAAAGGCTGAGGTAGGGATCGCGCTTCATGCCGATCCGCGTAGCCCCACCGGCCCTCTCGAATAGCTCATCCTTTTTTCGGCTGATGCGTATTGGATGCTGCTTGTCTGCTTCTCTACAATGGGTAGCAATTACGCGCTCACCGGTCCCCACGGCTCGGTTGCAGCCGATCGCTCGCGT
>DATJHM010000184.1:0-34269 GCA_035493895.1 Ktedonobacteraceae bacterium
TCCCGCTGGACGGCATCGAGGTCTACTATCCCACGCATTCCCCGGAACTTGTTGCCACATATCTGGCCTATGCTGCGCAGCATAATTTGCTGATCAGTGCTGGCTCCGATTCACACGGCCCTCCTGGTCGCATGCCCATCAAGTATCGCGCCGAACTGTGCCGCGACCTCCTTGAACGTGTGGGCATCGCGGTGCAAGCGATCTGAATGGGGGGGGTACCATAGAGACTAATAAGTAGACCTGTGAATACGCTCCAATGTCACGGAGAGAAGGAGAATCTCCGATCGTAGAGCAACCCGGTCGCAGACAAGCAGCGACTAATATGCATCAACATAAGGGCCGAGAGGGGATTTTCGCCCGGCCCCAGTAGAGGCACGGTGGAGTGATAACGGAACTGTGCCTGCGAACTCGTGCGATTCCTCAGGCTCCGCAGGAGGAGAGACACGTGAGCAGAGGTGCTTTCGCAGCTGATCTCGCTGGCCGAAAAAACAGGGGCCTGCAATCGCCATCGCCTCCGTTGCCGTCATTGCCTACGGAGCCAGCGGAATCGCGCGAGTTCCCAGGCACAGTTCCGTTATCACTCCACCGTGCCTCTACTGGATCCAAAATCCTGCCTGTCCGCGAGCTTCACGGCCTTATCTTGATGCATATTCATTGCAAACAAGCAGCGACTCTACAAGGGTGGGGGCGATGGGCACCGAGCCACTGAGTCGCGTTTGCTGAGTTCGACGCCGAGCAGCGTGGTCACGTAGGGTGCGTCGGGATTGGCCGCGCGTGCGATCAGGGTCCTCAGTGCAGTTGCGCCGAGGGCTTCTGTATTGACGCGAATCGTCGAGAGAGCAGGCGTGACATGTTGACCCAGCTCAATGCCGTCGAAGCCGATGAGTGAAATATCTTCAGGAACCCTCCGGCCTGCCTCGCGCAGGGCCTTCATGGCCCCAATGGCGGTGATATCGTCAACGCAAAAGATGGCGCTAAAATCAACTTTGCGCTCAAGGAGCCGTTTACAGGCATCATAGCCGCTTTCCATGCTTAATTTGCCAGACTCGACGAGGTGATAATCGAGAGGTAATCCACGATCCAGGAAGGCCATGCAATAGCTGATCCAGCGCTGGCGAATGGAGTAAATTTTGTACACTGGGGGTGTCGTGAGCGTGGGCGGAGTCATGGATTCACTGGGACCACCGATAAAGGCGATGCGGCGATGTCCTTCGCTGAAAAGATAATCCATAGCAAGTTGAGCGCCCTGGAAATTGTCAGGCAAGAGAATATCGACGGGATGGGCCGCAATGTAGTTATCCACCAGCACGACAGGCGTTCTGGTGGCTTGTATAGCCCGCAACGTGTCGGCCTCAGCCTGGCCGACGAGCAAAATGCCACCCAGGCGCATCTCGTAGAGGGTGGTGGTCAACAAATGGGGCATGTGGCGGATATCAGTGATCGTGCGATAGGTTATTTTGATCTGGGAGTGCCGAGACTCACTCTCTACCCCGTGAAAGATAGGAGCCCAGTAAGGGTCCAGAGTGGCCGGAGTCTCCTCGATACTCGAACAGTAAAGAAAGCCAACTTCTTTGAGGAGCCGAGCACTGGGACGGGTTGCGGAAAGCTGCCCCTGGGTACGGAAGTAGCCTAGATCTGCAGCCACTTTCAAGACACGCTGTCGTATCTCTTCACTGACATTGGTGTGATTGTTAAATACACGCGACACCGTGCCGACCGATACCTCTGCCTGCTGTGCCACGTCCTTTGCGGTTACCGTACCTGTCACGCCATTCCCCCTTCTTACCCTCTCCTGTTAGAGACACCTCCACCACACCACTGAACCATACGCAACTTCGCGCAATTTTTCATGAACATAGGATAACAAAATATCATTCATCTGTCAATGAAGCTGTCTATAGATAACTTTTTTTATAATCTAAAACGAAGTTTGGTGCAATTCAGACATACTTTTGTTGTTACGCGAGGGATTTTGCACTGCTTTTCGCGGTAAATTGGCGATTTTTGCATAATTGGCTGAGATACATTGACATTTTTGTGAAAATCTATTAACATAATTTCATCTATAGCTTAACATCTGAATTTCACCAATGCTGTTGTTGTCTATCTCGTAGTGCCTCCTGTCATGTGCGTCCCAGTTGCAGAAATGCCATTTTATTTCGCGCCTACGTATCGTTGGGTACCCCTTGATCCTTTTACATAGTGTTAGGAGATACTCGGTGACTCACAATGCTTTATTTGCGCAGAGGAAAAAGGCGGGGACGATCCTGATGCCATTGCTCCTCCTCCTTGCAATGGTCCTCGCAGCCTGTAGCAGCGGCAACACGGTTCACAAGCCCGCACATCCCAATTCGCTCACGATGCTGGCGAATGAAACCGATGCGTATCCCCAAAACTTTAACCCGTATTCTCCAAGTGTGATCAGTGGCACGCAGGGTTTGATCTATGAAACGCTCCTCTCTATCAATCGTCTTGATGGCAGTGTCACACCATGGCTGGCTGCCAGCTATCAGTTGTCTCCTGACGCGCGCACTATGACGTTTCATCTGCGTCAGGGAGTGGTCTGGTCAGATGGGCAACCTTTCACCAGCGATGATGTGCTCTTTACGCTTAACCTGATTCTGAAAAATCCCTCGATAGACCTGACTGGTATTGGCGCGGCGGTCAAAAACGTGAGCGCGCCCGATAGCAGTACCGTCGTCGTGACGCTGAGCAAACCCTTTAATCCCATCGTGTGGATTCTGGGTGGACAGGTCTTTATCCTGCCCAAACATATCTGGTCGAACGTCAAAGGCGATCCATCGCAGTATGCCGATCCCAACCCGGTCGGCACTGGCCCTTACGTCGTCAAATCGTTCACTCCGCAACTGGTTGATCTGGTGAAGAATGCTAAATTCAGGCTATCCGGCAAGCCAGAGGTAGATGAAGTCAAGATCCCGGCCTTTGCCGCCAACGATAGCGCACAACTGGCACTACAAAAGGGGCAGATCGACTGGACGAACCTGTATATTCCAGCACTGGATAAGACCTACGTGGCACTGGATAAACAGCACAACCACTACTGGTTCCCCAGCAGCGATGATGTGATGTTGTATCTCAACCTGACCAAAGCTCCCTTCAACGACTTGCAGGTGCGCAAAGCCATCAGCCTCGCACTGAATCGCGAGAACATCTCGACGTTGGGCGAAGGCGGCTATGAGCCTCCAGCCAATCCTACCGGGTTGGTAGGAGAGACGATTAAGGACTATATTGATCCTCAGTATGCGCATTTGCAGTTTACACA
This sequence comes from Ktedonobacteraceae bacterium, assembly GCA_035493895.1. GTDB lineage: Bacteria > Chloroflexota > Ktedonobacteria > Ktedonobacterales > Ktedonobacteraceae > DATJHM01. The sequence goes on from DATJHM010000184.1 coordinate 3,284, forward strand.
AAATATCGCACAGGCGGAACAAATATTGGCGAGCGATGGCTGGGTCAAAGGTTCCGACGGCTTCTACGCGAAAAATGGCAAGCAGTTAACATTTGCGATCAACGTCGTCAGCGGGTATACCGACTATGTGGCAGACTGCCAGGTCATGGTGAAGGATCTCCAGGCGGCAGGCATCAAGGCCACGGTCAATGCCATGTCCGACGACGCTTTTACGAACGCCTTGCAGAATGGAAGTTACGACACGGCCATCCTGTGGACCAACCCGGGTCCCACCCCCTACTACATCTACGATGGCCTGTTGCGTAGCACCAACTCCGCCCCTATCGGTCAGTCAGCCCCATCCAACTACGAGCGCTGGATGGACCCGGCCACGGATGCACTGCTGGACCAGTATGCGGCGAGCACCGATCCAACGACGCAGAAGCAGGCGATCGCGGGATTGGAAAAAATCATGGTGGAGCAGCTGCCCAGCATCCCACTGACGGCTGAACCCTACTGGTACCAGTACAGCACCGCCAAGTTTGTTGGCTGGCCCGACGCACAGCACCCGTATGCCGCCCCTGGGACCGCCGTCTACCCGGACATCGAGTATGTTCTCTTAAATCTGCAACCGGTCCAGTAAGTTGACGGTCTGTTCATCTGGTCGTGGAGATGGCATTCAGAATCATCTCCACAATCAGATGGGGACAATCTTTCCCCATGCGCATGCAAAGAGAGATCCGGGTATCCCGGTTATATGCGCTAGCCAGCAAAAGAGTATCCGGTGGAAACGCAAATGGGGGAGTCACAGGATCTTTGCGGGTTCTGTGGTCGTGGAAAAACAGCAATTTTCAGCCACTTCTGGAAGGGGGTGTCCATGCGTCATCTGCTCCGCCGCATTGGTTTTTATTTTATTGCCCTCTGGGCCTCTGTCACCATCAATTTTCTGGTTCCCCACCTGACGCCAGGTGATCCGGCACAAATCTTTCTGTCCCGCATGAGAGGACATGTCACGCCCCAGACGCTGCGCGCGCTAGAGGTTTCGCTGGGCGTAAGCCACGCGCCATTGTGGACGCAGTATGTAGATTATCTCAATAATCTCTTGCATGGCAACCTGGGCGTCTCCCTTACCTATCTGCCCACCCCTGTGTCTCAGGTGATAGGGCAGGCGCTCCCCTGGACCCTGGTGCTCGTCGGGATGTCGCTGGTCATCAGCTTTCTTATCGGGACCGTGCTGGGAATCATTGTCGTCTGGCGGCGTGGTTCTATCAGCGACACGTTCCTCACTCCGCTCTTTGCCTTTATTTCGGCGATCCCCTATTTCTGGCTGGCACTGGTCTTGCTATATATCTTCGGTGCGCAGCTCGACTGGTTCCCTATCCATGGCGGCTATGATACCGATACGACGCAGCCAGGGATGAACCTGGATTTCATTTTGAGCGCGGCCCAGTATGCCATCTTGCCCGCTCTGACCATTATGATCGGTTCTATTTCTGGTTGGATGCTGGGCATGCGCAACGCCATGGTCACGACGTTGACGGAGGATTATGTCTTGATGGCGGAGGCGAAGGGCCTGAAGCAAGGACGCATCATGTCTATGTACGCCGCGCGCAATGCCATTCTGCCCAATATTACGGCGTTCGCCCTCTCGCTGGGCTTTGTCGTGAGTGGCTCTTTGCTCACCGAGATCGTCTTCTCCTATCCTGGCATTGGCTATACGATTTTACAGGCCATTGATAACCATGATTATGCACTTTTGCAAGGAGCTTTCCTGGTGATTAGCATTGCCGTGCTGGCCGCGAACTTCCTGGCCGATTTTCTGTATGTTCTCCTTGATCCACGCGTACGCCTGGGAGGGAATTAACCGCAATGGATGGACTTATGAAGACATCATCACCAGCGAAAAATCATTCTCCCGCTACGGAGCGCTGGCTTGCGCTCTGGCAGATCATCGCGGGGAACTGGAAGGCAAGCCTGGGCTTGCTTATTCTGGCTTTCTTTATCCTTCTGGCCATCTTTGGGCCAATCATTGTGCCACAGGATCCACATACCTTTACGCTCGATCGTATGCAACCGCCATCTCCCTCTCACTGGTTTGGGACCACGAATTTCGGGGAGGATGTGTTCGTGCAGACGGTGGTGGGAGCACGTTTCTCGGTTTTTATGGGTCTGGGCATTGGCCTGGTGACGACAATCATTTCGGTCCTGGTGGGCCTGGTTTCCGGCTACTTTCTCGGCTGGATGGACGAAACGCTCTCGCTGCTGAGTAATGTGTTCCTGGTGTTGCCAACACTGCCCCTGGCTATCTTGCTGGCCGCCTTCTTGCCCTATAAGGGGGCGCTGACGATTGGTTTTGTCCTGACGGTCACCGGCTGGTCCTGGGGCGCGCGCGTGTTGCGCGCGCAGACGCTCTCGTTGCGCAGCCGCGATTTCGTTGAGGCCGCGAGAACCGCTGGCGAGTCGACGTGGCGGATCATTTTCTACGAGATCCTGCCCAACCAGACGGCGATTGTGGCCGCGCAGTTCTTTGGCACGGTCATCTATGTGATCCTGGCCGAGACGGCCCTGGAATATCTGGGGTTAGGCGATATCAGCAGTGCGACCTGGGGCAATATGTTGTTCTCGGCCTCGAATAACGACGCTCTTTTGCTTGGTGCGTGGTGGTGGTTCCTGCCGCCCGGACTCAGCATCGCGATACTGGGTGCCGCGCTCACCCTCGTCAATTTTGGCATCGATGAGATTGCCAATCCTCGTTTGCGCAAGGAATCCACTCGCGGAAAATCGATTTTCACAAAGGTTCGCAAATAGTCCTATCCCCCTCTCTTTTTAGAGTACACCGGCAATGGCGGCATAGGGAAGAATGGCATGAACACCATACACACCACCGTTGACAATTTGCGAGACATGCAGGTCGACGGCAAGGCTGGCAAATGCCAGTGCCTCCGAGCGGGGAAGATGATAGTGCTCTTCGAGCAGATCAAGCATGGCCCCTAAGGCGATGAGTGAAGCTTCATGCATATCGGTATGGCTGCCGATGGTAACCCAGCCTGCGGGCGTCTGGGCGCGCGGGACGTTCAGATGTAGATCATCGCGCAGGAAAAAGGTGAGGCTCACGCGTTCCATCGGGCATTCCAAGCCGACGCCGCTCACTTCCCCGTCACCCTGCACGGCATGTCCATCGCCGGTGGAAAATAAGGCCCCTGGTACCGTGATGGGAAGAAAGAGCGTACTGCCTGCCACCAGTTCCTTACAATCCATATTGCCTCCACAGAAGCGAGGTGGCACGGTGGAATGGATGCCCGGCTCGTCGGGTGGAAGACCCATAATGCCCATGAATGGACGCAGAGGGATGGTTCGACCATGTTGATCGCGTCCCGTCATGGTATCCGCATTTAAGGTCCAGGCGAGCAGTGCGGGATCGGTAATGCCCAACTTTTGCATTGTTTCATTCATACGTCCGCCCGCAATGGTCCAGCCCCACGCTCCTGGTCGAATTTCATTGATGCGTACCTCCAGCGTCATGCCAGGCTTGCTGCCCTCGATGGCAACAGGACCACAGAGGGCGTGCCCATCATCGCGTCCAGCGGCGCGAGGGGCAAACTGTTTGTAGGGAACACCTGGCGCTGTGCGTGGTTCCAGTCCCCAGCTGACCTCGAGCGTACGAAAAACGACCGTGTCCCCTGAATGGATGGTTACGATCGGCGGAAACTCGCGTGAGAAGCTTCCATGGAGGGTTCCCTGTTCTGGTTCAATGGTGTACGTGGCCATATTTCCTCCTGAATAGTTGTTGTGACACTCTCTCCAAGAGAATGTGCGCTTCCTTAAACTCTTCATTGAGGAAAAAGTTACCATAATTGTACAAACGTTGGACGTATGGCAGCATACTATTTTTTGCCCCTTTTGGCATATTGCTTCTCTATTGTACTATATACTTGTATTTCGATGAGCAGAAAGAAGGGGTGATATGAGCGAAACCACAACCCTGTTACAACAACTGGTTGCTATTGATTCGGTCAATCCTGATCTGGTGGCGGGGGGAGCAGGTGAGTTTAAAATAGCGCGCTTTGTCGCGGACTGGCTCGAGCGAGCGGGCGTAGAAGTTGCCCTGGATGAAGTGCTACCGGGCCGCTTCAATGTCGTGGGCATTGTGCGCGGAACCGGTGGCGGGCGTTCTCTCCTGCTCAATGCGCATATGGATACGGTCGGCGTCACTGGTATGGAGCGGCCGCATGAGCCAGTGATCGAGGGCAATCGTTTGTATGGGCGTGGGGCCTACGATATGAAAGGTGGGCTGGCGGCGATAATGAGTGCGGCTGCGCGGGCAAAACAACTGGCATTGCGCGGAGACGTGATTATCACGGCTGTGGCCGACGAGGAATATGCCAGCATTGGCACGCAGGCGATCGTCAAAAAGTGGCATGCTGATGCGGCGATTGTGACCGAGCCAACTGAGCTGAACCTGTGCGTTGCGCATAAAGGGTTTGTGTGGCTAGAGATCAGCACCCAGGGGATCGCGGCGCATGGTTCGCTGCCGCACGTTGGGCGTGATGCGATTGTGAAGATGGGGCATGTGCTGGTCGGATTAGAAAAGCTCAATAGGACGCTGCTGGAGCACCCGACATCGCGTTATCTTGGGAGTGGTTCGCTGCATGCTTCGTTAATCGAGGGAGGTCAGGAGCTCTCCAGCTACCCGGAGCGCTGTCTGCTACAGATTGAGCGGCGTACGATTCCCGGCGAGACAGTGGAGGTAGTGGAAGCGCAGATCCGCGCCATCCTTGAACAAATAGCGGCAATCGATCCGAGCTTTCTGGCTTCTGTAAGAACGACATTGGTACGCGAAGCGTTTGAGGTCGCTGAAGATGCGACGATTGTCCAGATGCTGAAACGTCAGGTGCGTGAGATGTTGCACGATGAGCCTGAAATGGTGGGCAATGCAGCCTGGATGGATTCAGCATTACTGTCCGCCGCAGGCATCCCAACAGTGATATTTGGCCCTGGTGGGACCGGAGCGCATGCCATCGTGGAATGGTCTGATTTGCAGCAGGTACAGCGTTGCAGTGATGTGCTGGTCGCGACGTTGCAGGAGTTTTGTGGTTAATGGTCTGAGGAAGCCAGTTCTACAGGTGAGGCAATGCACCATAAAAACAAGCATTCTCCCCGAAAATAGTGTATAATAGAGGTAGCTAACAAATCTTCACATAAGCTTTACCTCTTCAATCATGTTCCTTGTAGCAACTGGCGCTCAGAACCTCTCTCCACCATCGGAGCGTACTTAATCCGGGATGGTCTTGCTCGTTCTCCCCGCTTGCGTATTCCTCTTTCCTCGCACACGAACAGCGCCCATGGAAGGCACGTTTGATCCCGTGAGCAAGAGATGTGTTGAAGACAATGAAAACAGATGCCCAAAACGTTTTGAGCGCCTGCCGCCGAATGTGAGACGCATAATCAGGTGATTGAAGGCGTGTAAAAACAACAGTATATTACCACACGCTCTCGCAGAAAGAAAAGAGGATCAAGCTATGGAAACCACAGAAAACGGAACCTTCCTTCAGGAAAAGGGCGCAGCGAATGACCATGATATCGTGCCATTTTCAGCGCAACAGAGTGAACATTGGCTGCTTGAACGAACCTATCATGCCCACCTGTGTAATGGGGGAGAACTTGCCGTCCCCGCCTTCACAGAGGCGATGAAACAACTGGTCGACTTCCCCATTGCGCCCTCATCGCAACCATCGAAATCACACCTGGCCGAGATCGTGCCTCTCAAGAAGAGTACCAATTTCACTGCTCCGCTACCCACCTGGAGGGAAATCTCAGCAGCAGAAGCCAATGCGCTCTTTCAGCAGGGGAACCCCATTCTACTCTATGGAGAACACGCGTGCAAGCATCCGCAAGAAGCGATGGAAGCCTGGAAGCCCGCCAGGAACATGTACAACATCATCTATAGGGACGAGCGCACACAGCCGGAGGCCATCTCCGAAACTGAGTCTGCGGTATGCTATCTGGACCCCAAACAAGGTACATTTTCCAATGCGACCTGGAGGGCCTGGTTCCCATCTGACACCGCCGCGCTCCTCGCTGGCAACCCTCACGAAGGCACCATCACCTTCCTTGCTCCCTGCGTGCAATTTCCCTACACGACCCATTACACAGTGATGGCTTCTGATGGGCACGTCTATCCCTATGCAGACAGGGACGGGGCCATCCAGGGATACCAGACGTTTTCACCACAAGAGGTGGGCAAGGAGCACGATCTGCACGCCATCTTCCCTCAATTCTGTTACTATCATGAGGTCACCTGTCCGAGCGGCATCTACCACCTCGAATTTTTCGGACCTCATATGAATGAGTGGGGGTACGCAGTCGAAGAGGCAACGGCTTTTACATCGGCACACGTAGCAGATCCGCTTCGTGCGGAAATGACCCGGTGAAGGACTTCAAGCAGAATACAACATGACTTGCTCTATCGCCCACACATCATATTCCGCCTGGAAGTTCCGGGGGAAAAGCCGCTAGAGGCAGAGAGAGGAGGGATTTCTAAAATGCCCTCTCAATACGTCGCCTTCCCCATTGTGGGGATTGGCGCTTCTGCGGGTGGACTGGAGGCGTTCAGAGACGTTCTGCGCTTCCTACCAGTCGATACTGGTATGGCCTATGTATTGGTACAACACATGGACCCCAGACATGAAAGTTTGTTACCCGATCTGCTGGCGCGGGCTACGCGCATGGAGGTTCATGAGGCACAGGCGAACATGGAAGTCTGTGCCAACCATGTCTACATCATTGCCCCAAATACAGATATGACGCTCTCGCAGGGCGTGCTCCAACTCATGCCCCGAACAGAGGCGGGTGGGCAACACCTCTCTATTGATACCTTCTTGCGTTCGCTGGCCGAGAGTAGAGCCGCCGGGGCCCTGGGAGTGATTTTATCGGGAATGGCTACCGATGGGACACTTGGGCTCCAGGCCATCAAGGCCGCAGGAGGGATAACCTTTGCCCAGGAGCCTGCCTCGGCGCAGTTCTCTGAGATGCCAAACAGTGCTATTACCGCCGGATGCGTAGATTTCGTCGGGTCGCCTGAAGCAATTGCCAGAGAACTGGCCAGGATCAGTCGCCATCCCACTGTCCACCAGCCCCCTCTTGTAGTGGAAGTGGATACCTCTCTCTCAGAGCCGGATCTTTCCACATGGGAACCGGAGTTTCAGCAGATTCTGCGTGCGTTGCACAGGCGCACGGGCACGGATTTCACCGCATACAAGCCCACGACGCTCAAGCGCCGCATTGGGCGACGCATGGTACTTGTACAAAGCAAGAGCCCTGCCCAGTATCTGCTGTATCTCTCCGACCATCAGAGCGAGGGGGATGCCTTGTATCAGGACATGCTGATAGGAGTGACGAGTTTTTTTCGGGACCCCTCTACCTTTCAGACACTTGGCCGTGAGATCTGGTCAGTTCTGCTTGCGACAAAAGCCACAGGTTCTCCGCTGCGAATATGGGTGCCAGGCTGTTCCACCGGGGAGGAAGTCTACTCTCTGGCGATCTGCCTGCTGGAGTTTCTGGCGGAGGAGAAGCAAACGATTCCCCCCATCCAATTTTTTGGCACGGATCTCAATCCACAGGCAATAGCGTCCGCCAGGGCAGGTCTCTACCTGCCAGGTGCTGTAGAGACGCTCTCTCCTGCACGTCTGGATCACTTTTTTCTTCCTGTCAATGGGTGCTACCAGATTCGCAAGGCCGTCCGCGAGATATGCGTCTTTGCACAACACAATCTGCTCAAGGACCCACCATTCTCTCAGATTGACCTGCTCTCGTGTCAGCATGTACTGATTTATCTGGAGTCCTGGGCGCAGAGAAAGGTGATCCAGACCTTCCACTATGCGCTTGCTCCCCACGGTGTCCTCCTGCTTGGACCATCGGAAACGATTGGAACCAGCAGAGAGCTCTTTGCACATGCCGGGGAGCACAAACGACAACTGTATATAAAAAAAGCTACCAGCGCGTGGCCTCTCGCCATCGAGGGCGTCCACAGGTCCACTCGAGGAACTACACCAACCCGGGATGAGGAAGGAAAGAGTATGAAGGAAGACGGAAAGCGAGCGTTTGATCTCCAGAAGGAGGCAGAGCGGGTGCTGGCTCGTTTTGCTCCGGCCAGCGTCGTCATTGACGCGGAGATGGACATCCTCCACTTCCATGGAGACACAAACCCCTATCTGAGACCTGCACCAGGCCGGGCAAGCCTCAATCTCTTCAAAATGGCAAGGGCAGGCCTGGATCTGGCACTGCGCACCGCTCTTTCCAATGCCAGAAAGAGCGGACAAGCAGTCAAAAAAGAGGGAATCCAGATAAGCGACCAGGGCGTCTTGCGCGACATCACCGTGGAAGTGGTTCCCATGCAGGCGTCCACCACGGAACACTACTTTGTGATCCTCTTTGAAGAGGCGAGCACATCGTCCACCCCACCACCTCCCCCTCTCTCACCAGACAGGCAAATACGACAGGGAATCAAGGATCGACGCATTCGGAAAGCCGAGCAGGAGTTGGAGGATACCCGACAGGAGATGCGCTCGATGATTGAGGAGTTAGAGGCTACCAACGAGGAACTGCACTCGGCGAATGAAGAGAGCCTCTCCAGCAATGAGGAGTTACAAAGCCTCAATGAAGAACTGGAAACGTCCAAAGAAGAGATCCAGGCCAGTAACGAAGAATTGCTCGCGGTGAACACGGAAATCCAACAGCGCAATGCACAACTACAGGAAGCACGCGACTTCGCCGAAGCGATTGTGGAGACCGTCAGGGAACCACTGCTCGTCCTGGATGCCGACCTGCGTGTGCAACGCGCAAACCGCTCTTTCTACCAATGTTTCCAGGTCGAGCCAGCGGAAACGGAGGGTCGCCGGATCTTCGAGCTGGGAGACGGCCAATGGAACATGCCCGCCTTACGGTCCCTGCTGGAGGAGTTGCTCCCTACCAATCATACACTTGTGGATTACGAGGTAGAACATCTCTTTCCCAGGATTGGATACCGGGCTATGCTGCTCAATGCCCAGCGCATCGATAGCGTCCCGCTGATCTTGCTTGCGATGGAGGACATCACCCTGCGCAAACAAGTAGAGAGTGAAAAGCAGCAAGTGATGGAGCAACGTAAGGAATTTATGGCGATTGCCAGTCACGAACTCAAGACACCCATTACCAGTCTGAAAGGCTATACGCAAATCCTGCACAAGCGCTTTTGCCGGGCAGGCGATGAGCACTCAACAACGATACTCGTCAAAATGGAGAAACAACTCGACAAACTCATTACGCTGATCGGCGAGTTGCTGGATGTCACCAAAATAGAGGCAGGCCAACTTACCTGGCACAATGAGCCATTTGATCTGGATACCCTCGTGCAAGACATCGTCGAAGAGATAGGCTATACCACAGAACGCCACCAGATTCGCATCGAGGGAACACTCTCTTCCCCCATATTCGGAGACCGCGAACACATCGGTCAGGTTCTCATCAACCTGCTCTCCAACGCGGTGAAATATTCTCCCCAGGCCACCTCTATCCTGGTAAAAATGACAGCGGATGCGGATACTGCCACCATCGGCGTGCAGGACTTTGGCATTGGCATTGCCCCGGAGAAACACGAACACCTCTTTGAGCGCTTCTTTCGGGTGAGTGACCCTGCCTCCAAAACCTTCCCTGGCCTTGGCCTTGGCCTCTTTATCTCAGCACAAATTGTCAAACGGCACGGGGGACGGATGTGGGTCGAGAGCCACGAGGGCGTCGGCTCTACCTTCTTCTTTACCATCCCGCTCGTACCGCAGTCAGAGCCCACCATACAGAAAGAAGGAGATGAGTAGTATGCGGAAAAAAATCCTTGTCGTCGAGGATGATACAGCAATTGGGGATGTGCTATACGAAATGCTTTCGGATGCGGGGTATACAGTGGAGCTCCAGGTAGATGGTCAGGCCGCTCTACAAATGCAGGAGCCGTTCCCTGATCTGCTCTTCCTCGATATCCGACTCTCTGGCTCAGATGGACGAACCATTTGCCAGTACATCAAAGCAAAACCTGCCACGCGCCACATTCCGATCATTCTCCTCTCGACCTATAAAGATACACAACACATGGCGCAGGATGTTGGTGCTGATGATTTCCTTACAAAACCATTCGAGATGGAGGATGTGCTGGCACTGGCCGCAAACTATCTGGGAGGTAGATAGCTCCAGTGCAGGCTGGTCGCAAAATGCTGACGAAGAGTTCGTCGAGGCAAAAGAAAATCGAGAAGAGTTGTCTTCTCACAGTTATCTTCTTACAAGGAGTATCACGATGGCACAAAACAAACCGCAACACGATAGCGTATCCTATTGGGCAAACCTATGGGGGAACGCAACAAAAAAATACCAACGCGATAGAAAGAAACGCGAGAAAAATGGGTGGACACTGGTAAGTTGTACGGAAGCGGGGCGCGACATTTTTTCGCGCGTGGTCCTGACAGCCATCTACGAAAAATGAGCCTCACATACTTCCTATGTTTCCATGACTCTCTCACGCTCAAATTCTAGCTCCAGCAAGACACGCAGGCGTTCTTTCGCCCGGAAAAAGTACGTTTTGGCCCTTGTGGCCGGGATACTGAGCTCCTGCCCAATCTCGCGAAAGCTCAGTTGCGTGCTATAGCGCAGCCACACAACTGCGCGGAAGTGCGGGGGCAATGTTTCAATCGCCTCAAAGAGCTTTTGTCGTAGCTCGCACAATTCAACCTGCTCCTCCGGTAGCCGATCCGTGTCGGCAATATTGGCGAGGAATGAGTATTCACCCTTCTCCGGAAATGGCTCGATCTCGGAAAAGAGAAGGCACCGTCTACGACGCAGCTCATCAATAGAGCGGTGACGTGCCACCTGACTTAACCAGGGCTTGAGTGTCCCCCCCGCTACCAGTGTGGGCAGCGAACGGTACAATTGAAGGAAGACATATTGTAAGATATCGTGCGTGAGGTATTCGTCGCGCACGATACGAGAAATCAGGAGCAAAAGAAAGGCGCTGTACCTCTCAACCAGGATTTCGAACGCGCCTGGATCGCCGACTCGCGCTCGTTGAACCAGGCTATCATCCGTCAGATCTGAAAGCGGCCTGGTTGGCACAAGGTATCTTGGCATATATATTCCTGCTACTCTCCGAGCCGCATACGTATGTCTCAGCGCCTACGGTGACGAGAAGACCTGAATAGAGACATGGCGCATTATGTGTGCATACTCCATTGATATCATCTGGCTCTTAGCGCACCGTACTACCATCCCCATTCTCTCGGCCTGGTTCTAATTGTCCCTCCGCGCGAGACAGCGTGTACGATGGCAAGGAGAATACAGGCTCCAATAAAGGCGACCACAATCGTCCCAATCAGGCCGAAGGAACCTAGCCCCAGAAGGCCAGCTAACCATCCGCCTAAGAAAGCTCCGATAATGCCCACCACAATATCACCAACGATGCCAAAGCCGCCACCGCGCATCACCCGGCTCGCGAGAAAGCCTGCAATCAATCCAACAACCAGCAGCCAGAGCAAATTTGACATGCTAAGATTGATATCCGCAAGGAGAAGCGTTGCAATCATGATCGTATCCTTTCCTCTCATAGGAATGTATTGTGTTCTACGTTCTTACTATACCCATTGAGTGTTATGATAAACGTTAAATAAAGTTCTCCCGCTACTTAGCTACCTGCTTGCTGGCTCGTCTGAACGAACCAGAGCCATTTGTCAATGCCTCGGGCAATTTCAGTAAAGATGTCAGCAGTGTCGGCATCCTGAAGGGCTGATGCCTGCTCGCTGGCATAGCGCACATGTCTCCCAAAGTCCGTGAGTGTCGTCGAAAGTGCATCAATGTGGCCATGCCCATCAGCGGTCGCCAGTCGGTATCCGTCGAGCGAAGTCCGCTCGACAACCGCATGCGCCGTGCCCTTCGCTGCGCCACCCAACTGTACGATACGCTCAGCGATCAGATCCGCATACTCCTCCACGCCTTCAGCTATCTTGTTAAATAATTCACGCAGGGACATGAAATTGGGCCCTTTCACATTCCAGTAAGCCTGTCTGCTTTGTAACTGCAAATCGATGGCGTCGGCTAAGCGGCGGTTCAACAGCTCGATCAATTTGGCCTGCTGCTCTTCGGGCAGGGCATTATTTTTCCTGGGCATGGGAACGTTCCTTCCACTCAAGTCGTGTTTTGTGCGATAATAAATAGGTTCTATGTAGTATCACTTGAAACTCTCTGGCATCCTTTGTTCTTTCATGTGGAGCGAGTTCCCTTACCTGTCACCTCTCTGATCTCAGAATAGCAGCAGCGTGTTACGAGGGCCGTTAAATGGGCGACTTATATTTGACATTACTGGGCCCGCCAGAAGTGCGTCATGGCGATCAGGTATTACTGTTCTCCACACGCAAGGAACTCGCGCTCCTCATCTATCTGGCAGTGGAAGGCCGTGTCCATTCGCGCAGAAGCCTCTCCGAGCAGTTCTGGCCAGAGGGGGATCCCAAGCATAGCCGGGCAGCCCTCCGCATTAGCCTGCTCCATCTGCGTCACGTGCTGGGCGAGGATAGTGATGTTTCTCCTGCCCCTCACCTCTTCGTCACACGCGATACCCTTGGCCTGGATCTCACTTCCGTTGCCGAGCTCGACCTCCATATCCTCCACGAAGCCTGGACATCGGCACACGCGTCAATCCACACAACACTGACCATGCCTGTAGAAGCGCATCGCATCCTGCTTGCCAGACTCCAACGGGCGATCAGCCTCCCTCGTGGTGAGTTTCTGGAGGGCTTCTCTCTGCGCGATGCCCCGGCTTTCGATGACTGGCTGCGCTTCCAACGCGAATACTGGCACCTGCGCATGAATGAGGTCTTCGACTGCCTCTCCCAGATGCAATTCGAAGCAGGAGAACTTGAGGCTGCTATTGCAACGGTCGACCGTTGGCTTGTCCTGTCTCCGTTATATGAGGACGCCTACCGACGTCTGATGCGCTTACACTTCGCCATAGGGGATCGGGCTGCGGCCTTACATGCCTATGACACGTGCCGGGCGAAGCTTGCCACTGGCATGCAAACCGAGCCCGATCCAGAAACGGTGGCGCTGGTCAACCACATGCGCGCCGTTGCACCTCCTCGACGCAAGGCCGCACCAACACCTGCGCATGCACTCTCGCTCGCAATGTTCCTTGAAGGGCCACTCCTGGGGCGTACAACGGAGTTGAGCACCTTGATCAAGATCTACCATGCGATCCAATATGGTCAGACACAAGTCGTGCTCCTGGAAGGGGAGGGCGGTATTGGCAAGACGCGACTGGCAACCGAATTTCTGGCCCAGGCAGAGGTAGAGGGAGCAGACGTGCTGCGGGGACAGGCCTTTGAAACTGGCGGCCACCTGCCCTATCAGCCCGTGATCGAGGCCTTGCGCCCACGCATCGAGCGGGAAAACGCCCCGGATGATCTGCTTTCCGATCTGTGGCTGGCGGAACTCTCGCGTCTGCTTCCCGAACTGTGCGACCGCTACCCCGATCTGCCTGACCCGGCCGGGGACAAGTCAGTGGCACGCAATCGATTGTTTGAAGCAGTAGCGCGTCTGGGCCAGGCCCTGGCGGCACGAGCGCCACTGGTTCTGTTCATCGATGATGTGCAATGGGCGGATGCGGCCTCGCTCGATGTACTACATTATCTCGCACGACGTTTCGCGGAGAGCAAAACGCCCGCGCTCCTGCTCCTGACGCTACGCGTGGGGGAAAGTGCCATGCCGCCAGAGCTTGCCAGGTGGCGAACTGACATTGAACGCGCTGTACCGCTGACCCATCTACAGCCCTGCCCTCTCACCGCAGAAGACATCTTGCACCTGCTCCAGGCATTTGGAGGGAAAGGGAGCAAAGATGGTGGGCGGTCAGCGGACCTGGAACGCTTTGGGCAGTGGCTGTTCACGGAAACTGAGGGACAACCCTTCTATCTGATGGAAACGCTCAAGGTCTTGCTCGAGCGTGGCGCGCTCGCCTCCCGCCCAAACGAAGAGGGAGGATGGACCATTGACTTTACGGCAGCGATGGAGCATGAGATGGTGGTGCATGGGTTCTTCCCACCCAGTGTGCGCGAAGTCATCTGCGCCAGACTCGATCGACTTTCGCCGAATGCCTTTGCGCTTCTGGTAGCAGGAGCCGTCCTTGGGCAGGGAATCACCTTTAAGCACCTGTGCCAGGTGGCCGATCTCGCAGAATATGACGGACTCTCTGCCCTGGATGAGGCGCTGCATAGCCATCTGCTGCATGAGTCAGAACAGACAAACGGGCGCATGACGGATAGGCGCTACGTGTTCACGCACGCGAAGATCCGGGCAGTGGTCTACGCTGAAGCAAGCGAGGCGAGGCGCTCCATCTTTCATCGCCGCGCCATACAGGTGTTGCAAGCGGTGGCTGCACCCGCAGCGGTCCTGGCATACCATGCCCTGGCGGCGGGACTGGTGGAACCAATCTTCCGCTTCAGTCTCGCCGCAGGCGATGAGGCCATACGGGTAATAGCCGTGCACGATGCCATCACCTTCTACGAACAGGCCCGGCATTTGCTGCGGGAGCCTGCACCATTGCTCAGCCTGGAAGCCACACTTCCCGCGACGGAGATCGAGCATCTTTACACCCACCTGGGCCAGGCGTATGAGCTGAACGCTGAGTGGGAGCAGGCTCGAACGGCCTATACCTCACTGCTCGTCTACGCACAAAATACACGCCAGTTTGCAATAGAGAGCGCGGCTCTCGACCGTCTGGCGGTCCTGGCCGCACAGTAGTGCTTCGACCTGAAGCTCGCATAAAGGCTGCTCACTTCGCAAAACCATTATGTCGCAGTGAGGGCTCTATCATACTGCGCGCTTGCGGCCTGTAATTCATGTAATTCCCTCTTAACGTTTTTTATAACGCCCCACAGCTACCCTTATTAAGAGCGGAAAGAATATAGACACTTACAGAACAACCGCTCGCTCTTTCCTGGGAGAAAAATACTTATGAAAAATACGAAACCGTCGTCCGATCTTGTTCCTCCATCCTCTCTTCTGGAGAATCTCTTACTACCACCTGCGGTAGAAACAGGTGAAACAGGGATCTATGCCTCGCTCAAGCACATGCTCAAACAACGTGGGCTCCTGGATAAGCAACCGCGCTACTATATCAACCGGATTGCGTTGCTCTGCATCTTGTTTGGTATCAGTCTGTTCTTTCTCTTCATGGTCCCCATCTGGTGGCTCCAGCTGCTCAATGCAGTCTTTCTGGCATTTGTCTGGACACAGATCGGGCTACTGAGCCATGAAGCCGGACATCGCCAGATGTTTCACCACGCCTGGCAACATGAGCTGGTAAGCCTTATTGGCGGCACCTTGATCATTGGTATGAGCTATGGCTGGTGGTTAAAGAAGCATAACGCCCATCATAGCCATCCCAATCAGGTGGATACCGATCCAGACTTGAACATTCCATTCCTTGAATTTACGGGTACGGTCGATCTTGCCTCCATGAACGCGTTCAGGCGCATGATCGTGAAATATCAAGCGTGGTTCTTCCTCCCGGCTTTGCTCACTGTGGCTATCGGCCTTCAATACAATGGTTTCCATTTTCTTCTCAAAAATAAAACAAAATATCACGCGCTCGAATGGGTCTTGATGCTTACCCATGTCATCCTCTACCTTGTCTGTGTATTCTGGCTGCTGGGATGGTGGCCTGCGCTCCTCTTCGTGCTGCTGCACCAGACATTGACCGGCTTCTACCTTGGCGCAATTTTTGCACCAAACCATAAAGGCATGCCTATCCTGGAAAAAGAGAATCGGATGGATTTCCTGTATCGACAGATCCTGACCTCGCGCAATATTCGTGCTCATCCTGTGACTGACTTTTGGTATGGGGGATTGAACTATCAGATTGAGCATCATTTGTTTCCAGGTATGGCTCGTAACCAGTTAAAGGCGGCCCAACCCATTGTCAAAGCCTTCTGCCAGGCCCATGCGATTCCCTATCACGAGACAACAGTCTGGCAATCCTTGCATGAAATCTTGTCCCATCTGCATCAAATCGGTGCCCCACTACGAGCGAAGATGGTCAACGCGTAATAGTGAATAGTAAACATGATCAGATGCCATATGGGAATTCCTCAAATATGACATCACAAAATATGCAAGAGGAGATAGATGCTCAGTGCAACCAGCAGGATGAAGCCACACATGCCAGTAATGATCTGTAGCGCGATGTGAAGTGGAACCCCTGCCGTAGTCTCAGGCGAAGTTGGCGTAATGGTCAGGTCATCGTCACAATCATAGCCAGAAGCTCCCTTTTCCTCTATCTGAGGTAAGAGGGAGTACTCATCTACAGCCGGGTCCTCCAATTGAACAAGCAGCGCCTGCGCCAACTCACGACCATGCTGAAAACGCTTCTCCGGCTCCTTTTCCAGGCAACGGAGGAGAATGGCTTCAAGAGCGAGAGAAATCGTAGGGCACAATTGGCTGGGAGCAGGGGGGCGCGTCCAGACGTGCTGCGCGGCAACAACTTCTGGTACCTTGCTCAGAAAGGGTCGGCGTCCTAAGAGCATTTCATACATCACCACACCAAGTGCATACACATCTGTTGCCGGGCTGACAAGAAATCTCTGCGCTTGCTCAGGAGCCAGATACAAAGGTGTTCCCAGCACAAGATCTTTGTCATCATATGCGCTTTCATACACTTCCTGGTACCTTTTAGCAATCCCAAAATCAATCAGTTTAATATCACCATTCTGCCCCAGCATGATATTTAAAGGCTTCACATCCTGATGAACAATCTTGCAGTCATGCGCCGCGCCTAACGCCAGCGCCACAGCATACGCAATAGTGAGTGCGCGTTTCACAGGAAGAACATGTTGGAGCTGCATTTCCTGATATAAATTTTTCCCGTCAATAAATTCCAGGACGATAAAGGAAAGATCATGGTACTGTCCTCTGTCATAGGCTTGCACAATATGAGGATGGTGCAACAAAGAGGTAATACTGGCTTCTTGCCGGAAATATCCTGCATACATCGAGGGAGTGGTATTGGTCTCGTGAAGAATTTTCAGTGCAACGATGCAGTTCTTTTGTAGATCCAGCCCACGATAGATCATCGCCATGCCACCACGTGCCACGAACTGCTGAACCAGATACCGCTCATTCAATACAAGGAGAGCGCTATCGCTTTGATGACCATTGGTCAGATAATTCGCGGCATTCCAATAGCCGGGCATGAGATCGGGATGTGCCTGATCAATGGCAGACATCCTGGCCTGATCAATGGCAGACATCTTATCCTCCTCGGAAAGAACATAATGAAGGTAAAACAATGCGTTCAGATGAGCGAGCCGTTTGAGGAAACGATGTGCCTGTTCAATGTGTGTGTTGAGGGGCAAATATCGCTGAATGCTCTTTTTCTTACCATCAGATGAAGTTGTAAATGCTGAGAACTATTCCGAGCATCGAGAGTGGTACGTATAGTACAGCGAAAAAGTTTCAGCAGCAGGCATGCAATCACCCTCTTTGCCCCACCCCATACTACCTGTCCTCTCAAAGAGAAAAACTAGCCCAGCACATGCAGCCAGAGCAGCGTTGCCAGCGACCCCAGCGGCGTGAATTTTGGCCCCAGATCTGCGCCAATCACATTCGCATAAATCAGTCCTTGCATCAGCGGAGTTGGTCCTGATGCGATGGCCCTCATGAAACCACTTCGGCGCTATCTCCAGACGGTTCGTTCTTCGTCGAGGGAGCGTGAGACAACGCTCTCCTCCGCTGGAAAGTAGCCACTCCTGGTCGAGCTGATCTTTCTTCTGTAACAGAAAGATCAGCTCGACCAGGAGTCATGTAGGGGACCTCCTCCTGGAGAAAGATTTGAGTACTAGAACCAGCGGCGCTGTGGGGAGCGAGCGTAACTCCTACGCCGATGGTAGCGTGCATAGTGAGGCTGAATACGGCGGTAGGCGAAACTGCTCCAAACAGCTACGAGGAGCGCTGCGACGATGATCGCACTTATCAATGGGACGCCCCCCAGGAACGGTTCACCTGTAATATGAAAGTGGAAGACCCCCACCAGCAAAAAAATGGCGAGGAATCCGACAATAATTGCACCTACGATGCCATCGGGCGCACGCCTACGAGCGAGCAGTTCACCCACCACACCAACTATTGCGGCAATTACGATCCAAATGAGCACTTGCATGAATGAAATTTCCATCAATGCCTCCTTCAGAGAGCCTGCTATTATGTCGATGGAAATGGCTCCATCGACACCTCCAGCCCTTACTACTTCACCTGTACGGCTGTTATTATGCGCTCCGCCCGCGTGTTCCGCCTGCGACTGCATGTAAGATGGCAATGAGCACACACGCTCCAATAAAGGCAATGACAATACTGCCAATCAGGCCATAGGTATCCCCGAACCCGAGGAAACTGGCCAACCATCCGCCGAGAAATGCTCCAACAACGCCCACCACAATATCACCGATCAGCCCATAGCCTCCCCCACGCATCACCCGACTTGCGAAAAAGCCTGCCACCAGACCAACAATCAGCCACATCAGCAGCCCTCCCGGGTTAAGCGTGGCGGCGAGAATAAATGTTGCAAATGTCATAATACCGTCCTTTTCTTGAAATGATATAACTGTATTGCTCTCCACACACATAAATGATGTAGATAGAGAGAAAGAAAAACGCATGTGCGAATAGACCCATTTCTGGAAATACGCTCCCACATGAAAAGAGGTAAATACGAAGACGTGTGAGTCGCGGCGTTCCCGAGATAGAGATGTATTTTGCGTGCCATGTAATACGAGGAAGATGACTCATGGGAAGATCTATGAGGTACTATAAGTATACACTATTTTTAGGAAAAATACAAATTAAATCGCGCTTTTTTTATTAGAAATAGACGCTTTTTCCTCTAATAAAATTAATTTATGCTGAGGGTGTTAAAAATATTGCTCGAGTGCCATAAAAATACTTGAAATAGTAACTAAAATCAGGTACGCTCAGAGAAACGAAAGGCGGGACAAATGCAAGAACAGATAAAGCAGCAACATATTCCTGTCAAGGTCTACCGAACAGAGGAGCGCTTGATGATTGCGGCTCCGATGGCTGGACTAGAACCCGAGAACATTGTGGTCGAAGTCACCAATGATAATCGCCTCATACTGCATGGGGATCAACGTGCTCTCCTGAAGGAGGTCAAAGAGTTGTTGTGGGATGAATGGAGCGTCGGCGTCTATCATCGTGAACTCGCACTCCCGGTTCCAGTCAATGCAGAGTGTGCCAACGTCACCTATGGGAATGGCGTACTAATGGTGGCCTTGCCCATCAGCAATCGAACCTCTCCCGCACGATTAACGCTCGAACGAGCCACACCTACTCACGGGGGACGCAAAGGCAACACAGGTCACCTTGCGACTTGCGTTCAGACATGAGCACGTTTCGTCAGCATTGAAAACGTGCTTCTCGCGCTGAAACATGACCAACCTGGCTGAGATGTATAACAAGACCATACATGCTCTCCTTAATCTCTTGTTACAATTCGCTACCAGGCAAGCGATGTTATTCAGATACATCCCACCTGATCAATCTGGAAACGTTCAGGTCTCGTAGAAAATGTCTGTTACCTCATACCATTCGTTCTCGTGGCAGGAGGAACATTGCCCTTCCAGATACTTGCCACTCCCCCGGCGGATAGCTACAAGCTCGACGAAGCCTTTCCCCAGGAAGTTTCCCATCAGATGCGGCCCTCTGCCCTGCCGATGCAGGTCAAGCGCTCGCTGGGTCGTTGCCACATCGGTGGTGGGTAGTTGTTGCAGCATGGTTGTTCTCCTCTTGGTCGGTTGTCGTGACACATTCATATACATAGCGCGTCATACCAAATCGCCATGTGGTCTCTCTAACATCTCGCTAAAGCGACAGGGGAAGACAGAAACAGGAAAGTACCAAAGCCGTTCCTGATAAAAGAAGGAAGATATAGATTTATGTTCATATATATATGATACAACACATTTTATGTATTATCAATACATTAAAGGTTATCTATTTTTTATATAATAAAAATCAGCAGAAGCAAAGAACATCTACGATGAAAAACGTGTTTTTATTATGCTTCTATCTCCTTCCTCACATGATTGAACAGTTACTTGATTTCATGCTGGCTCTGCTTAATAAGCCGGAAATGCGTATACATTGGCCGCTGTCCGGGGTTAAAAAGCATCCCTGAGGTCTGCAATTCTTCCTATTTAGCAGGTTGACAATGATTCTAGCTGTGGTACAATAGCAATGGTGATAGAAAAATGCGGTGGAAACTAATGCGGGTTGCCACTTTATCCTTCTCAATATTCTATCTGGCGGCACAACACAATAGCACACCCTTCAATGATAGAAGGTGTTCCTCTCAATGATCTCGAGGTCGATACTGCAATCAATTCGCTACAGATAGACAAGAACAATTTGATGTTTACAGTATAACTATGTCCATTAAAATTAGATAAATAATCTATCACCACTATAAAAAGTCGAGAAAATCGACACTTTAAAAAATTTTACTGCCATCTCTATTGAAATTATAATCAGGTTTTTTTATCATGTCTTATGAAACGCTTCGCACGAATCCAACGATTCTGTTTTTCATTTGTTGCCAGGCCTATATCGCAAACGGATTATTAAGTGTCTTACCAAGTTCAAGTCTGCCCATTCTGGCCAAAGATACCAATGTATCACTAAGTACAGCAGGATTCACATTTACGATCAGCGCACTTGGCACTATTCTTGCCGTTCTCCTCAGCAATTTTCTGGTAAACAAAATCGGGACCAGGCCAATCATCATCATTGGACTTGGGGGGTTGATAAGCTCCAGCATTCTTATGCCAATCACGCGCTCATTCGACATCTGGCTTGTAGCCGAATTACTCCAGGGCATGAGCGCGGGCTTCATCAGTATCGGACTCATGATGACCTTATCGCTCAACTTTGGCGATCAGCTGGGTGAAAAACTCAATATGCTGCATGGCTCGATGGGCATCGGCTCACTGCTCGCCCCAATGCTTCTCTCATTCACCCTGCCAGTAACACAGAGTCCCGTGCTCGCCTTTGCGCTTGTTGCGGCTGATGGTGCTCTCTGCCTGCTCGCTCTCAATATGCTCAGCTTTACCTCGAAGCAGGTCATGACGGAGGAAATACGCCAACCACAACAGGCGGAGAGAGGAACAGCCACTGCTGGTACGTCAATGCAAGTACTCAAGCACGCACTCTTCTGGCTTATGGCATTGCAAATCTGTCTCTACGTTGGCACAGAGTCCGGCTTTAGCAGCTGGTTAGTATCCTCTGTCAGTCAGAGTGACGCCATCACGTTACAGAAAGCGACACCGGCCGCAACGTTGTTCTGGATCGGTTTAACATTGGGACGCATACTGGTCGCGCAGCTCATCAAATATGGCTATATCAATAACACACGATTACTCTATATCAGCATCATTGGGGGTGGAATCAGTGGCATCCTGGCAACAACGTTCATGAGTATCCCATTGCTCTGTTTCATCAGCTGCTTCTGGGAGGGCTTTTTTATCGGCCCGATCTTTCCCAGTGTCCAGGCCATTGCGACACGTCGTTTCTCGCAGGCCCCGGCACTCATTTCCAGTATGGTGATGATCAGCTCTGGCGTTGCGGGCATGACCATTCCAATGTCAATTGGTGATCTGATGCCACTCTTAGGGATACGTGGTGCGATGTTCATACCGGGTCTCCTCTGCCTGCTCATTAGTGTACCATTCTACCTGGGCAATAAGCGGGAACATCCAATCGTCGCCCAGAGCGTGATCAGGGTAGAGCCAGTCACCGCGCCCCTCTATGAGCTAGCGACCATCGAGCTGCCCCGTCTTGAGGTGAGTGTCTCCTAAAAAGAGCAACCCGCCGTCCCGAGAGGGCATACGAAGCGTCATACAGGTAATCCAGATGATTACCTGTATGGTATACTGAAAGAGAATGCACCTCTCTCTCTTGAAATATTGGAAGAGGTATAGAAAGCAGCGATTGTACTCAAGAAAGTTTGAAGTATGGCGAGAACAACCACGAAAGGCACCTGTCATTTCTGCCAGCAGGTTCTTGGCAAAACAGCCATGACGCGCCACCTCGAAACGTGTCCCCAGAGAACCGCATCTTTTGCGACCACTCACGGGAAACCTTCAGCAAAGCCAGCCCGATCGTTACACGTGCGGGCAGAGGGGCTGGATGCACCAGACTATTGGCTGCACCTGGAAATTCCTGCGAATGCTTCACTCCAAACGCTCGACAGTTTTCTCCGCAAGAGCTGGCTAGAATGTTGTGGCCATCTGAGCCGCTTTGAGATCCATGGCATCTCTTACTCATCCTATGTCGATCCCGAGTTTGGTGATAAAAGTATGAATGTGCAAGTGGGGCAGATTCTGGAAGTTGGTGACCAATTTGTGCATGAGTATGATTTTGGCACGACGACGGAGCTTCGCTTGAAAGTACTGGCTGAACGAGAAGGCACGCCGCAAAAGAAGGCGGTCGAATTGCTGGCGCACAACCTTCCTCCTGCGCTTCCCTGTAACGTTTGTGGCAAACCAGCCACAGAAATCTGCTCAGAATGTGTCTACGATGATGGCGGCCTGCTGTGTGAAGCGTGTGCCGAACAGCACGAATGTGGCGAGGAGATGCTCTTGCCTGTGGTCAATTCACCGCGTATGGGGATGTGTGGGTATGATGGACCCGGGCTGTAAAACACGCTTTCCTGCTCTTCATTGACGCGTGACAATTTCTCCCATGATCAATATTGCCTCGAAAATACTCTATTTCCCTGCTTCATCACGCCGGAAAGCCATTCTGTCATCGAACGCACGATTTGATGTGCGCAACGTTCGTGATCTCATTGTGACGGTTGACAGCGCAGTTGTGACTGTTACGTGATTTTGAAGCACTATACTACGAGTATATATAAAAGGCGAAGAGAGAGATTCGAACGAGGAAAGAGGAGAGATAAAGATGAGTCGTTTTCGACAGGGATTAATCGTTTACGTGCTTCTGAGTGTGCTGATCGCCCTGGCGATCGCCCTGACATTGAATGATGAAAGACGTCGTCAGTTGCGCAATCGCTTCGAGAAACTCCAGGATGCCCTTCCTGACGTCGAACAACTGAAGCAATCGGCACAGGACGCAGCAACCAGAGCGCGGGAAACGGGAAGCGACCTGAACGAGCAAGTGCAAGCATCTGCTGGCAAACTGGTCCAACATACCCAGGAGATCCTCAGCACGGTCCAACAAAAAGCTACAGCTTTGGGCGAGAAGCAGCCCACAAACGGTGTAATCTGATAGATAAGACGTTCCAGCCTTCCATTGTGCCTCAGCTATATGCTCTCAATTCTTGCAACCGACTGACGCATAATGAGGTGTGGACTAATGAGCATTTGCAGCGGCGTCTCCGGGCGTTTTGTCTCGTTGATTGAGCGAAGAAGCAACTCTGTGGCAGCTCTAGCGGTTTCCTGCTTGGGAATACCGATGGTGGTGAGAGGGGGATGGGCGTGGGCGGCCGGAACAATATCATCAATGCCAACCACGGAGAGATCTTCTGGGACAGATAACCCCTGGCTAATAATGGCTTCGATGGCCCCCAGAGCCATCCAGTCATTGCCCGCCAGGATCGCAGTCGGACGGACAGGCAAGGCCAATAAGCGTAGCGTGGCCTGATACCCGCTCTCAAATGAGGAATCCCCGGGCTGAATATACCCGGAAATGATGGGCAGATCGGCTTCTACCAATGCCGTCTGATAGCCTTTGCGACGGCTCAGCTGGACAGGTTCTTCCACAATCAGCGCAATGCGCCGATGCCCACATGCCAGCAGATACTGCGTCGCCAGCTCCCCGGCCAGGCGGAAATCAATATCCACGCTGGGCAGAACCAGCGCCCGCGGATCCTGGTTCCAGACACTCAAGACCACCGCTTTGCCCTGCTGTTTCAAGGCCAGCACATCCGTCAGGTCAGCCGCCATGCCCATCACAATAAAGCCATCCACCCAGCGACTCGCCAGCCGTTCTAAGTGGCGTTTCCCCTCCTCTGGCGAATTATGCGTCATGCTCAAGAGCAACTGATAATCATGCTGATCGGTGACGCGTTCAATCTCCTCGACGACCTCAGCAAAAAAGGGATTGGAGATGGTTGGGACCACAAGGGCCACGGTCATCGTTTTGCCTTGCGCTAAACCTCTGGCGACCAGATTAGGCTTATACTCTAATTCTTCAATGGCCTGGAGGACGCGCGTCCGCGTCTTTTCACTCACGGGAACACGCCGAGTCAGAACATTGGAGACGGTGGCGGTGGTGACCTGGGCCCGACGGGCGACATCTGCAAGCGTTGCCATGGTGGTTGCTCTTCCTTCAATTGAAACGATTAAACTAGTGCCAACTATACGATACAATCCCCTAAATGTCAATTTTAAGCTCTTTCGCGGTCGTCAATCAGAGTCCTTGACAAAGCATAGACCGATTATTATACTTACTTTAATTGATGAAATTTAAGCGATTAATCAACAGCAGAACCCTTAATATTTGTCGAAAGGAGGTTGTACGTTCTTCCCTGATAATGCCACACATTCATCATTTGTTTGTTTTTTCATCGACGCACAAACGCAACAGTAACAATTGATTACACGGATACTCACCGACCATCTTATCGAGCATTCCAGACTGTGTTTTTCCTGGACGAGAGTTTGCAGAAACAGGATGTTTCTCTCTCCGCACTCGATTGGAGATGAAGAAGCCTTTCCTGATGAGGAGAGGTCTACCTATCTCCCGGACAATGTTGTCATGTATTTTGAAAGGTTGGTCCCGAATGCGTTTTCCCCTTGCTCGTGCTAAACAGTCATTTCTCCCGCATTTCAGTGTGCTGGCAATACTCAGTATCATCCTGGCAGCTTGCGGTGGAAGCAGTCCCTCCAGCACAACCGATCTGCATCCTGGTTGTACCCCCGGCAGCAATACCCAGCTGGTCAAACTCACCAGCGCGCACAAAGTGGGCTGGTCCCAGAATGCGCTGGATGGAGCCTGGCGCTATGCGGAAGAAGCCAGCATTGAAAGCGAGGCTACCAAGCATGGTTTCCAGTTGCTCAAAACCAACGCCAATAACTCTGATAATCAGCAAGTTCAGGATATCGAGAACCTGATTAATGATCGACCGGACGTCCTGCTAGTTGATCCTCATACCGAAGATGCCGAAGTAAAAGCCATCCTCGATGCTCGCAAAGCCTGCATCCCCGTGATTGTCGTGGACCGCGATGTCAATGAGAGTATGGCCACCCCTGGGCGTGACTTTGCCACCTTCGTGGGTTCCGATTTCCAGAAACAAGGGGCACTGGCTGCCGATGCCTTGATAGAGGCGTTGGGTGGACCAGACTCGACGGCCACGATTGTCGAACTGACGGGAACTACTGGCTCCTCTCCCGCGATTCTGCGTGGAGGTGGCTTCGACGGCGAACTGGCAGCCAAGGCACCCAAGATCAAAGTGGTCGCCGAACAAACCGCCAATTTTGATCGCGCTACAGGTCAGCAGGTCATGGCTACCTTGATCCAGCAGTATCCCAATATCAAGGGAGTCTTTGCCCATAATGACGAAATGGCCATTGGTGCCATCACTGCGTTGAAATCTGCGGGCAAGCTGCCAGGCAAAGATATCCAGGTAGTCTCCATCGATGGGACAAAAGACGCCATTAATCTGGTGCTCGCCGGTGAAGAGTATGCCGTGGTTCAATCCAACCCTCGCCTGGGTCCGCTGGTCTTCCAGACGCTGAACGACTATATCGCGGGTAAGGATCTGCCGGCCTGGGTGGTCCAGCCGGATAAGGTCTTCAAAAAAGCCGATGGTTCTGCGCAGGCGTATCTTCCTGACGCCTTCTAAGCTACTCTGG
This sequence comes from Ktedonobacteraceae bacterium, assembly GCA_035493895.1. Taxonomy (GTDB): domain Bacteria; phylum Chloroflexota; class Ktedonobacteria; order Ktedonobacterales; family Ktedonobacteraceae; genus DATJHM01. Next base: position 29,203 of record DATJHM010000184.1, read on the forward strand.
CTGGAGGCATAAACCGCTCGCTGCTCTGGTGGGAAAGCAAACGCACACCAGAGCAGATGATCGGTCAAAACGTGATTCGCTCATCGTTTTTTCTACCCCAAATGCTAGTAAGAACGCTCGGAGAAGAGACGTATGTCAGAAAACACTCCATTACTGCAAATGGAACATATTACGAAGCGTTTTCCGGGCTCGATCGCGCTTTCCAACGCATCACTTCATGTCGCGCCCGGAGAAGTGCATGCGCTTATTGGCGAAAATGGCGCCGGCAAATCAACGCTCATCAAGGTGCTCACTGGCGTCTATCGCTGCGATGAAGGCTCTATCATCTTTGATGGGCGCTCCAGAAACTTTCAGTCACCAGACCAGGCTCAAAGCGAGGGTATCAGTACTATTTACCAGGAAATCAACCTGATTCCGTATCGCAGCGTGACGGAGAATATTTTTCTGGGACGGGAAATGTTTCGCTGGGGATTGCTGAACTGGCGCAAAATGCATCAGGAAGCGCGTACTCTGCTTGAACGCTTCCACCTCTCAATCGATGTCACAAAGCCACTTCATACCTACAATGTTGCGACGCAACAGATGGTAGCAATTGCACGCGCACTTTCCTTCAAAAGCAAGCTCGTCATTATGGATGAGCCAACCTCTTCACTCAGCAATGATGAAGTGGCAACGCTTTTCACAGTCATTCGCCAGTTGAAAGAGGAAGGCGTGGCCACGCTCTTTGTGAGCCATAAACTGGACGAATTATATGCCATTTGCGAGGGCATTACCATTTTACGTGATGGGCAGACCGTTGATGAACGACCGCTTGCGACCATTACAAAACTCGAGCTGGTCGCGAAAATGCTGGGCAAAGATCTGGGAAGTGTGCAAAAAAACGGACAAACGAGTTTTGATGCCAGCCGTCATCATGCGGAAACACGGGTTTTGCTCAGTGCGGTTGATCTCCGTGAAGGTCGCAAACTGCACAACGCGAACCTGCAAATCCATGCCGGTGAGATCGTTGGCCTCGCGGGCCTGCTGGGGTCTGGACGGAGCGAGGTTGCGCGCGCCGTTTTTGGCGCTGATAGCCTCATATCTGGTGTCATTACCGTCGATGGGAAAGAGACTCATTTTCGCACCCCACAGGATGCTATTCGCGCAGGCATTGGTTTCTGCTCCGAAGACCGCAAGGCAGATGGGATTATCCCCGATCTCTCGGTCAAGGAAAATCTGACCCTGGCCGCGCTTCCCACGCTGACACGCTCAGGCATTGTCGACCACAAGCAGCAACAGGAGATTGTTGAGCGCTTTATTCAACGTCTGGGCATCAAAACAGCTGGACCGGAACAGAAGATTCGCGAATTGTCAGGTGGCAATCAACAAAAGGTTTTGCTAGCACGCTGGCTCTGTTTACAGCCCCAATTGCTGCTTCTTGATGAGCCAACGCGTGGCATCGATGTGGGCGCAAAAGGGGAAATCCAGAAGCTGGTTGAGGATTTAGCGGAAGCGGGCATGGGCGTGTTGCTTATCTCCTCAGAACTCGAAGAGATTATTGAGGGGAGCGATCATGTAATTGTGCTGCGCGATGGCACAACAGTTGCGCAACTCACCAGGGAGAATCTCAACCAGGATGCCATCTTAACAGCGATGGCCCACGGAGAGACGGCGGGAGAAGTTTCATGATGCGATTAGAGCAGCGTTTTTCTGGCCTCAAAGCGCGAGGTTTTTGGCCGCGAGATCCGCGGGCCATCGGCCAGACCTATGGAGCACTCATTGCGCTGATTGTGCTTATTCTTTTCAATTTTGTTTTTACCAGGCAGTTCAATTCGGTGATCTCCGTCATGGATCTGCTGGTGCATGTGACGCCAACGTTGATTCTTGGCGTGGGCATGACGCTGGTCATTGCGACCGGTGGCATTGATATTTCTGTAGGCTCCATTATGGGGCTGACCGGCATCCTCACCTATCTGATTTTCAGCGGGAAGCTCTTTGGTATTCACAATATTGTGCTTGGCACCATCGTGGCTATTCCCATTGCCCTGGCGGTTGCGACCTTGATCGGAGCCTTTAATGGTTTGTTGGTGACGCGCTTCAAGGTCCAACCGATCGTTGCCACGTTGATCACACTGATTACGGTGCGCGGCATTGCTGAAGTCACCGTCAATGGCTTTCAATTCGCGTTTTTAAGCGCTCCCCTTGTCAGCTGGCTCAGTGGCAATATCTTCGGTTTCCTGCCCCGGCAAGTCGTCCTGATCGTGGTCATTGTCGCTTTTTTCGCCTGGCTCATGCGTGTCACGGCCTTTAGTAGATATCTGCTTTCCGTCGGGGGAAACTCGGCAGCCGCGCGACTGGCCGGAGTACCAGTCAGTCGCGTCTTGATTATTGTGTATGGATTGAGCGGCCTGCTGGCGGGCCTGGCGGGCCTGGCCTATATCGCATTTGATTCAGCGGCTAATCCCGTGACGGACGGCGTTGGCAAAGAACTGGATGCGATTGCCGCCGTCGCGGTCGGTGGCACCCCACTGACAGGGGGACGAGCAACGATTCTGGGCACAGCAATTGGCGCCATTTTTATTCAACTTATTCGTCAAACGGTCGTGTCGCTCAACATTCCAGATGATATCGCCAGTGTCATTATTGGCCTCCTCATTATTCTTGCGGTCTTTGTCCAGCGACAGCGCAAAACAGCATAAAGGGGGGATCGTATGAGCAGGTATACGAATACCTTATACGTTTGGAGGACGCAGGTATGCCAAAGGTTTCGTCGAAACTCGTAACTACCACATCGGCAGAAGCAGCGGCTACGCCAGAAACGCGTGGGAAACAACTGAGAGCCAGTCTGCCCCGAATCGGAGATTTCCTCAGACAGCAGGGAGCGCTGATTACACTGATTATCGTTATCACGTTCAGTTTTATCCGTTATGATAATTTTGATGCGATCACGATTAATAGTGTTCTGAGCTTTAATGCCCAGTTTGGGTTGATCGCTCTTGGCATGACGTTTGTGATCATGACGGGCGGAATTGATCTCTCTGTTGGAGGGATTGCAGCGCTTTCCAGCGTGGTTGCTGCACTCAATAGCTCACATGGTTTTTTCTATGCACTGGCATGTGCTGTTCTGGTGGGCGTTGGCGTTGGCGTTGTGAACGGTTTTGTGGTCGCGCAGATGCGTGTGCCCGCTTTTGTTGCGACCTTAGCGACCCAATATGTTGTTCGTGGCGTGGCTTTACGTTTGATTAATGATGCGGCCAGCATTAATCTCGATCAGAAAAGTGACTTCACGACGGTAGGAGCAACCACCTTTGGAAATGGCTGGCTCAATCCACCTATCCCTTTTCCTATTATCCTGTTACTTGTTGCATTTCTTCTCGGCATATTTGTGTTGCGCTATACGCGCTTTGGTCGCTATGTGCTGGCAATTGGTGGCAACGGGGAGGCCTCGCAATTGATGGGGCTTCCGGTGAAACGCACGACCTTTCTGGTATATGTGCTCAGTGGCACCCTGGCGGGTCTGGCAGGAGTACTTCTGGCCATCAACCTCAATGGTGGCTCTGCGACTGAGGGGAAAGGCTGGGAGTTGATCGCGATTGCCGCAGTGGTGGTAGGTGGAACCCTGTTAAGCGGTGGCGTGGGTTCCGTGTTCGGCACACTGGTTGGATCATTACTCCTGAGCATGATTGTGGAAATGCTCCAACTGGAGAATAACTATACCGTAGACCATGGCGGTGGTCTCTATCTCAATTCCTTCTGGCAAGACGTGATTCGCGGGATTTTCTTACTGATTGTGGTCCTTTTGCAGAGCCGCCTGCAATGGAGACGAGCCAGGGAATGAACAATCCATAGGGCATCATTGAGATGAGTACCATTTGTTTCTCATCAACAAGCATTTTATCTCGCCACCATTTGTCAGATGTCTTTCTAAGAGGCAATGGTGAAAGATAAAATTGATTTTTATCTACCCGCTGAAAATGTATTATAAGGAACGAGAGAACAATATCCTATGAACTGGTACGACGAATCTGCTTCCCCCGAACAGCATCCTGAAGTCAGGCGCTTGCTGAATCAGCTAGAGGCAACCCCCGATTTCTTGCAGGAAGGGGCTCCTATCTCTATCGCACGTGCTCCAGGTCGTCTGGATATCATGGGAGGGATCGCTGATTATTCAGGTTCTCTGGTTCTGGAAATGCCTCTGGCGGTCGCCACCCTGGTGGCAGTCCAGAAGAGTGCCGACCCATTCGTGAGCATTCTCAGCATGGCTGCCAGCGACCTGGGAAACACGCCACTGGTCACGCTGCCGCTGGCACAGTTGTGTCCGCCTGCCGCTCCCCTGGACTATGGAGACGCTCACCAATTACTGACAGCAGATGCCAGTACCGCCTGGGCAGCCTATATTGCGGGAGTCATGGTCGTCTTACAGCGTGAAACAGGGCTCGAATTTCACCATGGCCTGAAGATATTCGTGCACTGTGAAGTCCCCATTGGCAAAGGTTTAAGCTCATCAGCGTCTCTGGAAGTAGCGACCATGCAGGCCATATGTGCGCTGATGCAAACCTCCCTGGATGCGCGTCAACTGGCGCTGCTTTGTCAGAAAGTTGAGAATGTGATCGTTGGGGCTCCCTGCGGCATTATGGACCAGTTCACCGTGGTGAGTGGGCAGGAAGGGCATTTATTGGCTCTGCTTTGCCAACCGGCTGAGCCACAGGCCCCTGTTACAGTACCGGCAGAGATTGAATTCTGGGGGATTGATTCCGGTTTGCGCCACGCTGTCAACGGGAGCGACTATACAGGAGTACGGGTAGGAGCTTTTATGGGCTACCGTATCCTGGCTGAATATGCAGGTTTGCCTGTGACCCCTGGCCCTGCCGGACAGCTCCTGATAGAAGATGCTCTCTGGCAGGGGTATTTAGCCAACATTACGCCCTCAACCTGGGAACGCATTTATCGTGACCAGATCCCTGTGGAGTTGACGGGTGAGGACTTTCTGACTCGCTACGAGGGCTTTACTGATACCGTTACACGCATCCAGGCAGAACGCGTGTACGCCGTGCGCCAACCCACCGCACATCCTATCTACGAGCATCA
>DATJHM010000185.1:0-9918 GCA_035493895.1 Ktedonobacteraceae bacterium
GGCAGAGGTAGGGACCGGGCTTTATGCCGGTCCACGGCCCCCCACCGGCCATTTCGCCCCTTAGGTTGATGCGTATTCGTCGCTGCTTGTCTGCGACCGGGGCGACGGCGAGGTGGGAGGTGGTCGCCCCGGTCGCAGACAGGCCGCAAAGGTGGGGGCGCTGGGCACCGGGTTTACGCTTTAAGCTCAGTGAGCGAATGCGAGGTGTTCGTGGACGGAACGTACCGCGGCCGAGCCTTCGCCGACAGCCGCCGCGACCCGCTTGACCGAGCCCGCCCGCACGTCGCCGACTGCGAACAAGCCGGGATAGTTCGTCTCAAAGGGTAGCGGTCGCCGACCCAGCGTTTCCCATCGTGCGTCAAGGTGCTCTTCGCCTAGTGACCGATCGGTGAGCACGAAACCGTGTTCATCGAGGGCCGCGCACCCTGATAGCCAATCTGCGACCGGATCTGCGCCGATGAAGGAGAACAGCGCGTTGCACGGTACCACGGCATCTCCGCCAACGGTAGTGACACGTGCTGACGTGAGCGTCTGGTCACCGTCCAGACTGACGATCGTGGTGTTGGTTCGCACGTTGATGCGCGCATCGGCCTCGATCCGGTCGACGAGGTAGCGCGACATGCTCGCGTTCAGATCATGGCCGCGGATAACGATAGTGGTCGGGCTGCCAGCCGCTGCCAGGAACAATGCCGCCTGGCCTGCTGAGTTGCCCCCGCCTGCGACTATGACCGGTGATCCGGCACAGAGGCGGGCTTCCATCTCGGTGGCCGCATAGTACACGCCGTTGCCTTCGAAGTCTGCGAGACGGGTAGCATCGAGTCGCCGGTAGCGAACTCCGCTGGCGACGATCACCGCGCGACCGGCGACATCAGTTCCATCCGAAAGGCGGACCACGAGGTGCCCGGCTTCTTCACGCAACGACGAGGCCAGACACGGGCTCGTGAGGTGCGCGCCGAACTTCTCCGCTTGCACAACGGCCCGCTGGGTAAGGTCGCCGCCGGAAATCCCGGTCGGGAACCCGAGGTAGTTCTCGATGAGTGAGCTGGTCCCGGCCTGGCCCCCAACGACGGCCATCTCGACGACCAGGGTTCGCAGTCCCTCGGATGCGCCATAGACTGCCGCCGCCAGACCGGCCGGTCCCGCTCCGACCACGATGAGGTCGAAACAGCGTTCGGGGAGGCTGTTGATGGTCAAGCCGAGGTATTCCGCCAGCCCTCCAGGGGTCGGGCGGCGCAAGACCGAGCCGGAGGCGATCACGACCGGTAACTCGCTCGGGGGGACAGAGAACTCGCGCAAGAGGAGATCGACGGCCGCGTCTCGCTCCGAGTCCAGCCACTCATGGGGAATGCGGTTGCGGGCCAGAAACTCCCGGACCCGGAGCGATTCGGGCGAGAACCGGGAACCCACGACGCGGATGGCCGCTGATGCCTCGCTCAGCAGCATGGACCTGCGGACAAGAAAAGAGGCGAGGATCGTGTTACTGAGGCCAGGGTTCGTTGCGATCACATGTTGCAGTGCTACCCTCGGTACTACAATGACCTCGCCGGACCGGGTGACACGGGCCGAGAGATACACCCGCTGGCCGGTCAGCAAGTTCAGCTCGCCCAGAAAGCGACCAGGACCGTGACGAGCGACGATCCGCTCCTCGCCGTCGGCGTGGACTACGATATCGGTCGCTCCCGAGAGGATCACGTAGAAGTCGTAGGTGGTGTCCCCTTCCCGATAGAGGTACTCGTCCACGGCCACCGATCGTCGGGTTCCAAGCGCCTCGAGAACGGCAAGCTCGGAGTCATCGAGTGTGGGAAACGCGACGGCATCATCAGTCGGCAATAGATGGTAGTTCATCACATCGATCTCCTTATATGAACAAACCAATATCTGTCTTATGTGCGTAGACGTTTTTGGTATCGCTTCCCGGGGGAATGCTGCTCCATTCTCGGAAAGGATTGACCTCTCTAGCCGCTAAGCATACTATAACATAGCATTCTCGATGGTTCGCAAATTCACGGAACGTTGCGATATCCCAGACTTGTTTGGACGTCATTCCACGCCGGATTTTTTGGTTTATACGCAGCGCTAAACAACAGGGGCGCACTATTTGTCCCAATCCAGGTGATTTTATCGGTTACCCCCCAGGTTGTAAAGCGTTTACAGGCACTATACTTCGCACAAATAGTTGCAATTGCCTTATATAAATCCGCCTGTTTTTGGGTGAGTGTAGCATTGCTGAGTTTGACATCCATCTCAGAAATGGCAACATCTACTCCCAATGCCTGGTAGTGTTGAATAGTGGTTTCAACGTCCCGAGCATAGGCAGAAACATTGGGAATCTGGTCTGTTGCAAGATGTGTTTGTAACCCTACTCCATCAATAAGGCCTTTATCATGAAGCGCTTTTACTAAATTATAGGCCGCTTTCGCCTTTGGTGAACTCCAGGGCTCTATATTGTAATCATTGTAATACAGTTTTGTGGTATGGTTGGGATCGGCGGCACGAGCCTGCGCAAATGCCCAGATAACATAGTTTGCATACCCACTATTTTTGACTGCTGAGGATTGATTGATCTTACTCCAGACATTGGTGCAAGGGATTGTGCCGCAGGTGGTGTTATATGGACGTAGCACATACCCACTTCCTACCGTTGTATTAAGTGGCTGGTTATCGGCCAGTGCTTCATTCACGACGTCCCAGGAATAGAACTGTCCAGGCAATTGACCGCCAGGGTAATGCTGGAGTAGCGTTTTGATTCTATTTTGCGCAATTGAAGCGAGCTGATCTGGCGTATACCCGCTATTTATCACCCATGCAGGTACTTCTTGATTCCATAGTAGCGTATGGCCAACCACCGTCATGCCATTTGCTTTTGCGAACGCAATAATCGGTTTAGCTGTATCAAAATCAAACGTTGTCGCCGTTGGCTGTGTTACATTCATATTTAATTCATTTTCCGGCGTGAGGATATGAAATCCATACTTTTTCAGAATGTTTATTGTTCCCGGATCATTCAGCCCTACAATGCCAAGCGCGGCTCCAAGCAGTGGCTTTGGACTTCTAGAAATACCCGGGGTGGCGGCTCCAGGATTTGGATTTGGATTTGTAGAGATACCCGGGGCGGTGGCTCCAGGAAGAGGATTTGGATTTGTAGAGATACCCGGGGAAAATGAGATGGAAATTGAGGAAAATGTCGGCGTATTCACAAAGTCAGCTGAGGTTAAACTGACCTGATATTGCATGTACCTCCTGGTATTTGTGACGCAATTATTGCCTACTATGCTTGATCCTGATGGAATTGCCGTACAGTTTGCAAAAGCGGCGGCATCAGAAAGGGTTGGCGAATTTCCTGTTCTGACATAGACGGCAACCGCGGTATCTGGTGGTTGTGCCACTGTATAGGTAAGTGTGCCAAAATCACTTGCTCCCCCTGTATCGAAAATGGACGATGTCAGGGTCGCGGTTATCCTGCTTGTTTTACTTACTTCAGAACTTATACTATAAAATGTTGCAGGCGAGGATTGGTTATCATATTCTGTTTGAATCCATGCGGCAGAGCGCGCACTATTTGAGACGCGAACTTCGTCAATCATGCCCTGAAATGCAAACGCCTTGTTATTCTGCGAAATCATAAGCTGGCCGTCAGACTGTAAGATTTTTCCTGTCGGCAGACCGCTGCCATAGGCGGTATCTTCAACGCCATTGACATAAATATGTATCGTCGATCCATCGTAGGAGGCAACGACATGATACCAGGTATCACTGGCAAGAGCTGTACTCCCACAAAAGTCATATTCTGTGCCTGCTGTGTTAAACCAGGAAAAGCAAAGATTATTACCAGGAAAAGTATAATTGAAGATAAACGATTGCCATGGTGAGCTACTGTGAACATCTCGCATAATAGTTTGCGAGCTGCCTTTTGTTGTTGCCGTTTGTGCTGGCTTAATCCAGGCTTCAATCGTTAAGGCGTGTGAAAGCGTCAGGGATGAAGAATGAGGAGCGGCAAGGTAATTCGTTGAGCCATTAAATTGATCGGCACCAGCAATCTGTCCTGAGAGAGAGCCTTGCCTGGTAAGGTTGATCGTCTGAAGCGTATTGGCATGACTGGTTGAATCTTTCTGACTGTGGCTTCCCTCATCCAGGTGCCAGACGGCCGCATAGTTATCGTCCCAGGTTCCAGCGATATTCTGTTGATCTGTTGCCGCGCCATTGCCATAGTACATATAAATTGTCGTATCTTTTGTGGACGAGAGGAGCGGAATTTGTATCCATGCCTGCAAGCTGCCGGTTCCACTGCTGTATTTTTCGATTTCATGATGTAATTTTGTCGTGCTATTCGCGTTCGTGAAGAGAATATCATTGCCATTTGCCTGCGCATGGGATGCAAGATCGCTATCTGAAGGTATATTTATCAAAAGGGGATAGTTGCTTAATGTTGCTGACACTTTTCTGTGATCAATGGTGATACGTTTGCGGTACTTCCAGGAAGGATTGTACCAGTTAAGGTTCACTTGAACGGTCGCTGACGTTGTCGCAACATTTGCGGATAAAAATTGATTCGCTGCGGACCAGGAGGTTTGCCCGCTTCCCCCGCTCCACCCATTTTGTGTCCAGATAGAGATCGGGGAGGTAGCTGATATGTTGGAAAATGATGTTGCAAGAAGGAAGAAGATAAACGCGACCTTTTGAAGCAATGTTGCTTTGGTCTTTACTATCCCAAACATAATAACTAATCCTCACCCGAATTTCTGTTTACCCTGACTCAGGGTAAACAGAGTAATTGTTCATACGCAAGTAGGTCCATGTCGTGTCAGGTCACACCCTGGTCTTTTTGGGCGAAATCCTGCTGACTGGATGACGCAGTCTTACATGAGCTCATTACCGTCTCGCAGCCAGCGGTGTTTTTGCACTTTCTCCTATCTTTTGCTTCCGCACAAGCGCATGGTTGGCATCCACTTTCTCCGTGCGAATCCACTCACGCCCTTGATCTTTCAGGAACATCCGGAAACCGATAACGATGGGAATACACCAGATGAGCCAGTAGACCCAGAGAAAAATCGGGTTGACGCGGAGAAGGTAGCTTACACGATCCCGGAAGCGGGAGAGAACCAATGATGTTCTCTGCCACGTTGCTATATATATCCGCGTCATGAGCAGGACGTAGGAGGCGATATTCAGTATCGCGAGACCGGCCCAATAGACCGATAAGGGGCTTGTCCCATTGAACCATTTATAAAGAGCCCAAATCCCTAGTGGCAGCGCGATGGTGTTTATCGTGAGCGACAGGCAGGGAACAAGATTGAGCCGTGCTTTTTGGGCCTGCCAGAAAGACATTCCCATCCGATTCAATGGGTCACTGAGCGACTGGAAGAACCCGCAGACCCAGCGGGAACGCTGGATAATCCCTATTTTGAGCGTAACTGGTACTTCCTCGATCAAAGGATTAGCGATTATGCCTATCTTCTTGCCATTGGTCCATAGCCGCATCCCCACCTCAGGGTCTTCGATGGTGATCCAGGGGTTAAAGCTACCAATATCTCTAATGTCGGCAGCCTTATAGAATAACCCTTTACCAAGCACCCAGAATGGATGCTCTCCGTTAGCACTCATGTGTGGATAGATAAGCCCATCCCACGCCATGTGATCCATCGCATGGAATGAAGCGGCCCACGTGTCAAGAAGGTTTCCCGCGATGTTTGTGCTTTGCAACACATCATATTTCCGCATTCCTGCCGCAGCGGCCATGAAGTGGTCAGTGGGGGGGATACTGTCTGCATCGATATAGTCAAGGAGCCAATCATCCCCGAGATCAGCAACGAGGGTGTAGAATGCATAGATCAACTGCCGTGTTTTCTTGGGCGGTAAGTCTTGATTCTTCCGGTATTTTCCGTGGTGCCACCAGTAGGCCTTCGCATTTATATCCCATGCCTTCCAGACAGCTTCCCAACGTGGGTCCTTGGTTGGAGGGACCTCGAGTATCTCAAGGAACGGGAATTCTATTTTAAGCCTGCTTAGTGATGCGATTGTTGTTCCGTCATTGCTATTGGGAATGGCAATGACACGATATAGTGCAGGGGGATACTCAAGCTTCGCGATGCCAAGGAATGTTGTGCGCATCGTCTCCTCAAGCTCTCTCAATACCGGGTAGAAAAGGATGATCTTGGGGAAATCTCGTTCTTCGATCTTTGCCGCTATAGCTGTATTCACCCAATTGATTGGTCGGGTGAAGTAGTACAGCATCGTTATAAAAACAAAGAGATACAGAAACTGGCCCACCAGGTAGAAGACGGTCAATGTGTCTTGCTGCCATGATGGTGTCTCCTGGAGTCCTCTCTTCGCAGGTGTACTTGTCACCGCTGTTGGCGTTGCCTGGACAGGCACGGGAGTGGCACCAATCGTAACAGAGGTATGAGAGTTCAGCAGGTGAACAATCGAATTGTTCGAGCTTGCAAAGAAAATGCTCGTTATGAGACAGATCAATGCAATACTCAGCAAGATATATGAGCGCTTGCTTACCGGAAAATCGTGCTTCTCCGGCAACTTCTGTGCTGATACCGCTGAAGCAGGCGACGGTGGGCTCGCTGTACCAGATGACGGTTGCCTGCTCCCTCTCCCTGAGGTCGGCAGGGAGACAGGAGCGGGCGCTATAGGGAGAGCAGGGATGACAGGGGGAGCCTGCACAGAGGCAGGCCTGGAGACAGGAACTGGCGCTATAGGGGGAGCAGGGATGACAGGGGGAGCCTGCACAGGGAAAGGCAGGGAGACCTGTGCAGGTGCAGTCGGAGGAGCAGGAGGGTTGGGAGGCGGAGCCTGCACAGAAGTAGGCAGGGCCGAAGCAGGTGCAGTAGGGGGAGCAGGCGGGATGACAGGCGGGGCCTGCCTCTGTGCAGGCTGCACTCCTGGAGACGGGACAAAAGACGCTGCCTTTGTATTGCTATGCGCCCACTGCCAACCCTCCTGCTCAGGGGAGACTTGATTGAGCGCTGCCGCTTTCTGTGCCCCGTCCAATTTCTGAGAGAGTCTTTTCAGAAAAGGGAAGGATGAAAGCCCATCCTCTTCCTCTTCACTCACCGATTGGGTACGCTCGATTTTCTTCTCTTTGTCAAGGGGGATTGGTTGTACTGCCTCTTCTTTGCTCAAGGAGGGTTGCGCTCGCTCGGTCTTTTCCTCGGCCAGGGGCAATTGTGAGAGGTCAATTTCCTCCCTGATATCGCTCCACGAGGGACGTTCCCCTTTCTCCCTTCGCGATGGTGGAGGGCCAGCTGGTGGCGGCGTCCTCCTGGGGATCCGTACCGCTGCTTGATGGCCCGTACGCGGGATAATATGCCTGAATGGAAATGCTGGCGGCTCCGGTCGCATCACCGCTTTCAGCGCCGCCAGGAATGCCTCCACATCCGTATACCGATCTTCCGGTTTCTTGGAGAGCGCTTTGAGGATCGCACTCTCCAGCTCTTTTGGTATCGTCGTCACATACTGCGAGGGCGGCGTTGGCTCCGGGATCGTATATCGCTGCCACAGATACGACAGATCGTGCGCCGTAAATGGCAGCTTGCCCGTAATCAGTTCATACAACAGACAGGCCAGCGCATATTGATCACTGGCGGTACTGCCACTCCCTGCCAGTTGTTCCGAGGCCAGGTAACTGATCGCCCCATCATCTGGCTGGCGCTCCAGCATCGGCTCCCTGATAAGCTCATACAGACTGAAGTCGGCCAGCAGCGCCTGCCCCTGCGCATTGAGAAAGATATTTTCTGGCTTGACTCTTCGATGTACGATATTTTGACTATGAGCATAACTCAGCGCGTTTCCCACCTCCAAAACCAGAGCCAGCGTGCTATCGAGCAGCATATGTTCCGGGGCCATCCGCGCCAATTGTTGACGTAACGACCCTCCTGGAAAGTAGTCGCTTACCACATAGGGCTTGTTCTCCTCGATCCCAAGGTCGAGGATGGGCACAATATGTGGATGAGAGAGCCGCTTGAACTTTTGCGCACGAGCGTGAAAGTCTGCCGGGGTGCTTTCGGGATAGCGACATTGGGCATCATAGATCTTGAGGAGCACTTTACGCTCAGGTTCCTGTGCTACATAAGCAAGATAGATATCATGGGCGGCCTTGCGTGTCAGACGTGTTATAAGATAATACTGATTGAAGGTATAAATCATAAAATGATCCTCCTCTATACAACGATTCCAGATGCCCATTCGTTCGCATAAACCATAAATAAAGAGACAACATAATCAATTGTTCGCCAGTGTCCACAAAAGCTCCAGAAATGAACAAAATTTTTATGTTTTTTCAGTGGCACAATAAAAAGAAGTTTTCAGCGTGCTCCGCCGAGAGCTTGTCTGCGACCGGGGACGACAACAGGGTGCATCTGGTCCCCCCCCTCGAAGAAAAGCCGAGGTAGGGGCCGCGGTTTATCCCTGCCCGCGAGCCCTGACACAACCATTTGCACCCACGAATAAATCAGATACACGCTTAGATGAGCAACTTGTGCGCCTGAAGCTGGGCCAGGCTCTCACTCGTGCGATCTATCGCCGTCTGGCTCGTGACCCAATTGATAAGCTCGCTAATGCCTTGATCAAAGGGAATATGCGCCTGGAAGTTGAAGTGTTCGTAGAACTTCGTCGTATCGGCGTAGCAATGCCTGACATCTCCTATTCGATATTTTCCCAGGATTGTCGGCTCTATGTCCTTTCCCATCAGTTTTGCTAACGTGGTGGCAATTTGGGCGATGGTCACCCAATTACCCGTGCCGACATTGTAAGCCTCCCAGACGCTTTTCGGTGAGTCGAGCACCGTGGTAATGGCTCGAGCGATGTCGGAGACATGCACAAAGTCACGCCGCTGCTGCCCATCTTCGAAGATCAGAGGACTTTGATTGTTCATCAGACGGGAAATGAAGATCGCGGCTACCCCTGTGTAGGGATTTGATAGTGCCTGACGCGAACCGTAGACATTGAAGAAACGCAAGGCGACGGTCGGGATCTCGAGCGATCGCCCCACTACCAGGAACATTTCTTCCTGGTCACGCTTGCCGGTTGCATAGACAGAGCCAGGGAAGAGCGGTTTGCTCTCAGGGGTTGGCATTGATTCGAGGACCTCGCCCTTGTCGATCATTTCCCACTGTCGCTTCTGTAACTGTTCAAGTTGCCGTAAAGGAGGTGTAACAATCTGTCCTGAAGGGAACTTGTAAGCGCCTTCTCCATAGATGGACATGGATGAAGCCACGATCATCCGTTGCACTTGATGGTTACCCTTGGATAATTCTTCCAGAAGTGTTGCTGCCCCGAGGGAGTTTACCCTGGTGTAGTGGACGATTTTGGACATGCTCTGTCCAACGCCAACCGCAGCGGCAAGATGCACCAGGTGTGTAATACCTTTCAGTGCTTTGCTGACGATCTCAGGATCCTGGACATCTCCACGGATGCGTTTGCACTCACGATTGAGGTAGAGTGGCCAGCCTTCAGCATCGACAGGTTCGTCGCCATGAACCTGAGGATCGAGACAATCGAGAACGGTCACGTCGAACCCAAGTTCGATGAGACGGTCAATCAAATGCGATCCGATGAAACCAGCACCACCAGTGACGAGAACATTTCCGCGGGACATAGTTTTCCTCCTTCGGGCACGAAGTGCTTACCCGAAACAGATAAATGAGAGGTGTAATGAAAAGCATGCGCAAGAAACAGAGAAACCAGGATAGGTGGGGTCCGCGCCGGTGAAATGCTGAGCCGATTCAGGGGCGTTTTGCCTCAATGGCGTTCATCGTGGATACGAAACCTGGATATTTTCAACGTTTCGCTCCTTTCTCTCTTGCCAGAGAAGACAATGCCAACATAACACGCTTGATTGCTGTTTCTCATGTGGAGAAATATAGAGGAAGGGACAGTCTCTTTCCAGGGGTATTCAGGGACAAAACTGGC
>DATJHM010000186.1:0-15354 GCA_035493895.1 Ktedonobacteraceae bacterium
CGTACAGCCTAACGTGCGCAGATTTTGCTCTACTTTTTGCTCCGTAATCACATCCAGGGCGCTGGTTGCCTCATCCATCAACAGGATGGCGGGTGCATGCGCCAGTGCGCGCGCAATCGCCAGACGTTGGCGCTGTCCCCCTGAAAGCACACTGCCTCCCTCAGAGACGTACGTTTCGTAGCCCATTGGCATTTGTAGAATATCATCGTGGATGACCGCCATTTGTGCCGCACGTGTAATACGCTCCATGCCGATATCCGGAGCATTAAACGCGATATTTTCGCGAATGGAGCCACTGAAAACGGCCGCATCCTGCATCACGACGCCGAATTGCGCACGAACCGCCTGATAGTTGAGGAAGCGCAAAGGGATACCATCATAGTAGATCTCGCCCTCTGTGGGCAGACAGAGGCCGAGCGCCAGCCGTCCCAGCGTGCTCTTGCCCGATCCGGTGCGTCCCACGATCGCGATCTTTTGTCCTGGCTCAATATGCAGCGAGATATCTTTGAGGATTCTGGGCGAGTTTGCATCGTAGCTGAAGCTAATATGCTCCAGGTAGATGCGTCCGCTGAGCGCGGGCGGCTGTTGCACACGCTGAACGTCCTGTTCTGGTTGCGCATCCAGCACGTCGGCAATACGTTCGAGATGGGCATGAACCACCTGGAGCTGCTGTCCGCTACTGACCAGCGAGGCGAGCGGCGAGAGAAATGCAACTGCCAGCGCATTCAGGGCGAGCATGGTGCCAACCTGCATGCTCCCATTGAGCACCTGGATCGCGCCTATCCACAGGAGTGCGAGCGGTGAGAGTGTTTGCAGCGTGAACATAAAGGTGCTGACGACCGAACTGAGGTAGTTCTGGCGCATAGAAGTATTGAGCTGGCTAAAAAAGAGGTTGACCCAGCGGGCAAAGGTTCGCTGTTCGGCTCCTGCCGCCTTCAAGGTATAAATGCCTCCCAATACTTCAGCTACGTAGCCCTGGGTTTTGCCCGTCGCTTCGAGTTCTTGCCGGTTAAGCTCATGTGAAACACGTTGGGTCCCCAGGAGCAGCGCGATCTGTAGCAGGCCAATGACGATCACAAAAGCGCCGAAATCCCACGCCTGTGTTAGCAAAATGATGAGATAGACTATCACCAGGCTGCCGTCCAGAAAGGTAGAAACCAGCTGGTTACTGATAATGTCGCGAACGGTTACATTGCTGGAGAGCCTGGCCATGATATCGCCGCTTGAGCGCTTCTGGAAAAAGCTGGTCGGTAGGGTCAATAAATGTTCAAAGAAATTGGGCATAATCTGCGTATCGATGCGCGCCTGCAAATAAATCAGGAGCGCGGCACGCAGCAACATCGTGACCAGCTGCGCCAGGACCATGACGATGACGCCGATTCCAAGTAGTGGGAGAATATCTCCGGCTTTCAGAGGGATCACCTGATCTATGACAATTTTCGTCAACAGCGGCATTGCGAGGCCAAAGAGCTGCAAGAGAAGCGAGCCCAGAATAATTTGCACCAGCACGCCCGGCGCACGGCGTACATACTGCGTGATATAGGTGCCCAGGGTCATCTGTGGCGCAGAAGTATTGCGCACAAACTGGGTCCCCGGCTCCATCATAATCACTACGCCTGTGAAGCCTGCGTCAAACTCGTCTGCCGGGAGGGATTTGCGGCCGCCAGCGGGATCGACGACCTCGACGATCTTTGGGGACCAGCGTTCGACGATAATAAAGTGGTTAAACTGCCAGTGCACGATGGCGGGCAGCGTGACGTAGCGAAAATCGTTCTCTTTGAGCGATACAGAGCGGACACGCATACCATAATCGCGCGCCGTTTTGACGATACTCAGGGCGGTAAGACCGTCACGGCCCACGCTTGAACGCTCGCTTACCTCTGAGATACTGCTCTTGCGTCCGTAGTAGCGCAGGATCATCGCCAGGCAGGCCGCGCCGCATTCCACCTCGCTCATCTGGATCAGCACCGGGACGCGTTTGCGCGACAGGCGACGAAATATGCCGGAGAGCGGGGATGGACCCTTTGGGCGCGGTGCCTTCTTCTCCGGCTGTTTGGGTTCCGGCTCTGCTTCTGGAGGGGGCTCCAGTGCCTGCAAGCGGCTGGTATTGCGGCGGACCGTCTCTTCGCGATGCGCGATCACGCTGGCAAGCAGCGGCGAAGGGTTGTTTTGCTCAGTGGCATTAAAGCCCGCCATTAAGGCCGCGCGACGTGGGTCCCATTGCTGCGCTGGTATTGCTTGCCCGGGATTCATCGGCGGCATCTGCTGGTTGTACTGAGCCGGTGGCATCTGCTGTCCCGTATTGGGTGGCGCAACTGGTCCGGTCTGGGGAGGTTGGTTATATGGTGGTCTCCCCTGAGGCGGTTGCGAGGCTCTGTTTTGTGGCGTGCGATCCATATATTTAATCACTCCAAAGCTGCGAAAGGACCGAGTGTAACCCGACCTGTACCTGTGCGCTGATAGACGTACCTGCATATTTCTGAGCGGTAATGCTGGCATCGAGCTGAACGATCGCCACAATGGAGGGCTCAGTAACACGCTGGGCAGCACCGGCATCCAGGGCAAAACGTGTGCGTATATCGCTGGGGCTGAGCGCACCTGGCTCAACCTGCGTCACTTTTTGTTGGAGAATCGGTCCATTGCTTCCAACCTGTATTTGAATTGGCTCCCCTATCTGTAATTTGGGAGCATTTGTTGCGGGAAAGAAAACCAGGGCCTGCGTGCTGTTGGCAGGCGTTTTCTGGGCCGTGACCACTCCGGATGCGGATGCAAAGGTGGGCACTTCTGCAAACCAGGCCAGCGCCCCGGCCGCCATCAGCAGTGCAAGTAATAACCAGCAGACTATAAAGAAAGGTGGCGAGACGACGCGTGGCAAAATATCCTGTTCTCGCCTCTGGACATATTGTTTCATGGCGCTTTCGCGAAATGGCGAGCGGCGCGAATTTTTCATCGTGAATCACCTTTTTGTTATTGGCAAAGCTCTGCACTTAATCAACGACAGTATATCACAATATTGGTCTATTCATGTACGAAGCGTATCGTTGGTATTGAAAACGTTCTATGTGACAGCAGAATCTCGCAATTCTGCCTGCCCTTTCTTTGTAAACGTGGAATGTGCGTTTTTCTTGCTACGAGAATATCTGTTGTATGCTGTATACTACTCGTACTATCTGATTGTCTACTTTTTATCGAAGGATGTAGTGCATGAGGAAGATTGAATACAAGTGGGTGGCGCTCGCTGTGACGACGATTGGCGCGTTGATGGCGGCGATAGACACAACGATTGTGGTTCTGGCGTTGCCCAATATGATTCAAGATTTGCATTCAAACCTGGTAGCAATGACGTGGGTAATTGTAGTCTATCTGATTGTCAGTACTGTCCTGCAACTGACGTTCGGACGCATGGCGGACATGTTTGGACGCGTCAAGATGTATAATCTGGGCTTTGTCATCTTTACGGCAGGCTCTGCCTTGTGCGGGATCGCACCAAACGATGTATTGCTGATCGCGTTTCGCGTTGTGCAGGGCGTGGGTGGGGCCATGCTTACTGCCAACTCGATGGCGATTCTCACGGAGGCCTTTCCTCCAGAGCAGCGCGGACAGGCGATGGGGATTAATACGATTACGTGGGGCGCGGGTAGTGTGCTCGGACCGGTGCTTGGCGGCGTGATTCTGGCCGTGACGAGCTGGCGCTGGATTTTCTGGATCAATCTGCCCATTGGTATTGTCGGGACGCTTGCAGCGTTTTTGCTGTTGCACGATGTTGCACCGAATCCCCGCAATGAACGTTTTGATCTGCTCGGGGCGGGACTTTTTTGTGTCGGACTGCTTAGCGTGCTGATCTGGATGATGAATGGCATTAGCGCAGGCTGGTTCGCGTTCTCCGTCTTACCCTATCTCGCAGTCGCCATTATCGCGTTTGTCGCATTTTACTTCTGGGAGCGACATGTATCGTATCCGATGCTGGATATGAGCCTGTTTGCCAATCGGCAGTATGGCTTCTCGGTTGCAGCGGCAACGTTGCAGTCGCTGGCGTCCTTCGCCGTAAACTTTTTGATCATTTTCTATTTGCAAGGTGTACGTGGCTACAATCCGCTCACTGCCGCCTTGCTCATCTTGCCATTGCCGATACTGACCTCGGTAATTGGTCCATTTGCTGGCGTCTGGGCGGATCGGGATCGTTTCAAGGGGACAACCCCGGCGACGGTCGGGTTGATCATCCAGATTGCCTCCCTGATCCTCTTCGCCTTTTTGTCTCCCGGCACACCTTATCTCTTGCTGGCGCTCGCGCTCGGCTTAATGGGCATCGGGGGTGCGCTCTTCTGGTCTCCCAACACCAGTACAACGATGGGCGCAGCTCCGCGCAACCGCCTGGGCGTTGCATCGGCAACCCTGAATACAATGCGCAACGTGGGAATGGTATGTAGCTATGCCGTTGCGCTGGCCGTCGCCGCGGCCTCGATGCCGCCCGCTCTGGTCAACGCCGTTTTCCTGGGAACGGTAGGACATTTGCCCGCCGCAATTTCCAGTGCCTTCACGGGTGCCATTGCTCGCGCATTTATCGCCTCCGCCGTAATCTGCCTGATCGCCCTGGCCTTCTCAATGACGCGCGTCTCCTCTTACGTAACATCATCCGAGCCCGCCAGCTCATCTGAGTAGGGAAGCCATGAAGCCGCAGCGCATTGGGCCCAGGATACATGTCTAAAGAGCCTGGAACACAGGTTGTTGCGCAACGCCGGGCCAGTGCTGCGCAAAAGGTATGAAAATGATCAACAAGCCACAGAGACTCAAAACCTCCCTCATCCGATCAGCCGTGGTAGAAGTTAGCGAGAGCCGTGAATGCGGCCTTGGGCTCCCAGGGCATATCGGGGTAGGTGTCACCAGCGCAGTGTTCCAGGACCTTGACCACGCCCCAACTGGCCATGTCGAAGTCCTCGCAGGGGTCGCTGCGATGTGGCCAACCATAGCAGACGAAGGTGCATGCGAAGGCGGCGTCGACTCCCTCCGTGGTGAAGATGTCCAGCAACTCGCACAGGTAGGTGGCCTGCTCCTGTTCGTCGCGGATGTAGTCACCGTTGAGCCGCATGGGGGTGATCCCGTCGTACTCAATCATCTCACCGCCTCCGCGGCCGCCGTGGTCGCCCGCGCCGCGGTAAGTGGCACAACCGAACTCTGTGATTGCAACCGGCTTGCCCTGCGCGACCAGCGCACGGATGCCCTGCTGGTAGATGTGGGCGACCTCTTTTGAGCGGTGGGCGTCGACCGAGACGATGTCGAACGGCGTCCAGTCGACTCCCTCGAACGGGATGGAGGCGTAGGTGATCTTGCCGCCGAACCGCTCGCGGACCACAGCGACGGCCCTGGTGAGAAAGTCGTTGATGTGGGCGGGCAGTCCGGCCAGCATCTGGAGCGTCCCCGGCTCGCGCCGGAGTAGATTGCCGACCCGCTCCTCAAGGCTGTCTCCGGGCAGGAACCCGGTGTTGAACAGGCTCAGCTCGGCACCGGTGACGAACACGACCTCGGCTCCCAGGCGGCGGATCTGCTCGGCGCGCTCCGCGCCGTCGGCGAGCAGGTTGAGCATCTCCTCGGGGCCAGGCTGGTAGGTGAACGGCGAGAACCAGACCTCCAGGCCCAGATCGGCGGCGTGGCGCGCGGCGAACTCGAGCTGGTCCAGGTCATTGCCGAACAGGCGCACCGCAGTGCAGTGCAGGTCGTCACGGATGATCTGCAACTCGTGCCGGACGACCTCGTGGTCGAACGGTCGGCGGGTGATGCCGTCGAAACTGAATCCGGTGTCATAGCCGATGCCCCTGGCTCGCAGGGATCGTTTGGGTTGCACGACTGCTTTGTCATTATTGATCTTCATGCATGTTTTCCTTTCGGATACTTTTTTGCTTTTTACAAGAAAAGGACAGCAGGACATCAGGACGTAATACTCACTAACGCATGTTCCCTGAAGCCTCCAGGTCACCTGCTCTACGATGGCTCTGAGACGTTCTTCTCTTCTGGGCAGGGCTGAAAAAGTCGCAGAACGATCTGGGCGTCAGGAACATAGGTGCGAAATTGTTCTGGATCTCGTAGAGCCCAACGGGTGAGGCCATCAAGACAGGCGCTCATCACCGCTACCAGTTGATCCGGGTCGCCTGGCACAACCTCTCCGCTGGCCTGGCCTTCGACAATCAGTTGCCTCATCGTATCGAGAAGCATTTGATATCGTCTGCCAAGGTGCTCGCGCACGTCGTCGGGCATAGCCCCGGCCTGGAGCGCGTGGTGAAGGAGTTGATGGGCTTCAAGCGGTTCGCGCTGTCCTCGCGCTGCTACAATACTCGAAATCAGCACGGCAAGACGTTTCCCAGGCGTCACAGGCATCTCTAAAAGCTGTTGGAACGAGAGCGAATCGGCTGGTATTGTCTGCTTCACCAATTCAGAGAAGATGGCCTCCTTGTCGGCAAAGTAGCGGTAGGCTAGCCCAATACTGATCTGAGCTTCAGCGGCAATATCAGTGATCGTCGCCTCCATCCCCTTGCGTGCAAAGACGCTCCTGGCACTTTCCAGGATCTTTGCACGCTGTGCTTCGCGGATACGTTGATTCGCTTCGCTCGTTCGAGGCATTTCACGGCCCCCCTTTCAATGAGTGAAAATTTCTTTCATTGGTAAATGTACCTCTTCCGCCCATCTTTGTCAAGCGCTTTCGGGGGTGTTCATGGCACGCTCGGCATAAACCCAATGATAATTGCGGGGCGTTCGCCGCAAGTCTGGAAGGCAAGGGTGACGAGGGCCTCTATATACATTTCGTCTCCGGCCCTGACTGGCCACAATGGAAAGCACGCTCGAAAAAAAGAGGTCATTGGAGATGAAAAAGCTTGACAGTATCTGTCTTTCTGGTATATTATAGACTCAATGAGTCTGGAATAGAAAGGAGAGAAGAATGAAGTATTCACAGGCGACCAATTATGCGCTTCATACGATGTTGTACTTTGTGGCTCTCCCTGTGGGGACCACCATTGGGGTCCAACGTTTGGCAGAGCTTCAGAGGGTTTCCCCGACGTATCTCTCCAAGATTTTGACCAGGCTCGTGAAGGCAGACGTGATCGAGTCTACTCCTGGGATCAACGGAGGATACCGGTTGAGAAGAAACAAAGCAGATCTTTCTTTCCTGGAGGTCATTCATGCCATCGAAGGGACCGTCTCCCTGTTTCATTGTGATGATGGGGAAGATCATCAAGGGTGCTTGATTCAGCAGGTGATGACGCAGGCAGAACAACAGATGGAAGATTATCTCAAAGAGCGCAAGCTGGTTGAACTGGTCGGCCAGGTCGGTGATATGACCTCGCTTGTGTGAATGCGCTTGCCGTGTTTTTTTTATGCTTATTCTGGACTTTATGAATCTCTAAAGTCTCTGATTGAATATGACCTTGCTTGTGTGAACGCGCTTGCCGTGTTTTTTTTATGCTTATTCTGGACTTTATGAATCTCTAAAGTCTCTGATTGAAAAAGAGAGGAGAAGCAATGGTTGATGTAACAGTCTTGGGCCGAGGCGAATGGTACGATGTGGTCGTCGTCGGCGGGGGAGCCGCTGGATTGAGTGGGGCGTTAGCACTTGTGCGTGCGCGACGTTCGGTGCTGGTCGTGGATGGTGGCCAGCACCGCAACGCTGTGGCCGCACACGTCCACAATTACCTGTCGCGCGACGGAGCCACGCCCTCGGAACTGTTGGCCGCTGGTCGCGCCGAGGTGACTGGGTACGGTGGGCAGATCATCTCTGGTGATGTCGCCTCGGTCGAGCGTTTGGACAGCCAGAGCGACCGCGTCGGCTTCCGAGTGGTGCTGGCCAATGGGGGCAGTGTCTATGCACGGCGGCTCCTGGTGGCGACCGGGCTGGTAGACGAATTGCCCGACATTCCAGGAGTAGCCGAGCGGTGGGGACGTGACGTGCTGCACTGCCCGTATTGTCACGGCTGGGAAGTACGTGACCAGGCTCTCGGCATCCTTGGCACCGGGCCGATGGCCGTTCACGGGGCGCTGCTGTTCCGGCAGTGGAGCGCCGATGTGGTCCTGTTTCAGCATACCTCGCCTGCCCTGTCCCAGGAGCAGGCTGAGCAACTGGCTGCCCGTGGTATCACGGTCGTTGAAGGGGAGGTCTCGGCTCTTGAAGTCCATGATGATCGGCTCACCGGAGTACGGCTACGCTCCGGCGAGTTTGTTCCACGCCAGGCCGTCGTCGTCTCGCCCCGTTTCACCGCACGCTCCGAGGTACTCAGGAACCTGGGACTCTTCACAACTCACCTGGAGATCGCTGGTTCCGTCATCGGCAGTTCCGTTCCTGCCGATGCCAATGGAGCCACGACTGTTGCGGGCGTATGGGTCGCTGGCAATGTCTCCGACTTGGTTGCCACGGTTATCTCCGCTGCTGCTTCAGGCCTGAAGGCGGGAGCTGCGATCAACGCCGACTTGATCGAGGAGGACACCGCCCATGATGTGGCTGCTTTCCGCGCGCGCGGACGCGTCGGGGAAGATACCTCGCATAATGCTTGACCCTGGCTTGAAAGCCTGCATAGAACAGCATGCAAGCGTGGAGAGCATGTTTGAGGTAAAAGTACCTGCTTCCATCGGCGACTAACGTCGATGGTGGAAATGGAACAAGGTTCTCCTATCATTGAACAGGTACAAGTGAACTATGGTAAAGCAAGGAAGGATACATCAGATATGAGCCATGAGAGTACCCATCGACACACAGCAGATCAAGACGATCCCCACAACCACAAGCATACAGGAGCGTCAGCGTTTCTGGATCGCTCCGACCGTTTTTTTTGCGCCACTCGATAGACACATTGTCGCGTGGCTCCAGCTTGCGCCGGAGAGCCGAGTGCTGGATGCCGGGTGTGGTAGTGGCGGCATGACCCGGCTCCTGGCCCAGGCGGTCGGGTCAGGTGGTGAAGTGGTCGGGCTGGATGCCAACCCTCAATTGATCGAGTGGGGCCGGAGTCAAGTCAAAGAGACAGACGTGGTTGGACAGATACAATTTAAGTACTATTTAGAGGCCTGGTTGAGCAGCTACCTTCACAATCCAGGGCATAAGCAGCGGCTTTCGACCCGGGATATCTCTACCCTCGAACAGTTGCTCGATCCAGCGAGCCCACAGTATGTTTTTGCCCGCGATGACTTGCATGGTATTGTGGTCGAAACCATGTATGTAGGCTCTCTCTCGGACGAAAACCATTTGTGAGCTGTTTCTTGCAAGACAATGACACTATGAGTATGATGCAAATCTCAACAGTATTATGGCGAAAATCCCACAGTGAGAAGGGAACAATCCATTCAAGACAGTTGAGTGCTTAACGTTGTATTTTTCATCGGCGGGCCTAATCGGCCGCATAGCACTCCCTCAAGCCGATTTCGACCGGGTCACGCACCCGCGGGCCGAGATCGCCGACGTGAGCCGCGCCCCTCGGCCTCAGGTGCTGAGGTCCCGATCGGATCGCTACCTACCTGTTGCCGATGGGCCGCTATGCATGCAGCTCCATCGGCGGTGTTGTTCAGGCCAGGACGGCTGGCTTGAGCACTTCCTCACACCATTGGCGGAAGCTGGTGGGGGTGGTGCCCTGCGCGGTGCGCGGCTGGGCGTTGTCGAGACCTTCGTTCTTGGCCACCATCATGTCGAGCATGCCTTGCGCCATTGACTCGGACATCCCATGTTCGGTCAGCCTCGCCTTGAAGGTCTCGCCAGGGATTTGCTGGAAGCGAATCGGCCGTTGTAGCACCTGGGAGATGATTTGTGCCATGTCGTTGAAGGACAGATCCTCGGGTCCAAGGACGGGGACGCTATCCTGCCCACTCCAGGTGTGATCGAGCAGCAGCCTGGCGGCGACGGTGGCGATGTCGCGGGTGGCGCAGGTTGGGGACTTGAGATCCCCGGAGATTGGCGAGAAGAACATGCCCAGGTTCTTGATTGTCTCGATCTGGCCGAGCATGTTGTCCATAAATGAGGGCATCGTCAGCGCCCGATAGCTCACACCGGTGCTCGCGATCAGGTCGTCCATTGCCAGCGACACTGACACCAGCCCGGCGTTCGCGGTTACCCCGCGACCAAGGGCCGAGACGCCAACGACCCGCTTGACCCCCTGGCTCTTGAAAGCGTCGCATGCTGGCCGGGTGAAGCCGAGATAGGCGTCCTCGGCATTCTCGGCCTGGTAGTCCGGGGGCACGAGCCAGAACACGGAGTCGGTGCCTGCGAATGCCCGGGTGACGACATCGCTGTCGCTGTGTGATCCTTGCACGACCTCGACGTGCTCGCGTATGTGCGCGGGAAGGCGGGAGGGATCGCGTACGATCACGCGGATCTGCTCATCGCTGCCAAGAATGTTGTCGAGAACCTGGTGGCCGATCAGGCCAGTGGGGGTGGTGATAACGATCATGAAAATCTCCTTCAGGACAGTATCAAGTGCTCACGGGCCTGCATCTCCTGGCACGGGATCTCCCGTTCCTCAAAGACCTCTCGCCCGCCAGATCGCGCGATGACGATTGCTTGCATTTGCATAGTCCTTCCTGTTTCTGCGTATGCTCTCGATGCGACGAATACGTATTGCGGGGACATCCGTCCCCGCAGAGGATGGAAGCTGCATTGCTCGAGCACACAGAACCTGTCGGATAACAACAGTGTTGCCTAGTCAACACTTTCGTGTATACTACACAGTAGGAATCGTAAGCGATGTCTGCACTGAACGCAATCAGCAAACAGGCGGGATCGTTGTGTAGACAACACCGGCAGGAAACTGTTGTTTTCAGGAGAGATCGGAGAACACGGAAAAGTGAGAATAAATGATGACCACACCAGTCAATGTGAACGATCCGCGGGTCAAACGGACCCGTCAGTTGTTACTGCAAGCGTTTATGGCATTACTCGAAGAAAGGCAGCACATTCACTCCATCTCGGTACAAGATGTCACAGAACGTGCAACGGTCAACCGTGCCACCTTTTATGCTCACTTTGAAGATAAATATGCCCTGTTAGAAAGCTGGATGCGCACGAAGTTCCACCGGGCATTGGAGAGACAGCTTCCTGCCTCATCCACTTTGCAAATGAGCACCCTGCACGCGCTCATTCTGGGCGTTTTCGACTTTCTTGCTCTCTTTCGTCGTTACCAGAAGCCAGCGGATAAGCAGTTTGAGCCGCTTTTCGAGGTCGCTTTGCAGAAGGAACTGTATGAGGTCCTCTTGAACTGGTTAAACCAGGTCCCATCGCAGGTTCCCGTCCCCCAGGAGACAATGGAAACCATGGCCCTGGTCGTCAGTTGGGCGATCTTTGGTCCGGCAGTGCAATGGAGCCGAAAAAGTCGAGGAGAACAAACCTGTTCAGCAGAAGAAATAACTCATTGCGTTTTGCCCATCGTGGTGGCTGCCCTATCGCCTATCATCACCCTTACCTGATGGGTGCTCAAACTTGCCCCCATGATAGACCCAGTAGTGGCACGGTGGAGTGAAACGGAACTGTGCCTGGGAACTCGATCTGCCAATCTCGCCCCTTGGAGGAGAGGTTGCTCACTTTATGTCTATGGGCGCTCAAGCTCATCCCCCGAGATCAGGGCAAAGACCACTCATCCTTGCGCATCCATTCACGTCTTCGGAGCCAGTTCCGTCGTAGGCTACCCGGGCGCAGTTTCGTTCCACTGCACCGTGCCACTACTGTTCATTCAAACGTCATAGCCCCCTCGTTAGTGGTAAATAAGGTGGCAGGTGAGCAGGTTTCGGGGCGACAGATGAGCAATCAGCGCGAAGAGCAAGCAACACAGCCATTCCCATTTGAGAAGCCGCTCCACATCTAGGGTATGAGTGTAAATATACTGGTCAACGAGACGGTTGGTGGCCAGCTAAGGCCTTACCCAAGCATCTCAATCCAGGACTCCGCAACTTGTATTTGTCGCTCTCTTGATGGATTCTGCAATCCATTTTTTAATGTATCTCGTTCCGAATAAATTTGTTCCATTGCGGTTATTTCTGCCCCCAGAACCGCCAGAACACTGGAGCCAACGGCGGAC
This sequence comes from Ktedonobacteraceae bacterium, assembly GCA_035493895.1. GTDB lineage: Bacteria > Chloroflexota > Ktedonobacteria > Ktedonobacterales > Ktedonobacteraceae > DATJHM01. The sequence continues at coordinate 12,036 of DATJHM010000186.1, forward strand.
TTTTGCCCAATGAAGTTGGCTGCGTTCCCATCGTTTACTAAGTAGACCGTATGGTCTGTATCGCGATTTACATAGGTATAAATAGGATTGTTGTCAAGAGGTTTTCTTACAAGTTGGTAGGAAGAGGGTGGCATATGAAGTGCATCGTCCCTGGAAGTTACAGTTGCTATAAAGACTCCATCCTTCATGTGTGCATAATCGCTCTCTTGTAATGCATTTCGACCACCTGCGCAGAAAATTATATCTGCATTCTTTAATGCATTTACTCTATCTGGTGCTTTTACGAGATTGCGTCTGCTCTGTATCGCTTTTATTTTTCGCAGAGCGTCTATATCATAAACCTGGGTCACTCCCTGCGGGAGTTTATCCGCAATGGCTTCCCCAACCTTACCATATCCCAGGACCAATGACTTTTTATCATGCAGCGTTACCCCATTTTCTCTTAAAGCAGTTTCAGTACCACTTACTACGGATGCCCCTATTGCTGGTTCTACTAAGTTTTTCAGATCGCAATCGGCGATAGAGACAACAGGTACAGGAACACGTTCGCCCTCTTTTTTGTACCGGTCATGACCATTTTGTGTATGTTCCATTACGCCAAGGATACGTCCATTTAAAGCCTGCTGAAGTTGTGCAATATTGCTCGCGAAATACCCCCCATGATCGAGGATAATTATTTTCTTTTCTCTATCGATATATTTATTAAAGACCTCTAGAACCTTTCGAGTATCATTAGCATCTTCTTTACTCAATTGAAAATTATATTTTTCCCCAAACTCCTCTCGGGTTGCCTCATTATTAGAGCTACCTTTGAGGACGATACTCGCAAGATCTCCTCTCTTTTTGAGCTCGTCGAAGTAGACATCCCGTCCCGGGAAAAAGTGAGATACCGATACGATAGCAAGGTCAGGATGATAATCTCCTGGAATCTTCCTGTAAAATGCCGCATCTTTTGCCTTTTGCTCGGCCAGATAGGAATTATCCAGGTGTTCCATCGTCAGGGTAGATGCATCCTGGAAAGTTGGCCCATCTGTCTGAGTAGATACATCCCGCATTCGTGATCTGAAAGAAGGTGGCTCTGTTTGCTTTTGCCCGTCTCTCATAACGTCTACACTCTTGGATTTTTGTAAGGGCTTTTTTAAAAAAGATCTTAGTTCCATTAGCTCGTTCCTTTCCCCATGTGTTCTGCCGTGTTGGTGCTCCAGAAGACTCCCTGCCCAGGGTGGGCCAGTCTTCGTGCGGCCTTTGCTTTGGCAAGGTTGCGGTCCCTTCGCTTGTCATCCTCCATGCCAGCCTCTGCGATGAACATTTTTCCTGCTATGAGCGTGCCGACGATATCGGGAAGATAGGTATAGGGCTTCCCTTCAAAAGCGTAGCCAATGCTAAAGGGTGCATCCTTGGGGATGGGCAGTCGATAAGTCGTAGCAAACTGAGGACCAATGTCACCCTGTGCATGGCGAGTCACCTGGAGGTGGTATTCCAGCCAGAGCATGAGGCGTTCTTCCAACAGGCTACAAAACGGCTGCCGGACGTGAGAAACTGCGTCAGTTTTGAAACTGGGAATCCATCCTGAAATAGAGCGATATGCAAATTTGCATAAATCAATACCTTCCGCTGCTGGTACGCCCATATATTCCTGCGCCTCGCCATTTTGCGGTCGTCTTCCATCTCTCCGTGTGATCCATCTCTCTAGCGAAGAAAAACACCATTTACCACTTCTAGAGGGAGTATACCAGATGGGAAGCGGTTTTTCCAGGAAAGTTTGCCTCTGTGCTCACTCTTTGTGCTGATTGCTCGCCTGTCACCCGAAAACTTGCTCATCTGTCACCTTATTTATCAGTTAGAGCGGCTCCCCAGGCTCGTAGGGACGCTATGAAGCCGCAGCGCACATTGGCGTCAGGGTTTCCTCTCGCGAGAAAATGCCAATCCGCGTCCCCCCTGGCCATCTCGAAGAAACAGAGAGGTAGGGATTGCGCTTTATGCCAATCCACGTCCTCCCCGGCCATCTCGCTTTATGCCGATCCGCGTCCATCTCGCTTTATGCCGATCCGTGTCCCTCATGCTCGTTTTGCTACATGATCGGCCAATTCCTGAATATATTCATCGAAGCCGTAAATAGGCTGGTATCCCAGGAGTCGTTCCGCTTTTTCAGTGACGTAGACGCGATCGATTGCGCCCGGCAAAGTCCAGCCATAGCGGGCAAACGTTTCTACCACATGCGGGACTCTTCGTTGAATCACTGAGGCCGCGTCATGTAATAACAGAGGAAGATCACTTTTAAGAAAAGGAGAATGTGCAGAGATATTCATGATATCGAAAGATATGTCCTGGCAGGTGATTGCCAGGACATGGGCAGCGGCGGCATCGCGCACGTCGATGCCGCGATAGAGACGATACAGGGCTTGCAACTCTGGCGTCTGGGCAAAAAAGCGAGAGACTCTCAAACAGAGCGTGGGCATCCCCGCGCTGAGAGCGATGTTTCGACATAGCTCCTCAGCTGTAAGCTTGCTGATATCGTAGATATCGCGAGGCTGAGGCGTAAGCTCCTCAGTGACCCAGACAGTTTCGCAATCCGGAACCATCGCTCGTCCATAGACAGAGGTCGTACTCGTATACACGAAGCGCTGGACATTTTTAGCAGCGATGGCCGCTTCTAAGAGATTAAGCGTTCCCGTAATGTTGGTATCGATAAAATCTTGCCTGGCGTGCGTCGTAAGATGCGGATGGTGCAGTGAGGCCGTGTGAATAATCGCATCGACCATTTTCACCATCTGCATGACAGCTGCTCGATCTGTCGTACTCACCACCTGTTGTGTCCATCTGCCAGGTATAAGATCAATGCCAAACGGCTCATGATGCAGAGAATGGAGTTGCTCTGCAATCGTGGTTCCCAGTTGTCCCGAACTTCCTGTTACGAGAATACGCATGCCTACACCGTGCCGATCTGCCAGGAATGCTGATAGGCGAGTTGCTGCTCATTGAGCTCGTCCAGATGTATCCCCAGGGCCTGAAGTTTCAGGGATGCGACCCGCTCGTCGATGTCGGAGGGGACATCGTAAACGATGGGGGATAATTGCTGGTAGTTCTGCAAGAGATAGCGTGTGCAGAGCGCCTGATCGGCGAAGCTGAGATCCATCACCGTTGCCGGGCTCGCCTCAGCCGCTGCCTGACCCACTAACCGTCCCTGCGCCAGCAGGTAAAGTGCGCGCCCGTCTGGCAGATGGAATTCCGTGACATGCTCGCGAATCTGCGTTGTTTGCGTCGAGAGATCGCGTAACGCCGCCACGTCCACTTCAATGTCGAAGTGGCCGGAATTGGC
>DATJHM010000187.1:0-53324 GCA_035493895.1 Ktedonobacteraceae bacterium
CCAATCAGAAAATAATAGCCCTCGGAATCGCAACGGGCCAGATCTCCCGTGTGCCACCAGCCGCCGCGATTGGCTTCAGCCGTCGCCTCTGGCTGTCTCCAATAGCCGGAACAGACGTGAGGACCCGCCAGAAGTAGCTCGCCCACCTCTCCCGGCGCGACATCGCACTCCTGCTCATCGACAATGCGCGCTCGCGAATGGAAAATTGGTCGCCCAACCGAACCGGCCTTGCGTACAGCATCCTCTGGTGCGAGACTGAAGCAATTCACACCTACTTCGGTCAGCCCGTAGCCCTGGCGAAACTCCAGCCCGGGCGCGCTGTATCCCTGAATCACTGGAAGGGGACACGGAGAGCCGCCAGTGATGCAGAAACGTACCGAGCTAAAATCGGTGCTCGTGAAAGCGGGATGTTCCAGCATACGTTGAAAAACAGTGGGCACGGCAAATATGACTGTGCAGCGTTCTCTCTCGATCGTGCGGAGAATCGCCTGCGGATCGGGATTGCGCAGGAGCACGACCGTCCCACCTAGATGATAGAGTGGCGTGGTCAGGACGTTGAGGCCGCCTGCATGAAAAAAAGGCGCAAAAGTCGGGGTAATGTCGGTGTCGTGCAGACCCCAGCTGATTTGCGTGTTAATAGCGTTCCAGGTAATCATGCGATGCGAGAGAATGGCCCCTTTCGGTACGCCGGTCGTCCCTGAGGTATAAAGAATGACGGCAGGTTCTTCTCCATCAGCGGTTACAAAAGGTCTGGCCCGGGTAGCCAGCGCAACGTCCGCGCCCGGAAAATCGTTGCATGCGAGTGTGAATAGTGAGCCCGGCGTATGACGAAGCACACTGGCAAGTTCCCCGGCGCGTTCCCTATGGGGAAGATCATATAAGAGCAGCTTTGGCTCGCAGTCGCTGAGAATGATGTTCAGCTCGTAGGCCGTCAGTCGCCAGTTGAGGGGTACTAGAATTACCCCTAGCAACGCGCAGGCAAAAAATGCATCCAGATATTCGGGCGCATTGAAGGCCAGTATCGCAACCCGGTCGCCTTGTTGGATATGATAATATTGTTGCAGGTACGTTGCCAGAGCGCGGGCGCGTAGATTGAGTGTGCGATAGGGAAAGCGCATCCCGGTGTCGCTATCGATCAGGCCGATTTTAGCGGGCGTCAGAAGTTCGCGGCGGGCCAGCCATTCACCGAGATTGATGAACGTCATAGATCACCTCTGTGTCGAAAACTACGTTGCTTTCTACCTCTTCCTCTATTGTATAAGAAATCAGCCAAACTCTCCATCCCCGATCTGGTGCTCGCTACAACCACTATCGCTCTTTTTTTATCTGGTATAATATGACATATGATTCATACCTCATAAAAAATGAAGAAGATATATTGAGCATGCACGAACACGTGTATAATGTGGGTTATTCAGGGGTAGAGAGCAAAAAGTGAAAAGCAGAAAGAATAGAGATATGTCTACCAGAGATCAAGGAGCAGAAGAGAAAGAAAAGCAAGCTCCGGGGAAAGGGAATGAAGCTGGCAATGTGCTTATGCCCGTGACAGCGCGGGGAGAGGCGACACGGCGCAAGATTCTGGATGCGGCGGAAGAAGTGTTCGGCGAACAGGGGTATTACGAGGCCAGTATCGCAGAGATTACCAGACGTGCGGGCGTGGCTCAGGGGACGTATTACATCTACTTCCATAGCAAGCGTGAGATTTTCGCAGAACTCGTCAATGATATTGGTGAGCGTCTGCGCGCTGAAATGCGCGCCGCCATTGCGGGGGCGGCCAACCGCATCGAGGTCGAGAGACGCGGGTTTGAAGCCTTCTTCCAGTTTGTTGCCAGGCATCGGCGTATCTATAGCATCGTTCAGGAGGCCGAACGGGTCACGCCGGAAGCGTTCTACGCCTATTATCACAAGATCAGCCAGGGCTATATTCGTGGTTTGCAGGAGGCCATGGGTGATGGCAGTGTCAGAAACCTGAATCCCGAAGCTATCGCATACACCTTGATGGGCATAGGACATTTTATCGCGCTACGCTGGCTCATCTGGCCCCAGGAAAGCGAAGTGGAGCAAAGTGACCAGGCTGTGTTGCCTGCGGGCGTTTTCGAATCAATGATGGAATTTATCACGTATGGGCTTACTCCCGATGGGCACGAGAGGGACTGATCGCGTTTTGTTGCTTGTGAACGGGACGCTTGTTTGTGTATTGAGATAGAGGGATTGTTTTTCACTGCGCTATCACACGAGTATACTTTGTGCCAGAACAGGAACGTGAGCATTGGCCTCTGTATCCAGCTGTCGAGGTGAAGATTTTGTGCATGAATGATTGCTCACATCTTGCCTCGTGAATGAGGCTTTCACTTCCCCGTCGCTTTACTCTCTTTCTGACGTCCATTACTGTGTTGCAACTGATGTTGCGCTTTTTGGGCCAGCAGGGAATAGTGCTCTTGCAGGTGTTGCAGCTCCTGTTCGGTCAGATTTTCTGTATTCAGCAAGGCATTATCAGCGCCCCGGAGAGCGCGGATCACCTCGTCCAGTTTAACCTGCATCGCTTCGCTATCGCGATTTTGCGAATTCTGAATGAGAAAGACCATCAAGAACGTAATGATGGTGGTGCCAGTATTAATGACGAGTTGCCAGGTGTCACTAAAGCGGAAGATGGGACCAGAAAGAATCCAGACGACGACGATCACGACGGCGAAACCGAAGGCGAGGGGATGACCCAGCTTCCGGGACGTCCAGGTGGCAAAATGCGAGAAGAAGGCTTTTTGAGACATGACGCCGCTCCTTTTTTATACGCTTACAAATACTAACACGTGGCAAGAGGAGACAAAGGTTCAGTTCAAAACGCTATTAACCTGGAAGATAGGCAGAAGAGGCAGTTGGAAGAGAGTAGTTATACGTGATCTCTCCATTTTTATGATGGAAGATAATTGTGATAGATTCGTGTGGATGGTATGAGTGCTCGTAACCTCTTCGTGATAGCTTTGTCGTATCTTGCTTGCTAGAGGAAAATTTACGCCATGTTATGATGGATAGAGGGGTGGAAAGAGCAAAATTATGTTTAAACACATTCTCGTCCCACTGGATGAATCTGAACAGGCAGAACAGGCTGTACCAGTAGCAGTTCGCCTGGCTCGTGCTTCGGGCGGAACGATTATCCTGCTGGATGTTGTTCCCCCACCATTTGAATTTGGACCCTATTGGGGTGAGCCGCCACCGCTCGTGCAATCTACGATTGATGCCGATTTGACCAGAGCCGCCAGTTATCTGACGTGTCTGGCGCAAACGGAGATCTTTGCTGGTGTGGACACGGAAACGAAAACGGTCTTTGGCAATCCGGCCTCGATGATCCTCACGCTTGTGAGCGAGCAGGATGTTGATCTGATCGTGATGACCAGTCATGGACGCAATGGGTTTTCTCGTTGGGTTCTGGGTAGTGTAGCGGAGGCGGTGATCCGTCAGACGCAGATGCCTGTGCTTGTTGTACGCGATCATTCATTGTCCGGAGCGTACAACAATGTGGATCAGCCGTTGCGCGGACTGGTAGCACTCGACGGTTCACCTGCATCTGAAGCCGTGCTGGTGCCAGCCGCACAGATAATAGTGGCTCTGGCCTCCCCCGGGAAGGCTCTTTTGCGCCTGATGCATGTTCTTCCTGCATCATCTCTTCGTGATAAAGCGCTACGGGAGCAGCATGCCGGAGCGTATTTGCAACATGTGAGCGATCGCGTACAACAGGAGTCGGCAAAAGAACCTCATCTTTCTGTGACGTGGTCTCTTATCAGCGCTCAGGATGTGGCAGATGCGCTTCTGCGCAAGGCAGCGGGCGAAGAACAGCGAGATAAAGATGGTCCCTATGACCTGCTTTTGATGGCTACGCATGGATGGGGAGGCTTCCCATCCTATGATCTGGGAAGTATCGTGGAGCGAGTGCTTCGGGCAAGCAAACTTTCTCTGCTCATTGTGCCTTCACCAGCGTAAGCTCTTCCTTTGTCTCATCGTACGTGTGCTCTGTTCCCAGAGGTAAATTGGCAAAGGAGAGATGTGTGACAAGGGAGATGCTATGATTACCAGCTCGTTTCTGGAGAACCAGTCGGCTTATCGGTATCCCCCCGCTTCTGTGGTCGCGGCATTAGAGAGCGATGCTCAACATGGGTTGAGAACGGAGGAGGCCCAGATACGCTTACAGCGCTATGGCAGGAACGAACTGCCAGGCCAACCTCCCACACAAGCATGGCGAAGATTTCTCGTCCAATTCTGGAATCCGCTTACGATCTTGCTGCTCGTTGCCATCATCATCTCCCTGGTTGTCTGGTGGATCGAGCAAGAGAGTGCCTTCCCCTACGAGTCATTTGCTATCTTCATGATCGTGCTCTTCAACGGCATTCTGGGTTATATGCAGGAACATCGGGCAGAGCGAGCAGTCGCAGCCCTGCAAGCTATGGCAGCCGTAACCACGAGGGTGCTACGCGATGGATGCGTGCAAGTCATCCCCACCGCTCAGGTCGTACCAGGGGACATTCTCATCCTTGAGGAGGGAGATACCATTGCCGCCGATGCGCGCGTGCTGGAAGCAATTGTGCTGCGTTTGATGGAAGCAACGCTGACCGGTGAGAGCACGCCAGTCTCCAAGAGCTCCACTGCGCTTGACCAGAAGGCAGGCATTAGCGATCAGTACAATATGGTTTTCAGCGGGACGACGATAGCCGCGGGACGTGGGCGGGCCATCGTCACTGCGACGGGCACTCTGACCGAGATCGGACATATTGCAGGCTCGCTCCAGCAGACCACAGAAAAAGAGACGCCACTACAAAAAGAACTGAATCGCCTCGGAAAGTGGTTGGGAATTGTCGTCATGGGCATTGCGATTGTGATGAGTGTGATGATCCTGCTTGTTGATCGCATCGGAACACTCAGGGAACTCGTCGCTATTTTGTTGCTGGCCGTCTCGCTGGCCGTAGCGGCCGTGCCGGAAGGGCTGACTGCGATTACGACGATCGTGCTCTCACTTGGGATGCAACGTATGGCGCGGCGCAATGTTATTGTGCGCAAATTATCCGCAGTGGAGACACTCGGCGCAACCACTGTAATCTGCACCGACAAGACAGGAACGCTGACCTGGAACGAAATGACCGTGCGGGCAGTGGTGACCACCAGCGGACGCGTTGATTTCACGGGTGTCGGCTATGATCCACAGGGGAGCGCTTTGCAGGGTGGACAGCCTCTCGCTGATCCCATGCTCCTGGAGGAAGTGAAGATGGCATTGCGCGCAGCCTCCCTGGTGAACAACGCAGCATTGCGCGCTCTTGATGGTATCTGGACTCTTCAGGGAGATCCGACGGAAGGGGCATTACTGGTTGCGGCGCATAAGATGGGATTGCAGAAAGAGGCTCTCGAGGGACTTTTCCCACGCGTGGCAGAGGCTCCCTTTTCATCCGAACGCAAATTGATGAGCACAGCTCACAGGGATACCACGCACAGCGAGCGCATGCTGATCTTCTCCAAGGGCGCGCCAGATATATTGCTGGCCCATTGCACCTCTGAACTGCTCAGTCGTGGCGGACAGGCTCGACCTCTCACCGAAGATCGCCGCGCTGAAATACTTGCGGAGGTTGCATGTCTTGCAGCTGAGGCGTTACGTACGATTGGCGTAGCGACACGCACGATATCGCGCGCGGAGATCGTTGATGGGAGAGAATTGGGTGAGCATCTGGAGGAAGAACTGATCTGGCTCGGCGTGATCGGGATGATCGATCCACCCCGGCCGGAGGCGGCGGAGTCGGTGAAGCAGGCGCAACGGGCCGGAGTCAGAGTGGTCATAATTACCGGTGATCATCCCAGCACAGCGAGCGCGATTGCACGTGAACTGGGTGTGATGAAGGAGGGTGAGCATGCCGTGACCGGGCTCGAACTGGAGCAGGTGAGCGATGAAGGACTGCGCGAGATGGTGCGCGACGTCTCGGTCTATGCGCGTGTGGATCCGCACCATAAACTGCGTATTGTGCAGGCCTTCAAAGCCAATGACGAGGTCATTGCGATGACCGGCGACGGCGTGAATGACGCGCCCGCTCTCAAGCAGGCTGATATTGGCGTCGCCATGGGTATGACTGGAACGGATGTGGCAAAAGATGCCGCCGACATGATTTTGATCGATGATAACTTCGCCTCAATTGTCGCGGCGATCGAAGAGGGACGTGCAATCTTTGCCAATATTCAGAAGTTCTTGCGCTACCTGCTCTCCTCGAATATTGGTGAGGTGCTGACTATGTTCTTCGGCGTGATCCTGGCAAGCGCGATCGGGCTGATTGGAGAGGCGGGTACCGCGATTGTGATCCCCTTGTTGGCAACGCAAATCCTGTGGATTAACCTGCTGACGGACGCAGGACCGGCGCTCAGCCTGGGCGTAGACCCGCCCGATCCCCGGCAGATGCGTAGACCACCACGCGGCCACAAGAGTCCTCTTATCTCGAACACGATGTGGGTGAGCATCTGCATTGTTGGTGTAATTATGGCTATCGGCACCTTGCTTGTTGTCGATTGGAGTTTGCCCGGCGGGTTGCTACCTGGGAATGGCACCCTGCGCTATGCTCAGACAATGGCGTTCACTACACTTGTGCTTGCACAATTGTTTAATATCTTCAACGCACGCTCGGATACGGTCAGTGCATTCCATTCTTTGTTGACAAACTGGTGGATCTGGCTGGCAATCCTCCTGTCGCTGTTATTACAGATGGCAGTTGTATACCTCTTGCTGCTGGGGAACGCTTTTAGCACTGTTCCTTTACGTATCATTGATTGGCTGATCTGCCTTGCCGTAGCCAGCACCGTACTCTGGGTGCGAGAATTGGTGAAGCTGGTTCGCAGATTCATCGTAAAACGCTGACCAGGAAGAGGGCTGCTTCCCGGCCATCCAGCCCAGGAGAGACAGACAGCCCTCTCTTTGCAGACTATTTACAAACGATCAGTGCGCAGAGGCACAATCATATAACTGTTGTGCTCCACCAAAACCCCCTGTCGACGATGATGATCCGCTCGTTTCCCACTTACTGGTCGGTACTACGGTACAGTTTTGCTGCACCCAGCTGGTCGCAGAACTACTCTGGCCAAAGCCACCTCCTGTAGCGGTTTTGGTACTCTGTGTATCGTTCTGTGCAGGTGTGGTGCCCGGTTGGCCTCCGCCAAATCCGCCAGGTCCACCAGACGAGATCAGGAAGAAGCGTACCGTATTATTTTTCACCAGCGTTGCCAGCGATTGGGCCGTAAGAATAGGATCACTGCCGGAGAAGCCACCCATAGCCATCACCGCCTTCCCTGTTTGAATGATATAGGGAGCCGCAGTCTGAGCACTGGCCGTGGCAAACAGGAACTTCGTAGAGCCCTGATTCGCTTCCAGGTAGTGCAAAAGCGTGCTATTGACATCAGCTGCGCCGTCACCACCCGGACCACCACCACCCGGATCACCACTCGGGCCACCACTTCTCCCCCCTCCCATACGGCCACCAGCGAAATCAGAAGGTGCTCCTGTCGCTCCTCCCTCGGGATTAAATGCGCGTGCGAAATTCGCATTCATCGCCGATGGGCCCGCCGAAGGCATCGCACCAGCCGTTGAGGCCTGATCAGAGATATATGACCAGATCAATGGCGTGACTAATAGGGCAACAAGTGCCAGACTGATAGCCGCCTTTGGCAGTGGTGCAACATTTCTATTCAGGCGAGGAAGAAACTTTGCCAGCGCCAGAAGAATTGCGGCAAGCAAACAGACAACGAGAATAATCGGCGTCAGGAAGCTCCAGTTCTGATACGATTGAAGAATATAGATTTGTCCGCCTGCGGTAAGCAGCAAACCGAGGGGAAGGATCCAGCTGCGCCAATTTGCGATCGGTTGCTCATGATAGGCAGACCACAGCAGGACCAGCGCGATCCCGGACAATGCTGCAATAGGAGGGGCAATGATCACCAGGTAGTAAGGATGGAAGAAGCTGGCGATACTGAAGAACGCGGCGTTGACAAGAAACCATAAGCCCCAGACAACCAGTGTCTGATGTGAGCGTGACAGGGGAAGGCGCAGGCGAGACTGCCACGCAAGAGCAACTATGCCAACCAGCGCGAGTGGAATAAACCAGCCAGCCTGTCCGCCCAGATCCGCATCAAAAAGGCGCAAAGGACCAGCCGCACCATTGCTGAAGGGCGTACCACCTCCGCCCGGGAAGCCGCCTTGAGCAGGATCGCCATTCCCACCACCGGGGAAGCCGCTTTGTTCGGGGAAATTGCCAGATGCGGGCCGTTCAGCGCTGGCTGTCGGATTGGCCGAAGTCGATGATCTCTCCGCCGCACTCTCCTGCGAAGTCGGATTTCTACGATCAGCGGACGAATTGCCAAATCCTCCTCTGCCGCCGCCACCGAAGCCGCCTATAAGGCGTTGCAAGCCATTATAGCCAAGTGCAAGAGAAATCTCAGAATTATCCTGGCTTGAACCCACATAGGGACGTTGCGAGGCGGGCGTCAGATCAACTGCCACCAGCCAGGCCAGCGAGAGGATCAGCATCAGCACACAGGCCAGCGCAAGATGGCCAATGCGTTTGCCCCAGCCGATAGGAGCACCAAGCAGATAGAGCAGGCCAAAGGCTGGGACGAGCAGGTACGCCTCCAGTGTCTTGATATTGAAGGCCAGCGCGACATTGATTGCGCACAACAATAGCCAGCGTAATTTTCCTCGTTCTGTAGCCAGGATCGCGCACCAGGTAGCCAGTAAGAGGAAAAAGACCATCATCATATCCTGGTTATTATCCCGGCTCATCACCAGGCTAATCGGCGTCAGGCCCAGCACAAGAGCGGAGATCAGACCGGCAATCGGGCCGAAAGAACGGCGCACCAGATGGTAGAGAATGAGCACACCAAAAAGACCGGCAAGCGCTTGAGGCAATAAGAGCGAAAAACCAGAAAAGCCGAAGATCTTCGCGCTCAACGCCTCAATCCACAGGCCAAGAGGCGGCTTATCCACCGTCACAAAGCCGCCGGGATCAAAAGAGACAAAGAAAAAGTTATGCCAGCTCTCCAGCATACTTTTTACCGCAGCAACATAATAGAGATTTCCATAGCCATTTAGACTCACCTGATAAAAAGTAAAGAACGCCGAAAGAACAAAAATTCCTCCCAGCGCAATACGATGCCAGATCCGCGTGGGTTGAGCGGCCAGTTTCCTCTGGAGATCGGCAAAAGGGGGAGATGTATCTACATGTCCCATTTCAGGTGATTTATATTCAGTAGTCATGAACGATTCTTCTCCTACAAACAGAGTCCCAAACATCAAGCTTAGTATAGACAGGAAGTGTGAATTTAGTTCAAGCGATTTAACAAGAATTTGTAAACAATTGGTATGTCTGCGAAAACCTCCCCGCGCAGGTCTGTGCCGCCCAATGGCGAGGGTCGCCTGCCCTCCTTTGCTGAACGCTTTTTAAAGAATTGCTAGAGATAGACATGCGAATTTTTAACCTTTTGTTAGCGGAGGTTTAACATAAAAATGAATATAATCTTTATAGGTTACTTTCGCTTTCTTGCTATAAATGAAGGCTATCCAGGCAAGTGAATATATTAGAGAGAAGCAACTCTACTCGTACATTTTTTCAGAAGCAAAGATACGGCCTGGCAATAAGGGAGAAGGAGCAACTGTGAGCTTCACTCCCATCTATGTAACAACTATTTCAATTGAAGAAAGAGGACCAACTGCTCATGAAAAAGCATTGGCGTAATGCTGCTGTAATCGCAGTGGCATTAATAGCGCTTTTTGGTGTGGGTTACTATGCATCGGCTTTTGCCCAGCAGGTTCCAGCCAACAAAACTCCTGCCACGACCACACCTATTAAGCACGTCGTAGTTATTTTTCAAGAAAATGTCTCATTTGACCACTATTTCGGAACGTATCCCAATGCCACGAATCCAGCTGGCGAGCCAACGTTTACGGCCAGCCATGGCACACCAAAAGTGAATGGCTTGACGCCATCTCTGCTGAAGAACAATCCTAATTCCGCGAATCCCACCCGTCTGGACCGTTCGCAGGCGCTGACCTGCGACCAGGATCATGGCTATACTGATGAGCAGAAAGCCTATGATAATGGCAAGGTAGACAAATTTGTGCAGGATACCGCTGGTGGAAGCTGCACGGACAAAACGACGGTGATGGGTTATTATGATGGCAACACGGTAACCGCACTCTGGAACTATGCGCAGAATAACGCGATGAGCGATAATTCTTATGATACCGTGTATGGTCCTTCTACTCCTGGCGCGCTTAATCTCATCTCGGGACAGACCCACGGTCTGACGTCAGACTCCTCTCAGAGTCAGGTCTCCAGTGGATCATTGATCGGCGATGCTGACCCGATCTATGATGACTGTTCTTCGACCAATGGTAATACTGTCGCCATGACTGGTACAAATATTGGCGATCTCCTCAACAAGAAGAATGTCACCTGGGGCTGGTTTGAAGGTGGGTTCCGACCCACTGCGACCTCGACTAGCGGCGTTGCGACATGTGGTGCGGCCCACAAAAATGTCGGTGGTGCAACGGTAACCGATTATGTCCCTCACCATGAGCCCTTCCAGTACTACAAATCTACCGCCAATCCGCACCATCTTGCACCCTCTTCCACTGCGAAGATTGGCCAGACCGATCAGGCTAACCACCAGTACGATCTGACCGATTTCTGGTCGGCGGTCAATGCAAAAAATATGCCCGCCGTCAGCTTCCTGAAAGCTGGTGCCTATCAAGATGGCCATGCTGGCTACTCTGATCCGCTCGATGAGCAGACATTCCTGGTCAATACGATCAATCAGCTGGAGAAGAGTCCTGAGTGGAGCTCAACCGCTGTGATCATTTCCTATGATGACTCCGATGGCTGGTATGATCATGTAATGCCTCCGATTGTGAGCACTTCTCAGAGTGCCGCTGATGCCCTGACCGGAGCCGGACTCTGTGGAACAACTGTTAATGCCGCTTATCAGGGCCGCTGTGGCTATGGTCCACGCCTGCCTCTGCTGGTAATCTCACCCTATGCAAAGAAAAATGTGGTCGATCATACCCGCACCGATCAGAGCTCTATCCTGCGCTTCATTGAGGATAACTGGTCTGTGGGACGTATTGGCGATCATTCGTTTGATGCCGTGGCGGGTAGCTTGAACGGGATGTTCAATTTCAATACGAAGCAATTGAATAAGCCTCTGTTCCTGGACCCCTCAACAGGTGAGCCAGTCGCAAAGTAAGGCCATATTCCCTCCCAGTCTCATGCTCAGGCCGATTCAGTGACCGTCGGCGCAAGATGAGCTGAGCAAAAGGGTGTACCTGACGGGAAAATGTACGAAGGTGTCATCGTCGGGGCGCAGTAGAAACGCTACTGCGCCCTTTCTTGCTAGTTTCGCGATTCTTCTCCGTCCTTTTTATGTTCTATGCTGAGAAAGGTAAGATAGTAACGTGGATTTTCCTTATTTCAAAAAACGAGCTAATACGCCAAAATCATCTGATGTTACCCAACAAAAACGTCCTGAGGATGGCCTCTCGCGCCGTATGTTTTTCCAGGGGGCGGCCGCTGCCACTGCCACCGGAGTATTAGCGGTTTCTTGCGCGGATGTGAATAGTTCTGTTATCGCCAGTTCGGCTGATGTGCAAACTGCGGCGGGTGGACAGGTGCGCGAATATTGGATTCAGGCCGATTCGTTCTATCATAATCTCATGCCCAGCGGCATTGATCAGATGTCGGGTCTGCACTATCAGCCCAATGAAAGCTCGTACTGGGCCATCGGCTATCGCGCGTACACCTCTGATTGGAAAAAGCCTTTAGCGGGCGACTCCAACATTGGCGCGAATGCTGGTATTCCAGGACCGGTCATCAGGGCAAATGTTGGCGATACGATACGCGTCCACTTCCGCAACAATGACACCTATTATAAGTTCATGCACAGTATGCATCCTCATGGCGTGCTCTATACGCCAGCCAATGATGGCGCGTGGACCGCCCAGGCCGCAACGAAGCCGGGCACCGCCCTCAAAGTGGGCGAGACTTTTACCTATGAATGGAAGGCGGTCGCCAGTTCTGTAGGAAGCTGGCCGTATCACGATCATTCTATGCCCATGACTATTCCGGGGAGCACCAGTTCGAGCGGCAAAGAGATGGGCGGCGTCTCAAATGGGATTATGGAACTGAGCGCTGAACTGGGGATGTTTGGGATGATCGTCGTCACTGATAGTAATACGCCACCTGTGGATCGAGAAATTCTCCTGTACTTTCATGATCTCTATGAAGTCGATATCCCTCAGCTCAGTCAGGATTTCGACTGCTTCAACGGCTATGCGTTTCTGGGCAACACGCCGAATTTCGAAGCGCGTGTCGGTGAGCGTGTGCGCTGGCGCATCATGGCGCTTGGTCAGGACTTTCATGTCTTCCATCTGCACGGCCATCGCTGGTCTTCCCTGGGGACGTTCATTGATTCCGCAATCATTGGACCAGCGACAACATTGACGTTTGACTATGTCGAGGATAATCCCGGCACCTGGCTCTATCATTGTCATGTGACCGAACATATGATGGGTGGCATGGTAGGCTATTATACCGTGAAATAGCACATAGGAAACACCTCTTGTGCAAGAGGCATTTCCTATGTGTGAATATGTATACATACGCAAACAATTGCAAAGATGGACTTCTCTTCGTACTAAGCACCCACAGTTCGAGTGCTTGACAGCGCTTCCTGTGCAGTGTCCTGGGAAGTCCTTGTCAGATTATGGCCGCTCCATCCCAGGGCAATGAAGAGCAGGAGGTCGGATAGAGTGATGACCACGGTATTCACCATGCCCTCCAGGGGGAATGCAGCCGCAGACACCACAGACGAGACAATGAGCAACCAGCCAATCCATGGCGAAAAGACATGTGCTCGAATAGTTGCAATGCCTAGAAGTATGCCACCCACCAGTTGCGTGACAACCATAGCAAGAATAAACGCAAGAATGGAAACGGGCGGTGCTGCATCTTGAGCAGCCTGAGAGTTCTGCGCAGGCATTGCTGGTAAGAAGGCTGCTGCATTCGCCAACAGACCTATGCCGAGCATGGCACTACAGAGAAAAACAATCCATCCAATAAGGCCGAGGGTACCAACCTTCCTCGCCTGCCTGACGAGAAAGCCGGGCAATCCCATGATGAGCAACATGGTAGCGATCAACCCTAAAATGGCGACAAAAGGCGGCGGTGCATCACTCGACTGTGAGTTAAAAACAATATTGAGTACGTCAGAGATAATGTACAACACGCTTCCAGCAAGTAGCGCATTTCCACTTAAGCGCAACAAATTTTGACTCGACATACCGTTTACTCCTTTGCAGGGGCTTTTCCTGCATCTGCTAACAGCCTTCCAGCGGTGGCCCCGGTTGCTCTGGAGAGAGCAGAGAGGTGTAAGAAGAGTGTAGATGATCACGGATGTGGATACCATGAGGGAGAGCCACATCTTTCCCACATCTTTGCACTTGTGGTATGATGAACTCATCCATCGTCGTGCAGCGAGAGTGAGCCTGGGAGGCGAAAGACGATGACGGTACCTTCTTTTGGGACGCTTCTCAAACAGTATCGTATGGCCGCAGGGCTTTCGCAAGAAGCTCTGGCTGAGCGTGCCAGTATCAGTACTCGTGCGATTAGCGATCTGGAGCGCGGCATCAATCGGACACCCCGCTCCGATACGCTCGAGGCGCTCCTGCAAGTCCTTGCCCTTTCAGTGGAGCGACGAGAGGCATTCATTGCTTCCGCCCGATCAGCCATGATGACGGACATTGCTCCTGCGAATCCGCTGTATGTATTGCCCCTTCCTCCGACGCAACTGCTGGGCCGAGAGCCAGAAATGGCCCGCGTCATGACGCTATTGCGGGGAGATAGAACGCGGCTCCTGACGATCGTGGGACCGGCCGGGGTCGGCAAAACCCATCTTGTGCTTGAGATCGCGCACCGCCTGCGCAGCGATTATAAAGATGGCGTGATCTTTGTCTCGCTAGCCGCTACTTCCGATGCGCGTCTGGTGCTCCCACTGGTGGCTCAGACGTTGAAGTTGCGTGAGTCAGCAGCCTCCTCGCCCCCGCAACGGGTCGCTGACTTTCTGGCAGAAAAACATCTCCTGCTGGTCGTCGACAATTTTGAGCAGGTCATTGAGGCCGCATCCGGAATGACTGAACTTTTACAAAGCTGTCCGCACGTACGCATCCTTGTGACCAGTCGTATGCCTCTGCGACTGAGGGGCGAACAGGAATTGCTGCTTTCGCCGTTACCCGTCGAAGTTGCTGTGACGCTTTTTCGCCAGAGAGTACAGGCCGTACGTCCCGATATCGCGGCTGAGAGTCCCATCGTTACCACGATCTGCGAGCGGCTTGATTGCTTGCCGCTGGCGATTGAACTGGCAGCGGCCCAGCTCAAGGTTCTCTCTTTGCCGCAGCTCCTCGAACAATTGCAGCGCAGCTTGCCTCTGCTCCAGAGTGGAGCCCGGGATTTACCGGAGCGCCAGCGAACGATGGAGGCCGCGATTGCCTGGAGCGATGATCTGCTGACATCATCTGCCCGGCAACTCTTGCGTATTGCCAGTGTATGTGAAGGGGGCTGCACCGTAGATGCGCTGGCTTTTCTTAGCGCGGAAGACGCACCAGTTGCCACTGGTCTGTTGATGCACCTTCGAGAGCTGGTTGAAGCGAGCTTGATGCAGAGCGAGATGGTGGAAGAGGCAACGATGCGTTTTCACCTGCTCAAACTCGTCCAGGAATATGCGCAGAACCAGTTGAGCAGAACAGGACAGGAGGCGGCCTATCGCTGGCGGCACGTCGCATATTTCACAAGTCTGGTAGAGAGAGCCATTACCCCCGGCAGCCGCCAGGAGTGGATCGAGCCCGAACAGCCGAACTTGCGAGCCGCATTACACTGGGCCTATGAGCAGGAAAAGGCACAAACGGGACTACGCCTGATCGCAGCCTGCGCTGCCTATTGGATCAGAAGGGGTCAGATGCGCGAGGGTGATCTGTGGCTCGCGAAGATGCTGACATTGGATAGTCAGGCGATCGGAGATGAAAGGGCTTCGGCCTCGGTGCGGCTCGCTGCTCTCTACTGTGCAGGAGGGATTGCCAGACATCTCGGACAACTGGAGCGTTCGGCAGCTATTGCGCGGGAGGCGCTCTTGCTGGGTGAGCAGACAGATGACCATGTGGGGATGAGCAATGCGCTGGCTTTGTTGGGACATCTGGCACAGGCGCGCGGTAATATCGAAGAAGCCGCATCCCATTTCGAGCAGAGTTATCAGCAGGCGCGCTTTGGAGGGACGGGAGACGATGGTGGATCACTTGGTCGTGCACGGGACAATCTGGCGATGATTGCACGCGCACAGGGGAATTTTGCTCATGCTCGCACGCTTCTGGAAGAGTCGCTGGCCGAGTGTCGTCGCAATAATTTTAGCTGGGGTGTTGCTTACACCTCGGCCTTGCTTGGGCATATCGCTCGTGATCAGCAGCAGTATGCCTTTGCCCGGGCCTGCTATCGAGAATGCCTGCACATCTATCGTAGCATCGGTAACCTTACCTCTCTCGCCTCTTGTCTCGAAGGAATTGCAGCTCTCAGCAGTGCAGAAGGGAACCATAAGAAAGCAATCAGTCTCTGTGCGCAGGCCGCCATCCTGCGGGTGAAGGCCCAGACACCCCTGTCAACCGCTGAACAGCAAGCTTTCGATACTATCATCGCGCTGGCGCGTTCCCATCTCGCAGAGCCGCTGTTTGCGGCCGCATGGCAGCGGGGGGCAGAATTGATGGTGGAAGAAGGTATTGTTCTCGCTCTGGAAGGGTTGGGTGAGCCTTGAGTTAGACATGTCCAACGTCGCTTCAAGGGGTTGCTCTATGAACAATTTGCACGCCTGGGAAAAGCGCTCGCCAGCCCACATCGACTCGAATTGCTCGATGTGCTGACGCAAAATGCTGATCCTGTTTGTCCATAGCTTCTGGCCCTGGATGGGCGGGGCTATTCTGCTTGGGTTGGGGACCGCGCTTGTGTATCCAACACTGCTTGCGGCCATTAGTGATGTCTCCCATCCATCCTGGCGAGGCTCAGCTGTGGGGGTCTATCGTCTCTGGCGGGATAGCGGTTATGCGATTGGGGGCTTGCTTGCAGGTATTCTTGCCGATTTGCTGGGTATTTCCTGGGCTATCGGGGTGGTCGGCGTACTCACTTTGCTCTCCGGGATCATCGTTGCTTTTCGGATGCGCGAGACCCTTCCTACAAAGCATGGCTCTCTCTTCCCCATGCGATCGTCGGAGACCTTGTCAGATGGAGAAGGCTCGCATCGCGTGTAAATGCGCGGAGAAAATGACGCATTATAGGGAAAAGTGTTTTCTGTTGCTTCTGATATATCCTTGTTATCTTGACAGGTGCGCTCTCGATGAGTTATTATGTCATTAATTAATGACATGTGAACGTAATGAAGAAGGCACTGCCATGACAACGCTTCAGATGCAAGCAACGACCCTCAAGGCGAAACTGTTTCGCGGTTTCGCTGATCCCTCGCGCCTCTCTATCCTGGAGGCATTGCGTGAGGGACCACTCACGGTGAGCGCGATTGTAGAGAAGACCGGGTTATCGCGCACGAATATCTCCAACCATTTACGCTGTTTATCTGATTGCGACCTTGTCACCTCTGAGCCGCAGGGACGTTATACCCTGTATCAGTTAAGCCATCCCAAAATCGCCTCCTTGTTTGCTGTAGCCGAGGAAATTTTGCGGGATATTGCGCGTGGCGTGTATGAATGTACCAACTATACAGAAGAGCATCCCGCTTTTGTTGCGAAAGGAGCGAACGATGAGCATGACCACTCCTGATGGCTGGCGAACGCTGGAATTGAAGATTGCTGGCATGGATTGTGCCGAATGCACGACCCATGTGCAACGTGCTCTGGCTGAGCTTCCGGGCGTGGCTGAGGCTCGCGTCTCTCTCACCTCAGAGAAAGCGATCGTTCGCTATGACGCGGCACACGCTGATCTCTCCACATTTCGCAAGGCGATTGAAGGTGCTGGATATCAGCTTGCACAGAAGACGCTGGAATTACGCATTGGGGGTATGGATTGTGCTGAATGTACAGAACATGTCAGGGTTGCCCTGGCTGCCCTGCCGGGGGTGCAAGAGGCGCGAGTGTTCCTTTCCTCAGAAAAAGCCATCTTGCAGGTTGATCCTGCCCTGGTGAATGCACAGATCCTGCGTCAGGCGGTGATCGGAGCGGGCTATAGCGTTGTCGAAGTGACGGCTGAGCAGGGGGAGCAGCGCGGATCACGTTCGCTTGCCAGCTTTACTCGCCCCATTCTGACTCTTCTGGGGTTGGTCTTTGGTGTCGTTCTGCTGGTGGTGATTGTGGGGGAATGGCTCGGTCTCTTCGCACGCGTGACGGATGTGGTGCCCTGGTATCTGGGATGGGGGCTGGTTTTGCTGGCTGGCTATCCAATCTTCTGGAACGTTATCAAAGCTACACTACGTCGTCAGGTCATCTCGCATACCCTGATGAGTCTGGGCGTCATCGCGGCCCTTGCTGTGGGACAGTGGCCGACGGCCGTTGTGATTGTATTTTTCATGCGTGTGGGTGACTACGCAGAACATTTCACCACCGAGCGTTCACGGCAGGCGGTGAAACGTCTCACCGCCCTTGCTCCTCAGACTGCGCGGGTGGAGCGCGACGGAGGCGAGCAAGTCGTTCCCATCGTCGAGGTGACGCCGGGAGAGACGGTCATCGTGCGCCCGGGCGAATCTATCCCGGTTGATGGAGCCGTACTCTCGGGTACCGCGACGGTGAATCAGGCGGCGATTACGGGCGAGTCCATGCCCGTCGAAGTGGCGGCAGGAAGCACGGTTTTCGCGGCGACCCTTGCCCAGTTGGGGAGTTTGCGCATACAGGTAACGCATGTTGGAGCCGATACGACCTTTGGGCGCGTGATCTCGATGGTCGAGGAAGCCGAAGCCCATCGTGCGCCAGTGCAACGCATCGCCGATCGCTTTTCGGCTTATTTCTTGCCAGTTGTGGCCACGATTGCTCTGCTGACATTCGTGTTCAGTCACAATCCCCTCTCCGCTGCGGCTGTCCTTGTGGTGGCCTGTTCTTGCTCCTTTGCGCTGGCAACTCCGATTGCCATGCTTGCATCCATCGGGGCGGCGGCCTCCCGTGGCCTCCTCGTCAAGGGCGGGAAGTATCTGGAGGCGCTTGCGCGGGCTGATATCGTATTTATTGACAAGACAGGAACGGTCACGTCTGGTCGTCCCGCGATTACCGATATCGTGCCATTGGGAAGCGTAACTGCCGAAGAGGTGCTCGTGCTCGCGGCAAGCGTTGAGCGCGATTCTGAGCATCCGCTGGCGGAGGCTGTGCGCCAAAAAGCTGCTGAGGCGGGCCTGACGCTCCACACGGCCTCACACTTCGAAGCTGTTCCCGGCATGGGTGTGCGGGGACAGATCAATGGCGTACAGGTCTCCGTTGGCAATAGTCGCATGATGCACGCGCAAGCGCCCGAGCCACTCATCGATGCGCTGCTACAACAGGGGAAGACCCTGCTGCTGGTTGAGCGCGAGGAAATGCTCGTGGGGATCTTAGCGGCCGCAGATACCCTTCGCCCGGAGGTGCAAGGCGCTCTTGAACAGCTTCGCGCTCAGGGGATCAGGACCATCGAGCTATTGACGGGCGATCATCGACGGACGGCTGAGGCGCTCGCGGCGACGATGGGGATTTCGTGCCGGGCAGAGCTGCTGCCAGAAGACAAGATTCGCATCGTGAAGGAAGCGCAGGAGCAGGGCCACATTGTCGTCATGATTGGCGATGGTGTGAATGACGCGCCCGCGCTGGCACAGGCTGATGTGGGGATCGCAATGGGCGTGATGGGAACGGATATTGCCCTGGAGGCGGCCCATGTTGCCCTGATGCAGGAGGATTGGCAGCTGGTGCCGGATCTCTTTACGATTGCGCGGCGTACGATGCGCGTGGTAAAAACGAACCTCTCCTTCACTATTCTCTACAATCTCGTTGGCCTCTCTCTTGCCGCGTTGGGTATCTTGCCGCCAATCCTGGCCGCCGCCGCACAGTGCTTGCCCGATCTGGGCATCCTTGCCAATTCCTCACGCTTGCTGCATCAGAAACTGCCACCGCGAGCAGGCGTATCGCCCGCGCTCACGATAGCCGTGGAGACGCCAGGAGACTCCTCCTGCGCTTGTGGTTCGCCCGGATGCTGTGGCACAATGGAGCCACGGTAGTAACGGCGCATGCTTGATAAGAACGTGCAACCGTTTTGACTCATTTCGCGTAGAAAATAGAAGAGGCCATTGTGATATCGCTCTCTGTGTTTTTTCCTTTGCTCGCAGAAAAGAAGCGTGCGTTTTCCAGGTAGAGCCACCACATTGTCAATTTCAGAGAATTCGCTCATGCGTAAATGTGTCATTTCTTCTATTACTATTGTCGATAGTGCGTTGACGTTCGTAGTGTAGTCCTCTATACTTAAGAAAGAGCAAGGACAGAAAAAAGATATCACATGATACAAAGGTCGAAACCGGCCATACTTTCACCTGGAGAAACATCGTTAAGAATGTTTTATGAACAAAGAAAGTTTAAGTATCGCTTATGAATACTCTATCGTCTTACGAGAGCAGACTGTCGGAGCATGCCAGGCTGTCTCTCGCATCTTTCTCTCAGCAGCGTCTCTGGTTTCTCCAACAGTGGAATCCGGAGCAGAGTCACGCGATTACCTCGTTTATCCTGAGCATTGATGGGCCATTGCATCGGGAAGCTCTTGAACACAGCCTCAATAAGATCGTGCAACGCCATGAGATATTACGCACGACTTTTGCCTTTCTTGAAGGGCACCTCACACAAGTTATTGCCCCCAGCTTGACGTTCCCTCTTCCTGTCTGTGACCTGCAACATTTTCCCGAGGGGGAATGGATGCCGTATGTGCAGCGTGAAGTGCAACATATGGCGTCTCAATCGTTCGATCTGGCACATGGTCCCCTTTTGAGGGTGGCGTTGTTACGCTGTGCGCAAGAGCGACATTTCCTGATATTTCTTGCCCACCAGGGCATTATTGATGCCCAATCCAGGGATATCTTTCTCCAGGAGCTTGCTACATTTTACCGGGCCTATGTTACTGATCGGCCTTCATCTGTCTCGACACCTCCCTTACAGTATACGGATTTTGCGCTGCAACAGCAGGAATGGGTAGGTCGCCAGGATGCGCTTGCCCCACATCTGGCCTACTGGCAGCATCTTCTCGATCGGGCTCCTGCCGTTCTCGATCTGCCAATGAGTCATTCTACGCGCACGACGGTGACGGATCACGGTGGGGCGCACCAGTTCGCGCTCCCGGCGAAGTTGAGGGAAGCGCTCAATGGGTTGTGTCGGCAAGACGATGTCGAGCTTTTTACGCCCCTCCTGGCCGCGTTCGCCGCGCTCCTCTCTCGCTATAGCGGGCAAGACGATTTTTGCCTTGGCAGCTCTTCTGGCAAGCGTTCCTGGCCGGGAACGGAGACGCTCATCGGGAATTTCGTGAATACGCTGATGTTGCGCGTTGACCTTTCAGGCGATCCGACCTTTCAAGAACTGGTCGCTCGCATACATACTATGGTGACGGCTTCATGCGCACATGCCAATGTCCCTTTTGAGTATGTGATGAAAGAACTTCACCTGGAGCATCATGGGCAGAATGCCCCTTTCCAGGTATTTTTTGCGCTTGAGCCGTCTGTCTCCTCTCTCCCTCCAGGATGGAGCCTGCTGCCCATTCAGGGAGAGACGGAGCACGCGCAGTTCGATCTCTCGCTGGTCTTGACGGAGTATCCTGAGGGGCTGCACGGATGTGTTGAATACCGTACCGATCTGTTTGATGCTGCCACGATTGAGCGTCTGGTGGGACACTGGTTGACGCTGCTAGAGGCCGCAGTACTGCAACCTGCCCAACGTCTGGCCTTGCTGCCGATGATTACGGAGGCGGAGCGCCAGCAGGCGGTCGTGGCGTGGAATGCCACCCAAGCGCCTTATCCCCGCGATACGCCTCTCCATCAGCTCTTTGAAGAGCAGGTCGCACGGACGCCTGCTGCCACTGCCGTCTCCTTCGCAACGCAACAGCTGACCTATGGTGATCTCAATGCTCAGGCCAATCGTCTGGCACATGCGCTGCGGGAGAAGGGGGTGGGACCGGATACGCTGGTCGGCATCTTCGTGGAGCGCTCTCTGGACATGGTCGTGGGGCTGCTTGGTATTCTGAAAGCCGGGGGAGCCTATGTTCCGCTCGATCCGACCTATCCGTCAGATCGCATTTCTTTTATGTTAGAGGATGCGCAGACCGCAGTGCTCGTCACCCAGAGCCATCTCATGAGCCATCTGCCCGCGCATACGGCCAGCGTCGTCTGCCTGGATGCTGATGCCGACTGGTTGCAGCAACAGCCCACCACGAATCCCTCCCCTGTGAATACCGTGGACCATCTCGCCTATGTGATTTATACGTCCGGTTCTACGGGACGGCCGAAGGGCGTACAACTTTGCCATCGTTCGGTCGTGAACTTTATGATCTCTATGCGTCAGCAGCCCGGACTCTCGCCTGAGGACCGGTTGCTCGCTGTGACCACGTTGTCCTTCGATATCGCAGGACTCGAGATCTATCTGCCTTTGATCACTGGCGCGCAGGTGATCATTGCCAGTTCGGCGATGGTTTCAGATGGCGCAGCTCTTGCGCAGACTATCGCGCAGGAGCGTATCACGGTCATGCAGGCTACGCCCATTACCTGGCGCATCTTGCTGGCATCGGGCTGGCAGGGGAGCCCGCAATTGCGGGTGTTCTGTGGTGGCGAAGCGCTCCCTCTCGATCTGGCGCAACAATTACGAGCGAAGGTGGCCGCTCTCTGGAACCTGTATGGGCCAACGGAAACGACGATCTGGTCTGCGGCACAAGCAATTCAGCCGGAGGACGAACGCATCTCCATTGGTCGCCCGATTGCTAATACCGAATTCTACCTGCTCGATCCCAACCTGCAACTGGTGCCTATCGGCGTGCCTGGCGAACTCTTTATTGGCGGTGATGGTCTGGCCCGTGGCTACTTACGCCGTCCAGAACTGACGCAAGAACGCTTTATTGCTCACCCCTTTCAGCATGAGGCAGGCGCTCGCCTCTATCGCACTGGCGATCTGGCGTATTATCAGCCAGATGGTACTATCGTTGTGATGGGACGCCTGGATCATCAGGTCAAGGTGCGTGGGTTTCGTATTGAACTGGGCGAGATAGAAGCCGTCATCAGCCAATATCCCTCTGTGCAGCAGGTGGTCGTTGTCGTGCGCGAAGATACGCCGGGCGATAGCCGACTGGTCGCATATGTGGTGCCCCAGGCCCAGGAGCAACTGGTGCGTGAGAACCTGCATCAGTATGTCCAGGAACATCTCCCGGCCTATATGCTCCCGTACACCTATGTCGTGATGGAGGCATTCCCGCTCACGCTCAACGGCAAAATTGATCGTCGCGCGCTGCCAGCTCCTGAGGCGAGCAGGCAGGAAGAGGCAAGCACATTTGTCGCTCCTGAGACCTTTTTGCAACAACAACTGGTGACTTTGTGGGAGGACCTCTTGCAGGTGCGCCCACTCGGGATTCGCGATAACTTTTTCGAGATGGGTGGACATTCGTTCCTGGCGATGCGTCTGGTTGAGCGTATTGAGCAGGCCTACGGGAAAAAGCTTCCCCTCTCGACGCTGTTTGCCGAGGCAACTGTTGAGCACGTGGCCCAGGTCTTGCAGCAAGAAGAGTCAGGTGAAGTGCAACCGGAAACGCGCACTCCCTGGTTTGCTGTGCAGGCCGATGGCACGAAGCGTCCCTTTTTCTTCTTACATGGACAATGGGAGGGGGGAGCCTTTTATAGCCTGGAACTCGCGCGTGCCCTGGGCTCAGATCAACCGTTCTATCTGCTGGACACCTATCGTTTTGTTGAGGAGGAGATGCCGCCAACGATAGAGGAGATGGCTACGGCGCACCTGGATGTTTTGCGCCGTCTACAGCCGGAGGGACCCTACCAGTTTGGTGGTTGGTGCAACGGGGGTTTGATCGGCTATGAGATGGCCCGGCAACTGCGCGCACAGGGGCAGCGCGTTGACCTGCTCGTCCTGATGGATGCCGATGCGCCCGGTTTTCGTTTTCGCGAGGAACGTCGTTGTATCGATCGCCTGATTGCACGGCTACGCTTGAATCCACAGAAGCAGGTGGACTGGTTTCTCCGCTATCGACATATGCGCCTCTTCCTCTATGATCTCAAGCTCTATGTGCGGAATGTGCTGGCTTCTCGTCCGCAACCGGAGGATGCTGATGACATGTCCTGGGCTGCTTGCTGGAAACGGTTCTTCCTGAGCAAGAAAGCGCTACGCCAGGATTGGCTCGGCGTCTATGAATGGGCCGCAGCTGGCTATCAGCCCTCTGCCTATCCCGAGAAAGTCACCTTCTTCTGGACGCAAGAGGAGCCGTGGCGAAAAAACAAATGGTCCCCCTGGATTACCAGGAATGAGCTGGATATCCACATCATCCCAGGCAATCATATCACCAGCCGAACGCGCTATCTCTCCGTCTTAGCAGAACATTTACGTTCATCTATGCAATCGATATCAGAGTAGCTGAATGGCGTCCGGGCAGCCTACGATCCCGCTCGCTCCGCAGGCAATCCCGCAACAACGATCATCCCGGCCTCACAATGCACGAGTTGTGAGGTCGGGATGATCGTCCCCCCATTGGCTGGTGTCAGGTGAAACATGTTCTTCTCGCACAATCGCGACCGTTACCGGGCAGGCATAAAGCGAAGGAAATCGTTAACCTGACGCTTATAGGACGCCATTGCGTTGCTTTCGGTGTCCCTACCTACGGTTTGGCGCGTCGTCTAGGCGCGCAAAAATGTCAGCAGGTCGGCATTGAACTGCTCTTTGTGGGTGAGTGCGAGGCCATGGTCGGCACCAGGATAGATCTTCAATGTGGCATTTTTGACGATCTTTGCGGCCAGGAGGGCCGAAGCGCCGATGGGTACGATCTGGTCATCATCTCCATGGACGAACAGGGTGGGGATGTCGAACTTCTTGAGATCGTCCGTGAGATCGGTCTCGGAGAAGGCCCTGACGCAATCGTAAGCGCCTTTGAGGCCAACCTGCATCGACCACAGCCAGAACGAGTCGCGTAGACCTTGCGAGACGTGGGAATCTGGCCTGTTTGCCCCGAAGAAGGGGATGCTGAGATCCTTGTAGAATTGCGAACGGTCCCCCGCAACGCCAGCACGGATGGCATCGAACGCCTCTATCGGCGTGCCATTCGGGTTGGCCTCGGTCTTGAGCATCAGCGGAGTGATCGCGCCCACCAGCACGACTTTGGCGATGCGCGCTGTGCCATGCCGACCGATGTAGCGAGCAACCTCGCCACCTCCCGTAGAATGACCAACGAGCACGACATTTTTGAGATCCAATGTTTCGAGCAACTCCGCGAGGTCATCGGCGTATGTGTCTAGATTATGACCATCCCAGGTCTGACTGGAGCGTCCATGGCTGCGGCGATCGTGCGCAATCGCGCGATAGCCGTGGGAGGCCACAAAGAGGAGTTGATCGTCCCAGGCGTCGGCATTCAGGGGCCAACCGTGACTGAAGACGACCGGTTGGCCGGTTCCCCAGTCTTTATAGAAAATGCTCGTTCCGTCGTGGGTGGTAATAGTGCCTGTACTCATAGGATATATTTCTCCTTTCAAGAGAACCTGTCTGCGCTATGGGCGCATGTCCTCATCTATAATAGAGCCAGAGCACGTATATGTCCAATATATGTTTGGTCTCGTTTTGATATAGAAAAGATATCGGATGATCGTTGTGCTGGCGCGTCTGCTCTTCAGGGAGACTGCGCCCGGGTCCATTTTAGTCTGCTCCAGCTGCGGTATATTTTGCCAGGCTCGCCGTTTCTTCTCTTACTTCTGGCGCTATAACTTCTTTAACCACACGGAGGAAAGCGTCCACCAGAGGAGAGTGTTTATCTCGACGCCACACAAGGTTGAACTCCGCAATTGGTGTGGGGTCTATCAGGTTAAGGAAGACGACCTCCTGATTGTTTGACAGTCTGGTGGTGCTTGCGGTAATCAGGCCGATGCCAAGTCCTGCGGCGACCAGGCTCAGCACAATGGGAAGCTGGTTGACTTCCTGCACGATGCGGGGCCGAAAGGAGGCCTGATCAAAGAGGCGAGTCATATAGTCATAGGTGCTGGGATCAAACTGGCGCGCGAACCAGATCCACGGCTCATTCGCGAGTGCGGCAAAGGGCAGGGGCGAGTGTCCTGCCAGACGATGGTTTCTGGGGACAACGGCCACCACAGGCTCACGCAGGAGGCATTGCTGAACCAGGGGTGTCTCATCTTCAGACGCGAGGGTCAGCGATGCATGCGTCGCAAAACTGATATCTAGTTCGTTTGTGTCGAGCTGTTTCATTTGCTCAAGCGTCACCAGATCGCGCATCACGATCTCAACATCGGGATACTGCGTGCGATACCGGTACATAATGGTCGGAAAAAGTGGGCAATGTAAGAAGCTGGTGTAACCAATCGTTAACTGTCCCAGCTCTCCCTTGCTGGCGCGTTTCGCGCGCTTCTCGGCCTGCTCGGCTTGCGCGAGAATGCGGGTGGCGTCTTCCAGAAATACCTTCCCAGCCACGGTCAACTCTATCTGACGGTGGGTTCGATCAAAGAGCTGCACGCCAAGCTCTTTCTCCAGATCGTGAATCTGCTGGCTCAGGGGCGGCTGTGCCATGAGTAAGTGCTCTGCTGCGCGGCGAAAGTTGTGGTGTTCGGCTACCGCCACAAAGTAACGCAGGTGCCGGAGTTCCATGCTTTGCTCCCTTTCCTGATCGCTCGTGTTTCGATGCGTTTATTGCGACAGCCTCCGCTCGTTCTCTCTCAGGATGGCTGTGATTCCATCCCTATACTATGATAAGGGTAGATCTTCTGCAAGGATCACAGCCAGGGCATCGGTGGCACCACCGCTTTCTGCTTATAGAGATCGTTGCTCAGCCGATCTTTAAAGCCCAGCGGATTGCGCAGCAGGTCTTTGAGGCTGAAGAAGATATTGCCCTTCACCTGGGGATAGCGCTGGTCCAGGTGCAGATGTCCGGGCATCTCTTCGGGATTGGTCCAGGCCACAGGCTGATTTGTGCCGATCTTGTAGGCGGCCTCTCCGATATACAGGTGCACTTGATGACCCGTGACCTCTTTTGACCACCAGTCCACCAGTTTGTCGTAAGCTGCCGGTGGATAGCCAGTATTCCAGTAAATCTGCGGTGCGATATAGTCGAGCCAGTTGTTCCTGATCCAGGTGCGCGTGTCTGCATAGAGATCGTCATAATTCTGGATGCCAGCCTGCGTATCAGAGCCCGTCGGATCAGTGGCTTTGTTGCGCCAGACACCAAAGGGACTGATCCCGAACTTCACATGCGCTCTGGCCCGCTTGATCTTGACGGACAGCTCATGCACTAATTGATTCACATTGTCCCGCCGCCAATCCGCCTTGTTGGTGAAATGCCCGGTATTATATTGCCGGTAGGTTGCATCATCGGGAAATGCCTGGCCTGCAACGGGATAGGGATAGAAATAGTCGTCCATGTGCACGGCATCGATATGGTAACCGTTGACCACTTCTAGCATGCTGTTGACAATAAACTCTCTGACCGCAGGGATGCCTGGATTGTAATACAATTTGCCGCCGTAATGCACAACCCAATCGGGATGCTGGCGCGCGGGATGATTTGCTGCCAGGGCATTGATATCGTCGTGCATGCTCAGACGATAGGGATTGAACCAGGCGTGAAACTCAAGATGGCGCTTGTGGGCTTCCGAAACCATGAATGCCAGCGGATTGTAGCCCGGGTCTTTCCCCTGCGTGCCGGTTAGATAGGCTGACCAGGGACCATACTGCGATGGATAAAAAGCATCGGCCATCGGTTTCACCTGCACAACGACTGCGTTCATATTCATCTGCTGCACCGTATCGAGCAGATTCACAAACTCCTGCTGCTGGACACTTGCTGGCAAGCCGGGGCGCGAGGGCCAGTCAATATTGTCCACGGTAGCGATCCATACGCCACGAAACTGTTGCAATGGCTGCATAGTTGCCCCCTTCTGCTTGACAAAGTCATACGGGACCAGCGCCAGAATAGCACCAGCCCAGAGGAGCAGCACGGTAATGATCACGAATGTTTGACTCAATCTGCTCAACACATCTATTACCTTTTTTCCATTTTATCTTCCGATATATTTCATATTTATAACGATGCATCCCCTGACTTTTTGCATATGTAATATGCTGTATTGACATTTATCAATGTGCTCCTTATATAAGCACATTTGAAAATTTGACAGGATTTTCATTAATTACTATACTGGCCCATATTTTACATTGAAAATATTCTATGTATTGCTTTTGCTGGAGATATGTGGTGCACTATGGCGGGAGCGGAGACCCGGCTATTGGTCGCTATCATGTGGCTGACCGTATTTTCGCGTGCTGACAAACCTGTAATCAAGGACGATATCTATCCGGCACGGTGGAGAGGCACTGTCACGTAAATAAGCGGAATCACCCATCCATCCCGTAGAGTCGCCGCTTGTCTGCAATGTCACGTAGAGAAGGGGAATCTCCCATCATTTCCGCCGTGGCAGCTTTTCTCAGTAGGGACGCCATGGCGAATGGGCGTCCGCCCCCACCGGCCATCTCGCCCTCCTACGTGCTTCTCGAGCGCGTGTTCCTGGCGGGAGAAAAGAGGCAATGAAGCTTATCAGACCAGCAGGACGCAATCAAACGTCATGGCACACATTTCTGTGGCAAGCGAACCCGTGGAAGGGCTGCACGCCACGTCTGCGGAGCCAGCGGGACCGCGCGAGTTCCCGGACGCCATGGAGGCACGGAATGGCGTCCCTACTGGCCTGGGGAGCGGTGCCAACGGGTGCGACGTTTGACCGGATGCGACGAAATTGATCGGAGATTCGCCTTCTCTACGTGACATTGCAGACAAGCGGCGACTCTACGGGATGGATGGGTGATTCCGCTTATTTACGTGACATTGCGGTGGAGAGGGAACGGAACTGTGCCTGCGACCCCGATCTGCCAATCTTGCCCCTTCTCCAAGATGTCACTAACTTAATTCGTATGGGCAGATGCCTGCGCTACCTCCAGCGAGACGGGCCGCCCCAGTTGCCACAGCCGCCGGGCGAGCAGGAGGTACCAGACGAACATAGGTAGCAGGGAGAGGAAGGCGAGCACGACCCCAACCGTGCCCACTGTAGGCGGGACGAGCATCAAGATGCCAGTGATCAGACCCAGATACCCGGTGGCTTTGTTGAAGATCGTGCTACGCAGCATCACCACCGCCATGATCAGAAGAGAAAAGGCACCCCAGATGTAATACATATCAAACCCGGTACCCTGGTAGGCGCTCAGGATGGCCTGACCGGCAGCCACGGTCAGTGGTCGCTGTGCCTGGCTGCTCGCCGCGTAGGTATGGCTCAGAGAGAGCATGGTGAAGGAGGGATTGATTGCCAGGAAGGCAGCCGATCCCATCAGGCTCAGCGCCAGGGCAATAGCCATCCACGATGGGCTGACGCGTCTGAGGCTCATAAAGAGGGCGAGATTGAGCGGAACGACCAGGAGCGTGGCGATCAGCATCACCAGATCGAGATTAAAGAGTCCACGCAGCCAGTTGTTCTGGAAGATGGTGAAGAGGTCGATCACGGTAGAGGCCGTTGGCTGCAAACCGTTGGGAATCGGCCAGACAAGGTAGATCGGCAGCGAGATGAGCGTCAACACCACTGTCAGCAGGCCCGCCACCGCGCCAGCCCGGTAGAGTGGTTTCCAGGGAACCTCCGCCACGTCAGCAGGCTCAGCCAACGCCTTGCGCTGCGTGGAAAGAGAAGGCAGATCGAATGTTTTCATCGCACAACTCCTTGTGAGAAAAGGGATGACACATCATTTCACATTTCATCTTCACAAGGATAATACGGAGCCATCTCCGGTCGATCACACAGCGGCCCTGGATGTTCTCGATTGACTCACATTTCTCAGTATACCTGGGAGAGGAGTTCTCTGGCAAAGATGGGCAGGTCACGTTCCATCTTTTTCAGCGAGTTTGGGGAGAGGGAGCGAACTATCAGCTCCCCTCTCTCTCTTATGCTCCCGGAGCAATTGGGTATTTCTTCTCGAAGGTGGCAAGGGCGGCCGCGTAATCGGATTCAGCAGCTCCAGTGAGTACTAAGTGCTTGACTGTGCTCCCTTGCTGCATGTCCACGCTGAGTACTGAGTTTTCGAAGGTCCCGGAAACGCTAATCGTGGCCCCCTGAGACCCCTGCAAGGTGAGACTAATCGCATTGTTCCCTTCCTCAAAGATGCCAGTCATGGGGTAGATCGTTTGTGTTCCGGCTCCTTTCTGGCCGGTATCGGCGATCCACTGGCCTGAAACAGAACCACCACTGGCGACGATCAGCTTGACCCAATCAATGGTATCAGCTTGCACATCCATGTAGCCGTCAATCGATTTGGGCGTTGCCTGTGGCGCAACTGAGACAATCGAACTGCTACAACTTGCAAGGATGAGTAAAGAAACTGACAAGCAGACAAATAGGACCAGTTTTTTCATGAGTAATCCTTCCTGTATTACATGACCCAGGTATAGGCTCGCTATATAGCGCGTGTCATGCGAACAAATCTTCTCTGATTGGCATTGAAATAGGGGGCAACATGCCTCCGGGAAGGGCGTGGGGACGTGCATCGTGCTGCATTGGCGGAGACTGCCCGATGAGCTAGATGTAAGTATGTGCGCTCAGGCTGTAGAGCGGGCGACACCGACTTCATCATGAGAACAGCTCCTCCTGTACGTTCCTTGTATATCTCTCGTAATGCCGCAAGTATAGCAGGAGTTCTTTCTTAATGACATAAAAAGCGTATTAAAGTTTAGTCTTTTGCGCAAACATATGATATTTTCGTGAAAAATTCGCGGGTTCCACTCCGTTGTAAGTTGATTTACCTCTGTAATTATCTATGCCATTGAAAATGGTATATTGCTTCAATACTCTACTTAAGCTCTATCAGCAATTTCTTCAGGGCACCCTGGTCATAAAAAGACCTCTCGCCGGTATGAAATTTTTCATGCGAACGGAAGGTCTCTTGATGAAAGATGAAAGATCTTCATCTTTTCATTTCTTGCTTGCCTTTATCTCGTTGCACACCACGTGAGATCGTATCAGCGTGCGGAGAGTGGCGAGGGATCAATTCCCATAGATCAGGACATCGATACTGGCCTGTCCAGATCCGGCCCCGGCGACATCAGCAATAACAGTCAGTTTTCTGCCTGGAACATCGTAGACCTTGCTGATCTGGGAGTGTGGGCTCAAGACTGGCGTATCCAATTGCGCGACCCACTCGTTTCCTTCAGTGATGGTCAGTCGCAGTGTCACATTGGCTGCTGAACCTACCCGCTCATCCGCAACTAACCTGATCTTACTATAAGGACTTACATCTACACTTCCTAATGTTTCGGAGTGTCCAACCGCAATGGAGGTTCCTCCCACAGGAGTCCGAAATGCTAATGCTGTGCCCATGGTTTGGTCCTTTCTTTTGATCTTGTATTCTTCCTTCAAGGAATTTCTCTCACTAAAGTACGCTAAAATTCTATCATATTTTTCATATATGTATATACTTTAAAAATCACACTATTATCACAAAATATATAAATACATCTTTGCTGCTATAAAGTAAGCTGTATCTCTTCTGTAAAAAAAACAGGAAGTGTCTGTGCAAAGGGGATAAGAGAAGAATAGTCATGAACAGGCAGAAGACAAAAAGATGAGCGCAACCCTTTTGCTTCACGATCCTCATCTCATTACGGAAGAAGAACTGACCATTGTTGCGCGCGTCGCTGGAAGATACGCCTTCTCGCTTCGCCCACCTCAGCGTAGACGACCGCACGGATCTGCTGATGGGCGAAGACGTAGTGCCCGGCAGTCAGCAGATCTTCTTCACGCTTCGCCTCATTGAGCAGACCGCTACGCAGGACCTCGTCCAGGGCTGCAAGTCCGTGCTCTTCTGCGAGATTGGCCACCTGACACATACGCTCAAATGTGCTTCTCTGCCCGAGGATCGCACTTGCCACCAGCAGCGCAAAGGCATTCGGCGTGAGCCGATCCAGGCGGGTGACGATCATTTCGCGCACACGCGGCGGGCAAAAACCGTGCTCTACCGTTTCATGCTCCATGGCTGCTATTGCTGGAAAGTCCAGGTTCCATCTTCCCTCTCTGCTCTGGCGGAAGGCGAGCATGCCACACTCGAACAAGCCCTTGAGCGTCTCCATCAGATAGAACGGCTGCCCTTCCGTTTGCGCAAAGAGCCACTCTCCAAAGCGTTCCAGATCCGCCGTTCGCCCACTGTCTTTGCCGCCTGCCCCCTCTAATGTCTGTAGCAAACACAGGACGTCTTCCGCGGTGAGCCGAGCAAGCTGAATGTGTGTCAATGGCATGGTGTGTTCCATGCAGGTTCGCCACCTGTCAAGCTCGGACCTTCTCGTTCTCATGGGCAAGGTCAGGAGCAGGAGCACAGGCGTAGCGCTCTCCGCACAGCTTCGTGCGAGGTAGTGGAACATATTGAGCGAGGCGGTATCCGCCCACTGTATGTCATCGATGAAGAAGACAAGCGGCGCGCGTCTGGCCAGAGCCTGTAAGAGACATGCCACCGCTTCAAACAGCCGGTTGCATGCCATGGATCTGTCTCCTTGTGGGGCAGGCAGGTCGGGATAGCGGTCCCTCAATTCGGGCAGCAGGCGTGCGAGCTCTGCCAGCCAGATGTCTGAAAGCAGGTCGTCCGGGGCATTCTCCCGCTTGATGCGCGGGCGCAAAGCTTCGATCACGGGTTGATAGAGCAGGCGGCTACCCGTTTCAAAGGCGCGCCCCTGCATCACATCTGCCCCTTCCATCTCTGCCCGGGCCAGAAACTCCTTTGCCAGCCGCGTCTTGCCAATCCCGGCCTCTCCTTCGAGGAGCACGACCTGCGTTTGACCACGTTGCGCCGTGTGATAGGTCTGAATCAAGAGATTGAACTCCGCTGTTCGTCCCAGGTATGGGCCATCGAGGAGGAGAGCTGGAGAAGGCGCTTCTGCGGGCATATGGCGTGCGTGCATCTCTTTACGCCGGGGTGGGGCAACCGCGCGCATGCGGCTGGCTAGCGCTACGGTTTCCGGGGTGGGCTCGACCTGCATATCACTTGAGAGCCTTTCTCGACACACATCGTAGGCGTGCAGGGCTGCGTATCGGTCTCCAACTGCGAAATGCAGGCGCATCAGTCGCTGATAGGCCTCCTCATGCAGGGGCGCGAGAATGAGCCAGCGATTGACGGTTTCAATGGCAGCCGCAAGCTCTCCCGCTTCGAATTGGAGCCCGGAGAGCCGATCGAAGATCTCGCTTATCTGCATGTGCCAGTATTCGCGTTGTGATCGAGCCCAGTCGTCGAAGGCCGGGGCACCGCACAGCGAGAATCCCTCCAGAAACTCACCTCGCGCGAGGTTGATTGTCCGTTGGAGCCTGTCACACAGGGAACGACGGGCGTGCTCTGGCATGATCAGCGTCGAGTGCGTTGAGGCATGCGCCTGTGCCCAGACGTCGTGGATGGTATGCAGGTCCAGTTCGATAGCGGAGGTGAAATTCAGAGCAAGGGTATTGTTTGTAATGAGGAGGTGAGACGCTGGATCGACGCCAGTCCCCTCACTCAGTCGATGACGGAGATGGTGTAGGGTCACGCGAAGAGAGGTCCGGCCATGCATCGCGTCATCTTCCGGCCAGAATAGCTCGGAGAGGGCCTTGCGCAAATGGATGCGGCTGCCTGCTGCCAGATAGATGAGGAGGGCAAATTCTTTGCGTGTGGAGAACAGCAGCATCTGATCCGCATGACGGACTTCCGGGGGGCCCAGCAATGTGAAGCGTAAGTTGCCCATGTAACGTTCCTTCTAACGTTCCACAAGACGTTTTCTACCATATCAGCTATCTCACTCCAACGATAAGAGCTGAGATATTTAACGCTTCTGATAACGCCCTTCGTGTATCATGAGATCTGAGGTGGTGTAGATCAGAGCATCGGTTTCACCTATAAGGAACAAGGGGAGGTTAGAAAGTTTTACATTCCCATCAAATAGGATAACGCAGGAGGCGGTCAAAGCGTTTCATCTGCTTCTTTGTTTCTCCAACAGGCACTAATATAACGCTGTTTTTAACGCTCTCTGTCTTACACTGAAAGGAAACGGGCAGTAGATGGCGTGCTTCTATCCCTCCACAGGATAGGGTCACGATCGGTGAAGCGCTCTGAGCAAGGGTCGGCTGGACCGGCAACGATTCGTTGAGGGCAGATGGCCAGTCCAGCCGCTGGAGGCGACTCACAAAGGGAGGTGCGTAACAATGGCGAGGCGGATCGGCGATTCAGCGCATTCGCTCGGCGAGAGTAAAGTGCTAAAGGAGAAGCCCACACTACGCAGCGTGGGGGCCAGACCCAATCTTGCGAATTGGACGCTCACCTACGATTCATTCGAGCCTGAGCAGGAGAGGCTACGGGAGGTGCTGACTTCGACTGGCAACGGCTATTTTTGTACGCGTGGCAGTGCCGAATGGGCCGACGTGGACGATGTTCACTATCCAGGCACCTACGCGCATGGTTGCTATAACCGGGAGACGACGATCATGGGCGGTCGCCCGGTGCTCAATGAAGATCTGGTCAATCTTCCCAACTGGCTCGTGCTCAAGCTCCGTATCGGTGGCGATGAGCCGATCAATCTCAAGAATGTCGAGCTTCTGAGCTATCGGCACGAGGTGGATTTCCGCAATGCGCTGGTGATGCGCAGGCTTCGCTTTCGCGATCGCCAGGGGCGCGAAACGACGCTCGCCAGCAGGCGCTTCGTCAGCATGGCCAATATGCATCTGGCTGCTCTGGAGTGGACCATCACTGCCGAGAACTGGTCAGGTCCGGTGGAGGTGATTACGGCGCTGGATGCGCGCGTCATCAACCAGGGCGTCACCCGCTACCGCGAACTCGAAGGTCGCCATGTGCACCCAATCGCGAGCCGGACTCCGTGTGCGGACACCATCTCTCTGATCGCACAGACGCGCCAGTCCCACATCTACGTGGCTGAGGCTGCAAGGACGCGCGTGTACGGAGACGTGGGTGAGCAGGCGCTCGAACGCAGGCATTATCGAATGGAGGACTACATTCAGCAGACGCTGAGCTTCGATCTCCAGCAAGGACAATCTGTCCGTGTCGAGAAGCTCGTCTCGTTCTACACGTCTCGCGATCGAGCAATTAACGAGCCTCTATCCAATGCTGAGAAGGCGGTCGACTGCTTCGGCACGTTCGGCGAGGCCTTCGAACATCATCAGCGTGCGTGGGATGAGCTGTGGGACGAGTGCGATATTCGCGTGCCCAACGATGACCGGGTCCAGTTCCTGCTGCGCTTCCACGCCTCCCACGTTTTGCAGACCTGCTCTCCCCATACCGCCGATCTGGATACTGGCGTTCCCGCACGCGGTCTCAATGGGGAAGCCTATCGCGGCCACATCTTCTGGGACGAACTTTACGTCTATCCCTTCCTGAATTTCCGCTTGCCGAAGATCACGCGCGGTCTGCTGATGTATCGGTATCGCAGACTCGACGAGGCCCGCGCCCTGGCTCGTGACGCAGGCTATCAGGGGGCAATGTACCCCTGGCAGAGCGGTAGTGATGGCAAAGAAGAGACGCAGGTTGTGCATCTCAACCCGCGCTCCATGGCGTGGGAACCGGACCTGAGCCAGAACCAGAGGCACGTGAGCGCGGCCATCTTCTATAACATCTGGCACTACATTCAAGCCACTGGAGATACCGACTTCCTGCTCGGACCCGGTGCCGAGATGATGATAGAGATCGCTCGTTTCTGGTCCAGCATCGCTCACTTTAACCCGAAACGTGGCCGCTACGAGATTCACGGTGTCATGGGCCCGGACGAGTTTCACGAGAAATACCCGGACTCCGCTGAGCCTGGATTGCGCAATAACGCGTACACCAACGTGATGGTAGCGTGGCTCCTGGATATCGCTGGCAGGCTCCTCGACATGCTCCCGGAGCGGCGGCGCTCTTTCTGGGAGCAGATTGGCCTCACCGATCTGGAGATCAAGACCTGGAAGGATATGAGCCGCAAGATGTATGTTCCCTTTCATGCCGATGGCGTTATCAGTCAGTTTGAGGGATGGGAGGATCTGGAGGAGCTGGACTGGGATGCGTATCGCCAGAAGTACGGCAATATCCAGAGGCTCGACCGTATCCTGCGGGCGGAGGGGAAGGAGCCCGATCGCTATAAGCTGTCGAAGCAGGCGGATACTGTGCTATTGTTCTACCTGTTCCGGCAGGATGAGCTGAAGCAGATCTTCGAGCGCCTCGGCTATTCGTACACCCTTGAGACGCTACATAAGACCGTCGCCTACTATGATGCCCGCACTTCGCATGGGTCCACTCTGAGCTTCGTCGCGTATGCCGGGATTTTCGCGGAGATCGACCCGACTACCTCCTGGGAGCGGTACATGGTGGCATTGGAGAGCGACGTCGGCGACGTGCAGGGCGGCACCACGGCCGAGGGCATCCACATGGGCGTGATGGCGGGAACGCTGGATCTGGTGCAGCGCAGCTACATAGGCGAAGTGATTCGCGATGGCATCCTCTACTTCAACCCCAAAGTTATGGATCATCTGCGCGGCCTGACCCTCCCCATGCACTTCAGAGGCCTGCTGATCGAGGTCACTCTTGAGGACAACCATCTGCGAGTCAGTACCGAGAGTGATAGCCTGAGCAACCGTTCGGTGAAACTGGGGGTCGGAGACCAGGTACGGGAGATCAGGGCCGGAGAGAGCTACACCTTTGATCTCGGAACCAGATCCAGGCGTCGTTTGCCTGCCGCTCCGTAGTCGTCTTACTCCAGTGTCATTTTTGCCTCACCGAAAAAATGATTTTACACTCTCGGTGGGAGATTGTTCTGCTCCCCTATAATTCTATAGGGGAAATTCTCACCGTATTTCCCTTCCACCTGCTGCCATTGTATGCAGAAAATCCTCTACTTCTGTAGATGCGCTATGGCCTCCTGGCAGATACACTCTCAAACAGGAAAACTAAAACCAGCGGCGGCGGCGTGGGGGACGAACATAGCTCCCACGTCGATAGTAGCGCGCATAGTAAGGCCGGACGCGATGGTAGGCAAAACCGCTCCAGATCGCGACAAGAATAGCGGCGGCGATGATGGTACTGATCAAGGGAACACCATCCAGCGACGGCTCACCCGCGATACGAAAATGGAAGACGCCGACAATCAGAAAAATGGCGATCAAGCCTACGATAATAGCGCCTATGATGCCGTCAGGCGCCCTCCGACGCGCGAGCAATTCTCCAATCACACCAACCAGGGCTGCAAGAATGATCCAGATGAGTAATTGCGTGAATGAAACGACCATTGTTTCCTCCTTGATAAAATCTATCGTCGATCCGATATACTCTTCTTTATATAGATAAACGATTTTAAGTGGAATGGCTGCTAAGCACAATACAGGGAAAGCCAATCCTGGAAGTTCATCCCTATTTGGAGGGGGATGTATGCGAAAACGTGCGCTCACTCTGGTCTTGAGCTGAAGATGAACGCCGTTTTTTACAAAGAACATATCTCGTGAGAAGATTTCTATGTCTTTATCAGTATACGGTATTTTTGAGATTATATTCTTCATTTTCTGTTAGAATACGTTAAATTTTTCATTATATACTTTAAAGTATGTTGAGAATGGCAAATAATATTTGCTTGAGGTCGGTCATTGGCGAAGATTTCTCATTCATCTTCGGGTGCATTGGCCCCTGCCTGGATAATTATCACGCACGTAAGGGGGGAAGATAGCCATTTGGTCACAAATGCTCGTATACCTGGTGGCTCTAGCGGTATAGTAGAGCTGTAAGATTATTGTTCTTCTTCAGGAAGGAGATTCCCGTGGAACATTCAGGTACTCCGATAAGAGGGATTCTGGCTGCTCTCTTTCTTATTGTGGTGCTGCTTGCTACTGCCTACCTCCAGACCGTCTTGAATTTCAGTACGTATGTAGCCCTTGCGGTATGCTTTGTCGATGTTATTATCTCCGCTACGATTCTCCTGGGTGGTTCGGCATAGCATCGCAGCTTGCCTGGGTCAGTTCTTCAGGGACCGTACAACCTTGCTCCCGGGCCTGCTATCACGTAGAACGTATTGGGTTGCTCTCGCACTGTAGCGAGAAGTGTGAGCGGGTGCCCGGGAAGCGTCTGGGGAGAGGATGCGCTAGCATCGTGTCCTTTATCACAGATCGGCAGAGCATGATCTGGCTGAGAAAAAGATGGCGAATGCACGCATCATTTTCCAGAGATAATCTTCTCTCGCCTTAGATACTTGAGACACGCCGTTCCTGAGTAAAGATAGGTATTACGCTTTTTCCTCTTCATACACTACCTGGTATTGACATTTCTCTGTTTTGTAGAATATATTTTTATAAGCGGTATCTCTTGTTGTTCTTCTGATACTCTTAAAAATAGCTCCTGGTGAATTGTTGTTCCGTGCAATTTCCAAATGTGGCTCTGCTGCCACTGAAAGGATGGACAGCGTTATGTCCAGCGGATACCAGCGTTCAAGCGAAATCGGTAGGGCCCGCGACTTCGATGCCGTCATCATCGGGGCCGGGTTCTCGGGGCTGTATATGCTGTATCGCCTGCGTGCGCTTGGACTCTCGACACGGGTATACGAAGCCGGGGAAGGTGTTGGCGGTACCTGGTACTGGAATCGTTACCCCGGGGCACGCTGTGATAGTCCGAGTGTGCATTACTCCTATTCATTCTCACCCGAACTCGAACAGGAATGGGAGTGGACTGAGAAGTATCCTCGCCAACCAGAGATTCTGCGCTACCTCAACCATGTTGCCGATCGCTTCGATCTGCGCCCCTCTATCCAATTTAACACCAGCGTGACTTCTGCCGCCTACGACGATGCCCGCGGACACTGGATTATCCAGACAGATCAGGGAGATCAGGTCTCCGCATCCTACTGCATCACTGCGGTCGGTTGTCTTTCGACACCCAATATCCCACGCATACCCGGCATCGATTCGTTCGCGGGACCTGTGTACCATACCAGTCGCTGGCCGCACGAAGGCGTTGATCTCACTGGTAAGCGCGTCGGCGTAATTGGCACTGGCTCGACGGGCATTCAGGCGATCCCGCAGATCGCGAAACAAGCCGCGCATGTGACCGTTTTCCAGCGCACGCCAAACTACAGTATTCCCGCGCACAATCGACCCCTTACCGCAGAAGAAAAAGCCAGCGTTAAGGCACAGTATCGCCAGTTGCGCCAGACGGACCGCGAATCTGCCATAGGCCTCACTTTCGCCGTGACGAATCAGTCCGCTCTCGATGTGACGCCAGAAGAACGGCAGCAGAAGCTTGAGGGGGCGTGGGCGCTGGGTGGCTTCCAGGTGCTCGCAACGTTCTCGGATGTGGCAATCAATCTGCAAGCCAATACGCATATGGCCGATTTCGTACGCTCCAAGATTGCGGAAATTGTTCATGATCCAGCGGTGGCGAAATTGCTGATGCCCCATGATCACCCGATTGGGAGCAAGCGCATCTGCGTTGATACGGAATACTATGAGACCTATAACCGTGAGAACGTGACGCTGGTGGACGTGCGTACTTCTCCCATTGAGGAGATCACTTCCACTGGTCTCCGTACTCAGGATGCCGAGTATCCGTTAGGTGTTATCGTGTTCGCGACCGGTTTTGATGCCATGACCGGCTCTCTTTTCAACTTGAATATTCGCGGCAAAGATGGTCTGGCCCTCAAAGAGAAATGGGCGCACGGACCGCGTACCTACCTGGGCCTGATGACGGCTGATTTCCCGAATTTGTTCACGATCACTGGTCCTGGTAGCCCCTCTGTACTGAGCAATATGACCGTCTCTATCGAGCAGCATGTTGAATGGATCGCCGAGTGCATTCAGTACATGCGCGAGCACCATTTTACCCACCTCGAACCGCAGCGTGAAGCCGAGGATGCCTGGGTGGCTCACGTTAACGAGGTGGCTCATCTCACGCTGTACCCACGTGCTAACTCCTGGTATCTTGGCGCAAATATTCCCGGCAAGCCCCGCATCTTCATGCCCTATGTCGGCGGCGTGGGCAACTACCGCATAAAGTGCCAGGAGATAGCAAGCAAAGGCTACACGGGATTTGCTCTCTCGGTATAACTGCCCCTTCCCAACTATTTTCGACTGAGCGCGTCCAAAAAATTTCGAGTGCCACTTTCACTGGCAAAAAGAATGCATGTGCGACAAAACCATCAGCTTGTTTCACACATATGAACGAGGAGGAGAAAATGACCGCTACGACTACCAGACATCTTGTCGATCCAGAGATCATTTCGATGCTTGATATGTTTCCCCCTTTGAATCTGAGCGTAGAATCATTGCCACAAATGCGCGAGGTGCTCAATGAGATGAATGCTCAGGTGCTTGCGACCCTGCCCGAAACCCCTGATATTGCTGTCAGCGAGCGCCGTATCCCCGGTCCGCAGGGTGCGCCTGATGTGCGCGTGCTGGTGTATCTTCCGAAAAACGTCTCCACGCCTACGCCCGGGTTGCTCTGGATTCACGGCGGCGGATATGTTCTTGGCAACGCCGATCAGGCACGCCCGCAGGTGCAAGGTATTATTTCTGCAACTGGCTGTGCGGTGGTAGCTGTGGACTATCGCCTTGCGCCAGAGGTACCGCACCCCGGCCCGGTCGAAGATTGCTATGCTGCTTTGAAATGGCTGTACACGAATGCCGATGAACTGGGCGTGGATGCCAATCGTCTCGCTATCGGTGGCGACAGTGCAGGAGGCGGTTTGACGGCGGCATTGGCGCTTCTGACCCGCGACCGGGGCGAAGTGCCGCTCATCTTCCAACTCCTGATCTATCCCATGCTCGACGACCGTACCGTTACAGCAGCAGATCCCCACCCCTACACGGGCGAGTACGTCTGGACGGCCGACGCCAATCACTTTGGTTGGGCCGCGCTCCTGGGGCAAGAGCCCGGCGGACCGGATGTCTCCCCCTATGCTGCCCCTGCGCGCGCCGAGCATCTTGAGGGGCTCCCGCCTGCCCTCATCGGCGTTGGCACGCTCGATCTCTTCCTGGAGGAGGACCTTGAGTATGCCCGCCGCCTGATGCGCGCAGGCGTACCCACAGAACTTCACGTGTACCCTGGCGCATTCCATGCCTTCCCGATGGCGGCCGACGCAAAGGTCTCACAGGCATTTATACGTGACTACTTGAATGCGTTAACTCGCGCCTTCAACAAGTGACATCCACGAAAAGGCTCCCCAGGCGCTCGTAATACGCAGTCAAACATTCGTACCGCTCCCCAGGCCAGTAGGGACGCCATGAAGCCGCAGCGGAATGGCGTCCGGGAACTCGCTCGATCCTGCTCGCTCTCCAGACGTGGCGCTCCGCCCCTTCTCACCGTTTCGCGTGCCATAGAAAACGTATGCCATAAACTTTGTAGATGCGCTGCTTGTCTGCGCCAGGGATTGGTCATTCCAGGCGCTATAGCTGTGGCAAAAAATGCCTGCATGTTCGAACAAGAGAAATGCTGTGATATACTCTCTTCAGCTTAAAGAGAGCTTTCACATCCAAATGCCCGGCGTGAGCGCCGTGAGCTAACACAGCATTGGCTGCAAA
This sequence comes from Ktedonobacteraceae bacterium, assembly GCA_035493895.1. Taxonomy (GTDB): domain Bacteria; phylum Chloroflexota; class Ktedonobacteria; order Ktedonobacterales; family Ktedonobacteraceae; genus DATJHM01. The sequence continues at coordinate 40,819 of DATJHM010000187.1, forward strand.
TGGAAAAGGAGAACCGAAATGATCGATGTCAATGAGATCCTGGCTGCATTGTTTCAGAAACGGCCTGCATGCGACACTGATGGCGTCTTTCATTACTTGCTGCGAGAAAGAGACGCAATGCTGGTGGTCGATACAACTCCATACCCGCAATGGTGGCAGACGCCAGAGACCCTGAAAGAGACCTTGATGATCGATTGTGAACACAACAACGTCAGTCTGGGTTGGTTCATCAATGGTATCTCTCGCGCGTACATCAGCGCCTGGTCTGCGGAAGCAATGCTCTACAAAGAAGACGGAGACGAAGAGATCAAGCACCGAGAACTGGTGTTTGTTGGCTCGGACATAATTGTTGGCATCGATCTCCCTCCCGATCAGCTCAGTTATCGGGTCGTCCCACGTGATTACTTTTATGACAACATCTATGAGGAACAAGTCTATCGTCTCCTCTCCTCAGCACAACCTTCTCTCTCGTAGAAGCCAGATACCCACAACCTTCTTTTATCGCAACGGCTCTTTTCGATAGGGGTCATCTCTCATATGCGTCAGTGTCGTGTGGGAGATGCGTTCGAGCCTTCAGCGCAGAAATTGCGGCGAAGAGCGTAAGTGCGAACAGGCCCGCAAGGCACAACCAGGTGAACAGATCGCCAATCATTCCATAGATCGTCCAGGTTCCCTTGACCGGAACGTAGGCAACCATTGTCTGCTGGTCCGTCATGTGATAGTCGCTCGCCACCAGCACATGCCCCTGATCATCAACGGTCATCGCGACATCTCCGCTCGCCTGCCGTACCAGCGCGTAGCCATACTCAATGGCACGCAGGCTGGTGGCCTGCGTTACCCAGGTCATGCTTCCTCCCGCGTTGTCATCCCACTCCTGGCTGGGCACAATCATGATATCGATCCCCTGGTTGCCGGTTTGATGCATCAGCGTTGGATAGAACGCGTCAAGACAGATCACAGTGGAGAGGCGTCCATAGGGCGTATCTACGACCGGAATGTCGCCATTGCCAGGAATTGATGGATCGGCACCCGGCGCGGGATGCGTCTTATCATATGTCCAGAGAATATGCCCTGTTGGATCGATGAGCACAGCTCTATTATGCACGGGAGTCTGATCTAGCTGGACAACGCGATAGGCCATCTCCAGGTAGATGTGCCCCTTGCTGGCCAGTGCCTGCCCACGTGCAAGCAGAGACGTTTCGTCTTCGGGAAGCGTCGAGACTTCGATTTCAGGCCAGGAAATGATCTTTGCCCCGGCATTGGCCTCGCGTTGACTGACTATGAATAGTGCATTCTCGACCATCGTGTAGGCCGCGCGCAACTGGGCGCGATCAGGCTGCTTCAGCGCTGCAAGACTATCCGTTGCCTGCTGATAGATGGCTTTGGGCGTACTCACGCCTGCAACGCGAACTGTTGCACTGGAGGGCGCGAAAAAGGTCAGGCGAATGCTGCCGCCTAACAAGACCAGGATCAGCACGCCGCTATAGAGCAGGGTGAGCGTGCGTATTCTGGGCCACGAGAAGTGCTGCTCCCAGATCCAGTTGGAGACCGATGCGAACCAGGCTATCAGGAAACTCACCCCGTAGACCCCTGTTAGAGCTGTGACCTGCAAGAGTGGGAGGTTCCCATACTGAGTAGCGCCAGCTGAAAAGAAGTAGCCATACGGGACGACGAGCGCATTGATGTATTCACATGTTGCCAGCCCCATGGGAAAGATCAGGCTCGCCAGCAGTCCACTGAAGAGCATCAGGCGAGGCGCGAGTAGCCGATCAAGCAAGTAGGGGATCACCAGCAGCGTATGAGAGGCCAGAATAATCGCAAACATCAGCAGATTGACCGGAGAGAGGAGCTGCGGATCGTAGAAGCTGGACTGATACATCCAGAAGAGCGTAATGACGACCGAGGATAGCCAGACTCCGATTAATCCGTTTCGCAGACTCCTCGTTCGCGTAAAACGCAAGAAGAAGAGGGGGGCAAGCCAGGCGGCCAGCGGCATATTCCAGACGCCATTGGCCGCAAAGAGCGAGAAGAGCGTGCCAGGTGCCAGCCAGAAGTAGCCGAAACGATCAGTAAGCTCTGCCTGTTGCGCGGGAAAACGTCTATTCATAGATTGCTTTTTCATGCTTATTTGCTCTGTATTCATGCTATTTTCCTTATATGTCTAAAAAGATGTTTTTTGAGATTTATTTTGTTTACACCAGAAGAATAGTCTCTGAGCGTTGCCAGGATATGTCAAAGGTGTCACGAATATGTGTCATCCATAAGCAGAATTAGCAGGGAAAGTGAAGTTTCGGGATCAGGATGTAAAAAGAGGAACAGCGATGTTTGCTTTTTGCGAAGAGAGGGGGCTTGTGTTTGCTGGAGGGGTCTCAAGAGCCTGGGAAGCGAGATCACCGTCTATGAACGAGGCGAAGACCAACTGGTCTCCGCCTCTGTGCATGATGGTTTTTACGATTTCGCTTACAGGTCGATTGCGGCTAGACCGTGCGTGCCGAGCGTGAACGAGATCTCGCCACCATGATGCAGATCATGTTCGATCAGATGCCAGATGACCCATTGCCGTGTAAAGGTCTCTTCCTCTCCATTCTCATCGGTATCGTGGAGAATCTCTTCCAGATCGGCAACCGTCCAGTGCTGAAGGGCATCCTGGATCACCTGCCAGGTCGTTTCCAGTCCGCTGACCAGCTCGGCAGCCGATCTATCGGGCTGGTCTGGTCTATCCCATGTTCCGAGTGGGACGAGGGCCTCATCATCTACTTTGAGCACGTAATAGAGCCATCTGGCACGCGCGCCAATAATATGCTTCGCAATGGTGCTAATGGAACGCAGGTGGGATGCCGTACCCAGTGCAAGCTGCTCGCTTGAAAGTGGTGCCAGAGCACGAACCAGATGTTGCTGGTAGCCGTCCCAGCCTTTATAGAACGGCGCGAGTGAGAAAGAATGTTCAGCCATGATGCATTTCTCATTTCTTGTGTGTTAAAAACGTAGTAAGTGAGAGGGCATAAACTACCCTGGGAAGTTCTTATCGGAGATATGAAAAGCGGAGGTGATGCACCCGGAATGGGCAAACGAGGTCCCTCTCAAAGAGAATAGCTTGCGTTTGCGCACGCTATGCAAGAGGCATGAGAATCGCTGAATATTACCAGAAGGCTTTTGTTTGTGAACTCAGGATCTTTCGTACATAGCTGGCGAGGTGCATAGCCCCATTGAGATGAGTGTGTTGTCCATACATTTCCCTTCCTTTCAGCTATTGAAGAACGTCTGGTAAGCTGAGTATATCATAGCATATGCTGTTTTACAAGCTGATCGTATTTCTGGACCTTCTTGACTTAGAGTGCACTCTAAGCTGTATACTCCTTCCGAAAACGGAGTATTCACTATAGGAGAACAATAGGGTATGCGTATCGGATTACAAGTCCCCAACTTCACCTGGCCCAATGCTCAGGGGGCGCTCGGCGACACATTTGCTGTGATTGCGCAACGAGCAGAGCGGGCTGGCTTTTACAGTTTGTGGGTCATGGACCATTTTTTCCAGATTCAAACCATGGGCCCTGCCGAGCACGAGATGCTGGAAGGGTATAGTGCTCTGGCATTTGCCGCTGCGCGGACCAATCGGATCAAGCTGGGAACAATGGTGACGGGCGTTACTTATCGCTATCCGGGCTTGCTGGTCAAGACGGTTACCACCCTGGATGTGCTCTCTCATGGACGCGCCTATTTCGGGATTGGTGCCGCCTGGAATGAAGAGGAGCACGTTGGTCTGGGCGTGCCTTTCCCTCCAATCGCCGAGCGTTTTGAGCATCTGGAGGAGACGTTACAGATCGCGCAGCAGATGTGGGCCGGAGATGAGAAGCCGTATCAGGGCAAACATTATCAACTTGGACGTCCGTTGAATTCGCCATTATCGGTCCAGAAGCCGCACCCGCCGATCCTGATTGGTGGAGCCGGTGAGCGCAAGACGCTCCGTCTGGTTGCACAGTATGGCGATGCCTGTAATCTTTCTTTGCGTATGGGGCGAGACGAAGCAAAGCGCAAGCTAGAGGTGTTGCGCGAGCATTGCCAGCGCATAGGCCGCCCTTATACGGACATTGAGAAAACCACCCTCGAGACGATCCGTCTCACCAGAGATGGTCGGGATAATAGTCTTACCCCGGCAGCCGCAATTGCCTATTTCCGCGAACTGGCGGCGATGGGCGTTGACCAGGCTCTCGTCAATATGCCCAACGTGACCGATCTGGAGCCTTATGATCTCTTCGCAACTGAGGTCATTCCTGCCGTCGAACAGATCGAGGTTGCTGGTAGATAAGAGATTGCTTGCGCTCATGCTCAGGCCGTCTTCGTAGAAGCGCATTCCTGTACCAATAGTGTCACAGGAATGCGCCCCCGTTTCACAAAAGATGTGCAATACAAAAGGCGCGAATCTCGCATGAATCCACCCTTCAGAAAACTCCCCATCCGCCGATATCTTAAATAAGAAGCAGAAATGCCCCCTCTCAACGCTCACGACAACGACGTCGCTTGATAGCGAGGGGGTATAACTGTAGTGTAGGGAAATCCCTCCCCACTCTCTTTCTGCGCATCTCACGACAACGAAGTCGCTAGATGTAGCACTGGTGTAGCCCCGGGCCTCCCATCACATCCGCATTAGTGTAGGGAGTGTAGCTCTTTCGTAAAAATTTCTTGTAGTGTGTAACAAATAGGTACGAGGTATGGCAGTGCAGCCTTAATGTAGGGAGTGTAGCCTTCAATGTAGTTATGGTGTAGGGTCAAAATCCTCATCACATCCACATTAGTGTAGGGAGTGTAGCCTTTTTTAACAAAATCTTGTAGCGCGTCACAAAAAACCTCCTTCAACTCTCGCGACAACGACGTCGCCTGATAGATAGGCAATGTGAATACATTCCCATTTTAGTGTGGTACAGTACGTGTAGGAGGCGAGATCGCATGAATAGCAGCATGATTTCAGCGGAGGACGCGAATGTTCGGCAACGTGTTCCCGTCCTCGATACGGATATGGCCTACGTCGATGTCGGCGCGGGCGATCCTGTTGTCTTTTTGCACGGCAATCCTACCTCATCGTACCTCTGGCGCAATATTATTCCACATCTTGCGGGCCTGGGGCGCTGTCTGGCACCTGACCTGATAGGGATGGGCGATTCGGGAAAAGCTCCACATCACTCCTATCGCTTCGTCGATCACGCTCGCTATCTCGATCGCTGGTTCGAGGTGCTGGATTTACAGCGTGTTACGCTGGTGGTTCACGATTGGGGTTCGGCCCTGGGATTTTCCTGGGCGCAGCGTCATCCCGAGCGCATCAAAGGTATCGCCTACATGGAAGCGCTTGTTCGCCCTGTCACGTGGCAGGAATGGCCGGAGCAGGCGCGTGGGATCTTTCAGGCGATGCGTTCTCCGGCGGGCGAGCAGATCATCCTGGAGAAGAATGTCTTTGTAGAACGTATCCTGCCTGCCAGCGTGATACGCCAGTTGCGCGAGGAAGAGATGGCTGTGTATCGGCGACCATACCTGCAAGCAGGCGAATCGCGCCGTCCGACGCTCACCTGGCCCCGTGAGATCCCGCTTGAAGGCGAGCCTCAGGACGTGGCGCACATCGTCGAGGAATACGCGCAATGGCTCTCGACCAGTCAGGTGCCCAAATTGTTTATCAATGCTGATCCCGGCTCCATCCTCACCGGTACACAGCGCGAGTTCTGTCGAAGCTTCCCGAATCAAGAGGAGATCACCGTCAAGGGGATTCATTTCATCCAGGAGGATTCACCCGCCGAAATCGGGATGGCGCTTGCCGCTTTCGTCAGGAGAATTTCTGCCTGATACGGACAGAAAATGTAATACAAGCTGGCTAAAAATTGCAGGCTGCGTAAGCATAGGACGATGTCCAGATTGTAGCAGGGAGACAAAGGTTGCATCAGGCATAGCTTGATGCAACTCACGCCCCCGGTGAATGGGAAACAGGAGATCCCGTTCGCCCCAGAGGATGAGCGTCGGAACCTTGACCATGGCAATCTCTGGACGAAAATCACTCTCTCTCATCTCCTGAGCACATTGCCACCATACGCGCGGACGTGGCTTCAACATATCGCGGAGCATCTTGAGGGGATAGCCTCTGCTCCCCATCTGGAACATGGAACTCGCTGAGCGGGCGAGCAGTGTTGGGAGGTTGGCATGCAGTGGCATGCCAGCAGCATCGACCAGGATCAAGCGCTCCACCAGCTCAGGTGCGATGGCCGTGAGATGAAGCGCGATGGCCCCGCCCATAGAGTGTCCCATAAGCGCGATCGGGGACAGACGCATCTCTCTGAGCCAGCAAGCCAGCAAGGGAGCGATCTCACGTAGTCGCCAGGGTCCGGCCAGACGACTACGTCCATGACCCGGCAGGTCGAGGAGAAAGACCTGATGTTGCCGGGCGAGAGAAGGGAGCACGCGCTGCCAGACATACCCTGAAGTGCCATAGCCATGTAGAAGCACCACAGGGCTGCCCGTGCCAGCGGTCCGATAGCAGAGATGCTGCCCTGTAACAGTTGTGTTATGGACGGTTTCCACCGGCTTCTCGTCGTCTTTCAGGCTGATGTTCTCCTTCTGGAAATGGTAACGCAAGTGTACCTCCTTCGGGAAAAGCCCTCTTGCAATATAGCGGCATTTTTCCTGTAGTATGTTACTCAGACCTGAGACAACTATACCGTCAAAATTTGTGCTATGTCAACGAAAGAGCGATTAATGCAAAAGATGATATTTTGGCAAAGCAGGAGCATCTTTAACGATGGAGAGGAGGCTAAACGGTTGACGAGCGTAGCGACCGGGATAATGTGGCTCTGTTGGTCGTTGTATATGCTCTCGTAGAGGCGCGCGGACAAGCCGCGCCAAATACGCATGAACCTGAATACGGTGGAACTCGCACGATTCCGCAGACCCAGTAGAGGCACAGTTGCACCGTGCTTCTACTGGCTTCACTTCATGGCTATGGAGGCTTCCTCTCAGGCCTCTACACGTTGTTGTCGTCCCCACACCACAACCTGCGCATCTCTTCGCTCGTGGCCAGCAGATCGTCCAGCGTCCCTTCGGCATCGATCTTGCCGTCCTTGAGCACGATGATGTGATCGGCACGTTGTAGCACAGTTCGTCGATGCGTCACCACAAGACAGGTCGCATCTTCGCGTGCAAAGACCCGTTCCCACAGCGCCCGCTCGGTCTCGACGTCCAGCGCGCTCGAGAGATCATCGAAGACCAGCAGTTCGGGGTCGCGCACAAACATGCGCGCAGCTGCTGCGCGCTGGACTTGCCCACCTGAAAGGCGTATCCCCCTGGGGCCGATGACCGTCGCCAGACCAGCGGGCATCGCCTGCACATCCGCCTCCATCACTGCTGAGTGTAGCGCCCCGGGCAGATCGGCGCACTGTTCGGGAATGCCCAGCAGGATATTATTGGTGAGTGTATCGCTAAACAGGCGCGGGACCTGAGCAGTATAAGCACTATAGGGCGGCTTGAAAAAGTTGGCCGGATCGCTGACCAGTTGCTCGTTCCAGTAAATCTCGCCCGCCTCCTTCTGCAACAGGCCCAGCAAGGTACGCAGCAGTGTTGTCTTGCCCGAGCCGATGCGTCCCGTAATCACCATGAAGGAGCCGCGTTTGATTTGCAGATGAATATCACTGATCCCGTTTGTTGTGCCGGGATGGTGATACGTGAGCCCCTGCACTTTTAGTATCTCCAGCCGATGGGCAGACGTTTTTTCGCTATAGGTCAGGGCCGGTAACTGCTCTCGCTCATAGACTGGAGCGTGCCTCATCAATACCTGGGGCGCTTCATCCGGGATCAGCTCGATCATGCGCTCAATTGAGACTTCCTGTTGCTTATAGTCACCCATAAACGCACCCCATCGAGCCGGAGTGTCGGTGGTAAACCAGAGGTAGTAGATGAAGAGCGCAAAATCACCAACCGTGAAGGTTTTGTTCGCCATCGCCTGTCCCGCCAGCAGCAGGATGACGCCTATGCCAAATGTGGTCGCATTATCGCTGATGGAGACGAGCAGATCGTCGAATACTCTGGCTCGTACTGCCGCCTTGCGACGCACATGATTGAGTGTACGCAGATGTCCAACAATGTCCCGCTCGGCATTGGCAATCTTCACTGCCTGGACCGAAGCAAAAAGCTCTCCCAGAAAGCCGGTGACGCGTCCGGTCGCCATACGGTTCGCATGGGCGTAATGATGGATGCGTCCCCACGCGACCCGTGCAGCGGCCAGCGTCACAGCCAGCGGCACGAAGATGACCAGCGTAATCGTGAGGTTGATCCGCGCCATAATGATGATGGCAAGCAATGTCGCTACGGTTTGCCCAACGATATCCGGTATCCACATCGGGAAATCGCTGGTCTCATTGACATCATTCTGGAAACGGTTAATGGTATCGCCGACCGCGACGGGGAACGCTTTCGCGCCCGGTCGTCGCAGAATGCTGGCGAACAGATTAAAGCGGAGCAGTCCGCCAGTCGTGTAGAGAAAGGTCCAGTAGCCCCAGATCTCGCCGAACGACATGGCGTGTCGCACCAGCTCCGTCGAGATATAGAGCGCGATCAGTCCCCACAGGCCAATTGTGGCCGGGGCCGCTCCTGTCACCGTGTCAAAGACGCTTTTTTCGATCAATCCTGGTATCACCTGAAGCAGGGCGAAGGCGATATGAAAAAAGCTGTACACCACATATGGCCAGGGGCGATACTTGATCAGGTTCCAGTTAAAGGGCCATACGTGGATGGTGCGGTCTGCTGGTTGTGCCATTATGCCAGTACCTCCTCAAGCCCGGTCTGAAGCAGATGGGAGAAACGCGAATGAGGGTTGCTTGCCAGTGCGATGCGTGGACCATACTCGACAATGCGTCCGTTCTCCAGAATCATAATCTCATCGGCCCGCTGCACCGTTTGCAGACGATGCGCGATCACAATACCGGTACGATCCTGCAACAGGCGATCCACGGCTTGCTCCAGCAATCGTTCGGTCGCAGGATCCAGGCGCGACGAGGCTTCATCCAGAATAACCAGCTGCGGATTTTTCAGGAAAACGCGAGCGAAGGCCAGCAGTTGGGCCTCGCCAGCCGAGAGCGATTGTCCGCCAGCAGCCAGACGCGTATCCAGTCCCTCCGGCAGCGCCTGTACCCACTGCCAGAGATCCAGCTCTTTAAGCGCCAGCTCGATGCGTGCATCGCTGATCTGCTGCTTGAAAAAGGTGAGATTGTCGCGCACACTGGCCTGGAAGAGCTGCACATCCTGCGTGACCATGCCCACCTGCTCGCGCAGATCGGCCAGCGCCATCTCGCGGATATTCACATCGTTCAGGCAGATAGCCCCCTCGCCGGGATCGTAGAGCCGGAAAAGGAGCCGGGCGAGCGTGGTTTTGCCGCTGCCCGTGCGTCCCAGCAAGCCCAGGATCTTGCCAGGCTGCAACTGAAAGCTGATATCTGCCAGCACCTGTTCCTGTTGATCGTAGCTGAAGGAAACCTGCTGAAATGCAACCGCAACGCCGCCGTTCTGGCTCTCTCTGGCTAGCCCGGCGCTCTCACCATCTTGAATCTGTGGCTGGATACGCAACAATGCGTCCACGCGCTCGATGCTGGCTGAAGCTTGCTGAAGGTCCTGAATCTGCTCTCTGATAGTTTCCAGTGGTCTGGCGAGCATCCCAATGTAGAATACCAGCAGATAGGCCGTGCCAATGCTGATCTGTTGCTGGCTATAGAGATAGGCTCCCAGCGCCAGTCCGCTGGAATAAGCGATTACATAGAGCAGGTTGACGCCAAAGGACGTGGTATTGCTCACCAGTCTGGCTACGCGCGTACTTTCGAGCAGGCGGCGCATCAACGTGAACAAACGATGTGTGACATAGTGCTCGGCTCCGGCTGCGCGAATGTCCTCTGTGCCGGAGATATGCTCCTCGAGAAAACTATAGAAGTCGGCTGTTGTCGTGCGCTGCGTGCCCCAACGTTTGACGGCAGTCGTCTGAATGGTGCGCAGGATGAGGAATGCCACGAGACCATAGAGCGCGAAGCCCACGCCAATGCGCCAGTCCTCCCGAAACAGCAGCACCAGAATGCCCAGGATCAAGAGGCCGTTGCCAGCCACATTGATCGTACATTGCGAGAAGAAATTTGCCAGGGCCGTGACGTCATCGTCGATGCGCTCGATCAATTCGCCGGGCGTATGCGTTTTGTGGAACGGCATGTCCAGCTGCAAGCAATGCAGGGTTAGATCTTCGCGTAGCGCGTTGGTGGCGCTCCAACCGACATTTTCGGCGATATAGATGCAGAAAAAGGCAATGATGCGCTGTGACACTGCCAGCACAATAAAGATCCCGGCAGCCAGCAGCAGCGTCGAGAGCGGACTACCGGCCTGGGTTGCGTCGATAAAGGCGCGGATCACCTGGGGATTCACCAGTTGTAGTCCGATGCTGCCGAAGAGCAGGATGGTCAGCAAAACAACCCATTTCCATTGTGGCCTGAGGTACGTCACCAGTAAACGCCAGTAATGCCCAAACTGAACAGACATAAATCTTCTATCGTCCTTTCGTAGCGGCGGGATTTCTCTCCGCCATCCGTATCGTGGCGTCTGTGCGCAGCATGCGAGAAGGTGCGCAGAGAACATACAGAGGATGAAACATGTTCAGGGAGAGCCTGTAGCTCTGTTTGGGAGAGGATGGTGCTGCGAGAAGCAAGGCAATGTGCCTGTTTGGGAAAAAACAGGCAAGCGAAAAAAGCCCTTTGCGGCTAAGTGGGCCGATGGCCGAAGATGCCAGCGAAAGCTAGAGAGAGAGCTCTACTCATCGTAGCATGCTCAGAAAGGCGCTGATCGCACTCATAGAGGATAGCATATCAACAAGAAGATCTATCCTGAGAGACGACCGATTCAGTTGTGGACACAGCTCACTTAGTCAGACAACACCAGCGAAGTAGTGGCTAACATGATGAACGTAACCTCCGAAAAAATGATAGTGAAAGAATGATAACACGGTAGTGAATAAAAAGCAATCCTGAAGAGAAGCTATCAGAACACGATAAAAGAGATCTAATTCATAGTAAATACAGAAGTTTTCTGTTATCTTCTTCTTTCTGGAAAATGTCCGTAGAGGTGCGGCTTGTCTGCGCCGGGGATCTCGCACGATTCCGGTTCGCTTGCCACGTCGTGCGTGGCGCAGACAAGCCGCGCCTCTACGAGGTTGTCTATAAAGGAGTATGCCCCATGGATCAAGAATATTACAGGCGTATTGTCCAGTTAGAAGCCAGGATGAACCGCCTGGAAGCAATGATGAAAGCCGTGCTCGTCCGCCTGGATATCAACCCAGCAGAGTTTATGCCGCAGGAGCCACCAGAAATCGGTATCGTCCGTGAAGCGTTGCTCTCGGGCAATAAAATTAAGGCTATCAAACTCTATCGCGAGCTCTATGGCGTTGGTCTGAAAGAGGCCAAAGATGCCGTCGATGCAATGTAGGGTAGTCTCCGCAGATAATCGGGGGTAGCCCGAGTAAGCTTTTTTTGCTGAGGCAAAGTGTGTCGTGAGTATGCTATGCTACTTAAAAATGGAGCGTACCCCCTTTTCTTTATTGAAGATACCATCTGGGAGGGCAAAATGGCACACGAAACGATCTCTCTCTTAGAAGTAGACGATGTAAAAGTTACCACTATCATGGATAATAGTTATGATATGCTGATGACCAGCGCAGGCGTTGCTCAGCGTATCAAATTAGGACCGAATCCTTTCGAGCGTCAACTTCCTATTGCAGAGCATGGCTTTTCGGTGCTTATTACTGTGCACAGTGGCGAGAAGCGTGGCACGATTCTGTTCGATACCGGCCTCAATCCCAGAAATATCTTGTACAATATCGATGCCCTGGAAGTAGATGTTGCTGACATCCAGGCCATCGTGCTCAGCCACGGCCATGCTGATCATGCGCTGGGCTTGCCCGGCTTTGTGCAACGTCTGGGGAGCCGCAATATGCCGCTTCTTCTCCATCCCGACGCTTATCTGGAGCGCAAACTGATCCTGCCGAACGGTGACGAATCGTTTCTTCCCCCTCCTCGCAAAGCGGACCTGTTGCGCGAGCATATTCAAGTGATAGAGGAGGTGGGGCCTTCGATGCTCGTGGACGATATGCTGCTGATTTCTGGCGAGGTCGCGCGTACGACAGACTTCGAGAAAGGCTTCCCCGCTCACTATGCAAAACATGATCATGAATGGAGGCCAGATCCGCTGATCCACGACGATCAATGCGCTATTGTGCATGTGCGCGGCAAAGGTCTCGTGATTGTGACGGGGTGTGGGCATTCCGGCATCATTAATATTGTCCGTAATGCGCAGGCACTTACGGGCATCCAAACGATCTATGCGGTGATCGGTGGTTTTCACTTGAACGGACCTTTGTTCGCCCCGATCATTCCCGCAACCATCGCCGCTTTGCAGGCGATGAACCCGCAGTATCTTGTCCCGGGTCATTGTACCGGCTGGGTGGCTACCCA
>DATJHM010000188.1:0-43326 GCA_035493895.1 Ktedonobacteraceae bacterium
CGGCATCAAAACTACACCAGGTACCAAAGGAGGCTCCTTTGGCCCACCATAACAGAGACCATCAGGTGTCCATCTTTTTTTTGCATCATCCCTTGACGCCACCAAAGAGGGTTTATTGATGCTTCTCAATTCATTTTATGGCATCGACTTAGAGAAAGAAATTGAGAAAAAGTGGCTTTTCCGTCACAAGAGATGAAAAGGAAGTGACAATCTCACTCTCCATCCTTTGTAACTTGCACTTCCTGGCAAGTTGAGGCGAGCTGCCCGGTCTTGAGCTCGGTGCTACTCACTGGTTGCAGGTAGAGATTAAAACAACTACCTGCGCCGGGCCTGCTCTCCACCTCGACGGTCCCGCCCATGCCCTCGATCCACTGTTTGACCAGGGCGAGACCCAGGCCGGAGCCGCCTCGCTTGCGCATGGGACTATTTTTCGCTTGATAAAAACGGTTCCAGATATAGGGAAGATCCTCGGCGGCAATCCCCTCTCCAGTATCTTTGACGGTGAAACAAACGCGCTGTTCCGTCTGGGACAACGAAAGCACGATAATGCCTCCGGGAGCGGTATGGCGCTGAGCATTATGTAAGAGATTGCGCAGAGACTGCTCGAGACGTTGCGGGTCGGCATAGACGACGGCTACTTGCTCTTGAATATCGGCTGTGATCTCGATTTTACTGGCTCGCCAGGCCAGCGGTGCGCTTCCTTCTACGATGTGCTGCACCAGTTGAGCACCCTCGACGGCTTCGCAGTGCAAAGGCAGACGACCCAGCTCTGCGCGCGCCAGCGTGAAAAGCTCTTCAATGCGCTCTTGAAGCTGCAATGTTTCGCCCTCCATAACCCGAATATCCTGGTACAGTGCACCATGCGAACTCTGGTCCCAATGTTCGAGCGTCGTCTCCAGATAGCCACGCAGCGTCGCGACCGGCGTACGCAGTTCGTGCGAGACATTAGCAATCAGCTCGCGACGTTCTTGCAACAGGGTCGCAACCCGATCACGTTCGCTCTGGAGATCGTGCATAGCTCGCTCCAGATCGTGCGCCATGACGTTAAAGTCTGACTGCAACTGCGCAACCTCGTCCTCACCGACCACAGGCACGCGCACCTCATAGTCACCCGCACGCAGAGCACTGGTCGCCTTCGCCAGCGTCTGCACCCGGCTCACCGTGCTACGCGTGACATAATACGAGAAGAGCGCCAGGGGCGGCACCACAATGACGATAGGAATGGCGCTGAGTCCGAGCATCAAGAAGAGAGTAGGAATGAGCTCGAAGATATTCAAGTTACCACGAGGAGTAAGAAAACCAATGATCTCGACAAAAATGATCAGTAGACCCATAGTGAACGCAACAATCATCACATGAGCATGGGTAATCGCCCAGCGTAACTCTTTACGCCTGAGCTGATCCCAATGTCTGAGCGCAAGTGAAGTGATGCGCACAAAAATAAACCAGCCAGCATCGAGGATATTCAGCAGCAACATCACCCACAGGAAGAGAGGCGAGCTGACATGGGCCGCATAGGCTGGCAGCATCTTGACCACCACCAGCGTCCCCAGAGTATTCAGTACAATATCCAGGACGAGGAAACTGAGCAGATTGTTCAGAGCCTGACGGCTGACAATTTTTTTCACTAAGCGCAGGCGGAGAGCAAAGAAGAGCACAACTAATGGATTAACCGTGATGATAATGGTCGGTGCCACAATCGGCATCATATGTCGTGCAACATCCAGGCTATAGAGCACAAAAATTAGCAGCCAGACGGCGCACCCTCCACTAGCCGCTTCCAGAATTGCGCGTCTTAAGCGAGCGGTAAAAAAGAAATGTTGCCATTTCCGCTCATTTCCAGCCGTTAATCCTTTCTGCATGCTTCTATTACTCCATTATACCTATTTTATAGACTATCAGATACTTTCAAATTCGATGTATAGATCAAGAGTGTCTACTTTTTCTTTTCGCGATTGCGACATTTCTGAGACATGTCTATGATATGACTGCGACAGGGACGGTTTATGCTTATCTATAGAAAAGGCAATGAAATTTAGATGCGCGACGCGCAGTGAAAACCATTACCCTGACTATTTCTCAAGTATACGTCATCACAAATACAAGAACGAGGGATCACTATGTTGTACGCTTTGCTTAAACGTTGTGTATGTCTCTTTTTCAATACGCTCAACTGGCTGCTGGGTGGCAAATTGCCGCCCTTTGGAAGCGCGGCAGTCGTGGTAGAAGAGAATGATCACTATCTGGTTGTGGAATTGCCAGGCAAGCTCACTGTCTTTCCAGGCGGTTTTATGAACTGGCGTGAGATGCCACGGGAGGCAGCCGAACGAGAAGGACGTGAAGAAACGGGTTTGATTGTACAAACTGACGATCTCATTAGCCACTATCCAATGGCAAGCCAGGACTGGGGTACGATGAGCACGATCAGTTTTGTCTTCCATGCGCGAGTCATCGGCGGAAAACTGCAAAATAATATCGAAGGGCGTCCCCACTGGCTATCTGAACAGGAGTTGCGCACGCGCATGAAGGGGCTGAGTCTGACCATACTGGACGACTATCTCCGTTATCGCGAACAACAGCGACTGCTCAACGCAAAGACGCAAATACTGGTCGGAGTCTCTTAACAGGCTCTGGCCTTTCTTCTGCGATACAAAAGGCCCAGATTGATATCCGTAAATTGCCCGCCTCTCTCCCCCTATGCTATACTGCCTTCTGAGTAGTTAAGCGAAGGGAGAGGTTACGTATGACACAAGGCACCACAGATTCTGCAAACTTTCAGAATCCATTTGTTATCGGTGAACGTTTGTATCTCCGGCCTCTAGAGCCAGCGCAAGATAATCACCTCTATTCTACCTGGCTCAACAATGAAGATATTCGCCGCTGGTTCTCCGTCTACCCCACCAGCGACGCACGCGGCAAGGAGCGGCTGGAGAATTTATATAAAGATTTTCGGCATATTCTCTTCGGCGTGGTACTGAAAAGCGACAATACACTGATTGGTCTCGTGGGCCTGAAAGACATCAATGTGCTCAACCAGAGCGCTGAATTTTATGTTATTATTGGCGACCCTGCGGCCTGGGGCAAGGGCTATGGGACAGAAGCCACGAAATTAATGGTCCGCTACGGTTTTATGGAATTGAACCTGAATCGCATTCAGACGCAAGATATGGACGAGAATATCGGCGGTCAGCGTGCGGACGAAAAGGCGGGCTTTAAGTATGAAGGCACGCTGCGTGAGGTCATTCCCCGCTTTGGCAAATTTCACGACGTCCGCGTGTATAGTCTGCTCCGCCACGAATATTTAGAGAGCTTAGGAAAATGAGTATTGCCATCCAGGAAATTACCGATCGCGAGCAGTGGAATGCCTTCCTGGTGCGACAGCCGCGTGGTCACCTGCTTCAATCATTTGAGTGGGGTGAGCTGAACAAGTACCTGGGAGGAAGGATCTATCGTCTGGGTGCCCTGCAAGATGGAGAATTGATTGGAGTCATGCTGCTCACAGTCGCGCCAGTGCCACTGCCAGCATCTATACCTGGAGTGCACCTCAACTGGCTCTATAGCGTACGCGGACCCACGGTCGAGCGTCCCGATTCTCCCGCTCTGCCAGCGCTGATCGAGCATGCACACAGTCTGGCGCGCCGGGAGCATGCCGTGGTTCTGCGCGTCGAGCCCAATATTGCCGATGATGATCCCAACGAGCATGTCTGGCTGGCCGCCTACCATAAGCTCGGATTTCGCAGCAATCCGGTCTCAGTTCATGGTCGCCGTAGCTGGGTACTCGATATTCGTCCGAGCGCAGAGCAGCTTCTGGCGAACTTCAAAATGACATGGCGTCAAAACGTACGCGCTGCCGAGCGCAAAGGGGTTGTCATTCGCGAGGCAAACGGCGATGCCGATTTCGATACCTACTATGAGCTACTCAAAGTGACCAGCGAGCGCGACGATTTTTTTATTCACAATCAGGCCTATAATAAGGAGATCCTGCGCCTCTTCGCAAGCAAAGGGGATGCGGTGCTCTTTCTCGCTGAACACGAGGGTGAAGCGATTGCGGCCAAGATATTGATCCGTTTCGGCGATTGGTGCTGGGATATGTTTGGGGCTTCGGCAAACCATAAACGTAACCTGAAACCGACCTATCTACTGCAATATCGCTGCTTCCTCTGGGCCAAGGCGCATAACTGCTCCTATTTTGATTTCCGCACCATTCCAGAGATCCTGGAACCAGGTGAGGAGATGTGGGGCGTATATGAATATAAGAAAGGCTATGATGGCTTTTCGCGCCTGAATATGCCCACGCAGGATTATGTATATCGCCCGTTGATCTACCAGGCGTGGCGTACGATGGTGGACTATCGACGCGCGCAACGTCATAAAGAACGCCAGAAGGTCGAGATGGAGCGTGCTGCTCGAGGGAAGGCTACGGCGACACAACCAGGCACAGCGAATGTAGAAAATACAAAAAGTGTGAAGTGAGGATTGCAAGTATGGAGGCTCGGATTATCACTGATCGCCAGCAATGGGATGATTTTGTGGCAGCATCTGCCTGCTGTAATATCACGCAGTCGTTTGAATGGGGCGAACTCTCACCTCATCTTGACGCGACTGAGGCCCTGCCAGTTGGAGTAGTTGATCATACAGGGAAGCTCTGCGCGGCTATTCTCGTCCTGGTAATGCCAGCGCCTGTGCTCAAGCGGCCCTATTTTTACGCGCCCCGTGGCCCGGTGACCGACGATCCTGGCTCGCCTGCGATGACCATCCTGCTCAACTTTCTCAAAGCAGAGGCCCGCAAGCGTGGTGCGTTTATGCTCAAGGTCGAACCCAGCGTTGCGCATGACGATATTCCCTGGCAGCAAGCCCTGAAACATTTCGGCTTTCGCATCAATCCCTATTCCACGCACATTCAACACGAATGGGTACTGGACATCCGTCCTGATGAGAAAACGCTGCTGGCAAATATGAAAGAGAAATGGCGCTACAATATTCGCCTGGCTGCGCGCAAAGGCATCACGATTCGGCGCGGTGGTCTGGAAGATATTGATGCTTTCTACCGTCTTTACGAAACAACCAGCGATCGCGACCAGTTTGCGATCAATAGTAAATCCTATTATCAGGATATTCTGCGCCTCTTCAGCGAGGGCGATCGGGCGGCACTCTTTTTTGCAGAGTACGAGGGCAAGCCAGTTTCGGCGACGATGGTCATGACGCTGGGGCATTGGAGCTGGTATATGTTCGGAGCCTCTTCCAATGAACATCGCGAACGTATGCCCAATCATCTGTTACAGTGGACGGGTATGCAATGGGCGAAAGAAAAAGGCTGCTGGTACTACAATTTCCGAGGCATTCCCAATGTGCTGGAAGAGGGTCAGGAACTCTGGGGCGTCTATCTTTTCAAACGCGGCTTCAACGGCTTTCCGATGCGCTCGTTAGAAACGCATGATCTCGTCTATCAACCGCTGTTCTATGAGGCATACCGTAAATTGCTGGACGTGAAGCGCTGGCGAGATGCGCGACGGCAGGCAAAGATGGAGGCAGAACATAGCACAACGGCGAGAAATGCCCTGTAATCGTCCCGCGACACCGAGATCAATCCTCGCGCATACCTCTCCATAGAGGACGCAATTCGCCTCTGTCCAGAAAAGGACACAACCAGGGATGAGTTGCGCTCTCTGCAATGATTCCAGGATACGTATTGGGCGGTTGAACGCCGCCCAATCGTAATGCGTTATCGGGTCCGCAATTCCTGCAACATCATCAGGCGATCGCGGGCAACCGAGCTACCAGGATTGACCTTCGCCAGGTTGCGATAGACGCGACTGGCCTGCTCATATTCTCCAACCGATTGATAGGTCTGGCCGAGCATATCATAGGCTTCGAAGTTGTTGCGATCAATCGTGATAAGCTGCTGTAATGCCGCCACGGCTTCCTTGATCTGCTGCGTATCAAAGTAGTGGCGGGCCATGATGCTCTGATAACGCGCTCCCTCCTGGTTTTTGCCAAGTTGGAGACAGAAGCCGACAATCTCGCGGAAGAGATCCATCGCCTCAGGCTTCAAATCGGCAGCGCGACAGAGATTGGTCAGCGCCTCCTCATAGTCGCCCATATCTGAATAGACCGTACCGATACGTTGAATCGCATCGCCAGCATCTTCGAGCTTATTGAGGCGCAGATAAATCTCTGCCAGCAGACGCAACTCGGCAATACCTTCATCCAACAAGCCGCGAGCGATATAGATATCCGCCAGTTCATTGTGAGCGCGTGGATCTTGCGGTGCCATGCGTACCATTTCGTTCAGCACATTGATCGCGTTATCAATCTGGCGGCTCGAGCGATAGTGGCGTACCAGATCAGAATACTCGCGCAACGTGCCATCCACATCATGCTGACGAGACGAAATTTCAGCCAACGTCGAGGATATTTCATTCTGCTCAGGTCGATTCTGCTTCACCTGACGCATAATAGCCTGCATCTGATCCTGACGCCCGGTCCGTCCATACGCTTTCGCCAGTAACAGCGAGATCTCTCCCTCGGGAGCCTGATGCTCTTCGCCCTCTTCACGTGGACGGGCGGCCCAGATAGTCGGATCGATACTTGCGGGTGAGCGACGTACCACCTGCAAGGCATGCTCAAACTGTTGAATCGCCGCCTCAGGTTTTCCCTGTGACAGGAAGCTCTGCGCGGCACCGACTCGCGCCAGCACTTCCACTGCGCTATCGCGCATCGCTTGAAGATACGCATCAATAGCACGATCAAACATACCTGCTTGATGATAGATCAGAGCGAGCGAGAAGTGGACATCCGCGTTATTTGGATAGATCTCAGCCGCCTGCGCATATTCGCGGATCACAGCGTCCGCGTGCTTCTGACCTTCTCCACGCAACTGCCAGCGAATGCGCGAGAGCACTTCCAGCGTCGTACCACGCGAGGCGCTCACGCCCGTGATCATCGCCACATGCCAGCGCACAAGAGCCGTCAGGTTGCGTGGGTCCACCTGCAACACGCGCTGATATTCGGCGACCGCCTGTTGCGTGCGTCCCAACTTTTGCAGGGCCAGAGCGTAATTCAAACGCGTCGGGACACTGGTCGGGCTCTCCTGAAGCGCCTGCTCCAGTTCCGTCAGAGCACGATCCATATAGCCCAGACGCAGATATGCTTCCGCGCCCAGCGTACGCTCGCGCAACAGATCTTCTTTATCACCCTGCGTGGAAAGCAGATTAATCAGGCGCATGCGATACGTCAGATTGTTTGGTTCCAGTTGCAGAATACGCCGATAGGTGGCAATGGCGTCATCGATGCGCCCGTTGACAATGTAGGTATCGACCAGAATTGCATATTTGGTAATGGCCTGCTCCACTTTCCCCTGACGTACATAGATCTCACAGAGAATCTGATGAACGTCGAGATACTGTGGCGCGATATCAATGACACGCAGGCATTCTTCTGTTGCCGAAGTAAGCAAGCCATGATCGATATATTTCTGAATATCCTGCATGGAGCGGATCACCTGAGGCCGAATTGTCTCAGGCAATGAAGCAGTACTGGCCAGAACCGCGTCGGCCGCCTGACGAAGCCCATCATCGCGCCCACCGGCCATCTGGCTCAGAAGATCTTCTATACCCGCCCTGGTTTCTGGTACCTGCCTCGGTGTAGCCGGTACGGATGGGTAGCCTAACTCTGGCGGCAAAACCGGAACTTGCGCAGAGGCCTGCTGCACGGGCGCTACCGGTGGCGGAACGGGCTGCACCGGTGACTGTTGCACTGGCGCTACCGGCGACTGTTGGACCGGGGCTTGTGGCACCGGCTGCACTGGCTGCACTGGAGCCTGCTGCATTGGCGCTACTGGGGCTTGCTGCACCGGCTGCGCTGGAGCCTGCTGCACCGGTGATTGTTGAACTGGAGCCTGTGGCACCGGCTGCACTGGAGCCTGCTGCACTGGCTGCACCGGGGCCTGCTGCACCGGCTGCGCCGGGGCTTGCTGCACTGGCTGCGCTGGAGCCTGCTGCACTGGCTGCGCTGGAGCCTGCTGCACCGGGGCCTGCGGTCTTGCCAGCATTGTCTGCTCGGCCATCATCGCGGCCAGTTGCTCTGGCGACAGGGACTGCGTCGTGCCGACCTTGTTGACCTCTTCTACTAACCAGGCCGGTTGTGCTGGCTGAGCTGGTGGCGGCTGCACGGGCGGAGCCGGTGGCTGTATTGGTGGAGGTGCCACGGGATTAAACATCATCGTCTGCGCCTGCTCAATAGCAGCTTGCTCGGGGAAAGGCATATTTTGCGCGGGCGGCGGTGTCGGTTTATTGTTTGCAACCTTCGTCTTATCCGAATCGCTCAGGATACCTGTGAGCCAGTCAGGCAGCTCACCAACCGAGCTATTTGTATTCGGCACAGACGGTGGGGGAGCGGGAGGCATCGACTGAGCACTAAAAGCCATCGTTGCCGCCTCAGCAATAGAGGATTGCTGCATTCCTGGTGGCATTTGCGACATCTGGTCTGGACGCTGCACCACAGGAGGCGTATTCACACGGTTGGGGACAGGTCCAGGCGCAGGTGCACTTTGCGCCTGCTGTAACATAAATTCTACCTGAGCGACCTTATCATTCCAGCCGCGACTGCGTAAAAACCCGAGCAGTGCATTATAGACCGTCAGCGCCTGCTCCTGTTCGCCTAATAAGCGATGAGCCTCGGCCGCCTCCTGACAGAGTTGCACCAGTTGATCAGATTCTTCTACCGTCAGCGCATCCAGATTTACTCGATCGACAGCTTCATCAAAATGCACCGTGGCCGTGCGCAAATCTCCACCTGCGCGGAAGCACTGGCCCAAAGCATAATAGCAGGAAAGAGCATATTCGGGATCTTGCAAGAGAAATTGGAACTGCTGAATTGCTTCTTCCCAACGCTGCTGCTCCTGATAGAGCCAACCTAAAAAATAGCGTGCGTCCGGTCGATCAAAGCCGCTCTCCAGGATCTGTTCACAGAGGTCGATGGCATCGTTGAAACGACCCTGGGTCTGGAACATTTGTGCCTGCTTTAACACGCCTGTGACCTGGCTAGCATTTATTCGATTGCGGGGGGCCGCGTTCATCCCTCCACCAGCTACTGATGGACCTGGATTATTCACCCCACCATAGTTGCCCGCGCTACCCATGTTACCCATGATGCCAGTATTACCTCCGCTTGTATTTCCCGATGTAGTTTCGTTTATTGGATCTTCGCTGAAAGCTGATGGACCAGAGATGTTCTGTTCCTCACCCGGCACAACGTGCCCGTCGTACTCCATTGATGCTTTGAAAGCAACTTCCGAGGCCTCATACAGTACGTTGGAAGCGTACCGGGCCTCGCCCATGATCTGTATGAGCAAGTGCTGTGCATCGGTGTTTGTAGCATCAGCACGTAGCACCTCTTCGCACTGCACGCGCGCTGGCCCAGGCTCTCCTCGCAATAAATACCCTTGAGCCGCAGCCAGACGCTGTTGGATCATTAAATGAATATCTTTTTTTTCGAAGTAATAACCTGCAAGCCGTTCATGAGGCTCAGGTTTACTGGGAGACAACTGTATCGCCTTCTGCCAGGCCGCTTCGGCACGCGCCCCCTGGCCCGCCTGCGAATACAATTCTGCCAGATGCAAATAGGCAGTATAGGCATCTTCCCGTCGGTTGAGAATACCATACAGCTCAGCTGTCTTGCTTAAGGCAATAATGTTGCTTGACTCACTCTGCAATACGTATTCATATTCGTTCAGTGCCTGCGGCCACTGCTTCGTTTGCATGTAGCAAAAGCCCAGGCCCCCACGCGCTGTGACATCCTCTGGGAACTCTGCGAGCGCCTGACTATACGCTCGCATCGCTTCCGACCACTTGCCCTCCCAGCGATGGTGATCGGCCGCATCAATTGCTTCACTAAAAACTTGTCTGTTCCCAGGCATGAAAGGTTCACTTTCTCAAGCGCATGCATGAACAAACGCGGTGCATACCCCACACCGCACCCTGTTCTACTAAATCGCTTAGTAGCCAAGTCTAGTCAAAACTAAGGGTACTACAATTCTCTTGACTGGACCCTTGTTTTGGTACTAAAGTACTCAGGATTACTTCCACCGGAAAAGGACTCATACTCTTTTCAGCTCGCTTCAGCTCCACCAGCCTCTAACCTCGATAGTTGATAAATTGCAGAGGCAGCGGGTAATCCTTCTGCTTCAGCAATGCGATGACGGCCTGAAGCTCGTCACGGCTCTTTGCATTGACACGCACTGCGTCACCCTGAATCTGTGGGCGCACCTTCGGATAATTTTCGCGGATGAACTTGCTCAGCTCTTTGGCCTGCTCCTGCGTAATACCTTGCTGAAGCTGAATCACCTGACGTACCCGACTTCCGGCTGCATCCTCTTCTTTTCCTGGCTTGAAGATCTTGAGGGAAAGATTGCGCCGCACTGCCTTCGATTCGAGTATATCGCGTACGTTTTTCAAACTAAGCGTGCTATCCGTGACAATAGTTATATTGTCCTTGTTCTGGACAATATCCGTTTTTGTGTCTTTCAAGTCATAACGTGTCTGCACTTCTCGCCGCGTTTGATCCAGCGTATTGACCAGCTCCTGCTCGTCAAACTGGGATACTATATCAAATGAACAGTCCCCTGCCATCGAAATCCTCTCTTTTCCTGCTATTACGGTACAAAATGGCTAACAGAGAAATACACTGATGACCCATTCCGAACGACTCTAAATACGATACCTTCTCTGGCATTGTAACGCATTTCTCTAGCCATTGCCACTATCATCCCCCAAGTGGCGTATCTTTTCACTGCATAAACACGCAAATCGCTGGAATTGCCGCCTTTACCACCCATTCTCCTCTCCCTTCCCTCCCAGCATTTTTCACACTTTTTCTTTACATAGAACGCAAACTATGTACAATATACACAACGAGATTGCCGCCAGATTTCTCTCTCTGACATAACTCTATTTATAATACGAAGGAAAGTTACAATGTCGTTTGCCTGTTCTCAACCATTCGCTCACCAGTTCTTCACCAGAAATCTGCCCCCTGACTGGTACAATCCAGGAGTAGCTGGTGAAGTATGGCGTACAATGACATACTTCAATGTGATCGAATGTAGCAAGAGAGGGGGAGCACGACATGACATCTGGCTCAAGCGAAGATATCATGCACGACCAGGGTTACGAAGACGTGGAACCAGTCTCCATCTCAATGTTCCCAGCAAATGGTCAGTTTCAAACGACCGAGCAGATTCGCAGCTTTGAGCTTCTACGTCTGGCTCTTTTCGTTTTGAAATTGCGCAAACTCGAACAACGTTTTGAGCAGATGGCAGCAGATCATGAACTTGAGTTCCGCCGCAATCTGCTCCATCACGCGATTTTTCAGCAAGTTTTGACGCTGACACGCTTACATGCGCGCGATCAGGCCCTCCAGCTTATCGAAATCTGCCGTAAGTAACGTTGCTCTGCTGCTTCTGACTAGCGATGTTGCCCTTTACGTGTACTACGATCCCCTCTTTTTCCAGAGCCCGACGCAGTTCCAAAACGTCAACATCGCTCTCTGTGACTACGGCAGCGTTCCCAAGCGCTCTGAAGCCAAATTTCTTCAATTTACTGGCACTGCAAAGTACCTTCACGCTTGCTTCATCTGGCACTTCGATCAACAAGATTGATGAAACGCTGACTTCTCGATAATTCCTGGACCAGTCTCTGATCGAATACACAATATTTTGGGGCAGCTCTTTCTGGCTATGCCTGCTCAGAACGCTGATGATCTGCTCTACGGTATACCCATTTCCCAACGCTTTCAACACAGAAGCCTGCGTAAGCGTCAATTTGCTCACCAGACCGACCTGATTGACCTGAGCAAAGGGAAACAGGTCATAGAGCGTCGGAAAGTCTGGCTGGAGCAGAAGAAGCTCAAAATTTGGCTGAACCAGCAGTCCCTGCTGCGATCCCGGTCTGGCCAACTCTTTTTTGCTCTTATTCCCGGCATAACTGGCAAGCGCCGCCGCTCCCAGATCGGTGAGCATGAAACAGTCGGGATTGTGAAACTCGTTTGTCTTTAGCTCCACAAAATCATTGAAGCCCAGGCTCACGAGCCCTAGTTCGTTCAAGGTGGAACCAAGCGAACCGATATAGAGCTCGGCATCACGGCTTCGCCACTTGACATAGGACGAGCTGTGCTTCAGCCGCTCTTTTTTGCTAAGCGATTGCATAGATTGAAATGCGGCGGGATCTTGCTCCCAGATACGATCCAGCAGATCTTCGATCGGGAACCAGCGCCCTTTTTCGAAGCTACCCAGATGCTTCAACAAGGTTCGTCGCCCCATCGTCGAATTCGGATGGTAGAAATGATCCATCTGGTAGTGGGTACCGGCCATGTCCATCCAGTAGTACCCTTCCTCCCACATCTTGAGGAAATCCTGTGCCTGCTGCGCCACGTCTTTTTTTATCCAGGCGGCAAGCTGCTGGCCGGGTTCAAAATGCTCTTTAATGCCCTGATCAGGCTCTCCCACAATCTTCACGAGTTGCATACGGCCCATGGCGCGGAAGACCATTTCTGTATAGGAATCTTCCTCATAGAAACTTTGTCGTGGCATACCGGAGAGTAATGGACGCAACTTCGGCAGGTAGCGCTTCATAATGGTGCTTGACTGCGTCAGTTCTATGCGCTGCTGATAGATAACGCCGATCAGTGTGGCAATATCGAACAGCGTGGTCATCTCGCCCGGGCGGACCGCTCCTGGCTCATCGGGTACGCTCGCTTCATCGCTTTCCTGAGCATCTATCACCGGCTTCTGCACTTCGCGTTGAGGTCTGAGCAGTTCCTGAGGGATAAACAAAACCCGGTCCCCCTGTGAAAGGGTATCAAAAGCCAGAGCAAGATTTTCCAGAATATGCAGAGTCTTACGAAGCGCCGGATCGGTAGTATGCAGAAACTCACGCACATCACGCATGCTTGCTCGTCCACCAGATAAGCGCAACCATGTATAGAGCATTTTGATTGCCGGATCAAGCCCTGAGAGACCTTCAAGCACATTCTCTTTGGCGATGATCCCCTCCGCCAGCATCTGGCTGAGTCCGGCTGACTTGCTCATGGAAACAGGAATGGGAAAATGATACTCTTTGCAGAGTTGATAGAGATGGGAAGGGGAATATTTCGCCAGGAGCGCTTGCAATGAGTGTGTGGAGCGATCCGCCTCTGGCTGAAAGAGCTCCCGACCCACAGCAAATAGAATATCCATTGTGCTCGGGAATGCATAGATAAGACGTTGTCTCTCCTGCTTCGTCCCTTTACGGGCAGCCGTTCCGGTTCCTTTTTGTTCTTCTGGAAGCAGTGCATAGGCGATGAGCTGTGCCAGCGCTGTATCGAAGCGATCTTGAGGCAGGCCAACGAGCTGTTGGAGAGCATCGCGTTCTATCCCTTTGCCCTCGTCGTGTTTCAGTACCGCATAGAATACTTCGCGTTCATCCGGCTGAAGATATTCCCAGACGAAGCGTGCCGCTGTGGGTTCATGTGTACGTTGTACCAGTACCTCTTCCAGCGAATAGAAACGATCGACCTCGCCTTCCTCCATCCCCCAGAGATGCAAAATCGAGGCAAAATCCTCATCCAGGAAAGTGTCCGTCAGCACCTGCATAAACGTTTTCATAAACCATTACTCTCTAGCTACACTCTCCACTCGCCCATCGCTTGCTGCTCAATAGAGCCCTGACGCTAGAGGCTTAGTGGATGCTCTTTTCTTCGACGGCCTCCGGCTCATACTGTTCCAGGAAGCGGATGACCTCGCGGGTCAATTGACTGGGAGTCGAGGCTCCCGCAGTCACGGCGATGCGCTTCTTGCCCCTTAACCACTCGAGTTGAAGCTGTGAAAGATCCTCAATACGTTTCGCAGGCACACAGGCCAGTTCTTCTGACACCTGCACCAGGCGATTCGTATTATTACTACGTGGGTCCCCTACAACAATCGTCAGGTCAGCCCCTTTCGCC
Source organism: Ktedonobacteraceae bacterium (assembly GCA_035493895.1). Lineage (GTDB taxonomy): Bacteria > Chloroflexota > Ktedonobacteria > Ktedonobacterales > Ktedonobacteraceae > DATJHM01. The sequence goes on from DATJHM010000188.1 coordinate 13,978, forward strand.
TGCTCGGCAATGGCTTCCTGTCGCGTCTGGGTGGCTCTGCAAATATCGACATGAACCTCTGCATGGGGATAACGCAGCTTGATATACTCGATGACGCGCCGCGTATCCCATTGGGAAAGCGTTGTCTGAGTCGAGATAGCAACCTTCCGCTCTTGCTCAGGTGTCAACTGTAACGCATCAACATCCGCCTCCACTTCAATCAGGCTGACATGGCCGGGAATTTCGCCCATAACGCCTTCTGGCTCGGGATGGCCCTTCTTGCCCACGTAGAGAATATAGTACTCTTTTGCGACCAGATCACGTACAAGATCATGCGTGACGGTCACATCGGGACAGGTGGCATCGATACAGGTCAGCCCCCGCTCCTGAGCCTGTTGCTTCACGAGAGGAGAAACGCCATGCGCGGTAAAGATCACTGTCCCTTCTTTGACCTGCTCCAGAATGCTGGCCCGGTCTGGCCCGTCAAGCGTGACGACGCCCATGCTGGTCAGTTCTTCGATGGCATGACGATTATGAATAATCTGCCCTATAATATGAACAGGGCGCGGCAAACTGCTATCTTTAGCGGCTTTGCGGACGATTGTTAACGCATCAACAACGCCATAGCAGTAGCCACGAGGAGATATTTTTATAACTTCCATCTACCCCTCTTAATTAGATATCTATCTCAGAAGATTCTCTTCTCTATTACTCTTCATACATAGTATCATATACAGCTCCGGTTGGGGATAGATCCTCCCTACCATCTTCCAATAGTCCTGGACTTCGCTTCTCAGCAGGCTTTTTCCTCAACGCGGCAAAGTATCGTATGAAGGTCTTCAGGTGTGTAAAGACAAACAGCCGGTAATAGTCCTGCCAGCTCCTCAACGGAGGGCTCAGGTCCCAGATCAAAGATCAGCAATGGAGTATGCCGCCCTTCGCAACCTCTGGCGATCATCGCGGCTGTGAGTGGAGGAGGGCCAGCGCTTTTTACCGTATAGGGTGTAGGAGCGGGCAAGGAAATTACGAGCTGCACATGCGGTATGATACTGGAGAGCCGTATGGAGGTCTCTTCCTCATAGATGTACTTCATTTTTGCCCGCTCTAATAAAGTAGAATATGGATAGCAGAGTTCTTTTGGCCCGACGAGTAGTGCTGAACGACCGCGCAGACCACCAAGGCAGGCATCTGCGATAGATACCACCTCTGGTGCAATGTCATGCATGCAGGTTCTCCCTTTGCCACACTAATAAATTTTATTGCCCTCTTTACTGAAATCGCAAATGCGCTTTCATGCTTTCTATATACTATAACAAACAGTGTCTACTTATCATCAGGTACTTGCCCTATTTTACCTACGGTTTTACCTTGATGAACCTATCGGGCGACGATTAACCTCTTTCCTCTTCTCTACTATTGGACTCAGCAAGCGGTGATCTGGATAATGCCGGATTATCCCCCTGCGCGCTTGACTTTGTAGCCCATTTCGCTGAGCTTGCTTATGACCTTATCACAGTGATCTCCCTGGATTTCAATCGTGCCATCCTTGACGGTCCCACCCGAACCACACAGCTTTTTGAGCTGCTGTGCCAGATTATTTAATCCAGCAGCATCAGGGACTCCTGTAATGACGGTGACGGTTTTTCCCCCACGTTGCTTACGATCACGCATGACACGCACAATGCCGTCACTCTTTTTACCAGGGACTGCTGGCTGACCGCAACGACAATTCTTATATAACTGGCCACACACCGGGCAGGTAGTGATTCTTCCGCTATCGGTTGAATAGACCACACGATCTGGCATGGTGTTCTCCTTCCTCGTCCATCGTATTTCTCTGCTTGATTTTAACATAAAATTTTATCTTGTAAATTTTGCGTTTCTGTCTATCTCCCCCGATGCTATTGACATCCCGCTACCCGTATCTACTGCTATTTATCAATAGCATAAACATCATATTACATTGATAGCTAGCGCCTATTACTGCTTCATATTGAATATCGTGTATTCATTGTTATAGCAATAGAAAACAGCAGCGAGGTTACGATGTTAGAGTTAGAAGGCCACTCCATCGAACACTACCGCATTCTGCGCCGCCTTACCCACGGAGGGATGTCGGATATCTATCTAGCGCAGGATACGCATACCGATCATGATGTTGTCATTAAAATGGTTCACAATAGCAATCAGGAGTATTGCGAACGATTTCATGGCGAAGTACAGACGACCTCTACCCTTCACCACGATCACATTCTACCAACCTTTACGTATGGAAAATATGCATCCTGGTCCTATATGGTCTCTCCTTATATCGAAGAAGGTACATTGCACGATCGACTCCTGCAAGGACCACTTTCCTTGCAGGAAACAGGGCTGATTCTCACACAACTGGTCAGCGCTCTTCAGTTTGCACACGATCACGGCATTATACACCGCGACCTCAAGCCATCAAACATTCTGTTACGGAACAAAGAGTATGTCTATCTCGCCGATTTCGGCCTGGCACAGCATGTCGACAAGGATGACGGGTTGACAGTAACAGAATATCTCATAGGGACGCCCGAATATATGGCTCCTGAGTTAGCGGAAGAAAAAGCCACCATTAAGAGCGATATCTATGCCCTGGGAGTGATCCTGTATCAATTGCTGACTGGACGTGTCCCTTTCAAAGGCAGTACACCGATAGGAACTTATCTCAAGCATATTCGCGAACGACCACTCTCGCCAGCAGCGTTGAATCCTGCTATTCCAGAGGAGATTGCAGACGTCATTCTCCGGGCGCTTGAGAAAAATCCGGCTCATCGCTACAATAGCGCTCATGATCTGGCCCAGGCCTATCAACATGCTCTTATCCAGAGCGAATATCGCACCAGCCGACGCGAAACTTCATCTTCCCTGCTGGCTTTAGTGCCGACCTCGACCATCCCTATCGAGATTGCACGCAAGAGGAAACTGTCTAGCTGGTCATTACTGAGCCTGATCGCGGCATTCGGTTTTGTGGTGATCCCGACGATACTCGGTATCGCTTGCTATCATTTCACCTTCCCTCATTTTCATGCTGGCAGCAAGAATGTAGCGCCCATGCAATTGCAAAAAATCGACATAGCGCCACCCTTTGCGCAACCAACCAGTATCGCAACGATGGTACCAGCACCGGCCCTGCGCGCTACGCCTGTGATCCCCAAACACCACACACACTCTCCGCATAACAAGAGATCTTCTTCCTTTCTTCAGCAATTTCACCGCACACAACAAACTGATCCCGATGAGCAAGAGAAGAACAACAAAAGTTATCATGCTAATGACCGCCATAAAAATTATGAATAGTGACTGTGCAGAAGCGCTTGCATCTGCATAACCACATCCATACTTGTTTGTATAGAGAAAGAGATCGCCGAATCAAAATCTCAAAATCTACCAGAGATTGAGATTTTTCGCAGTTTTTGGTAGATTTTTCCTTGTCAAAACGCCATCAGTCACGCTATGATATGTAAGGCGTCCATACACACAACAATTTCACACCTGCTGTGCGTATGAGATATTCTCCTTGTAGATGCGCAAATGGAGCTAGCGTACTGGCAATCCGCGTATCTATAGCTCAGGAGTTGCCAGAAATTACTCCTGTACTTACAGGTTGATAGAGGAATACACATGCCACAAGATAAAGCTTCCACTCTCCTGCCACCACATTCTGGTGTCGCACGTTTTCTCGATGCCTGCGCTCTTCGCCAATCAGATGCTACGCCGATCTGGTTCATGCGCCAGGCTGGACGCTGTCTGGACGCATATCGCGAGCTCCGCAAGAAGTACGATATTCTGGAAATGGCGAAGACGCCTGAGCTCGCTACGCAGGTCACGCTGCTCCCCGTACAACAACTGGGAGTCGATGCTGCGGTTCTCTACGCTGACATCATGCTTCCCCTCGAAGGGATGGGTATTTCGCTAGAGATTAAACCGGATGTTGGCCCGATCATTCATAATCCGATACGTACCAGAAAAGATGTCGAGGCTCTACGCAATCCAGCTCCGGAAGAGAGCGTGCCCTATGTGCTGGAGGCGCTGCGCATGCTGCGCCGCGAGCTGGAAGGCAAGCAGGCCGTCATCGGTTTCTCCGGTGCACCTTTTACGCTGGCTTGCTATATGATCGAGGGACGCCCATCGCGCGATTACGGTATGGCAAAGTCGCTGATGTATAGCCAGCCCGAGGTCTGGGATCTGCTCATGAGCAAGCTCTCAGAGATGGTAGCAAACTATCTGGTTGCACAAATTCAGGCGGGCGCGCACGTGGTCCAGCTCTTTGATAGCTGGGTCGGCGCGTTAAGCCCAAGCGCCTATCGCCGCTTTGTACTTCCCCATACCCGGCGTATCTTCCAGGCGGTGAAAGAGACGGGTACTCCGGCCATTCACTTTGGCACGGGCACGGCTGCGCTGTTAGAGAGTATGACGGAAGCCGGTGGCGATATGATCAGCATCGACTGGCGCGTTGATCTCGATGATGCCTGGAAGCGTATCGGCTACGATCACGGCATTCAGGGCAATCTTGATCCAACGTTGCTGCTGTCGGACTGGCCGGTGGTTGAGGAGGGCATGAAAGATGTGCTCCGACGCGCCGAAGGTCGACCGGGTCACATCTTTAACCTCGGTCACGGCGTGCTGGCTCAAACCGATCCAGATCTGCTGCGTCGTCTGGTTGATGCAGTCCATGAATCTACTGCGCATAAATAAGCAAGAATATACATAAATGAGAAAGAAAGGATAAAGAAATGGCAAATACACGTGTTGGCGTCATGCTCATGACCTATGGGTCGCCCGCCACGCTTGATGATATTCCCGTTTACTTACAGCATGTGTACGGTGGACGTGAGGCCTCGCCCGAGGTGATCGCGGAGTTCCGCCGTCGCTATGATCTCATCGGCGGCTCACCGCTCCTGCGAATTACCCAGGAGCAGGCGGCTGCATTGCAGGAAGAGCTGAATGCGCAGAGCAGCGATGGCACAGATTATCACGTGGTCGCGGGCATGCGTTTCGCGCCTCCCTTTGTTGCCGAAATGACACCTGAAGCCGCCAGAGATGCAAGCTCACTGGTTGGTATTATTATGTCTCCTCAATACTCGCCAATTATTATGAAGGGCTATGTGCAGACGCTCGAAAAGGCGGTCGCGGACCTTCATCGCCCTGATCTCAAGTTGAAGATCTCGGGTGACTGGCATATGCAGCCTTACTTTTTGCAGGCTCTCGCTGCACGTGTGCAGGAGGCGCTGGACCGCTTCCCACCCGATGTGCGCCCCCATGTGCCGGTCCTTTTGACGGCTCACAGTATGCCGAAGCGCGTGATTGAGAACGAGCCCAATTACATTAATCATTTGAAAGAGACTGCCGCGACCATCGCTCGCATGTTGAATCTTTCCTCTGACCGCTGGATGTTCTGCTATCAGAGCGCCGGTCATACGCCTGAGGAGTGGCTCAAACCGGATTTCGCCGATATTATGCCGGAGCTGAAAGCCGCTGGCTACAAACATGTCCTGATTGCGCCTGTGCAATTTCTCGCCGATCACCTGGAGATTCTTTATGATATCGAGGTTGGTGCTCGTGAGCAGGCCGAGGAGTACGGTATTCAGTTTTCCCGTATCGAGTCCCTCAATACATCGCCACTGTTTATTAAAGCGCTTGCGGCAGTTGTCCACGATACGCTGGCTCATGAGCCAACTCCCTCTCTTGCCTAGACAACGCTCACACTATCGGGCAGGGTTTATTCCCTGCTCGATACTCCACGACCTCCTCCCCCTCTAACTACCACATTCACGAATGTTGATTAGGCCCATCACTGTATACTGCTCTCATAAAGACTGACCACGTGAGGAAGAAACGGCCTGGATGCACACGTCATCATATGCAGCGGAGAAGTCCCACAATGAAAAATGCACATCCATTCAATGTGGATGTTCAAAACATGCAGATCGAAGAGAGTACAGAAAAATGGAGCCACTTATGTCTCGTTCTCATATACAAAAGGTTGCCAGGAAATTTCAGCGGAAGACGCAACGTTCTGCATATACCTCTCCCCCCTCATCTGCGCCTGCCCGCAATACTGAGCCAGAGAGTGAAACTGAGGCCCAGTTGCGTGCCGCTCTGGAGAAAATGGAGCTGGCAAACAAGGTGCAAAGTGGGTTTATTTCTGTAGTTAGCCATGAATTTCGTTCGACGCTGGCGGGCATTCAGGGCTTTAGTGAGCTTCTACGGGATCGAAATATGGAACCCGACAAAACGAGAGAGTTTGCAACCATTATTTATAACGACGCTCGTCGACTCGATGCCGTCATTAACGATCTGCTGGACCTTGAGCGCATGATGATCGGACAGACGATACCTGATTTAGCTACCGTAGATCTTTCTGCGCTGCTAACAGAGGCCGCTGAAAAGGCGCGAGAGCTGTCACAGAACCACACTATTCATCTTCGCTTTGAGCCATCGCTTCCCTCACTCGCGGGTGATCAGGAGCTCCTGCTACAAATGTGCACCCATCTGCTCTCGAATGCGATCAAATACGCTCCCAATGGAGGCGAGATCCAGGTGGACGCTCAGGTCGCCGCTGGTATGGTACATATCGTATTTCATGATCAGGGAATCGGCATCCCTGCCGAATCGCTGGAGGATATTTTTATGCCATTCCGACGCGTGAAATCTCCCCAGACGCGTACTGTCAAAGGAGCGGGCCTTGGTCTGTCGCTGGTCCAGCAGATTGTATTTCTGCATCATGGGAAAATCTGGATCGAAAGTACGCCAGACGTTGGTTCGACAGTCCATATCTCACTTCCCTGGATCGATCCCGCCAACCTCGAGGAAGAAAAGCGCGAATCCTGACTCTTCTTCCTGCTCAACAACCACTTATGCCAGAGCATTTGCCTGAATAACGTCCCTATACCAGAAGCCACTATCTTTGATAATACGTTGTTGCGTCGAATAATCGACATGCACGATCCCAAAACGCTTGCTATATCCTTCGGCCCACTCAAAGTTATCTAACAGCGACCAGGCAAAATATCCCTGCAATGGGACGCCCTCTTCGATAGCTTTATGAGCCTGTTGCAGGTATCCCCGATAGAAATCGATACGCCGCTCGTCATGGACATAGCCATCTTCGCCCACGCTATCGGCAAAGGCAGCGCCATTCTCGGTGATATAAATACTGGGGATTTTATAGTCTTTATGCAAACGCATGAGCACATCATACAAGCCCTGGGGATAGATCTCCCAGTTCATTTCTGTATACTCGGCGTTTTCAGGGTGCATCCAGTCGATAGCGCCAACCTCGGCATCTGGTTTCTGCCGCACCAGCGTACGACTATAATGATTTACGCCCAGAAAATCTAATGGCTGCGAGATAGTAGCGGTATCGCCCTGCTCGATCTGCGGCGCAATGCCACGATTGCCCAGTCCAGAAAGCGTAATCGCAGGATAGGACCCGCGAAAGATCGGATCAAGGAACCAGCGATTATGGGCACTATCCAGAACGCGCGCGACATACAGATCGTTTTCGTCATCGCTATTGGCATAGACAGGACTGATGTCCAGGGTGATACCCACGCGGGTATCGGCTCCACCATTTGCGCGCAACACCGGCACCGCCATACCGTGACCAAGCAGAAGATGGTGTGAGGCTTGCCAGGCCAAGCGTGAATTGTGCAGCCCTGGCGCATGAATGCCCGTTTCATAGCCCAGAAAAGCGCTGACGTAGGGTTCGTTCAAAGTAATCCATCGCTTGACGCGATCACTCAGACGACGCGACACGATGTCTACATAATGAGCAAAATGCCGGGGCGTCTCGCGGCTCGCCCAACCACCAAGCTCACTTTGCAAAGCCTGGGGTAGATCCCAATGATACAACGTCACAAATGGTTCAAGACCTGCGGCCAGTACCGCATCCACCAGCCGCTCATAAAAGTCCAGGCCTGCCTCATTGACCTCTCCTCGTCCCTGTGGCAGGATACGCGGCCAGGCAATAGAGAAACGATATGCGCGTAGACCAAGGTCGCGCATGAGTTGGATATCTTCGAGGTAACGATGATAATGATCGCAGGCTACTGCTCCGCTCTCTTGATTTTTGATATTTCCAGGGACCGAGCAGAAACGATCCCAGATCGACTCGCCACGCCCATCCTCCGTGGTTGCCCCCTCAACCTGATAGGCTGCCGTGGCAGCTCCCCAGGTAAATCCTTCGGGGAAGTGGTTCATTGGCTCTCTCTCCTTCAGCGGCAATGATTGGGCTGAGTGTCCTCTTTCTTCTGACGGACAAATGCCCCTCTCGCTTGATTGCATTATATGACAGAAGATAGGCAAGGATGACTTTTTGGCCCGCAGGGAGGATATAATTACCCAGAAGGTCTGAAGGAGAAAAAAGGTATTGGTGAAACGCTCGTCCGAACTGCTCGGATACACGTTTCACCAATAGTGCTTAGAAGCGGCGGGTCTTTTTGAAGTCTTGCTGGACGAGAATCGGATATACCTCGATCTCTGGTGAAAAGCTCATGCGTTGTAAATCCCCTGCCCAGAAGAGCTGTTTCATCATCTCGGCTACCGCATACAGCATATGCTGAAGCGCAGCCTCTCGACCATGCTCATAGGCGGCGCTTCCTTCATACTCGGTCATCTCACTTATGCTTCGATTGAATGGCGTTTGCTCGCTCAGACGCACAAGATAGATGTCCATTTTTGCATCGCCCTTGTCATTTGGAACCATGATGCGCAGCTCAGGCTTCCGCTCAATGATGTCCAGACGATAGAAGACACCGTAATGATCACGCGAGGCCTGGAAAATGGAGATCTCTGGGAGAGAGTCACCATTGAATTGTTTCTCGATTGGTCGTTCCATCTCTACTCCTAACTCTGCCAGAAAGTCTTCAAATTGCTCGTTGATGTTCATCTCTCTATCCTCATTTCATTCATTGCATCATTGATGATCGGGACCAGTAAGCTTCACTCTTCTATTCTGCTTGAGCAGGCAAAAAGCGGAAATGGGCTTCTGCAAAAAACTGTACGCTGATTCACCTGGGAATCAGATGGCACAACCATTCACCGTCATCAGGATAGACAACATCTCGAGCTATAATTACATCTTACACACGCTCACATCAACTACTGCTGCACTACCACTTGAGGATTGCAATATGCGGCCAGTTATAGAGGTAGCCAATCTGGAGATACAGGCCGGGAGCAAGATTGGCGAACATCGTACGTAAGAGGGAGATGAAACGCTGGCACAGGTTATTGTTGCCGACGCATACCCAGCAAACATGCCAGCATCTCTTCACAATATGCGATACGAGATGGAGATTTTATAAAGTGTCCTGTTTCAAAATCGAGAACAGGGTGAGGTCGTGAAAGGCATCTTTCCAGAAGCCGCGTTCACGTAGTGTTCCTTCTTCGCGAAAGCCAACCTTGCGCAGAAGCTGAATCGAGGCAATATTCTCTGGCATAACCTGAGCTTCAATGCGATGAAGATCCATATGCGCAAAACCAAAGTACACCATGGCCTGCGCCGCCTCGCTCATCAACCCCTGACGCCAATACTTGCGGGCCAGATCGTAGCCAAGCTCAGCATACCGTTGTCTCCGCTCCCACAACACAAATCCCCCCGTACCAATCAATTCGTCCGTCTCTTTCAGCGCAATTCCCCAGCGAAAGCGTTGCCGCTGCTCAAAACGATAGCTATAGCGTGCAATCAATTGTTGCGCCTGTCTCAGTTCGGTAAAAGCTTCGATATCATAGTAATGCATGACCTCAGGATCAGAAAATATGCGAAAAACTGCGTCTGCATCATGCTCTACTATTTCTCGTAACCTGAGACGTCGGGTCTCCAGATAGGGAAATTCTTCAAACGCAAATAATGCGCCCATGTTCCCTCCCCTTGAGCATTATCATAATGGTCCTCTATCATAGCTGATGTCTGTGTTCATAAAACACGCTCAAAAATACAGTATTCAGACGATAATTCATGCGCCGCCCCAAAAATCTCCTCATTGAGTATACATCATTTTACCTGTTTTGTTCTGGCTCACAACCCCTTCTGGCCCGGCAGTCAATCCCGATGACACTGGTATTTCTCGTTTTTTTCGCGTATACTTATTATGCTTTTGTCAACTCCTTACTTTTTAGAGATGGAGGTCAAATTTTCATGCGTGCAGATCGACTTCTTTCGATCTTGATGCTTCTACAATCAAAAGGACGCATGACCGCGCACGATCTGGCAACGCAACTCGAGGTTTCAGAGCGCACGATTTATCGCGATCTGGAAGCGCTGAGCATTGCTGGTGTTCCTATCTATACTGAACGCGGCCCCGGCGGCGGCTGTGAATTGATGGCAGGTTATCAAACGCGGTTAACCGGGCTCACTGAATCCGAGGTACGCGCGCTCTTTCTCGCACATCTGACTGCCCCCCTGGCGGACCTTGGCCTGGATCAGGCGCTCGATCAGGCGATGTTAAAGCTTTCTGCCACACTGCCTGCTCCCTCTCTCCATAGCGCCGAGCATATACGCCAGCGAGTCCACTTCGATGCAAGCTGGTGGCATCACGGCGATGATGCGACACATTGCCTGCACACTATCCAGGAGGCGGTCTGGCAGGATCGTCAGCTCAAGCTTGCCTATCTGGAAGACGATGGCGCTCAATCTGAGCTACGCTGCGAGGCCTATGGTCTGGTTGCCAAAGCGCACGTCTGGTACCTGGTCGGTTCCTGCACCGCGCACATTCGCGTTCTGCGCGTCTCCCGTATCCAGCACGCTCTGTTGCTTGAAGAGCTTTTCAAGCGCCCGGCCGACTTCGATCTTGCCAGTTTCTGGACGACGTATTGTACTGAAGTTGAAGCTCATCCCAGCCAGTATGCTATCGCATTACGCCTTGCTCCCGAGGAAGCTCCCCGCATTCACGAGACCTTGCACACCTGGGGCTATATGCTGGTTGAGAGCGAAGAAAGCGTGTTTGATCAAGGCACCAGTATTGCCAATCACGCCATGCTACGTCCATCTCGCTTCCGGCAACAAAAAAAAGCCTTGCCGGTTCACATCAAACCAGTTATACGTCGAAAAATAAAAAACGGACGTACCCTGTACAAAAAAAACCAATTCCGCAACAAAAAAAAACCGTGTATGCTGCCTGATAAAAAAAAGGCTGCGGCCTACACTACAAAAAAAACCGCCTTCCAACAAAAAAAAGGATTCAATCGCTCTATAAAAAAAACAAATTTCCTTCCTCTGAAGCCTCACGCGCTCCTTCACTGCGCTTAGCAACCTGCCTGTAGCAATTTTTCTTGGACAAAAATACCTCTTTCCACACACAAATTCCTCCGTCTCTCTCCACAACTTGACCGTATGCAACGTGGTAAAAAAGAACTGTACATAATAAAGTATTGAGAGTAGAGTAGCTTTATGTAAAAAGGAGATGCTCATGTGTGGTCGTTTTACGCTGACCGTAGATATCGCCACGATTGCTCGTGCCTTCCAGGTGGAACCGACGCTACAAACGTCGCCACGCTACAATGTCGCGCCAACGCAGGAGATCGTGACGGTTGTGCGCGATGAAACCAAACATCTGGCACTATTGCGCTGGGGCCTGATTCCTTCGTGGGCTAAAGATGAGAGTATCGGCAATAAGATGATTAATGCCCGTGCCGAGACGCTGGCGGAGAAGGCCAGCTTCAAGCGTTTGCTGGTCTCTAAACGCTGCCTGGTAGTTGCCGATGGCTTTTTTGAGTGGAAACAAGAGCAGGGTGGCAAAACGCCTATGTACTTCACACTCAAAAACAAAGAACCTTTTGCGTTTGCTGGCCTCTGGGACACCTGGCGCTCTCCAGATGGCGAACAGATCCGCACCTGCACGATTATTACGACGCAGCCAAACGATCTGGTCAGTCCGGTCCATGATCGCATGCCCGCTATTCTTCCGCTTGAGGCGCGCGAGCACTGGCTGGACCCGGCATTGCGTGATCAGCATCTTCTCCTCTCGTTTTTAAAGGCATATCCTACGGAAGAGATGGAGGTGCGCCCCGTCTCGCGCAAGGTAAATAGTACGCGCTATGATAGTGCCGAGTTGATTGCCTGAACGGGTAATTGCCAATATTTATGATGTATAATACAGTGCTTGGACAAAGGATGTCATTACGACATCCTTCAGTAAAGGAGTACTGTTTCATGGCACTTTCTCGCTCTACCACACTTGTAGATTATCTTGTGCCGTCACCGTCGTCCCGTAGCTTGAATATATTGAAGGATGCGGCTCTCGTCGTCGGTTTCAGTCTGCTGGTAGCGCTCTCTGCACAAATTGCTTTTCCTATCCCCTGGTCACCAGTTCCTGTAACATTACAGACGCTGGCAGTTCTGCTCACTGGAGCCGTCCTGGGAAGCCGCCGTGGCGCGCTCGCATTGCTGGCTTATCTGGCCGAGGGCGCACTGATCCCCCACTTCTTCTCAGGTGGCACACTCGTCGGATTTGATGCAGGCTATCTGTGGGCTTTCCCCATTGCCGCATTTGTTACCGGCCTCCTCTGTGAGCGCCATCTGGAGCGCCGTCTCCTGACCTCAGCCCTGGCGATGATTCCTGGTACGCTGATCATTTATGCTATCGGTGTCAGCTGGCTCTCGTACTTCTTTCACTGGGATTTGCTCAAGGGGTTTACCGCTGGTATGCTTCCCTTTATCCCCGGCGATATCGTGAAACTGCTTATTGCCACGGCTCTGCTCCCTATGGCCTGGGCACTGGTGAAAAGCTTTCACCCGGCAATGAAACGCTCATAGGCAAATTTGGCCGCGCATTTTGCACGGCCAAATTTTTTCGCACGCAAGAAAAACGAAACTCAATCTTCTAGTGTTCGTAATAGTAGTCTTCTTCCAGGTCTGGCGAAATGATTTCACACGACCGGAGAGAAGGGAGTTCTTTCGTGACATGGGTCCTGTATAATGTCAAAAGTATCCAGACCACATCCGGAGTAATCAAACATAACGCAACCGACTGGCAAAACGCCGTGCATAAATTTTTATCCTCCTACCAGACTGCGCTTCCCGGGTCACCACCCACACTCAATACGGCGCTCACGAATTTCATCTCTACCTGCCAGCCTGCGCTGGAGAAACTGGGAACGAATCGTAGCCAGCTGGGAAAAATCCTTGATCAAGTCGCAACAGACGCCGAGCAGATGGATCTTGCCACAAAAGCACAGCTCGAGCAGGATGGTACCCACACCAAATAACCTCACAATCACTCCATAGTAAAGGATGATATTCATGGTTGCATCTGCATCCGACGGCGGAGGCATGTTCAGTCTCAGCTACCCACTCATTCCCTTGCAGGTGACGCTGGACACCATCATACCAGCGTTTGATGCGATCCTATCAGCTATGGCGACACTTGATCCAGCTTTAAAGAGGGCAGCTGATAATTTGACAAGTGGCGATAACACAGGTCTCGCTCACAATACCGATTTCGCGGGCCTGGCAGCGCGCGCATTTCAATCCACCACGACAAAACAAGTTGCGCAATCCACAGCTTTCTCCACAGCGTTCCAGAAGCTAAAGAATGGGATCAACATGCTGCAAGAAGACATAGATAATGCAGCAAGTACCTATGATGGTAAACTTGGCCAGATTGCGGGAAGCAACTATGTCTTTGCGCCCGGCATTCTATTCCCGTCACAAAGTGCATACATACAGGGAGCACAAAGCATAGTAGACGATTTGCAACCTTATACTGCAATGATAAATGATGTTATCGAGGCAGCCAATGGCAATACGCTCTTGTTGTCCGGCGCATCGGGCATGAAATCGCAGCTCACAAGCGCGCATTCCCGCCTGGTTGGATATGCTGAGTGCAGAACGGGCGTCACCCCAGGCCTGCCGAATCCATCGCCCTCCGATCAGGCGATGGTGATACATATGGTGATTGCGGCGATTGATGCGATGGAGGGGGACATAAGCCAGGTCTATCAGGACTGGGGAAACGCGATCCAGACAGCCTATACAAGGTTCCTGACGACCATGAAGAACGCCGAGACGCAACTACAGCCGACGCTCGCCCAACTGACCGGAACCCTCGATGCCGCATCGCTCTATGATCAGATTATGGCAAACTGGACCACAAACACGCCGATTCAGATTGAGCAGATTGGCCCAAACCGGATCCTGGTGCTGATCGCCGGTACCGACCCTACGACGATGAATACTGATGCCAACGTCTGGAATGCCCTGGGCACGGGAATGGGACAGAATATGCCCTACGAACAGGACGTTATCGATGCCATTCGCGCATACATTGCCGCGAACGGTTTGAGCAATCCCGAGGTGGTCCTGGCCGGTCACAGTCTGGGCGGCATGGCTGCTGAACAGGTGGCAGAAAAGCGCTTATTTAATGTCACGCAGGTCGTCACCTTTGGCTCACCCACCATGGGAAAGCCGGTTCCTGGCGTGCAATACAATATCTATGCGGCCCAGTGGGATTGGGTTCCGATGCTGTCACGTTATGAAAATAAGGACTTGCCCTCTTCACTTTCACAGGCAGCTAGCCTATTTCCTACGTTTCAGACGAATTGGGAAGGGATGGAGAATCCCCTCAACGGCGGACATTCGATCGTGCATGATCTGGCAGCTCCATTCCACGATATCGCCACGGCCTGGGATGATGTAGGATCTACAGCCGACGATGTTACAAGCACTCAATATCTACTCCAGGAAGGAACAAAGATCGGGAGCGACATGGTCACACCGGGCCTCAAAAAAAGTTATATGGACCCAAATGGATTATACGGAAATAGCATCCAGATTGTGCCAGATATGACCGGCATGAATCCGAACGTACACTCTCAGTACGGCAATAGTGACTGGCTGAAACAGCAACAGGTCATTACCAATGTATCGGACCCTGACCCTTCTACAAATAGCCAGTACTTTGGCATGCCAAATCTGCCAGCGACGACGAAAATTGACCAGTATATGAGCCACAATACGGTGTTGTCCCCCGAGTTGCTCATGTCAATGTTTGGGTAAGAAAGCCGATAACTGATGTCCAATAGTGTGCTTTTGCGCTTTGCGAACGAAGAGATGATCTATCTTCTACGTGCATTGCAGATCACTGATTTTCCGGGTCTGGACCCTGAGCCGCTTAAAAATATGGCGGATAGCGAGAAATCGCTGCTGATGATGGCCGCCGATCATGCACTACGTGCTCGTGGATTGATACGCTGGCAGGGAGAAACGGAGCGAGAGGTCGATCCTTTCGTTGCCAGAGTTCTACTTGCATGCGCCCGGCCCAGGTATACCCTGTTTATTGATATGCGCGATAGCCAGCTACTGCATATTTTCGGTCCGGAGACCATTGTAGAACAATGCGAACCTGAGCCACAGGTACAACAATATCTGGTGATGGCCTCATGGGAAGATTTCTCAACACGATTGCAAAGCCTGCTGACTCACAAATATGGCAACGGATCGGTTCCGTTGCCTGGAGGTCAGATCAGTCGAGATCTCTGGGTAGAAGCGCTCAGTGTAGCCCAAACTGATAGTGCCTGGGCCAATGCGTTGTTGAACAGGAGTCTTCCCCCACAAACTGCCAATGCATTGCTGGCAATCTTGCACGATCCACAACAAATCCAGTATCTGGCTCTTTGGAAGCAGACTCCCGCTGCTGGACAGAGCGCCCCGATTGCGGCGCTTACGATTGTTGTTGGCCACAACCAGCTTATCCTGCTCCATCAGGATTCTCCAGACACCCCTCTGCTCGAGGTGATTCCGGCCAGTGCAGAACAAGCCTGGGAGCACGTAACGCGCATGCTCTCATTAGCGCGAGTACCCTGACGAGAAAAGATCCTGGTAGATCTACACGATAAAGGACCGATAAACATACATGCCACAAAGGAAGGGCTGGTGAACATGCGTTTCGCCGCCTGTTTCTTTGCCTCCTGTCATATACTGTTTTTGATACCCTTGATATGTGTGTGGATGTGTTGGTGGAGGTTCTATGCGGAAATTTTCTCATCGCTACCTGGTTTTTGCCTTCTTGCTCGTAACTACCATCGCGGGTACGGCATTCGGCGTGCAATATGCGCTGGCGGCTGCTGAAATGCAGTCCATTGCTGCTCAACCGAGCGTTTCTCCGGGAACTCGCTTCGCTTCTCAAGAGCTCTCTTTGCATACGACCAATATGCAACACGTGGCTTCTCTGAGTGATGCTGATGCGCAACAAGACACGCCCCTGTTGAAACCACACCTCAGTACAGGAGCTGATCTTGATACTCAGCTCTTACAACAGGAAGCCGCGAAGAATCAAAATATTCCTGTTTCGCGCTCTCCCTATGCTAATCCCGTTGTCACAAAGCAATCGACGGCTGAAAAACACTTCTCTGGTCTGGCGCAAACCTGTTGCCAGCCACCGGATGTCGCACTTGCCACCTCGTCGCAATGGGTAGTGGAGGCGGTCAATCGGCAAGTTGCAATTTACACGACCAACGGCAAGCTTCAGCCTGGTTGGCCCAAATCGCTCACCCATTTCTTCGGCGTCCCTACCCCCTCTTGCACCAAGGCTCCCTTTGTCACGGCCCCGCGTGCCAGCTATGATGCTAACGAGCAGCGTTTCTGGGTTGTAGCGCTTGAAGATGAGGGGCTAACGAATACCTGCCCCACGAAATCGCTCCTATGGGTTGCGGTCAGTCAGACCAATAATCCAAATGGGAACTGGCATATCTACACGTTCAACATGGCCTCGAACACAACTTCTGTCGCTCGCTTTACGCAGTTTGCCCTTGATCAACAGGCTATCTATTTCTCAGCCAATATGTATAGTAAATCCGGCAAAGGTCCATTCCAGTATTCCGAACTCTTCGCCTCGCTCAAGGACCCTCTGCAAGCCGGTCGGTCGAATATCACCTACTATGGCTTTGTGGGTCAGACGGTAAACAAACAGCCTGTTGATACGGTCCAGCCTGTTCAAGTGCAGGAAAATAAGTCTGCCTGGCTCCATGGAGGTCTCTTTGTCAATTCATTCAACCTGCATTACGGCGGCGGACGCTGCGTGCAAAGCTGTAGCGGCATCGTCATCTGGTCGCTGACACATCCTGGTCAGCCCAATGATGTACTTACGGGCACGATCGTCCCTTCACTCAAATACGCGCTGGCACCTCTGGCCAATCAGCCCGGTTGCACACGTTGCTTTGCGCGGAAGTCTCCACCGGACACCCGTATCAGCGCAACACCGATCTATCACCATGGCCTGCTCTCATTCGCTCTGGTTACGGCTATCAACAATCAAAAAAATATTGTGCCCGGTATTCTCTGGGGACAGATCGCTCCTGTTCTGAATGACAATGGCACGATTGCCAGCGCGACGATGTATCAAAACGGCTACTTTCATTTTGCAAATGACGAGGCGGCGCTTTTCCCTTCAGTGGCAGTCAATAATGCGGGCGACCTTTTCCTGCTCTATGACTACACAGGAAGTCATTTCAAACCCGGGACAGCCGTGGCGATGCGGCGCGTCACTTACAAACGTGGACGCTTCCACGATGGCGGCATTTCTGTGCGTACGGGAGATACATCGACTGTCAATCCCTACTGGGGCAACTATACGGCGACCAGTTACGCGGGTCCGGGGACGGATAGGGTCTGGTTTGCTGGTCAATTCTCGAATACGCGCCATAACTGGGCGACGTATATCTTTTTTCAAGCTTTTCAAGCCCGTTAAACGGGGCGAGAAAGGACCATAACTCCTACCATCTCTAGTTTATGAGCGAGCATAAAACCCCGCTCATAGGCTAGAGCCGCGATTGGACGCGGATCAACTTTCGCTCTTTGCCAGCATGGCCCAGGCCCGCCAGCGTTCGCACGGCATCAATCGTTTCGGGTGCATTGCGCACAAATTCGATCGGTACAGGGATTTGCGCTTTAAAATCCTCCACCGTCATATCATCGAGAAAACGTGTGCCCTCGTTATCGAGCATGACGCGAGGGAGCAGTACGAGATCCCCCAGATTGCCGTTTGCGTGCAGAGCATCGAGCACGTCCTGACCGCACAGCAGTCCGGCGACGGTCACTTCCGCCCCAAAGAAACGGTTCACAATCGGCAAGACCTGTACTTCCATATTCTCAATCTGTTGTATGTCTTCAGCCAGACCTTCGATGATAGGCTGAGCCATCATGCTGGTCACCAGGGTCACGCGCCGTTTCTCGGGCATTCGCACCGGCAAGCGTCGTTTGGATCGCGTCCACTGATCAATCAGAAAGCGGGTCATGCCCACACCATTTTCGATCTGGGCAAAGGTGCCATAATGTTGCGCCGGGGGAAATTCGTGTCCGGTCAGGTAATACCATTCATCGGAGAGATAGACAAACGGGTTGCCCTCGGGGTCCGCAGCCTCAAACTCGCGCTGATACACCTCGACCTGGGCAATGATCTCCTCAGCCTCTGCATGCGTATAATGCCGCAACGGTGGTAGATCACCCGTTTTGATCATATTATTAAATTTCGTCAGTCCGACCGGCACCACCGAGATTGACTCGACCAGCGGACGCAGTTCGGTCAGTTCGCGAATGCTGCGCCCCAGATATTCGCCATCGTTGATTGTTGGCAGCATGACGAGCTGCGTATGACAGGTGATGCCGATGGTGCCCAGGCGCTGAATATGCCCGATGATATCGCCCGCGCGCGGTCCGTCAACGATTTTGCGCCGCAGGTCGGGATCAGTGGTATGCACTGAAACGTACAGGGGCGATAATTTCTGCTCGTCCAGCCGTTGCCAGTCCTGCTCTTTGAGGTTGGTCAATGTAATAAAGTTCCCAAAGAGGAATGAGTAGCGATAATCGTCATCTTTGATATAGAGGGATGAACGCATCCCGTGCTCCAGACCGGGCTGAGGCGCAAAACGCTCGGGCAGGCCTTTGATGAAGCAGAATACGCATTTATTTGCACACTGACGAATAAAAGGCGTGGGCTCTTCGCCAAATAGCACACCGAGATTCTGGTCGATAGTTTTATCAACGCGCAGCTCTAACTGCGTTTGCTGCCGATCTATGCCGACAATTAGCTCTTCATCAGCAGCGTAAAAGCGATAATCCACCAGATCACGGATCAGGTGACCATTAATTGTGCGCAATAAATCACCGGGTTGTAAGCCAGCTTTATCTGCCGGACTTTCAGGCACAACCTCACGCACCCATCCATACATTTTTGGCATCGTTCATTCCTCAGAGCATTTTCAGAAACAGGGGAGAGACTTCTTTTTCACGATTATCCTGATGATTATACTCGCAACTCCCTTATGCGTCAAATTATCACCCAGAGTTCGTCTGCTACATTGCACTTACCGGATCAATATCAATGTCCCAGTCGGGTGCGTCGATAACTCGCAACAAACGCGCCAGATCTGGCCCTCGTACGATCATTTGCCAGTGGTATTTATTGCGCACACGTTCAGTTAAAGCAGGAGCGGGACCGACGATGTCCGTATCCTCCATGCCCAGGCGCTCAATCCAGCCGCTCATCTTCTCGTAAAGCACCATCGCTTCGTTCTGGCAGCGATGACGATTCTCGTGGCTATACGTCAACTTCACAAACTGACGGAAGGGAGGGTAGCGATAACGCCTTCTGGCTTCGATCTCGGCAGTGTAAAACTCATGGTAGTCGTGGCGTGAGGCCGTATCAACACAAAAATGCTGTGGATTAAAGGTCTGGATGATGACCCGTCCCTCCTCTTTACCGCGTCCAGCGCGCCCGGCCACCTGGGTCAGCAATGAAAAAGTTCGTTCAGGCGAGGCAAAATCGGGAATATTCAAGCCAATATCCGCTGAGACGACGCCGACCAGCGTCACGCCCGGCAGGTCCAGGCCTTTGGCGATCATTTGTGTCCCAATAAGAATATCTGCCTCGCGATTGGCAAAACGGTCCAGCAATTGTTCATGCGCATGGCGACTGCGCGCAGTATCACGATCCCAGCGCAAGAGCCGCGCCTGCGGAAAGCTCTTTTGTATCGTTTCCTGTACTCTCTCGGTCCCCAGCCCAAAATAACGAATGCCCGAACCTTTACAGTTCGGACAAAAACGAATGGCTTTATGCTGCTTGCCACAATAGTGGCAGAGGAGCAGGCGCTCGGTCGAATGATAGGTGAGAGGCACATCGCAATCCTCACACATCGCCACATACCCACAGTCCCGACAGAGAATGCAGCTTGCGGTACCACGACGATTCAAAAATAAAATCGCCTGCTGGCCTTCTTGCAACGTCTTTTCCAGCTCCTCTTGCAGACGTCGACTGATAATACTGGTATTGCCCGCATGCAATTCGTTACGCAGATCAACAACTTCAACCAGCGGCATTTGCGCACCAATACGCGCAGGTAACTCGACGAGCTGATAGCGCCGCTCTTCTACTGCTCGATAGAACGATTCGAGCGACGGTGTGGCACTCCCCAGCACTACGGGGATGCCCAAAATCTGCCCGAGGATCAGCGCGGCCTCGCGCGCGTGGTAGGTTGGGCGGCGCTCGCTCTGCTTATAGGCCGGTTCATGCTCTTCGTCGACAATGATGATCCCCAGATCGGGCAGGGGCGCAAACAGTGCAGAACGCGAGCCGATGACGACATCCACTTCGCCCGCCCGAATACGTCGCCACTCGTCATAACGCTCCCCTGTACTTAATTCGCTGTGCACGATCGCGACCCGTTCGGGAAAACGCGCCGCCACACGCTGCACCGCCTGCGTCGTCAGCGCGATCTCGGGCACCAGCACCATGCCCCGCTTGCCCTGTGCGATAACAGCGGCTAACGCCTGGAGATAGACCTCCGTCTTGCCACTGCCAGTAACCCCATGCAACAGAATGGGCAAGGGCTCTGCGTCCTCCGAAGGTTCCGCCGACTCATCATCGCCACGCTCTGACATACGCTCCCACATCCTGACATTTTCCAGAATCTGGTCCAGCGCATTCTGCTGGTCTGGCGTCAGCTCCAGCGCAAGACTTGTAGGAAGCTGGCGACCCGCCATCGGGTCACGCCTCACCTCGGTCTCTTCAATTGTTACGATGCGATCCTGTACAAGCCGGTTCAGTTGAGCATCGGTCAATCCGCTCGCTTTACAGAGTGCATTAGGCGTCCAATGGCTCTGCATCTGCGTATCATGCAGCAATAAATCAACGGCTGCCAGCTGACGTTGAGCGATCAAACGAGCTTTATCGTGGGCGGTCAGAACAAGCGTCGAAACTTCCTCCCTGGATATGGACCAGGGGGAGAGCAGCGTCTCTTTTTTTTTGCCGGACCCTTCCGGGCGCTTCCGCGCAGTATTGACGGGCTGATAATCCGACGACTCCTGAAAATGCATTTGCAAACGCTCCTGCGTACGACTACGCCACTGCTCCAGCGTTGCATCACGCGCCAACAAACGCACAATGCGCTTCGTACGTATCCTCGCTCTGGGAGCGGCCAGTTCAGCCTCTTGCTCAATCAAACCACTACTATGCACCTCTTTCAGCAGTTCTCTCGCTCGTTTAGGACCCAGCATCTCTTTCAGGCGCACAATATTTATCTCTCCCTCCGAAAGCAAAAGACCAACCAGTGCCTGTATGCGCAGGGACGCGCCCTGCCCGGCTTCCAGTTCCGAGAGATTCTCTGTCACCAGACGCAGCACTGTTTGAGAGCGCTGAACCAGGCCCGGTGGCAGCATTGCCTGTACCACCACAGCCAGAGCCGTGACATAATAGTCAGACAGCCAGACAGCCAGCGTCATCTGGTATGGCAATAACGCTGGCTCACGATCAAGGATGGAGCGAATAGGACGTAAAGCAGTTCCGCTGACAGTTTCATCCAGAGAATCGACCTCGACCTCATAAAAATACTCCTCTTCCTCCTCTTCGTCTACATCTTCCCCACTCCGCAATTCCCAGATGATCCCCTCAACCAGGCGTTCGCCGTATGGCACAGCAACGAGCTGCCCGATCTGAGCCTCGGCGACAAATTCCGCAGGTACCTGATAGGAGAGCAAGGGATGTGCCAGATTCCAGCTCGCAGCAAAGGTCAGCACATCAGCCAGCATAGTTAACGTCTCCCAAACTCACGCTCTAGAGCAGACAGACTGAAATGCACCATAGTTGGCCGCCCGTGGCAGCAGCTAAACGGCGCTCTGGTCTGTTCTAACTGCTCCAACATCTCGCGCATCTCACTGACGGTCAAAAAGTAGTTGGCTTTGATCGCGGCTTTGCAGGCGACATTTGCCAGCGCGCGCTCTTCCCATGTCTCCGTATGGCCCAGACTTTCAGGCGCGGTCAGATCCACAAGCAATTCGTGTAGCGAACGCGCATTCATCTGCTTCACCAGCACACTGGGCACGGCCTGTATCTCCAGCATATGGGTAGTAGCCGAAGCAAACGCAAAGCCTATCTGCTCCAGTTGGGGCCGATGTTCTTCAAGCGCTTCGAGCTCGGTTGGCGCAAGATCAAGAGGAATTGGTGTAAGCAGCAATTGAGAGAGTGGCGTGCGAGCTTTGAGCGCAGCCACCATGCGCTCCAGCAGAATACGCTCGTGAGCAGCATGTTGATCCACCAGAAACATCCCATCCTCACCTTCCGTCACGATAAAGCTCTGCGCGACCTGACCCACCACGCGCAACCGTGGCAATTTACGAGGTTGCGTCGGATCAACCCGGGTCCCTGCCCATACTTCCTCACTGGCACTGGCCTCGCGCTTTACCTCTTCTGCATGCGCTTCCTGCGATAACCTGTCTTCAAGCTTTTCTTCCCCCTGACCGGAAGGCTGTGACAAAGCGGCTTGCTCTACTTGTGCGGCCAGTGGAGCAGCGGGGGACGACTCAATGCGTGGTGTCGCCGCATAATCCGCGCGGTTCGCCACTTGATTGCGCACATGGCTCTGCCAGAGCCGCGCCATCACTGGTGGTCGGGTGCCAGTCTCTTCTTCCGTCACAGTCAGCCAGGGATTATCGTGTGGGTACGTTGTCTCTTTCTCCGGTCCGGTCGTTGGTGAGGAGATCGTAAAGGGACGATCATCGCTGCCCGTATCATCCAGTTCATCCAGACCTGCCAGCGGATCATCTTCCTCTGCTTCTTGCACAATGGGAGAAACTGTACTTGCCCGCTCTGGAGCCATCTCTGCGCCCTGCTCCTCCACCTGTGATGCAGTAGTAGAGCGACGTGATTGCCATTGCGGCATCTGCGGCTCTTCCAGCAAAGCAGCGCGAACCGCACGCAGAATAGCGGCAAAGATCGGGCGCTCTTTCAAAAAACGAATCTCCGTCTTGGCAGGATGAACATTGACGTCCAACAAGCCAGGATCGACCTGGATATTGACCACCGCGATGGGATGCCGTCCGGGGAGCAGGAGCGAGTGATAGGCCCCCTCCACCGCAGAAGTCAGCATGCGACTCAGAACCCAGCGCCGATTGACAAAAAATGAGATATACTGGCGCGTACTTTTATAGCTGACAGGACGGCTGACATAGCCACTCACCACCGGCCTCCCCTCATTATCGCCCCTGCTCGATTCGCCACTCTGTAGCGAAACCATCTGCTCCGCAATCTGCAAACCATAGACTTCGACAAGCACACTGGCAAGCTGCCCATCGCCGGGAGTCGCAAAAATCTGTCGCCCTTCGCTAAAAACGCTAAAACGAATTTCAGGATAGGCCAGCGCGTATTGTTCCAGCAAATGATGACAATGGCTGACCTCGGTATTGCGGCTCTTGAGAAATTTCAAGCGCGCCGGAACCGCGCTAAACAGATTGCGAACAACGAGCGCCGTGCCCTCTGGAGAAGCAGCTGGACTGACCGCCGAGATTTGCCCATTGCTCGCGCTGATCTCCGCTCCCTGCTCAGCTCCACGCGCGTGGCTCAGCAAATTCACTTCAGCCACCGCCGCAATACTGGCCAACGCCTCGCCCCGGAAACCCAGGGAACGGATGCGTTCCAGATCATCAATCTGTGCCACCTTGCTGGTCGCATGGCGCTCCAGAGCCAGCGGCAATTCTTCCGGCGGGATACCACTCCCATTATCAGTCACACGAATAAGCTGGAGCCCACCGTGGACCAGATCCACACGAATTTGCGTCGCTCCGGCATCAATGCTATTTTCAATGAGCTCTTTCACTACCGAAGCAGGCCGCTCCACCACCTCACCGGCTGCAATCTTTGCCGCGACATCAGGTGCCAGTTGACGAATTGGCATATTCTCTTCTCTCCCCCAGCGCAACGATATTTCTCAGAAAAATAAGAACGCGTGTTCAGGATGCATTATACCATAGCAGTGACCAGAAAGAGAACCGCTAACGAATGACCTGCACAACAATACCCAACTTCAGGCTACTCCAGGCGCTATTCGTTGTCAACACAGGCAACTTTAACAATTGGGCCAGGGCAAGACAGGCTCTATCTTCCAGAGACAGCCGTATCTGCCTCGCAGGTGACGGCAAAAGGCCTGCTCTATAAGCCATTGCCGTATCAAAGTCAACAAGTTCGAGATTTGGCAACACGAGCACTTTATAAATCGTGACGGCTGGCATTCCTGCTTCACTCAGCTTTGTCACTACCTCGGCAAGGTTTACCTGGGAGATAGCAGCACCTGCGATCAGGGCCTGCTCAACCATTTCATGACCTTTTTCTCGCTGTAAGAATGCCAGCAGGGCAGATGCATCTAAGACGCAGGTTTTCACACGTCCCTCTCCTGACGACGCCCGGCGATCAACTCATCTGCAAGTGAACGATCCGCAGAGACGTAACGGCCAACCAGATCTTGAGCACGTTTCAGTGCAGATCTCAGTGTAAAGATGCGCAATTCGCTCTCTTCTAACCGTATCACCACTTCATCACCTGGCTGCAAGCTAAGCTCCTGCCAGTACTCAGCGGGGACCATAATCCCTCCGCCCTCAGTTATCTTTGTTCTTATCTCTTTCACGCGTCAACTCCTTATCAAGAATGGGGTATTCTGAAATAGTCTGACGTTGTAGCAGTATACTATTATACATATACGAATACCTACCCTCATTGGGAAAAGAAGAGGGAAAAAATAGTAACCCTACCATCAACCATCTATCCCCAAAAACTTCTTTTTTTCCCCTCCAAATATGTAATACAGAAGCAAAATGAAAAAGCGGAAACAATTTCAGGGATATTTTTCACTCTTCTCCATTTTGCTTGCCATACTTATTCACAGGAGTCCATCGCCCGGTCTTATCTGTATATCGCGCACATACGTTTGATATCGCCAACTGATACGCATTCTCGCCAGTAGCAGGATGTGATACTATAACGCAAAGAGGTCTGTAAAGAAAGGACATTGTGTACCGTGACGTCACTCGATCCCCAGTTTGAAACATATATTGCAGAACATCAACAGGACTTTCTTGAAGAGCTAAAGGGCTGGCTACGTATTCCCAGCATCAGTACGCTACCAGAACATATCGGCGATATTCAGCAGGCAGCAGCATATGCCGTTGAGCAACTCAAAAAAATAGGTTTTGAACGCGCTGAGGCCATCGAGACGCAGGGCAATCCTCTCGTCTACGGCGAATGGCTGAAAGCTCCGGGGAAACCTACGCTCCTTATATATGGACACTATGATGTACAGCCGGTTGATCCGGTCGAACTCTGGACTACGCCTCCTTTTGAGCCCACAATTCGCAATGGCAATCTCTATTGTCGGGGCGCCTCGGACGATAAGGGACAGGTGATGCTGGTCTTTAAAGCGCTTGAGACCCTTATGAACGTCAACGGCACGCTCCCTATCAATGTTAAGGTGCTGATCGAGGGCGAGGAAGAGGCGGGCGGCGCTGCCATTGAGCAGTATGTTCGCACGTATCCAGAACGCCTGAGCTGCGATGCCGCGTTTATTTGTGATACCCATATGCCATCGAAAGAGATTCCCGCGCTGATCTATGGCCTGCGTGGCATTACCTACACGGAGGTTGAGGTTCAGGGGGCAAGACGCGACCTGCACTCAGGCAGCTACGGTGGCATTGCTCCCAATCCTCTCCATGCTCTGGCAATTATCATCGGTCGCTTGAAAGATGCTGATGGGCATATCCATATTCCTGGCCTGTATGATCGCTTGCGCAAACCGACACATACGGAACGCGAATTCTGGGATCATGATCCGCTGCACATCGGCGAATCGCTCCGCGAAGAGATGGGCGTCGAGCAGTTTTCAGGCGAGCTAGAGCATCCGCCCCTGGAGCGCATCTCGGCACGTCCAACGCTAGAAGTACACGGCATCAGCGGTGGTTTTGTTGGCGAGGGCGCAAAGACCGTTATTCCAGCCGTGGCAAAGGCCAAGATCAGTCTGCGCCTGCCATCCGATCTGACCTCGCAGGATGTCTTTCTCCTCTTTGAGCGCGCAGTGAAAGAGGCAGCCCCACCGGACGTTCAGGTCAAAGTCGTGAATGTCCATGGAGGCGAGGGTATTCTGGTCTCGCCGGATAGTCCCCCGATGGTCGCCGCTGCTGCTGCGCTCAAAGAGGTGTATGGCAAAGAACCGATCTATCTACGCGAAGGCGGCTCTATTCCCGTAGCCGCGCTCTTCTATGAGAAACTCGGTGTGCCGGTGGTGTTAATGGGCTTCGGTCTGCCAGATGACAATCTGCATGCACCAAACGAAAAATATTCGCTTGAGCAGTTTTTCAACGGCGTACGCACGGTTACCAGCTTCTTATTGAAGATGGCATAATATTCCCAACCCATGAGGGTCGTTCCGGGCGCAGATAAACAGCGCCTCTACGAAGATGTATAGGGCGGCCCTACACCGACGATTACGGCCATGTAGATACAATTTATCGCTGTCTCGCGTCCCGGGCGCAGATAAACAGCGCCTCTACGAAGATTGTATACATTTTACTTCCAGCTTGCTTGCGCAGTTTCTCAGAGCATATTATCATTAGGAGAAGAGAAATTGCCGTGTTTTTTGTTCGTTTGGAGTTTATTTATATGGGATATCTTCCCCTGGCTTACATCTTCAATCTGGGCTGGCTGCGCATCGGTCCGCCATACATCTATATTAACATCAATCCGGTGATCGTTCAGTTGGGCCCTATCGCTCTACGCTGGTATGGCCTGATGTATGTCGTCGCGATCCTGATCGGGCTTCAGGCTATCAGAGGCTATACCAGGCGCAGAGGCATCAGTGAGGAGACCGTGTATCGTCTGCTCTGGTGGTGCATTGTGGCAGGCGTGATCGGTGGACGGCTCTATTTTGTGGTCCAACAGCCGGACCTTGTGCAAAATTATCTCATGAACCCCATACGCATCATTGCGACCTGGGAGGGTGGGATGGCCTTCTATGGTGCCATCTTCCTCGTCTTTCTCACGCTCATCTGGCGCGCACGGGCTGAACGCCTGAATCCTCTGGTTCTCCTTGATGCAGGCGTCCTCTTCGGTGCCGTTGGTCAGATCTTTGGGCGCTTTGGCAATCTCATCAATGGGGATATCATTGGCTATCCCAGCACGCTCCCCTGGTCGACGGTCTATCAAAATCCGGCAAGCTGGGCCTGCCCTACCCTCTGTAATGTCCCGGTCCAACCTGCGGCTGGCTACGAACTCCTCACCAATCTGGTCCTGCTCGCAGTGATGTACTTCGTTATTCGTCACACAAGACGTCCGGGCGTGCTCATGCTCGTCTATCTCTTCGGCTATACTATCACGCAATTCTCGATCTTCTTTACCCGTGCAAATGATATCGTTTCCTTCCTCGGCCTGGATTGGGGCCTGAAGCAGGCACAATGGACCTCGATCGTTGTGTTTATTGTACTGATACCAGTCACCTTCTGGGTACTTCGCCATTCTAAGCCTGTGCCCGAGGGCGAGGTCGTAGCCACCTACGGTATCCCGCAAAAAGAGGCTGTCGACGAGGAGACAACTGAGGAAGAAGAACCATCAACGCCAGATGACGAAGAAGCTGATGTGGAGGATAGTGAGAGCCAATCTGCTGAATCTGAAGGTACAGAAACCGAAGTATCATCCACAAGCACCGCAGATGAAGTATCCGCCGAAGCCACTTCCGTAGAGCAATCGACAGAAGAGACTCCCAAAGCAGAAGAAACTTCCGAAACAACAGAAGTTCCTCAAGAAAACTCATCTATTTAAAGCGGAAATTAACAAGACAAAGAGAATTTCGATCGACGTGACAATGATTTCCGAAGGAGGAATTATTGTCACGTTATTTTGCCTGGAAAGCCTTTTTGATGTCATACTGAACAAACAGAGCAAGGCAGGTATAATATGGATATCTCGAATCTCTGGACAGCATGGCCTGTAGCTGGACCATGGCACCTTTCCCCTTTACCCGGCGGAGCGAACAACCATTCCTGGCGCGCTGATGCAGCGGATGGTCAATCCTACGTATTGCGTCTTTCACCCGATCCTTCCCGCATTCCTCACGTCTATTACGAAGCTGAGCTGCTCCAGGCATTGTCCGCGCAAAATCTCCCATTTCGCCTTCCCGTGCCGCTGAGAGCGAGCAACGGCGATCTCATTGTCCTTTCTGAGCAAAATTTCGCTACGCTCTATCCCCTGCTTCCAGGAAGCTTGCAAGATCTCCCTCCACAACGCAACGATCTCTTGATTGCCTCGCACGCTGGATCGACCCTGGCACTGCTTGACGCCGCACTGGCAACAATTCCCGAGATCCGCCTCCCTGCCGGATTCACACCGCCACCCACTTTTGGCGAACTTGCTCTCTGGCATCCAACAGTCTCCGATCCACTTGTTGCTATCGAACAACTCCCGATTGACCGCGAACAGGTCAGACAGATGCGCACGCTTCTGAGCGGTGTGATAGAAGATGCGCCTCGTCTGTACACGCAACTTCCTCAACAATTATTACATCGGGACTACGATCCCGCCAATATTCTCATAGATCATCAGCAAGTTACCGCTGTCCTGGATTTCGAGTTCGCGGGGAAAGATATTCGCGTTCTTGATCTCTGCATAGCGCTCAGCTGGTGGCCTTCCGATTTGTTTGGCACGGGAAAAGAATGGGATCTGATCGATGCGTTTGGAGCTGCATATACACACCAGTTTCCTCTGAACGAAGAAGTAATTCTCGCGATCCCTTCCGTATTTCGCCTGCGCGATGCGACCTCATTTGTGCATAGGATGGGACGCTATCTGGTTGGCATAGAAACCGAGACTCGCATGCAACAGCGCGTGAAGCACTCTCTCTGGCGCGAAGAGTGGCTATCAGCGCAGCAGAAGACGCTCCTTGAGCATGCACTGACATGGAAGTGAGCCGAGGTAGGTCAGACCTGATAGACCAGCTTCCGGTGCAATACCGAGATCAAGGTATCAGTCAATGTCAATATTTGTTCAAACTGTTCGTTCTGCTGTTCCAGAGGTAGCTGCTCCTCCTGCCAGTGGG
>DATJHM010000189.1:0-5031 GCA_035493895.1 Ktedonobacteraceae bacterium
TATTTGGCAAGCGCATAGCCTGCCAGCGACGATAGGAACATGGCAATGATGGAGCCGATGCCTGCATAGATGAACGAATTGAGCAACCATTGTAGATAGACCGAGTTATCATAGGTGAAAAGCTCTTGCAGGTTGGCGAAGAGATTGAAGTGAGGTGCAAACCAGAGGCCAAATGTGCCAAACAGATCTCCGGCATTCTTGGTCGAGGAGATCAGCAGCCAGAGAAAAGGCACAACAAAGTAGAGGGTGGAGATACCCAGGAAGATCATGGCGATCACGCCACTGAACTTGATTTGCCGATCAGGGCGTCTATTCTTCGCGATCGTCTGCTCTTTGGCGGCGGGACGCGCAATGGAAGTGGTCTGACTCATGGTACTTATACTCCTGCCTGTCGCTGGGTAACGCGTAAGAAGCCAAATGAGAGGATGGCGGTGATCACGGCCAGTACAACCGCAAGCGCAGCCGCATAGTAATAGTTGTTGGTGCCAAAGGCGGTATAGTAGGCGTAGAGATTGGGTGTAAACGAGCTGGAGATATTGTTCGTGATGGGCGATAAGACCACCGGTTCATTGAAGAGCTGGGCTGTGCCGATGATGGAAAAGACGCAGCTCAGGATCAGGGCCGGGGCGACCAGCGGAATTTTGATATACCAGGCGATATGCCAGCCCGAACCGCCATCCATGCGTGCGGCCTCGTAGAGCTCCGGCGAAATGGCTTGCAAAGCGGCGAAAATGATGAGCATGTTGTATCCGGTCCATGCCCAGGTGGCGATATTGGCGATGGACCACAGGATATCTTGCGGCCCCAGGAAATTCGGCGCGTTCAGGTGTAGCGCGTTGAAGGCTGAGACAATCGGGCTGAGCTGAGGATCGTAGAAAAAGCCCCACAGGAGCGCGGCAACGATCCCTGGAATGGCATACGGCAGGAAAAAGGCCAGTCGGAAGAAGGCTTTGAAGCGCACCACCGTCGAATCCAGCAACAATGCCAGGACGAGCGCGAAGCAGAGCATCACGGGCACCTGCACGATGCCATAGAGCAAGACGTGTCCAATGCCTTCGTAAAATTTGGGATCGTGTATCACATCATTGTAGTTGCCCAGGCCGTCGAAGGCAATCGTGGCTGGACCCAGTCCCAGACCACTGCGCTGTGAACGGAAGAGGCTCTGATAGATGGCATAACCCACGGGCAATACGAAAAACAGCAGAAAGAGAATGCCAAAGGGGAGAATAAAAAGGTAGGGCGTGGCTGCGCGACGGGCCGATCGGCGACGTGGCCGCTGGTGAGGCTGATGAATGGGGTTCACCTTCCCCAGCGTATTTTCAAGCGCCATACATTCATTTCCTTTCTCTACTATGTTCGCATCGATGCGAACACCATCGTTCTTGGGTATGAGAACCCCTACGCGTCCGTAGGGGTTCTACAGGTTGGTGGTGATGTTGAGCGCCCAGGATAGAAGAACCTATGCGTAGAGAACGCAGGGACTCGCGAATACAGCGGGCGCGAGGTAACGAAACATGCGCTTACTTGGCGATAGTAAAGCCTTGCTTCTGCATGAATGTAAGGGTGCTTTGTTGCACTGCGTTCAGCGCATCGTTCAGCGTTCCTTTCCCATTGACCGCGTTGGCAAATTGATCGCCCATGTCATTGTAGACCTGGTCCATCGTCGGGCCCCAGAGGAAGTTGGTATCAACCTTGGCGGATGTCGGTTTGAGCACATCGTCGATGTTCTGAGCGCCAAAGAACTGCTGAGGACTATTCAAGGTCGGAGAGCTCTGCGTTGCTGAAGTCAGGGCCGGATAAGCGCCGCCGCCTTTGATCTCCAACTCTTCACTCTGCGTATTTCCACTGATCCATTCAGCAAACTCGGCTGCTTCTTTGGCATGCTTCGTGTCTTTGAAGACGACGGTGGCTGAACCACCCCAGTTGCCATAGGCCTGCTGACCCGCCTGCCATTGCGGCAAGTAGGCAACCTTCCAGTTCCCACTGCCCTGAGGCGCGCTCTGTTCGAGGATACCCGCTCCCCACGCTCCTGTCAGCCAGGTGGCTACGGCACCGGTCTCCAGATCATGATACCAGGCGTTATCGAAGTCCGGCTCGGTCGTCACAAGTTTCTTGTTGATCAATCCTTGCCAGTAGGTTGCGACCTTCTGCGATGCCGCATCATTGATGTTGACTTTCCAGGATTGCCCGCTGATCTGGAACCACTGCGCTCCCGCCTGCCACATTAATCCCGCAAGCTGTCCAGGCTGTTTGGGGTTGAAGTCGGTGATATATTCCTTGGGATTGGCGGCATGCAACTTGGCTGCATCTGCTGCATACTCAGCCCAGGTGGTCGGCACGGTGAGATTGTACTTTTTGAAGATGTCCGCACGGTAGAACAGAGCCATCGGGCCGGTGTCCTGAGGGATGCCATAGATTGCACTTCCCTGGGTAACCTGGCTCCAGGTCCAGGGCTCATATTGATTTTTTACCGAGCTTGCCCCATAGGCTGACAGGTCGAGAAGTCCTCCTGTCGTCTCAAATGTGGGCAGTAACTGGTACTCGACCTCGGCAAGGTCGGGCGCGTTATTCGCTTTGATGCCCGTATACAGTTTGTTGTACTCGACCGGGCCTGAACCTACATCCTGATAGGTGACGTGAATGTTGGGATGCGTCTGGTTGAAGAGCGCGACCTGTTTATCCATGTTGGGTATCCAGGACCAGTAGGTCAAATTGACTGGACCGCTCGATGCTGCGGGGGTTGCTGTGCTGCTTGAGCCGCCACAGGCGGTAAACAGGAGCGTGAACAGCGCTGCGAAGATGAAAAATAGCATGGGACGCGTACTACGCGACATCAGGGACCTCCTTCATTGCAAGGGTCATAATCGAAAACGTCTCAACTTCGAGGTGTAAGGATTCTGATCGTATAATGCCTATACGCTTATGCGAAAGCGAGATAGGCATCATCTCCTTTCCTGCAAGTGTAAATGAGCACATTCCACTAAAGGCGGAATGAAAGGTGAGAATACGCATTATATATGAGAGGCGTATTTTGCATTTTTTCTCGGTATGGGAAATAAAATATAGGGTATATATGCATAAAATAGACGTATGAAATGAAAATGCCAGGCTATGTCCTTGAGGTCGAGACGTTTTTGCGCCCTCCAACGTTCTCGAAAAAGTCTTCTACAACTAACATCGCCGCACCAATGCTCACACTATCGCGCCCGAGATGACTCAAACTGATTTCGGCAACCTCGTAGGGCTGTTTCAGCGCATACCGTTCTATTATCTGGAGCAACTCTGGCAGGGCAAACTCTCCCAATTGTAATCCTAGCCAGCCCCCAATGATGACGCGCCGGGGATTAAAGAGATTGAGCAGATTGGCCACTCCGGCTCCCAGATAATGGATGGTATCATGCAAGACTTGCGTTGCCAGCGGATCACCATTGCGTGCAATCCGGATAAGCGCTAAAAGCGTGCCAACCTCATCCCCAATCTGAAGCAAAGGATGATTTGCGTTAAGCTCACTCAGATGACGAATAATTCCTGGTGCGCCGACGTAGGCTTCCAGGCAACCGCGACGTCCACAGCGACAATGCTGTCCATCCAGTTCCATAATTGTATGACCCCATTCTCCCGCGCTATTCGTGGCTCCCCGATAGAGCTTGCCTTCGTAAATAATACCTGCACTCACCCCCGTCCCCACCTGAAGCATGGCCAGTGTCTCCGTCGACGATCCTGCGTTGAGATGCATCTCAGCCAATGCCATCGTTTTCGCGCCATTGTCGGTATGCAGCGGAAACGCGACATGGGCACTGAGCAATGCCTTCAAGGGGACTGGCTCCCATCCCCAGGCTGGCGCTGAAACAACTTCATCGCCCGTATACTCGACGATTCCGGGCAGTCCCAGACCCATCCCCAGAATTTTGTCCTGTGAAATCTGGCTCTCCTGTAAGAGCGAGGTGACGCCTTCCACAATATACTGAATAATCTGCGCAGGATTATTCTCTTTCTGTGAAAGGGGATAGCGTATGGCTCTGATCTGGTGTAAGGTCAGATCAAAAAGCTCGATGGCTATCGCCGTTTCGCCGACCTCTCCACCCAGAAAATAGCCGTATTCCGGATTCAAGGTCAGGATCGTGCGCCGCCTTCCGCCTTCTGAGGCTTCATACCCCGATTCTAAGACAATGCCCTCCGCTAGCAACTCGTTGATGACGTTGGTCACGGTCCCGGTGCTTAAACCCGAACGCTGACTCACATCGAGTCGGCTGATTGTTCCATCGATTAACATCGATTTCAGGATCGTACGCCGATTGGCACGTCTCAGATCCCGCGTGGTCGGATTGAGCGCCATAAGGGTATGTAATCCTCTCTCCCCGGCATCTACAAACTTAAATAGATTTTTTAAGTCTCAACTTAAGTTTTATCTTTCCGAAGTATAATTGGAAAAAATAACCCTGTCAAGGCTTGACGATGGTATTTTTGTCATTTATAGTAAGTATTAAATTAAGTCAAAAAATATTTGGTTGCTTCGCACAAGGATGGCGATGCTTGCGTGTCGGAGAGGCCATCGTTCGTACACCAATGAAGGGATTTCTATGACTCAAGATCAGAATTTTGTTATGACGAGGGACACCTTTCCCGCCGATTTTGTCTGGGGCACTGCCACGGCCGCCTATCAGATCGAAGGGGCCGTTCAGGAAGATGGACGTGGCCCAAGTATCTGGGATACCTTTTCCCATACGCCCGGCAAGGTCGAGCATGACGATACTGGCGATGTTGCCTGTGATCACTACCATCGCTACCAGCAGGACGTTGCGCTGATGCAGCATCTGGGCCTGCGTGGCTATCGCTTCTCCGTCAGCTGGCCGCGTGTTCTGCCTGAGGGACGGGGCACGGTGAATGCGCAGGGACTGGATTTCTACGATCGTCTGGTCGATACCTTGCTGCAACACCAGATCCAGCCTGCCCTGACGCTCTATCACTGGGATCTTCCGCAGGCATTGCATCTGAAGGGTGGCTGGAGTTCACGCGAAACGGCCTACGCCT
>DATJHM010000190.1:0-13834 GCA_035493895.1 Ktedonobacteraceae bacterium
GCATTGCGCTCAAGCGATGATTGCGCGGGAGCGTTGTGACGCGGAAGAGGGAACGCCCTTTCCCCGACATCTTGCTCCTCGCCGGTATTTTCTTGCGCTGGAGGGATGAACGGGTTTTGTGGAAAGCCTTGCTCCTCGTCCGCCACAGAGGGAAGCGGCAGGGGGAATGTGGCATCTGCAATCTCCTCATCCATCACATCCTGATCGATCTCCTGGCTCCATGGTTGCCTGACCTGCTGAATGGTGGGGATATCTCCTAATAGTGATGCAGGTAACGTCACCTGTCGTTTATGCGACGGTACCAGATCGGGAGGCAGCATTTCTGCACGTCGTGGTACTGCTGAAATGGCCGTTTCCACGCGGGCGTGAGCGGGGGGAATATCCGCAGATGGCGCAGAGAGATAGCCCCATGCTGAGAACGCATGAGTCTCAGGTGTCACAGAAGAGGCGAAACGCGGACGAAAGAGTGGTCGAATGCCTGCGGATTGTCCACGGCTCTGTGTGACCAGAAAAGAAAAATAATCCATCATCAGCGCACCAATTCTAGATAAAATTGCCGACGAGCCTCGCTCAAGGCAAGAATGTCCGCTTCACGCCACCCATAAGCGCGGGCAAGAACATCGACGTCGCGTAACAGACGTTTGGCATGTGTCTCAATCTCCGTCCAGAAGAAAGAAACGATATCAAAGAGGGTACTCCAGGAATAATCACATGTCGAACAACTTAACGTCATCTCGATCTCGGCTTGCGGGTCATGCTCAAGCATAGCTCTTACCAGTGAAGCGATGACCGTTTCCGGCAGATCCGCAGCTTGTATCGTCTGCCCGTCGTGCTCAGCCTGCACGATACAACGCTCTATCAGCATTTGACGCGTTGTGATGATATCGTCATAGCCCACGATGGCTGCAAGATCGAAACTGGTAGGCAGGCGAAAGCTCACCTGAAAGGTATCCTCTTGTATGATATAGATAGAAGTAAGCGGCTCAACCGATTGAGCATCCTTATCTGCGTCATACAAGGTCGTGGTATCTATCGCAAATTCAAGCTCTGTCTCGCACTGGGAACACTTCACCAGACAGTAAGCAAGCGTTCCCAGTGTTTTGCCGCGCAGATCGAGCAGCAGCGTATTGCGCTGCCCGATTGTGAAACTGCGTAATGTGTCGGGAGACATTTCGGGATAGGCCAGCGTCAGAAACAACAGGGCTCTGTCGACAGGATGCTTATCGCGTCCATATTCCCAGGCCATCACAATATCGTTTGCGGCCAGCGCTTGCATCGCCCGAACTCGTTCTCTCTCCAATTACGGTAGTTTCGTCTCATCGGGCTCGGTCACGCTCAGATCGCGCTCCCAGCCTTCATTTTCCAGTTTGATCGTCTGGATTGCCACGGCGTTCGCGCTGGCATCTAGCTCGGGCAGGGCCGTATATTCGGACACCCAGCAGCGATAGATGTTATAGGCGATCACCTTCTGCCCGGCCTCGTTATAGAACTCGATGGTAATATTTTTGCGGAAATCTTGCAGGGACATCTCCTGACCGGCTTTGGCAGACGTATCGTAGTTCCAGACCTTATTTGCCCATTTCTCGAAGTCCAGATCGTGCGTTACGCCGCGCTCCAGCGTAATCGCATTGTACTCGGTTTGCCCGGGCGATTTATGTACTCCGCTGGGGTCTCCACCTTCGCGATAGGTGACAACCTGGGTTGTACGGGTCAGCCCACCGACTTTGCTTACTCCGGCAACTGGCCTCCCATCGATCATGACGCGAAATTTAAAGTTTTTATAGGGATCGTAACGGTTCCCTTTAAATTGTGGAGCAGGCATACAGCTTCCCTTTCCCTTATCTCTCTATGACAGAGCCTATCCAGTCGCGAAGCTATACATAAAATATAGCCACGCGAAGGATGGGCCGTGTGAAGGTTCTGATGAGTTCTCGTCAGACGGCGAGCTGACCAGAAATCTGCTGAATGTTGAGAATGACGAACTCGGCAGGTTTCAACGGAGCGAAGCCGATGAGAATATTCACGATCCCCTGATCGATATCGCTCTGGGTCGTTGTCGTCCTGTCGCATTGCACGAAGTATGCCTCTTGAGGTGTCTGCCCCTGAAACGCTCCCTGACGAAACAGGTCGCGCATGAAAGAGCCAATATTAAGGCGGATTTGTGCCCAGAGTGGCTCATCGTTCGGTTCAAAGACCACCCATTTTGTCCCCTCATAGAGACTTTCCTCAATATAGAGCGTGAGGCGGCGCACTGAGAGATATTTCCATTCAGAGGCCAGACGGTCATCTCCTTGCAGCGTGCGTGCCCCCCAGACAACCGGGCCAGCGGCGGGCATGGTACGCAAACAATTGATGCCAAGCGGATTGAGCTCACCAATTTCATCATCTGTCAGCGGGACACTCAATTGGGAGATGCCAGCGATCGCTGTATCCAGGCCCGCAGGCGACTTCCACACACCACGCTGTGCGTCGGTGCGCGCGATAATACCTGCAACTGCTCCACTCGGCACAAAGTTATCCAGCGAGTTCGCACGTTGCAAACGGGGAAAGTACAGGATAGCATTTTTGCTCGTGGTGCCGAGACTGGCAATGCCTGCCTTTGCTTGCTCTTTACTGGCCCATGTGCTGGGAGGATCGACCAGCAGCATCGCCCGGCGCTTCTCGCAATACACGGCAGCTTCTGCGATGAGATCGGCATCAACATCGTTGCTGGCGGTATAGGGAGGAATACAGAGAAGATTAAATAAAGCGATGCGCTCTAGCGCGTATAATCCCTGTTTATTCGCCTGCAAATTGTCTGCGATGAAATCGTTCTCGGTGAGGGAAGCGCCATCCGAGACAAAATTGCTGGAGCTTACGCCTGTGCTCGCCGTATCGTCGTCCCAGATCGATTTGCCTCTTGCCGGGGACCCATGCGGCTTCGGAGCTGTGTCTGGCAGGGTCGTACCATCGGGAACGCGTACAAGACGAGACTGGATAGCCAGTATCTTGTCTATCTGTTGCGAGCCTGGCTTCAACGAGACGTTGCGAAATAATTCCATGGTGCCCGTTTTTTTATCAAAGATCGTGAGCGTGAAAAGATCGCTATCTACCAGACCATAATTTTCGGCGACTCCTGGGGCCGCGCTATCTACGCGTGCGCGCAAATAGTTTCCCCACGAACCGGGGTCTCTGGCTTCTAAGGGTAAAGTATCGATATTCAATGGCGCTCTGACCTTTGGAGCCGAGGAAGAAGGCGTCGCTGCACTGGTGGATGATGACGAGGTAGCAGGAGGCGTGCCTGGATTGAAAAGCCGTACAATAATCGCCTGACTGCCACCGTTCAAATAGAAATCTCGTAACGTAGAACCGAGAGCGCTCTGTGACCAGATGCCGCCAAAGGTACGCTCAAAGTCAGCAAATGTATTGACCGTGGTTGGCTCATTGACCGGTCCGCGAGCTGTACGTCCGAGAAAGGCGGTGACGGATGTAGAGACACCTGCGATCGTACGTACGCCGCTGGGGAGTTCCTGAATATAGACACCGGGATAGGTGTGTGGAGGAACAACAGGCACGGAAAGACCTCTTTTCTGTTCTATAAATAATACACAAAAAAAGAGAAATGCATGTGGCAATAGGAGAGTAACAATTGAATCTCCAACAGCACATCAAAATATAATGAGATTATAGCGCTTTGTGAGCATTACTATAGGTATTTTATATACTCTGCTGTACGTTGGGGATTATAGCATTGTAATTGCTAAAAATCAAGAAAACAGGTGAGCAATTTAAA
This sequence comes from Ktedonobacteraceae bacterium, assembly GCA_035493895.1. Classification (GTDB taxonomy): domain Bacteria; phylum Chloroflexota; class Ktedonobacteria; order Ktedonobacterales; family Ktedonobacteraceae; genus DATJHM01. The sequence goes on from DATJHM010000190.1 coordinate 3,773, forward strand.
ACTCTATTCACTAAAACTTTTCATAACTTGTCAGTAGTTACATGCTATGTTATAGTTTAGTTCATCAAAGAAGCGAAAATTTTATGAGAAATAGTGAGGCAAGCGATGCAGGGAGACTTTTCTCGGCTTACCTTTGATCCTAAAAAGCAGTATCGTGCCGTACGTATGCAGCAGGGGCGTGTCCTGCTGGACGCGGATTGGAACGAGCAGATTGATATATTTACCTATTACACTGAAACGCAACTGAAGGATGTACTGGGTGTTGCCGGTGCGCCTGCTGCTCATGCAGGCTTTCAGATCAACATACGCAATGAACGGGAAGAGACGCATTACTCGTTGGAGGAGGATCAGCAGGAGATACCTGTACCCGATTTTCGCATTGGTAGCGGGCGTTACTATGTTGATGGGATCCTCTGTGAAAATGAGCACGAGCAGTTATTTACCGAACAGCCTGCATATCTCCCTGCTGTGTACCGTGCTAAGCTCAAAGAAGTTGTGCTCGTTTACCTGGATAGCTGGTCGCGCCATATTACCAGCTTTGAAGATCCCCTGCTACGAGAAGTAGCTCTGGGGGGAATCGATACAACGACACGCGTACAAACGGTGTGGCAAGTGAAGCTTCTGCCACTCAGCGAGCAGCATCTGACGGTTGCTCACAGCCAGAATGCCTATGAACATGTGGTAGCGCTCCCTGAATGGAGCGAGCTGCTCAGCCGGTCGAGGCACAGAGGACGGCTGAGTGCACGGCACAACCTGCCAACTCCGCTGGAGAACCAGTTGTACAGAGTCGAGATACATCGTGTCCATAATAACGAGGTAACGTTCAAGTGGTCGCGTGAGAATGGTTCTCTGCTTTTTGGGCTTGAGGATATCAGCCAGATTGAAAACAGAAATGGTATTGCTCGCTATCAGGCTGTCCTCGGCGATCAGTTACGCGATAAAACGGCGTTGCAGAAAGGCGACTGGGTAGAGTTTATCGAGAGCGATACTGCCCTTGCAGGTCACACATTGCCGCTCTATCAGGTCGTCGATTTCCCCGATTTTACCAGCCGGAAGGTGACGCTTGCTGGACCGTATTCGTCCAGGCTGGCAGGGCTGATCAAGCAAAAGGGCGAGCAACTGCTCCTGCGGCGCTGGGATTATGATCCACGCCGTGTGCCACCCCCGCAAGAAGGGACTATTCTCCTGTGCGAAGACGAATGGCAGGATCTGGAACTGGGCATTCAGGTGCGTTTCTCGTCTGGTGGAACCTATACGGTGGGCGATTACTGGTTGATTCCTGCGCGTACCCTGACAGATACTATCGAATGGCCCACTGATGAGCATGGTCCGCTGGCCCTGCCACCGCGTGGGATCGATCATCACTATTGTCCGCTGGCACTGCTCCACTTTCATGAGCACAAATGGAGGCTCGTAAAAGATCTGCGTCAATTGTTCATGCCATTGCCTGCTCTCTCTGCCCAGATAGACCGGCCCCAGCGGAATCTGCGTGAAATTTGCCTTTCCAAAGAGGAACTTGCCGTAGGTGATCTGGTTTCACTCGTCCCCTCGACAAAACACAGCGTCGAGAGAGCAACGGTTGAGAATGCGCGCTTGCTTCTGGGAATCATCACGGAAAAAGAAATTGAACACGGAGAGCAGCGTTATCAGGTGACGATCTATGGTCGTGCGCACTGTAAAGTCGTCGGCCCGGTTGAATGGGGGGATTTGCTGACCGTTTCCCATCAAGATGGATGTGCAAGGGCGCTACGATCCGAGCATATCTCTTCTCATCATGGCGCTATACTCGGGAAGGCTCTGGATGCATATCTGCCAGATGATGAGGATGGTATTGGTCTGATAGAGGTGATGGTGACGCTTCAGTAGGAGAAAATTGACTTAGCCCTCCGGTCAGTCGGAAAGCACCGCAAGGTGCAACTGGCTCAAGTGCGCCGGGTCTGAAATCACAGTGATCTGGGCGATTTTGCCATGCATGATCGTGAGCCGGGTGACGAGGAGCCGCTGTCCAGGCGGGGCCACGACAATCCCTATGGAGCCGTTCACCAGCATAGGTTGTACTTTTTGGGAGCGTCTCATGAGCTGCTTCGCGACAGAATCTGCACCACGGATTTCCTTTGTATAGCCCACAGGTGAGGCTGTCCAGCCTGCTCGATACACGACATCCGGGTCGAGCAAGGCGAGTAGCGCCTCGAAGTTCCCGGCACGCGAGGCAGCCAGGAAGGCGTCAACCACTTCTCTCTGGTAGGTGAGGTCGGTGTCCTGAACCCTCGTCCCGCCTCGTATCCGGCGGCGAGCACGGCTCGCCAGCTGCCTTGTGGCGGACTCTGAACGCTCCACGATGGGTGCAATTTCAGCGAAGGGAACCGCAAATATATCGTGCAGCACGAAGGCGAGGCGCTCGGCAGGAGAGAGTGTCTCGAGGATCACAAGTAGCGCAAGACCGACCGAGTCGGCCAGGAGCGCCTCTTGCTCCGGGTCGATTGCGTTCGCACGGCTCGCGCCAGGCTCAAGCGCAGAGGCTTCCAGGGATTCCTCGCGCCGTGATTTACGTGAGCGTAGCATGTTGAGGCTGATGTGTGCCACCACCGTCGCCAGCCATCCGCCCAGGTTCTTGACGCTGCTCGTGTCGGAGCGGCTGAGATGGAGCCAGGCTTCCTGTACCGCGTCGTCAGCCTCCGAGGGGGAGCCGAGCAACCGGTAGGCTACCGCTTGTAGATGGGGACGCTCAGCCTCGAATGCTTTCACCAACCATTCGTGTTTCTCCATTGGTTCTCTTCCTTCATACTGTCTTATCATAGAAATGACACGCGAAACTTGTCAGATGTGACAGCAATATATAATTCGCTAGCTGCAATCTGGTGAAATTTAACTAGCTGATATTCGCTCCTCGGTCACATTTTCTCGCTGTGGTGTGTCAAAGAAGTGACAGAAAAATCTGCTTGGATGGGTCATGAGACAGGAAGCGCTGAACATACTCAATACTGTCGACAGAATAAGTATAAGGCTTTATAAGCTTATGAGCATTATGCAACAAAGTATAGAAGGGAAAACCTATGCAAACAAGCTCATCACAAGGGAGGAAGACTACGCAAACCGCTTCGCACTGGGGAGTTTACACCGTCGAGACTGATCAGCGCACCCATGAAGTGCTCGAGACCCGCGGTGTGTCGTTTGATCCACACCCGTCGCCGCTTCAGGCCAGCCTGCCCGAGGTCGTTCACGACTCGCTACGCATCGACCAGCCCTATGTGCGCGAGGGATATCTGCGATCGCGGGGAGCCAGTCGGGCGGAACGTGGCTCGGAAGGGTTCGTCCCGATTGGCTGGGACGACGCCCTTGATCTCGTCTGCGAGGCGCTACTGGAGGCACGAGATCAGCACGGCAACGAGTCGATCTATGGAGGATCGTATGGCTGGGCCAGTGCCGGTCGGCTACACCACGCCCCGAGTGTGCTCAAACGGTTCCTGGCCCTCTTCGGCGGATATGTAGACAAGATAGGGAATCATAGCTTCGGGGCAGCGCTGGGGGCCATGCCGTACATCCTCGGACGCTCGGATATCGATAAGCTGGTCGTGCGCTGGCCCGATGTGGTGAACCATACCCGCTTGCTGGTGCTGTTCGGCGGCGCGCCCTTGAAGAACGCGCAGATCGACCCCGGTGGCGCGGTCAACCATGATAATCCTGACTGGTTCACCAGGGCCGCCCGGGCAGGGATTGAGGTTGTTTGTGTGAGCCCGGTACGCGCGGACGTGACCGACCGGGTCGCGCCGGAATGGGTGTCGATCAGACCAAACACCGACACCGCCCTGATGCTGGGTCTGGCTCACACGCTGGTGACGAACGGCCTGCACGATCGGGAATTTCTGGATCGCTACTGCGTTGGCTATCCGGAGTTCGAGCGTTACCTGCTCGGATACACCGACAACCTGCCCAGGGATGCGGTGTGGGCGTCCCATATCACCGGTATCCCAGCGGAGGTCATCGTGCAACTTGCCCGGCGCATGGCCGGAACGCGGACGCTCATCAATACGAGTTGGTCGATTCAGCGTGCCGACCATGGGGAACAACCAGTCTGGATGACTGTGGCACTGGCGAGCATGCTGGGTCAGATCGGCCTGCCCGGGGGAGGGTTCAGCTTCGGCTTTGGCGCAGTGAGTGGTATCGTGCTCCCCTATCCAGCAGGCATCCCACGCCCGACCTTGCCGCTCGGTCGGAACCCGGTCTCTATCAAGATACCAGTGAGCAGGGTAACGGACCTGTTGCTCAATCCCGGTGGTCAGCTTGAGCACAACGGTCGGATCATACCGTTGCCGAAGATAGAGTTGATCTACTCGACCGGGGGAAACCCGTTCCACCATAATACCAACCTGAACCGGTTCTTGCAGGGATGGAAGCAGCCGTCCACCGTGATCGTGCATGAGCCGTGGTGGACTCCGCCCGCCAGGTTCGCCGACATTGTTCTTCCCTCGACGACCACGATGGAACGCAACGACATCGGTGCCACCGATTATAGCAAATTCTGGATCGCCATGCATCAGGTGGTCCCGCCGTATCGCCAGGCCCGCAACGATTTTGCCATCTTTGCCGAGCTGGCCGACCGGCTGGGTTTCGGGTTCGACTACCACCAGAACCGCGACGAGATGCAGTGGCTGCGGCACATGTACGACGGTGCCAGGGAGATTGCCCAGGAACGAGGCTTTACCCCTCCGCCCTTTGATGATTTCTGGGCAAACGATGTATACGATTTCTCTACTCCCGCCCCTGGTTCGCAACCAATCCTGCTTGGAGAGTTCCGGGATGATCCGGTGCGGCATCCGTTGCAGACGCCATCGGGCCGAATCGAGCTGGTCAGTGAGACGATCCGGTCTTTCAACTACGACGACTGCCCGGCCCACCCGACGTGGATCGAGCCAGCAGAGTGGCTGGGTGGGCCACTTGCCGAGCGATATCCCCTGCATCTACTCTCCAACCAGCCAGGCAATCGGTTGCACAGTCAGCTCGATAACGCCACGCTGAGCCGGAAAGCGAAGATCAACGGGCGTGAGCCTATCCATCTCAGCGGCCTCGACGCGAAACAACGCTGCCTGGCGGATGGCGACGTGGTTCGGGTATTCAATGATCGGGGTGCCTTTCTGGCGGGCGTACAGATCTCGGACGAGCTTCGGCCCGGGGTCGTCCAGATCGCGACTGGAGCCTGGTACGATCCGGAGGTCGCGGGCACTGTGGGCAGTCTTGAGAAGCATGGGAACCCGAATGTGGTCACGCTGGACAAGGGCACGTCGAGGCTAACGCAGTGTTCAGTTGCGCAGACCTGTCTCGTGGAAGTCGAGAAGTATGACCGTCCTCCCCGGGTGACGGCGTTTGACTGGCCGACCATCCACCGCGTCGAGCAGGGGTGAACCGGGCCAGCGGGAACCATTGCAGGCATTATCTCTGTCTCGATGCATTTAGTGCCTGCCTTACTGTCCCCCACATGAAGCTGCCAGAATCAGAAAGTAGAGGCACAAGCAACTCGATGACCTGACGACAGCCTTTCACCCTTTCCAAAGCCTCTACCACCTTCTAGCTCACCCAATTGTAGAGATCAGCGAGCCAAATCGATTCGTCGAGGATATCTACAAATGGGTGAGTTTTGACCATCTCATTAAAAATGTGAAGCACTTGATAGTTTTATGCGAGATGCGCGAGTATTATATCGATATGCATGATAATGGTTACTTAAAAAGCAGAACAAATTCAAGATATACAAAGGAGTTTCTTGTAGTATGAAATCTAGTATTGCTAGACGAATCGTTTTTATATTCGCCATCATTCTTCTGACGGCGTTCTTTTCAGCCTGTGGTCGCAGTTCTTCAAGCACACCAGCCCAGGCAACAGCAGCAACACCATCCCCTACACCAACCCCTGCTTCTACCAAAGGATTTCAGCACTTGACCGGAGCAAACTTCGGTATAGACTATCCTGTCGGTTGGCAAACGAGCCATAAGTCTCAGGCTGGAGGAATGTCAGGCCGTCCCGCAACGGAGGACATCTATGGGTTTGTTGCTTCAGATAATATTACCGGCTTGCATATCGTGCGCAACGGAGATGAGCAAGCCGTGGGAGGTATGGTCAATGAGCTACTGGATGGTCAATTTAGCTGTAGCCCAGGAGATAGATCTGTGCCGTCACAGGTGAGAGTTGGCGGCGTCACCTGGTCGCAAGCCGATTTAGTATGCATGATCTCTGGCTTCGACTATGAGGTACGCGAATTAGTTACTTCGAGTACAAAATATGGTCAGACCGTGATAATGTATGGTGCCTTTCAGCAAGTGGACAATGGGGCCATGGCTCCCGACTTCGCCCATGCCAGCGATACGTACTTTCAGCCCATGCTGGCATCGTTCCAGTTTCACTAAAGGGAACTTACAACAATGATCCTGGTGAGCAAGCGGTTCCAGAGGAGTTTGTTCACCAGGATCATTGTTAGGGTTTACAACGCATCAGGGCAAATAACTACCACCACCGACCGCGAGATAATTGCCAGTAAGGTACCGGGCCTCATCGGTCGCCAGCAGCAGAATAGCTCCAGCGATATCCTCCGGCTGTCCAATCCGGCGTAGAGGCAGGGTCGCGCCAACTTGCTGTAACCGTTCGGACATGACTCCTGCCGATGCTTCCGTCTCAGTGAGCCCCGGTGCCACCACATTGACGCGGATACCATGTGGACCCAGTTCGGAGGTCAGAACTTTCATGAGCGCTTCGACCGATGCTTTGCCTGCGGCGTGTGATCCGCTTCCTGATGGCGTTCTACGCGCAATCAGGCTACTGACCGCGATGAGATTCCCACGTTTCCGTTCGACCATCAAGGGAGCCAGGACGCGTGCGGGATGATAGATACCAGCCAGTTCCCCTAACACCACGTCCTGATACGCTTCCCAATTGGATTCGAGGAAAGAGCCAAAGAGCGCTGTATTATCGTGGACGGCTGTAGCGTTCATCACCAGCGTATCGATTGATCCTAGTTTTTGTTCAACCTCCTGGACCATTGCCATGATCTGAGCTGGATTATCGACGCTTGCCTGTACCGCGAGCGCACGTCCTCCATCAGCTTCAATGGATGCGACAACCTGCCGGGCACGTTCGGGACTGGCATGATAATTGACGGCGACCGCAGCGCCATGTCGAGCAAACAGACGAGCAGTGGCTGCGCCAATCCCTCGGCTCGCGCCCGTAATGAGTGCCACATGCCCTGGCAATAATTGAGTAGATCCTACGCCAGTGATCGAGGTTTCTGCCATGAGATATTTCCTTCTTCCGTTCTTCAGCAAAGATTTTGTAGACGTTGAGAGAGAGGCCCACCAGATTGTCAGTATGATGATAGAGGGCCGAAGTGAAGAACCACTAGAAGAAACATAGCAGCGGCGGGTTTCTCTTGCAAGGGGCGTGAGCATGAAAGTACCAGTAGTCTGTTGTGGTTTGTTTGCGCAAACCCGCGAGAAAAACGTGCAAAAGCGTTATTTCACATACGCTTGTATTCAGTAAGGAAGCATTGTATACTTCCTGCATATCTGTTTTAGCAGCCCTACAAAGAAATCTACGGGAGATTACTGTAACTCTTATCGACTAAGAGGAGGCTCTAATGCCAGGTGGTATTTTGCAACGAAAAGCGAAGGTAGTAACAGTGTTGTTGTTCACTTCGCTGCTCATGGGAGCGCTTGCCGCATGTGGCGGAAACAGTTCAGAGGCCGCGAATACCCCCAGCGGTCCGGTGAATCTGACCTTCTGGTCCTGGGTGACGGGCATCGATAAGTCAATCGCCCTCTTCAACAAGACGCATCCCAATATCCAGGTCAAGCTATCGAATGTCGGATCGGGTCCAACCGAGTATAACAAGTTGAGTACCGCCATCAAGGCCAACAACGAACCAGATCTTGCCCAGGTCGAGTTTCAGCTCCTGCCGACCTTCGAGGCGACCGGGTCGCTTGTCGATCTGTCCCTATATGGGGCAAATGCGGTGAAAGATAAGTTTGTCCCCTGGACCTGGGGCCAGGTATCGCTCGACAATGCGGTCTATGCCATTCCACAGGATAGCGGCCCCATGGCGTTGTACTACCGCGAGGACATCTTCAAAAAGTACCATATCGCGGTCCCTACGACCTGGGCACAGTATGCGGATGCCGCGGTGAAGTTGCATGCAGCCGATCCTAACGAGTATATCACCGATTTTCCGGCCAGGGAACCGGGATGGTTCACAGGTCTGGTGTGGCAGGCGGGCGGGCAATTGTTTGGGGTCAATGGTCAATCCTGGAAAGTCTCCGTCAATAATTCATCCGCGCAGCAGGTAGCTTCATACTGGCAAGCATTGATCGATAAAAAACTCGTGAAGACTGAACCAGACTTCGATAATGCCTGGTACCATGACTTACAGACCGGATCGCTCGCTACCTGGGTTTCAGCCGTCTGGGGCGCTGGCACCATCGAGACCAATGCTCCCCAGTCCGCGGGCAAATGGAAGGTGGCTCCGATTCCGCAATGGCAGGCTGGACAGACCGTGAATGGCAACTGGGGTGGATCTACTACGGTGGCGTTCAAGAACACAAAGCATCCTAAGGAGGCCACTGAGTTTGCCACCTGGCTCAACACGAATCAGGCAAGCCTCGATGAGATGATTAAGGGCAACAATATTTATCCGGCTTATCAGCCAGCCTTAGAATCACCTCTTGTCAACGGTCCTCAGTCATTCTTCGGCAACCAGAATATCGGTCAAATCTTCAAGGAAGGATCGTCACATGTGAATGTGAAATTCCAGTGGGGACCAACGATCAATCAGGTCTACAACGATCTCGGCGATAATTTCGCGAACGTCGTCAATGGGAAAGCGACGCTGACAGAGGCATTGAATGCCGTGCAGCAGAGTACTGTCAGCTTTATGCAAAAGCAGGGGTTTAGCGTGAGTACCTGAGTGCCTGCGAACAGCGTTTGCGGGATTTCTGGTGCAAGGGTAAGAGCAGGGAGGCGCAGATATGATCGATCAGCAGAAAGAAGCGGAAAATGCGGCGCAGGACCAGCTTCTGACCGCCCGGCAACTCTATCAGCATGACCCACTCCTTGTTCTGCTGAAAGACAGATGGCATTTGAGCACTCTCTGGATCAGCGCCGGTGTGATCGTGCTTCCAGGGGGTGTCTTTCTCTCCTGGTGGTTGTGGTGGGCTCGTACCGTACCGGAGTGGAACCTTGACGATATGTTGAGTGTTCTGCTCCAAACCTTCCTGATTTTCCCGGTCATCTTTCTGATCTATATGCTTGTTCCTGACGCGATTGCGAGCCTCTTCAATACGCTCAAAATAAATGGCGTGATTGGTGAGCCTCGCAGATCGCTGTCAGGCACCTATGAAACCTTTGTGCAACAACTGATCACATGGACGGGGCATATCAGATGGACCATAATGATCATGTGTATTGTTGTCTGCTATGCGCTCTATCGGTTGCTGGTACTGGAACCTGCAAGTCCAAGTCCTGTTCCCTACTGGATGAGAGTTTGTGCAATTGTCATCTATTTGCCCTTGATGTATGTCACCGGGGTTAGCGTGGTACGGCTTCTGTTGACATTGATCTTTACCAACTGGTTATTCTCTCACTTTCTGCTTCAGATCAAGCCATTACATCCTGATGGTGCCGGTGGGCTTGGCGCGATGGGGCGTCTTCTCTGGGCCAGTGTCAGTATTCTGCTTTGGGAGGCACTGCTCCTCGTCGCCTCGGTCCTTTCGCGCAACCTGTACTGGCTCTCGCTCTCGGAAATGATCTTGCTCGGCGCGATTTATGTGGTTCTGACTCCGGCCCTTTTGATCGGTTGGTTGATCGTTCCTCATCATATGATGGTGAAGACTCGCGATGAGATGTTACAGCCGCTGGCCGAGGAGTATCAGCGCATATTTCTACAGTCCTTGTCTTCAACCGAGTACGACACGCGCAGCCTTGTGAGCGGGACACGCCAGTTGACCGCACTCAAACAACGCTATGACCTTGTGCGTGATAGCTTTCCCACCTGGCCACTGGAAACGAGTACGCTGAGTCGTATCG
>DATJHM010000191.1:0-28886 GCA_035493895.1 Ktedonobacteraceae bacterium
TCAAGGATTTCGTCGCACAAGATCGAGATACCAGAATGGTAAGCGTTTGCGAAGATGCGGTTTACTTCGTACGACATTGCCGGGAATGGTATCAAGAATATTATAAGCCAGCTCACCAGTGAGCGAACCGGCCATATCCCCGGGGCTATATTCTAGCATCCGTGTGGTGCGTCTCCCTGTGCGTTGTTCGCGTGTATCAATGGTCATCAGCATCAGGCCGGTTTCATCTTCATCGGCGACCACCTCTAACCAGGGATAGCTACCAGTGCTGGGTGAGAAGATGCCACTCAGGCCATTCGCGTGTATGCCTCCCTGTTGTCCATTCCAGTTTGCCAATGCAAGATACACATTATGTTCAGCTGCGCGTACGCGCCAGATGAGAGAGTGGAGTGGATCGAATTCGTCTGGTCCAGTGGACATGGCATGCTGAACTCTTGATGGCGGAAGGCCGATTGGTTCTGGAAAATCGAGCAGGGTTGGTGCGCAGACCAGATCTGCGCCCTGGCCTGCAAGGACGCGTAACGTTTCCGGGAAGAGCACATCATACCCGGTGACCAGTCCTATGCGGCCCGCAGGTGTGTCGAATGTTGGCAGACCAAGATTGCCTGGCGTAGCCCAGAGGCGGTCCCGCTTCGTCAGGTGCAATTTGCGGTAGGTACCATAGATGCCTTCGGGATCAATTAGCAATACGGTATTATAGTATGTTTGATTGGCCTGTTCAGCCACACCCAGGACCATGCTGATTTGCAGCTCTCCAGCCAGTGCGACCAGTATCTCAGTTTCTGGACCCGGGATCGTGATTGCACCTTTCTGGTAGTGTGCAATAATCTCATCGTTTGTGGCCTTCTGGTTCTGTGCAGCGGAAATGGGTCCGGGAAGAAGCAACTCCGGGAGCACCAGCACATCGGGGGTAGCTGGTGCGGCATCGCGCATCAGGACGCGCAATTCGTCTTGCAATGCTGCGAGCGATTCCGGTAAAGAGCGTGGAGAAAAGAGTTCCGGGCTCATCTGTACAATGCCTGCGCAGGAAAGCTGGCCGGGAGGCAATTCTCCGAGATCATACAGATTGTGATAGCGTAGTGGTTCCCAGAGATACGTATTTTGTACCAGCGAGGTATATTCTTCCGGCATCCTATCAGCCAGACGATCTCCCAGTTCTTCCTGCGGAGAACCCCAGCGTTTGTCGCGTGCGTGCGCGAGATGAATCTCCCCGAGGACGATTGCTTCGCCGTTATCAGCGTATGCCTGTATGGAACCATCGGGAGTAAGAATACAACTGCCGCCACTAAACTGTATGCCTCGTTCATTGCCATAGCGATTAGCCGCCACGACATACATGCCATTTTCAAATGCGCGCGCCATCCACCAGCTGCTCGGACACTTTTCCGCATTCCAGCTCACCGGGAAAAGCAGAACATCTGCCTTGCGTAGTGCTGCAACACGGGCAGCCTCGAAGTAGGCTCCATCCATACAAATCAGCGCGCTCAATCTCCCCAGCTCAGTTTCCCAGACGGGAATGCCCATATCGCCATCGCGAGCCCATCGTGGTTCTGAAATATATGAATGTAGTTTGCGATATTTGCCGACCAGACCCTCGGGACCCAGGAGCGCCACGCTATTGTAATAGACATTGGTGTCAGGATCTACCTCAGGAAGGCTCAGAGCGATATAGCAATGATAGTGACTTGCTAACTGCTGGAAACGTTCTGTCGTGTGTCCGGGAACGGGCTCTACAAAGGGCGCTATCTCTTGACGTGAAGCCCAACAGTAGCCGGTCGTAGCCATTTCTGGCAGGACGATCAAGCGTGCTTCATGTTGCGCCGCCTGTTCTACCAGGCGTAGTAGATGCCGAATATTTTTTTCTTTCTCGCCGAGTGTTGGTTCAAACTGGATTGCTGCCACTCGGTAGGTGAGTGAGGAGGAAGAGAGATTGCTCATGTAGGCTCCTGGTGTGTAACTTCGAGAAAGATAAAAGATACGATTTATACGACATTGCGGTTGCTTCTCGCAAGCTCTTCGTAATTGGTAGTATTATAACACTTCGTTGTCTCATCTGTATTATTTTTCTCGATCTGATATGGTACTTTAGGCCCAAAGATCCGTTATTTTAAAACATATGTGACTCTGCCTTTCTGAACAGAAACTCTTCTCTTTACAACTGTCAGGAGTCATGCTACAATCGTAAATACTGTAATAGATAAGCGACTACGCGAGCCAGATCCCTTCAAACATGGGAAACAGAGAGGAAGCATCGGCGGCTGAGAGTGCTCCTGAACCAGAGTGAAGGCGATACCCCTCGCAAGCTTGTACTGAGAAAGTAAAGTACACGGCTCAACACCGTTATCAGTTGTGAGAGCGCGTTCTTTCTGTGCTGATATACGTATAAACCGGATGATATCTCACATGCTGGTGAAGTAGTGGCATTGCAGGAAGAAGCGGAATCTGGGTGGAACCACGGAGAGTATTACGACCTTTTCGTCCCAATGGGGATGGAGAGGTTTTTTTTATTGTTCTGATTGTTCTGGTGATGTCGCAAAAGAAATGCATTGCTTTTCGATCGTGCTGAGCAAAGTTCATGGCCGTGCTGCTTTCACGATTGCTTGTAGTTGCACACGACGTACAGTGTGCGAGGAGCTGGTTCTTATGACGGTAGAAGTAGAATTGCAGGAGTCGATCAACTATACGCCGCTTCAGCGTATGCGGCATTCTGCTGCGCACATTATGGCCGAGGCGGTGCTGGAGATCTTCCCTGATGCGCGTCTGGCGATTGGCCCGGCGATTGAAGATGGTTTTTATTATGACTTTGATCTGCCGCGAGCGCTCACGCCGGAGGATTTGCCCGACATCGAGCAGCGTATGCATCGCATTGTGAATGGCAGTTACCCATTTAAACATGAGATGTGGCCGCGTGAGAAGGCTTTGCAGTACTTCGGTGAGCATAGTCAGGCCTACAAAGTCGAATTGATCGAGAACCTGACCGATCAGGAAGTTGGTATCTATACGCAGGATACGTTCCTGGATCTTTGTCGTGGTCCGCATGTGGAGAATACGCGTCAGGTTGGGCCCTTCAAACTCATGCGTGTCGCCGGGGCTTACTGGCGAGGCGATGAGCATCGTCCGATGCTGCAACGTATCTACGGCACGGCCTGGTTCACGCAGGAAGAGTTGGACCAGTATCTCTGGCGCTTAGAAGAGGCACAGAAGCGCGACCATCGCAAGCTCGGCCGGGAATTGAAGCTCTTTGTGTTAAGCGAAGAACTGCCTGCGGGCGTGCCGATGTTCCTGCCGCGAGGAGAGACGCTGCGCCACGAGATGGAGACCTATGTCCGTGAGACGCAGGAGCGTTATGGTTATCAGCACGTCTGGACCTCGCACCTGGGCAAAGTGCGCCTCTACAAAACGTCGAAACACTGGTATACGTATCGCGAAGACATGTTCCCGATCATGAAGGGCGAGCAGGAAGCTTCAGAGGACGACGCCTACGTGCTCAAACCGATGAACTGTCCGCATCATATTACGCTGTACAAGTCACAGATGCATAGTTATCGTGAACTGCCAGTGCGTTACGCCGAGTTTGCCACGCTGTACCGCTATGAGAAGGCAGGCACGCTCACGGGTCTGGCACGTGTGCGCAGCCTGACACAGGATGATGCGCACGTCTTTATGCGTCCGGATCAGGTGCAGCAAGAATTTGACAATGCCATTAACCTGACGCTGGAAGTCTTCGAGACCTATGGCCTGTCTGACTACTGGGTGCGCCTTTCTCTGCGCGATCCACAGAAGAAAGAGGAGTACATCGGCGAAGACGCAGTGTGGGAAGCCGCTGAGTCCTCATTGCGAGAGGCGACCGAAAATAAGGGCCTCAAATATGAGATCGGCATTGGTGAAGCGGCCTTCTATGGTCCCAAGGTTGATTTTATGGTGCGTGATGCGTTGGGCCGTGAATGGCAATGTTCGACGATTCAGCTTGACTTCAATCAGCCGGAGAACTTCCAGCTGGAGTATGTTGGTGAAGATGGGCAGGCTCATCGTCCGGTGATGATTCACCGTGCCGTCACGGGTTCGACGGAGCGCTTTATGGCGCTGCTGATCGAGCATTTCGCCGGGGCATTCCCGGTGTGGATCTCGCCCGTACAGGCGATGATCATCCCGATTGCCGATCGCCATGTCGAATACGCAAACAACGTGCTGGCAACACTCAAGGCGGCAGGCATACGGGCGGAGATCGACACGCGAGGTGAGCGTATGAATGCGAAGATTCGTGATGCGCAGATGCAAAAGATCCCGTATATGCTGGTGGTTGGAGATAAAGAGGCGCAGGCGGATGCGGTCTCGGTGCGTTTGCGCAGTAACGTCGATCTCAAGTCGATTCCCGTTGCGAAGTTTATCGAAGGGGTCTCTGAGATTATCAAAACCAAGAGCCGCGAACTCTGGCCGTAGTCCAGGCAAGACATTGCCTGATTGAGCGCATACTATGGTAAATAATTCTGGCGTGTAAGCAAGACATGCCGCCTCCCACATGGTGTACAGAGAGAGCTTGCTGATAGCTGAAAGCAGCTTCACCACAAAGAGGACGGTACCCCTTGCCAGCCTGTATCGAGATAGAAAGGTACACGGCACGACACCGTTACTCGTCGCAGTTGAGCGTGCTCTGCCTGTCGTGGGGAGCGTATAGAGCTTTCTGCTATGCTGAGCACGAAAACGGGGTGGAACCACGGAAAGTTATGATGGCCTTTTCGTCCCTTTGCGGACGTGAAGGCTTTTTTTATTGCTTATTGTGTTTTGCCAGTACAAAAAATGGAAAGGAAATCCCTCTATGGCTATCGATGTTTCCTTGCAAGAGTCACTCAGTTATACGCCACTTCAGCGTATGCGCCATTCGATTGCGCATGTGATGGCGGAGGCGGTACAGGAGCTTTTCCCCGAGGCCAGATTTGGTATCGGGCCCGCCATCGAAGATGGTTTCTACTACGACTTTGAATTGCCCAGAGCGCTCACGCCGGAGGATCTGCCCGACATTGAGCGGCGTATGGCACTGATTATTGCTGGCGATTACCCTTTCCTCTACGAACGATGGCCACGTGAGCGAGCGCTTGCCTACTTCCGTGCAAAGGAGCAGAACTATAAAGTCGAGATTATCGAACTGCTCAAGGATCAGGAAGTCGGGATCTATCAGCAGCATAACTTTCTTGACTTATGTCGAGGTCCGCACGTCGAGAGAACGGGACAAATCGGCCCTTTTAAGCTGATGAGAGTCGCCGGGGCTTACTGGCGAGGTGATGAATATCGTCCGATGTTGCAGCGCATCTATGGGACGGCCTGGTTCACGCAGGAAGAGTTAGAGCTGTATCTCTGGCGTCTGGAGGAGGCAGCTAAGCGTGATCATCGCAAGCTCGGGAAAGATCTGAAGCTCTTTTTCCTGAGTGACGATGTTGGCGCGGGTGTGCCGATGTTTCTGCCGCGTGGCGAGATGCTTCGCTACGAGATGGAGAAGTATGTGCGTGAGACGCAGGAGCGCTATGGCTACCAGCACGTCTGGACGTCGCATCTGGGCAAGGTGCGCCTCTATAAGACGTCGAAGCACTGGTACACGTATCGCGACGATGTGTTTCCGGTCATGAAGGGCGAGCAGGAGGCTTCGGAAGATGATGGCATGATGCTCAAGCCGATGGGTTGTCCGCATCATATTCTGCTGTACAAGTCGCAGATGCATAGCTATCGTGAGTTACCTTTGCGGTATGCCGAGTTCGCCACGCTCTACCGCTACGAAAAAGCGGGAGCACTGACGGGTCTGGCGCGTGTGCGCAGCGTGACGCAGGACGATGCACACGTGTTTATGCGTCCGGATCAAGTGCAGCAGGAGTTTGACAATGCCGTCAATCTGACGCTCGAAGTCTTCAACACGTATGGGCTGTCGGACTACCGGGTGCGACTCTCGCTGCGTGATCCGCAGAAGAAAGAAGAGTATATTGGTAGCGATGAGATCTGGGAAGTGGCAGAGAGTGGGTTGAGAGATGCGGCGGAGAGCCGTGGCATTAGTTATGAGATTGGCATTGGTGAGGCGGCCTTTTATGGACCGAAAGTCGACTTTATGGTGCGTGATGCTCTGAAGCGGGAATGGCAGTGTGCGACGATTCAGCTGGACTTTATCCTGCCGGAGAATTTCGAACTGGAGTATGTCGGTGAAGATGGGCAGGTTCATCGTCCGATCATGCTTCATCGCGCCGTCACGGGTTCGACGGAGCGTTTTATGGCGCTGCTGATTGAGCATTTCGTTGGAGCGTTCCCAGTCTGGATCTCGCCCGTGCAGGCCATGATTATTCCGATTGCCGACCGCCATATCGAATATGCGAACAACGTGCTGGCTACGCTCAAAGCGGCAGGTATTCGGGCGGAGGTTGATACGCGAGGTGAGCGTATGAATGCGAAGATTCGTGATGCGCAGCTGCAAAAGATCCCGTATATGCTGGTGGTTGGGGATAAAGAGGCGCAGGCGGATGCGGTCTCGGTGCGCCTGCGTAGCAACGTCGATCTCAAAGCGATGCCTGTTGAGAAGTTCGTTGAAAGCGTCTCTGCGATTATCAGGATGAAGAGCCGCGAACTCTGGTAGTAGTCTGGTTACAGATTGCGAGCAGCATAAAAGCCTCGTGATAAGGGCTTTTATGCTGCTTTGAAAACCCTGGGGGGCGGAACGGGCCTATTTAACTCTTTTGCTACCATGATCCAGCTTTCAATCGCGTCCTGTCCCTGCTGAATTGCTTCTTCATAAGAGCGGCCATGTGTCATGCAGCCAGGAAGTTCTGGCACGGTAACGACATAGATTTTATCATCTTCGTCCCATTCAATGATCATTGAATAGTGTTTAGTTTCTTCGTTCATGGTGCTTCCCTCTCTACTCTTACCAGGGTAACGGTTTCCCATCTCGGAAGAACCTGCCTGTAGGTCCCTTGTCAGGCAGCGTTGCCGCCCAGACAATTCCGGTGGCTCCATTCGATACTGGACGCCCTCCTGCTCCTCCCATATCGGTAGCGACCCAACCAGGACAGACTGCATTCACGAGAATGCCTGTTCCTGCGAGTTCAGCAGCCAGGATACGGGTGAGCGCATTGAGTGAAGCTTTTGAGACGCTGTAAGCGGGTGTTCCACCTCCCATACTTGCCAGTGATCCGCCCTCGCTGGAGACATTGACGATGCGACTCGCAGGGCTCTGGCGGAGTAAGGGAAGAAATGTCTGGCACATGCGCCAGGCCCCGAACAGATTCGTCTCTAACGCCGTATGGACCACATCCAGGTTTGCCGTCGTCCCCTGTTGCCAGGTGTCGTACAGGATGGCGGCATTATTAACCAGTATATCCAGTCGCCCAAATTCGGCTGTGACGTGAGCATACAGATGAGCAATACCGGGTTGATCAGAAACATCAAGCTGATACGGGAAGACGGACAATCCCTCTCGCGTGAGTGATCTTGCTGCTGCCTCTCCTTTCGCCTGATCGCGTGCTCCCAGGATAACATGCATCCCTTTTTAGCTAGCTGGCGGACAACTTCTAAACCAATGCCCCGATTTGCTCCTGTCACCAGAGCAATGGTACCTGCCTGATCCATCGTATTGTCCCTTTCATGCGGCATGTTATTATCGTTGATCTTTACCGGTTTGTTTTTGTCAGCGCATCACGCACCTGTGCATCATAGATAGATGCATTGAACCAGTTTGGGTAGAGAGCAACTGGCTCTGTCAATGTATTCAGGGTCGCGACCTCATCGGCGTTCAAGTCCAGAGTAGCTGCGCCTAAATTATCCTGGAGCTGGCTTATTTTGCTTGCTCCTACCAGTATAGACGTGACAAACGGGCGGGTGCTGAGCCAGGCTAATGCGACCTGTGCAGGAGAAGCATGGTGTTGCCTGCCAATTTCCTGTAGCTTTTCTACGATTTTGTAGCCGTGTTCGCGGTCAAACGGAATAAAGTCAAAGCCGGTCAGACGACCACCATCGCCTCCGGGATTCTCACGCGTATATTTTCCGCTGAGAAATCCACCGGCAAGAGGGCTCCAGACCATGATCCCGATACCGGCATCCTCGACAAATGGGACCATTTCATGTTCCAGATCACGTCCCACCAGCGAATAATACATCTCGGCGGCACGGAATTGTGCCCAGTGATGCTCACGTTGTAACCCGATCGCTTTGGCGGCCAGCCAGGTTGGCCAGTTTGAGAAGCCGATGTAGCGTACCATGCCCTGGCGAACAAGCGCATCGAGGGCTTCAAGCGTCTCCTCTATTGGCGTGTAGGGATCGAGACGATGGACAAGATAGACATCAATATAATCAGTGTTCAGTCGCTTTAAGCTACCCTGGACAGAGGCGAAGATATGCTGGCGTGAAAGTCCCTGGTCAATCAGTGCCTCGCTCATACGATTGCCCACTTTCGTGGCGATGACGACCTCTTGACGACGTTTGCCCAGCGCTTGCCCCAGCATAACCTCTGATTGCCCATTGGCATAGACATCGGCAGTATTGAAAAAATTTATCCCTGTATCGAGTGCTCGGGCTACAAGCTCGTTTGCGCTGGCCTGATCTACCTTGTAGACGGAGCCGAGTGCGCCTTCACCAGAGCCGAAGGTCATGCTTCCAAACGCAAATCTGGAAACGATAAGACCCGTCTTGCCTAACTGTGTATATTGCATGTGGCTACCCCTTCTTGTTTTCTTATTTCTCTGCCTACATGCTACCGCAGCGGGGAAGATCGTTCTATTGTTTTCATGCGAATGCTATCGAAAACGTGCTCGTATTAATGTTCCCGTCGATAGATAAGCGGCGTCATGCCTCGATGGCGCTTAAATGCCTGGGTAAAGTGGCTCTGGTTGGGGATGCCAATCTCTGAGGCGACCTGCACAAGCGGTAGATCGGTCTCTTTCAGGAGGCGCTCAGCAGCGGTGAGGCGTTGCTGGAGCACAAACTGATGAGGGCTCTCTCCGGTTGTCTGGCGGAAGAGACGGGCAAAATGATATGGGCTGAACCCGACCTGCTGTGCAAGTATTTCTAATGAGAGGTTCTGACTGAGATGATCCTGGATAAAGATGGTTAAGCGCCGCAACTGGCGAGAGGACAGTTTCCTGTTATATTCTTGAATGAACGCGTTGGTGGTTGCATAGTGGCTCAAAAGGTGTGTGGCGAGCATCTGAGCCGCCGTCTCCGCATAGAGTTTTCCCAGCGAAGCAGACTCGGGATGTTGCAGCTCATGTTGCAGGGAGAAGGCAAGCTGAGTCAGCAGGGGATCTTGAAATCCTGTGCGCTCCTGAACCATCACACGTGTGGGATCGCGATCCACCACCTGTTGCACCGTGTGCGCGAACAGGTCAGCACTCAGGTGTAACTGGATCGTTTTAAGCGGGTCAGTGGACAGGCTTTTCCAGCGGAGAGCATAGGGTTCTACTCCTGCTGGCAGCAAAAACCAATCGCCTTCATGAATCGGATAAGTGGTCCAGGGACCATGGATTTCCCGTTCATCAACCTGCACCGCGCCGCTGGTGACCAGGATGAGATGAATATCAGGGCCGCCAGGGAAAAGCGTTTCTTCTAGCTCTGGCAGTTCTTGATAGGCACGCACCATTAAATGTTCCCAGCCAACCCCTTTACTAGAGAGAATGGGTGCAGTGGGAAGATAGTGCTCAAAATCCTGTGTTGACGCGAAATCAGGAGTAGTATGTGGCTTCTTCAGCATGGTATTTGTGATGGTCTCCAGCGATGATAGGTGATCGTGAACAGAACGTAAGCGCATTCTCGCATCAAGCGTATTATAGCACCAGTGAGCATTCACAGAGCCTGTTACAGGAATGCTCACTGGAGTTTATGCTGAATTTACTGGATATAAATAAAAAGTTGCAATTACTTCAATAGGGACTCTAAATGCTCTCGTAAAAAAGAGCGCTCTTCTTCATAGAGAAGAACATCGATAACCTGTTCTGGCAAAAACCAGCCAACCTCCGTGAACCCCTGATCGGTGGGAAACTCAAAGTGGTTATCCTGATGCGCATAGGCGAGATAATAGTGAATAGTTTTGAGGATCTTCTCGTTGTTTTTTTGGCCCCTGCGTACCACAGTACCAAGGCGTTTAATGAGCTGAACTTTTGCCAGCCCTGTCTCTTCGTGGACTTCGCGAAGTGCGGCCTGTTCCAATGTTTCTCCCGGCTCAACATGGCCTTTAGGTAAGACCCAGACCTTTTCGCCGCGCAGGCGTTGAGCGAGCGCAACTTTTAGTTCGCCGTCAATTTCGCGAAGGATAATTGCCCCCGCTGAAACTGCCGTTTTTTGTACCATTGGTGATATCCTCTATTTTTATAAAAGCTTTCTGGCTATGGTAGCCTGAATAATAATATACCTCATCAATGCTCATAGAAGAGGAGTAGAGGCGGGGTTTATCTCCGCCGTGGTAGAGGCAGGGTTTATCTTCGCCATGGGTGACAACCACCCAGGTTCGCCCAGGCGGAGATAAACCCCGCCTCTACAAAGATAATCGCTAACCTAGTCTATATATTGATAGGCCGGTAACGTCAGGAACTCGATAAAATGGTCGCTACTGATAATCTGGTCGAGGATGCGTGAAGCCGTCTCAAACTTACGTTGCTGATACTGCTCCTCGCCTATTGCCGTTTTGAGCTTCGCCAATTCCTCGCCCATGAGCTGATGGAAGAGAGCAATGGTCACTTTGCGCCCATCATCTAAAACGCCTTTAGGATGATGTGCCCATTGCCAGATCTGTGCTCGTGAGATCTCTACCGTAGCGGCATCTTCCATCAAATTGTTGATCGGCACACAGCCCAGACCGCGTAACCACGATTCCAGATATTGCAAGCTAACGCTGATATTATTGCGTAGTCCTGCCTCAGTAATCGTGCCTGAGGGAACTTCAAGCAGTTGGGCAGCCGTGACATGCACATCCTCGCGTTTGCGTTCGATCTGGTTAGGTCCCTTCATGACTGCGTTGAACTCTTCAAGCGCGATCGGCACCAGACCAGGATGGGCGACCCACGTGCCATCATGTCCATCGCTCGCCTCGCGATGCTTATCGGCACGTACACGACTGAGCGCCTCTTCGTTCGCCTGGGGATTGCTCCTGATGGGAATCTGCGCCGCCATGCCGCCCATCGCATGCGCATTGCGTCGATGACACGTCTTGATCGTGAGCAGCGAGTAAGCGCGCATAAATGGCGTAGTCATCGTGACCTGGGCGCGATCGGGAAGGATGAACTCGGGAATGTTGTGAAGTTTCTTGATGGCACTGAAAATGTAGTCCCAGCGACCACAGTTGAGCCCTGCCGAATGGTTTCGCAACTCATAGAGAATTTCATCCATCTCGAAGGTAGCCAGGATTGTTTCAACCAGCACCGTTGCTTTGATCGTTCCCTGGGGAACACCCAGCTCTTCCTGTGCCAGAACAAAAATATCGTTCCACAGACGCGCTTCCAGATGGCTTTCGAGCTTGGGGAGATAGAAGTAGGGACCGCTATTCCGTTCAAGCAAGGCGCGTGCATTGTGGAAAAAGTAGAGGCCAAAATCGAAGATGCCGCCCGAGATTGGCTTACCATCAATCAGCACATGCTTTTCGTTGAGATGCCAGCCTCGAGGCCGGGTGAAGAGCACGGCTGTCTGTTCATTGAGCTTGTAGGTTTTCCCTTCAGGGCTGGTATAGCCGATCGTGCGTCGTATCGCATCGTGTACATTGATCTGCCCCTGGATGGTGCTTTCCCAGGTGGGAGCGTGGGCATCCTCAAAATCGGCCATAAAGACCTTCGCCCCCGAGTTGAGGGCATTGATCACCATCTTGCGCTCAGTCGGCCCGGTGATCTCAACGCGACGATCCTGTAGATCAGCCGGAATAGGTGCGATCGTCCAGGAGCCGTTACGAATATGCTCGGTCTCCGCAAGAAAATCAGGCAATGTTCCCTTATCCAGTTCCGTCTGGCGTTTTGCCCGATGATGCAAGAGTTCTTCGCGTCTCGTTTGAAATGCACGAGCCAGGGTCGCAACAAAAAGTACTGCTTCAGGTGTCAGAATTTCTGCAAATTCAGGCGTTATGGGAGCCTGAATTGAAATTCCTTCCGCATATTGGGGGGTAGGAGAATCTGCCATGAACAATTTGTCCTTTCAACAGCGATGACATCATCCTTTTGTTATTGTCGCATAAAAATACGCTTCTGTGTTGTGTAGTGGCTTGTTCTATTGAAACACAAAAATGAGGAGAGTGCATAATCTCTCCTCATTTTTGTGTTTTCCTGCGCAGGATTAAGCCCCATGGCACTTCTTGTATTTTTTGCCGCTCCCACATGGGCAGAGATCATTGCGCCCTACTTTCACCGGCCCGCTGGGTTGACTGACAGTTGACACATTCCCGCTGCGCTGAGCACTGCCGCCACGTTGCCCGCTGCTACCATTGCGGTTGCTATTTTTAGCGCCCGCTTTCAGGGTCCTCAGCTCGTTACGTGTCGCCTCCTCGCCTTTGCTCTGCTGCCCGCTGGCGCGTGCGATATCCTCGGCGTTAGTGCGTACCCTTTGTGGCAATTTGCGTGGAGGCTCGGGCCGCTGCAAGGTGATGACGACATCATTGCGCATCAGTTTGAGCAGAGCGTCGACCGTGTAATGCTGAATGGCCGCTTTGAGCTCGTCGAACATGCGATACGCTTCGTTTTTGAATTCGACGAGAGGATCGCGCTGACCGATTGCGCGGAAGCCGATACCGGCGCGCATTACGTCCAGAGAGTCGATATGATCCATCCAAAGACGATCAACGACCTGGAGCAGGTAAGAGCGCTCGAACTCGCGTTGCGGCTCAATATCTTCTACGCCCTGTTCCTGAGCCTGCTGACGGAGCCGTTCGCCCCGCTTCTCATAATTATCAATCACCAGATCGACCAGCTGCGTTTTCAGGTCATCACGACGGATCGCATGAACATTCTCGGGAAGATCTTCCTCCGAGATTTCGACCCAGACCTCAAGCTGCTTATAGAGTATTTCCAGTTGTTCTTCTTCAGTAACCATCTGGCCAGGAACGCTGGCCTCGACCAGTTTACTTACCTCGGCCTCGATCATCTTCAGGATGCGCCCATGCATATCGCCGTGCTCCAGCACCGTTCGGCGGTCCGCATAGATCACTTCGCGCTGTCTTGCAATGACATCGTCATAATCAACCACATTTTTACGAATGTCGAAGTTATAGCCTTCTACTCTGGTCTGAGCGCTCTCAATGAAGCGCGAGACGAGCTTGCTCTCCAGAGGCATATCCTCTTCCATGCCCACGCGTTCCATAATGCCCGCCACGCGATCAGCGGCAAAACGGCGCATCAGCTCATCATCCAGTCCCAGGAAGAAACGTGTCGAGCCCGGATCTCCCTGACGACCGGCGCGACCACGCAGCTGATTATCAATACGGCGGGACTCGTGACGCTCGGTGCCGATGATGTGCAATCCTCCCAGACTGACAACCAGTTCGTGATCCTCATCGCATTCCCGAACTTTTTGCTGGAAGATCTCCTGTTTCTCATCCTCGGTCATATGCGCGATATGTTCCTGTATCGCTTCCTCTTTCTCCTCGCGTTCATCCTGGTTGCGTTCTGGCATAGAGTGGATGTAATCAACCTGTTCAGCATGTTTATGCAGAATGCTCTCAAAGTAGCCTTCAGCGTTGCCTCCGAGGAGGATATCGGTGCCACGACCGGCCATATTGGTGGCGATGGTTACTGCTCCACTGCGTCCGGCCTGTGCGACAATCTGTGCCTCTTTCTCGTGGTATTTCGCATTCAAGACCTGATGGGGTATGCCCTCGCGCTCCAGCAATTGTGAGAGATACTCGGACGTCTCAACCGAGGTTGTACCAACCAGCACCGGCTGCATCTTCTCATTGCGCTCTCGAATCTCCTCGACGACGGCGCGAAATTTCGCTTCTCCTGTGCGATAGATCAGATCGGGCTCGTCTATGCGGATCTTCGGCTTATTGGTTGGTATGGGGATGACCTCTAATTTGTAGATCTTATGAAATTCTTCCGCCTCAGTCAGGGCGGTACCGGTCATCCCAGCCAGTTTGCGGTAGATACGGAAGTAGTTCTGGAAGGTGATGGTTGCCAGCGTGTGATTTTCGCGCTGAACGGTCACGCCTTCTTTGGCCTCAATGGCCTGATGTAAGCCTTCGCTATAGCGTCTCCCTGGCATCTGGCGACCGGTGAATTCGTCGACGATAATCACCTCGCCGTCTTTCACGATATAATCTTTATCGCGTTTGTAGATAATCTCCGCCTTGATCGCATTCTCCATATAGCGCGTCAGGTCAAGATTTTCTTCATCGTAGATATTCTGCACGCCAGCCAGTTGTTCAATCTTTTCAATGCCCGACTCAGTCAGGAGCACCGTGCGGGTCTTCTCTTCGATGGTATAGTCGTTGTCCGGCTTCAGACGAGGAGCCCAGCGGGCAAATTTGGCGTACATATCGGTCGATTCCTGCCCCTGGCCGGAGATAATCAGAGGCGTACGCGCTTCATCGATGAGAATGTTATCAACCTCGTCGACGATGGCAAAGTTCAGTTCGCGCTGTACCATCTGGTCAAGCGAAGTGACCATATTGTCACGCAGATAGTCAAAGCCGAACTCATTGTTGGTGCCATAGGTGATATCGGCTTCGTAGGCTTCCCGGCGTTCTCTCGTTTGCGGATCGATGGCATTGACGATCACGCGTACAGTCAGGCCAAGAAACTTATAAATCCTGCCCATCCACTCGGAGTCACGCCGTGCCAGGTAATCATTGACCGTCACGACATGCACGCCGCGTCCGGTGAGCGCATTGAGATACACCGGCAGCGTCGCGACCAGCGTTTTTCCTTCACCTGTCCCCATCTCTGCGATCTTGCCCTGATGCAGGACTACACCTCCGATGAGCTGCACATCGTAGTGGCGCATTTTAATCGTGCGTTTGCCTGCTTCACGCGCCACGGCAAAGGCCTCCGGGAGTAGATCGTCGAGGGTTTTTCCCGTGCTGCGATAACGTTTGACGATGGCGGGAATAAGCTTGTCTATGGCGTCTGCTTTGATGGCAACCAGTTCGGGCTGAAGATGATGCAAGAGTGAGAGCAGGAAGGCATCTACTGGCTCGTATGGAGTATCTGTCGCATCGGCAATGTGTTCTACCGTGGCTGCAAACGCTTCTGTCTGAAAGCTGGTTTCGAGCTCACCAAAGTCAGGATCGATTTTTGTGAGGAGTGCGAAGACCTCCTGCGCTGTACTTGCCTGTGGGTCCAGCGTTGCTAGCTCGGACCCGGCCTGCTCATGCAGTTTGCTGAGACGATGGACATTCAGCACTGGAGATAGCTTCTCATAGCCCTGTTCGAAGCATTCAGCCAGCGTATCTTGCAGGCGCTCGTGCAAAAGATAGTCGGGATCTTTCTGGCGATCAATCTTCTGGCGATATTCGACGATGGCGGCACGAAGCTGCTCGGTGCTACAGAGCTCGGCCAGCGGCTCAACGGGTGTGAGCACTTCGCGGAAGAGAGAGATCAGTTCTTCTTCAAGCACCAGACCGCCTTTGAGATAGAGAGAAAGTTGCGAACGAAATTCTGCCGTCTTTGCGGCCAGTTGAGCATCAGTGAGATCTGTGAAGGTTGGTTCAAAGGCATTAATTTTGTCGATAAGGGGTTTGATGGCCTTCATATCTTTTTTGGTGGGATCGCCCAGCAGTTTCCCAAGTAGTTGCATATGCTAAGTTCTCCTAATGATCGGCGTTGGTGCTTGCGTTTTTTTCTATCCTACGCTGCTCTCAGGCGTTCTCATCTTAGAAGAAAGAGCGCACCACTGAGAGGCAGAAAATATCGGTTTTTTATAGGTAGTTGCAATAGGCCAGCAACTATAAGCCCAAAAAGGGTTTCCTGTACACATGTGAAGCATAGACATGCTTATTATACCACTCAATACCGCTCAGGAATAGGCATCCATTACCTGTGCAAGGTTCTGCTTTGTTTTTCCGAAAAAGAGAGATTTGTGCCTCTACTTTCAAGGATGTCAGCTTCTATTATATCCTCTGGGATACGATCTCTGCATTGTCAAGTCTTTACAGGAAAGTAAGAACCACAACCATTTTACAACGCAACATCAGGTAATTCTTAACGGCTTTATGCTTTAATAAATGTGCGATATGATTATAGAAGACATAAAATAGATAAAAAGATAATGAGCTTTCAAGCGGTAAATTCGTACACATTTCTTTGATCTGAAATAGCGTGTAAGCGGACCTCCACTTGAAAAAATTGTGTACTGAAAAATAGCGGATGAACAAATACTGTAAGCAAACAGCCTGTAAAAAGTAGAACATTAAAAGAAGATGAAATAAAAGAAAATCGATCACAAAATGATGAGCTTTATTGCGGATAGGAGTGATGCGTTGTCAACAGCATGACATCTTCTCTCTGGCCTGTTATCTTGAGAAATGCCCTACCAGTGAGAGAGGCAAATAAAGCTGCGATTGCGGTAGTAAAGCCTTTTACGAGATAAAATTGTCTTGCTGAAGCTGGGAAAATGTACTGCAAAAAACCTTCTGCTTGTGCGTCTGTTAAAGTGGCAGATGCTTTGTCAGATTTTTTTAGTGCTATGACTATTAGTTCGAATAGAATAGAGAAAAGAGTGATACTTGATATTTCTCGAATGATTACATATAATAAAAGTGTGCGTGGCCTCTTTGCATATTTCAATCCTGGATGAATAAAGCCAGACAGTAAAAGAGAAAAGCCATGCTAAGCAACGGGATAGAGTATTTGCAATTATTGACTGGCTAGCAACAATAGGAATTGTTCGGTTAACATACAGGCATCGTTTTTCAGGGGAGAAAAATGCATGCTGTTACCTGCAATGTGCTTGCCATATCTATGCCTGTTTTGACCTTTGCAGAGACATAGTTCCATGTCTCTCTCTTGTTTCCTGCAATCAATGGAGAAGACTGGCTCTTCGCATAACATGTTTGTGCTTTGACAAAGATGTTCAGGAGAATGCACTCTTCGCGGGGTATTTTTGCCTTTTTTTGCAAAGATATGCAGAAGACGATGTACTTCATGAGCTGTTTTTGTGCTGCCGCAAAAGTGGTTCATATTCTTCGCACAAAATCTCCTCTGTGACAATGGTGTCGTTGTGTAGTGGGTGTGTATTTATCAGTGTTGATGGTTGGTTGGTTGAAAAAGTATTGAATTTAAATATGTTAAATAAGGATGCCACATATGACCATTGAAAGTGGCCCACCTGAACTGGAGAGTTCAGAGGTAATTGAACAAACAGAGAAGCTTGTCTCCATAGCGCGACAGAAATACCTGCAAAAGCGGCAGCCAGGATCGCATAAACACGAAGATGCGGAGCCTCTATCGCGGTTTCAACTCAGTGTGGTGATCCCGACGCGCAATGAGCAGGAAAATATTCGTCCCCTTCTCGAAGCGTTGCATAAATCCCTTGCAGATCTGGCAGTTGAGGTAATTTTTGTCGATGATAGTGATGATTCTACGCCAGATGTGATCAAGGACGTAGCTGAAACCATGAATTCCGCGCAGTTTCAGATCTGCCTGGAGCATCGCGCGTCTGGCAGTGCCCGTTCTGGTGGGCTGGCGACGGCGGTCGTTCATGGTATGGATACGTCCCTGGCTGACTATGTCGCAGTTATTGATGCGGATTTACAACATCCCCCCGAACAATTACGCCTGTTCTATGAGCAAGCGATTGCGCAACAGGCGGATCTGGTCGTTGCCAGTCGCTATATCAAGGGCGGAAGTTATCGTGGCCTGGAGAGCTTTACGCGACGTTGTGCCTCCATCGGCTTGAAGCAGACCGCCAGACTGCTTTTCCCTGCTCAACTCTGGCAGCTTTCTGATCCTCTGGGAGGATTTTTCCTGCTTCGTCGTGAGCTTTTGCAGGGCGTCACGTTACGTCCCATTGGCTATAAAATCCTGCTGGAAATATTGCTCCGTTGTCCGTGGCTGCATATCATTGAATATCCCTACCATTTTCGCACACGTGCTCATGGCCAGAGCAAAGCCTCCCTGCGCCAGGGAATACTCACGTTGCAACATATGTTGCGTTTATGGCGCGAAGTTCCTGCGGCGGGACGGATCTGGAAGATAGGTCTGCTCCTCTGCTTCAATGTGATCGTGGCGCTGTCCGTATTTCTGCTGGGCAATGTATTGCCGACGCTGTTATCCGGGCTGACAACGGTCATCTTTGTCCTTATTGCCATTCTGGATTTTCTCATTTTCAGGCGTTTTATCCTTCCCTCGCTTCCTCCTACCAGGGGTCGCCTCCCCGCACCTTATGTTGAAGATAAGAAATATACGCTGCTCTCTGATCCCGCTCAGTCAGAGCTGATCGATACGGAGCCGCTGGAGATGGTCAGTATTCCTCTGCCTGATGCCGTAAAGAGGGAGATGCGCTCTCTGCCTCCATCCGAGCCGCTATTGGCCACGAAGGCGAAAAAGCCGAAACGCTTCTGGCAGCGTTTTCTGCTCCAGGCCGCCACCATGGAGAAAATAGTCCGTACGAGCGCTATA
Organism: Ktedonobacteraceae bacterium; assembly: GCA_035493895.1. Taxonomy (GTDB): domain Bacteria; phylum Chloroflexota; class Ktedonobacteria; order Ktedonobacterales; family Ktedonobacteraceae; genus DATJHM01. Next base: position 18,555 of record DATJHM010000191.1, read on the forward strand.
CTTATTGTCCTGCTGGCTGCATGTTGGATCAGCTATGCGTTACCGGGCGCTTTGCTGGTATTGGCGGCAGTGGTGATGGCGGTTGTGGTGCTGTTCATCAAGCGTGTTCGTTATGACGAAGCAATCACGATGGTGCTTGCGCTTGCGGTGGGCATTGCCAGCATCGACTATTTGAGCTGGCGTTTTGTGGTGGCGAACTGGCACGGCTGGTGGATCTCCGTACCATTGCTCTTTGCGGAGTTTCTGGGGGCATTACATGCGCTTGGCTTTCAAGTAACGGTCTGGCCCTGGCTGCCTCCGACGATAACGCAACGGGAAGACCCCACCAGGCATCCAATCTACGTGTTTATCCCTACCGTGAATGAAGGCGTCTCGATTCTCAGGCCAACATTAGAGGGCATTATTGCCGCTCGTGACAAATATCTGGCTCGTTATCCTCATGGCAAGGTCACGATTGTGGTTTGTAATGATGGACGCGTGGCGAAGGCGGCTGGTTGGGAAGAGACCGAGAAGCTGGCGCAAGAGCTGGGAGTTGTTTGTGTGACGCGCACGGTTCCCGGTGGGGCCAAGGCTGGCAATATCGAAAATGCCCGTCAGCAGCTCAACGCGACCAGCGATGCCTTTTTAGTGATCTTTGATGCCGATCAGGTGGCACGACCCGATTTCCTGCTCAAGACGATCCCGCCCTTTAGCGATCCCCAGATGGGTTGGGTCCAGACCGGACAATACTACGCGAATCTGGATAATCCGGTATCGCGCTGGGCTGATGACCAGCAATCAATGTTTTATAATTTGCTCTGCCCTGGAAAAGCGGCGCTGAATGCGGCTTTTATCTGTGGCACGAACGTGGTTATTCGTGCTGCTGCGCTTGATCAGATTGGCGGCCTCCCGCAGAACTCTGTGACGGAGGATTTCGCGGCCTCGATTGCTCTTCACCCCACATGGCGCAGCGTTTATCTGACCGATGTGCTGGCGACGGGCCTTGGTCCTCTCGACGTGCCATCGTTTCTCAAACAGCAACGGCGTTGGGCGATTGGTACTCTGGGCATTTTTCGTACACACTGGCGCGAGATTTTTCTTCCCAGGAAACACGGCTTGCGTATGGGACAGCGTATACAATACTTTCTGGCCTGCACGCATTACCTGTGCGGCTTGCGCGATCTCATCTACTTGATCAGTCCTATTCTCTTCATCTTCACCGGTGTTCCTGCGGTACGTAGTGCTACTCTGGGAGACTTTTTCTGGCATTTCATGCCCTATTGTATCTTGAGCTTTACCGCGCTCTGGTATTCCGCGCGCGATATCACCGGATTGCGTGGTATTATTATCGGCTTTGGCAGTTTTCCCGTGCTTATAGAGAGTCTGCTCTCAGTGGTTTTGAGCCGTAAAGTAGGATTCTCGGTCACCTCGAAGCAGCGAAATGACAAACGTTCGCTTGGCTATCTTCGTATCTACAGTTTCTTTTTCTTGCTCTGTATCGCGTGTCTGATCTGGGCAACGCAGGCGAAGGGGCAACAGCAGACGTCGCTTTTCATCAGCGTGTTGTGGGTGCTCTACTCTATGGTTCTGCTGGCGAGCTTTATCTGGCTCAGCTTTAAAGATGTACGCTTTCAGGATGCGATGCAGAAAAGTGGCGAAACAAATGAGACCGTTGCCAATCAACCCTATCCGGTGAAGCTATTGCAACGTAGACGAGGTCTCCAGCCAATCTGGTGTCTGGTTCTGGCCGTGCTATTTGCCTCGCCTATCCTGCTGAATACCGATCTGACCGTGTTCTCGAAAAAGCCAGCGCAGACGTTTATGATCGAACGGGACAAGATTGGTGCGCCCTACTTTGGCGTCTCGGTCCCTGTGCAGTTGCTCAAGAGTGGTCCAGCAAAGTTAGAGAATGATCTGGACACACAATTTACGATTGTGGGCCGAACTCAGGATATCCATGACTCTTTTGATACTGCCTGGGCAGAGCAACTTGCAGCACAGCATGCTCATCCATGGATTACGTTACAGTTTGGTGTCTTTGGTCCTCATCAGAAACCTCCTCTGGATGCCAACCTGCCTGCAATTATCAATGGCTTACATGATCCAGAGATTACGCGCTGGGCTCAGGACATTCGTAGCTATGGCGAACCTGTCTATATCACGATCCTTCAGCACGCTGATCGCAACTGGTCCCTTTCATCCGGTGTGGCGAATGGTGGTATTCCGCAGGACGTATCGCAGGCGTGGATACACATGCAGGACATTTTTCACAAAGTTGGGGCGAATAACGTTGCCTGGGTCTGGGCACCAGCTGATCCGTTACATAGCCAGCCATACGATCCACCCGCAGCAAGAGTTGACGCCGTATTACAAAGTTTTATCAATTATCCTGGTACCACCTGGGGCGATCCCACGAAGGTTCTGCATACGTTGCAGCAAAAGTATCCCCAGAAACCTATCTTTGTAGAGGCAAGCGTGAGCGGTCCTGCGGCACAGAAAGCTGCCTGGTTGACAAAGCTGGAACAGGCGGTGAATGCGGACCCCCACGTCTATGCTCTGCTCTACCACGAAGGTGGACCAGATTTAAATGCCTCACAAAAAGAAATCGAGAAGTGGTCTCTGGCTTCTGACCCTAAATCTCTTGCGGCTATGCGCCACATTGCACAGGGTATTCGCGAGAAAACCGACAATTATGTCGCGAATGAGCATAATGGCGCAAAGACAAAAAGTCATTAAGTGCGAAAGGAAAATGCTTTACCAGACGAATTGGGATAAAGCATTTTCCTTTCGCATGCTTTTTCTGTGATAGTGGTTATGACCTCTGACAAGCAAGGATATATAATCGTGATTGAAACGGTACCTCCTCGACAGATAATCGCAACAAAAAAAATTACGCGCATACGTGTGTGGACAAATGCATCGATATCTCGCTGGTCTCTCCTCTTGATCGTCGCTTTTCAAGGCATACTCTCCTGGGCGCTTTTACAAAATACGGCTTTTCAGGATGAGGCACTCTACATCTATGCAGGGCGGCAGATCCTGCAAAACTGGCTTTTTGGGCAACGTTTATACGATCGTTATAGTTATTATTTCTCTGGCAATCCAAATGTCTATCCGATCATTGCCGGAGGATTAGATATGTTGGGCGGACTTGAGCTGGCACGAGCTTTCAGTCTGCTCTGTATGCTGATTACGACGTGCTGCGGCTATTACGTGACGAAGATGCTTTTTGGGCAGAGAAGCGCGGTCTTTGCGGCCCTCTTCTTTGTTTGCCAGGGGCCTGTCCTTTTTCTAAGCCGTCTGGCAACCTATGATCCAATGTGCCTCTGCTTGATTGCCCTCGCAACGCTTGTCGCGGTCAGAAGTAGCAGTCCAGCGCGGAGACCCTGGGGAGCGCTGCTGCTTGGACCTCTGCTGGTTCTGGCATTCGGCACCAAATATGCGGCCCTGCTTTTCATGCCCTCGGTGCTGGCTATTCTGGGCCTGAACGCTTTACTCAAGCGAGGCTGGCTCAGTCTGCTCGTGCGCGGCAGTCTGGGGATAATCTCGCTGGTGGCGATGGCGCTGGTGGGGGCGTATCTGGCGATCCATTATGATCCCAACATGCTGCATGCACTTGCGGCGACTACGACAAACCGTATTGTAATCGAAGTCTATTCGCGAAAAGCGTTACTTTTGCATGTGATACAGATGGTGGGAATATCCTATCTGATCGGTATTGCGGGCCTGTTTTTTGCGCGCAAGAAAAACGTGTTGCTGGTGCTGCTGTTCGTGGGCTCGGCGCTCCTCGTCCCGGCATATCATATCTATAAGGCCGAGCTGATCTCACTGGATAAGCACCTGGGTTTCAGTATGTTTTTTCTTATGCCAGTTGCGGGGTACGCGCTGGCCTCGCTCTCGGGCTTTCACTGGCGTTTTTCCAGGGGCCGTTACTGGCTGGCGGGGGTTGCCGCCTGTCTGATCCTGTTTATGGTTGGTGCTAAAGAGGCGCAGGATATGTATTCTATCTGGCCTGCCTCGGATCAGCTTGCGTACGTTCTCAATACGCAGGTTCGTGACAACAACGGGTATTATCTGGCGGAGCAATTTGAGGTCTCTCGCTATAATCTGCGCGCGGACACTCAGACCTGGCAATGGACCGGCCTTGATTTCTTTGAATATAAAGATTCGCTTGGCCGTTATTATCAGGGCAATGAAGCCTATGTGCAGGCAATCCATAACGGCTACTTCGCTATCATCCAGCTCAACTACGGCTATAATATTCCAACTGCCGTGCTGATTGCTAAAGCGCTCGCGGACAGCAAAAAATATGAGTTGATTGCGAAGATCCCGTATCGCGACTATTACGGTACTGGCGTTTACTGGGTATGGCGTAAACGTTGAGGAGAGCCGTCGCCGGGAATATACATGACCCGGCGACGGCTCTGTTGATTATTGTAATGTGGCATTATCTGGTTGACGTTGTGCCGCTCGATCGATCTCTTGTTGGAGGAAGTAGTTCAGCAGAGTGCGGATGGTTGCGATGGCAGCCAGTTGTCCAATATCGGACCAGCTAGGCGCTATCGCAGTGCGAAGGATGTCTGCGCCCAGCTCAAATTCTAAGGCCAGTGCCAGCCAGCGACCCAGGCGCAGGCGAATCAATTCTGTTTGCGGCTCCTGGCTGCGTAGTGGTCTGTTTGTTGTCCTGATAAAGAGCAGCATAGCCTGTATCGCGGCCTGGAATGCTGCTATGGCAATAATAATGCCTGCAACCCCTTCTATTCCCGAGGCCAGAAACTGTGTCCAGAGCTTGAGTATTACCTCCAATCGCTTTCTCCTCTCCATGGAGCGCAAATAAACTAGAGGAAAAGCATGATACGTAGGTAGTATACTGAACAGATCAAGGTGCGCTATTGATCTGTCGCAAGCAAACTTTGTGTCAATGTTGCGTTAAGCTACCGTTGATTCTACTTTGAGAAGCGCGGCGCGTACGTCTTTATCTACTGAGTCATGAACACGAATGTCCTTTGCTCGCAGATAGCGCAGAAAGCGAGCGGCAGCAATTTGCAGGCTGGTGAGCAGGTCAGCATCTGGCACGATATCTTTCTCCCACCACCAGCGATGAATGGTCCAGGTTTGCTGTTCCAGACGTGAGTCCAGACGCCCGATGAAGCGATCTTTGTAAAAGACCGGGAGGACATAATAGCCCCATTTTCGCAGACTTTCAGGCTTATAGACCTCCCACGTATAGTCGAAGTCAAAGATATGCTCCACGCCTTTACGATCCCAGAGAAAACTATCGAGGGGTCCGAGAAAAATGACTCGTTCGGGCTGTGGAGGGGCTTCCAGCAGAGGAAGCGCGCTGGTGGGCAGATAATACGTCCAGTTTTTGCCCTCGATCGAGACAGGGGTAAGCGTCCCCTCCTCGACCAGCTCTGCGATAGCCTGCTTGCGTGTCTCGCTCTTGCCGCAGGCGCTCCAGATAGCTGCTTCAGCGTTTGTGCGCAGCAGACCGACAGCCTGAAAGCGCCTGCCTATAATCCAGCGATGATAGGTAGCTTTTTCTTCAAGGAGAGGGGTGGTGATGTGTGCTTCAGGGATCACACGCTCAGGACGATCGTAATAGTGTCGTCCATTGCGACGATGGTGCGTGACGAGGATGCCGCAGACCCACATTGCGCGCAGTACGCGCTTCGTTCGCGTTGTGCCAGACCACGACCCGGCGTCGGCGATCCGCAAACGATCCTCAAATTCCAGCGAGGAGAGTGGTCCCTGACGATCAATGGCGGCCAGTATTTTCGTCGCGGTCTCAGGATCGGCCTGCAAGATTTCACGATCATGATAGGGACGGTACATCTCACGGAGAATTGCCCTGCGCGGCCAATCGCTCACGGGAATCAGACAGGCTTGTTTATCCCAGCCATCGTAGAGCAGATGATCCTGATACGCCGCAATCTGCCAATCATCCACACAATAATCAGGGACGCGAGCCTGTAACACCAGATCTGGATTGCGTCCAACCGGATTGAGTGGATCGTATTGGATGGTGCCCAGGCGCTCGATCAATCCAGGGAGGTCGCACTCTCTGAAATGATAGGTGGCCTGAAAGCGGCGCGCCTGTTCGCGTGAAAGGGAAATCGTGCTCATCATCTGCTCTCCTCACAAAAGAAGTCGGGTTTATTTCGCTGTTTGCTGTGCCAGCCATTTTTCGATCAGCTCACGATGCTCCTGAAAATGTTCGGTGCTATTGCCGATGATCGTGAGCGCGAGCGGTCGGCTGGCCCAGGGCGGAACGGCGTTGATCTGTTCCTCGCTCAAGCTCTCAACGCCGCGTACGAAACTCTGAAAATTTGTTTGAAATTGCTGTCGTATCTCTGTATACGGACGATCTTTCCATGCCTGATACAACGTTTCATTGCTCTCGTCATCTTCCTGGTTGGCATAAGGATCGGTAAAAGATGTATGATCATGAACTGCCTGAACCGTCTGGATTGCGTAATCCATCCAGGCGGTAAGATGGGCGAGATTGTCTTTAATCGACCAGGAGCCATTCACTCCTGGTATGGTCACCTGCTCCGGCGTCAGTGGCTCCAGCAACAGCTCCAATTGCGTATAGTCATCGTGCATCTGCTGAAGAAGTACGGCTTTGGCGAAATGTTCTGCCATGTTCTTTACCTCTCTTCTTTTGTGTCTGCTTAAAACTTTTGTGTGTAGATTTCACGTGAATGGTGCATTTGTCGCTTGAGAAGCCATCCAGAAGATCGTATACTCTCTTGAGTCTAGCATGAAATCCGGGTATAATCGGTCCTGTTTATGAGCTTGATGGGAGGGAAAAAATGTACTTTCCAACAACACGCGTCCTGACCGTATTGGAATTGTTGCAATCTCGACAGAAGATCTCCGGCCCAGAGTTGGCCGAGCGGCTGGAGGTGGATACGCGCACGGTGCGGCGCTATATCACGATGTTGCAGGATCTCGGCATACCCGTTGAGGCGGAACGAGGTAGGCATGGCAGCTATCGCCTGCGCCCGGGCTTCAAGCTGCCTCCGCTCATGTTTACCGACGAAGAGGCGCTCGCGCTGACGCTTGGTCTGCTCTCTGCGCGCAAGCTTGGGCTGACCGATGCGGCTCCGGCTGTCGAAGGAGCGCTGGCGAAGATTGAGCGTGTGCTCCCGGCGCTCTTGCGTGATCGGGTACACGCTCTCCAGGAAACGCTTGTCATCGATTTCCCCGCAAAATCGACAGCGCCAGCACCAGCGCTCATTAATACACTTTCAGAGGCTGCCCTGCAACGTCGTAGCGTGATGCTGTGTTATCAGAGCTGGCACGCCGAAGTCACTGAACGCCTGCTCAATCCCTATGGTCTGGTGTATCGCTCGGGCTACTGGTATACCGTCGGGTATTGTCATTTGCGTCAGGAACTGCGTACTTTTCGCCTGGACCGTATTCAGAGTGCAGAAATACAGGCAACCTCTTTTGAGCGGCCTGGGGAATTTGATTGTCTGGCCTATGTGCTGGCGTCGTTGCCCAGAACGCCTGCTGCCTGGTTTGTCGATGTATTGCTGGATACGACGTTGGAGCAAGCTCAGCGTATCGTCCAGCCTGCTCTGGCTTTGCTCGAGCAGGAAGCTGAGGGGGTGAGCTTTCGCTGTTATGTCGATGATCTGGAGTGGATTGCCTATGTGCTGGCGGGATTGTGTTGCTCTTTTGTGATACGCCAGCCGTCTGAGTTGCGCGATGCTCTCAGAACGCTGGCTCAACGGATCAATGCTCTTGCCGAGTAAGTGACTATATCTCTCGACTCAGGTCGCTTTTTTTACGCCAGCGCAGATTGCCAGCGAGCATACCTAACAGAATACAACCACAGCCAAACCACGCAGGCAAACTCAATGTTTGACCTGCAAGATAGCCGAAGAAACCCGCCCACACAGGTTCCAGCGCATAAATCAAAGTCGCTTGTGTACTGGAGATAGATTGCTGTGCCCGGTTCATCGCAATATAACAGAAGCCCATATTGATTGTGCCCATAAACAGCACTGCCAGCCAGAATGGGAGTGGCGGCATGCTGAATGTCTCGTGGGCCAGCGGGATAGCCAGCAGATTGAGCAGCGCTGTCACGGCGAGTTGAATCGTTGCGATAATACTGGCGTTGGCGCGAGGCGCAAAAATGCCAATGGTAATAATTTGTAAGGCAAAGGTAAACGCGCAGCCCAGCGTTAGCAGCTCCCCGCGACCAAATGTGAAATTGAACGCGTTACCAAGTGATATCAGCATGAGGCCGCCTAGCGAAAAGGCTATGCCAAGCAGTGCGCCAGGAGAAAGACGCTGACGCAAAAACAAAAATGCCAGAATTGGTACAAGTGGAACATAAAGCCCGGTGATAAATGCCGATTTACTGCTCGCAGTGTACTCGAGACCGTAGGTCTGAAAAGCGTAACCCGCAAATGTGATAACGCCGATCAGGAGCCCTCCCTTTATCTCAACCCCGGTGATATGGACGAACTGGCGATGAAAGATCAGCGTCAGTGTCAGTGCTCCGAGAAAGAAACAAAAAAAGAGGTAAGTAAACGGACCGCTAAACTTGATAGCGTTCTGCGTAACGAGAAATGTGCCTCCCCAGATGATTGTCGCTACCAGCAAACGCGCTACTGGTCCACTACCCCAGCGTCGCAAACGTGCACCAGGCGGAGCCGCAGGGCGCGGCGTGGCTAAGATGCTTGATTCGCTTTGTAATGCTGTGGATTCCAGCTGCTCGGAAGTCATAACGTATCTCTCTCTTTCATTGGCAAGTGCAAAAATATCTATCCTACGATGATAAGAAGTAGTCTGGATAATCTGCATGCCTCTTCCATTCAATACTATCTATAGTATCGCGACTATCAACCCCCAGCGCTGTGCGGTCCAGGCAAGGCCTATCATAAGAAGTAAGAGAACAAGTAATGTCATCGAGCTATCTCCTCTCTCTTCCCACAAAACGTCGTTTGGCAGGATCTACTCTGGTTTGCGTCGTTGAGCGAATAAAACTAACTTGCAAAATTGTTATTAATGGTTATAGTATATGCTAGAGAATATAACCTGTCAAGTAAATTTTAATGGTTAATTTGAGGGGCGAAAGAAGAGAAGTTATGCTACAATGTCCGATATATGCTACTGTGTTTGTTGTAATGCAGACTGTAGCATTGGATGAGATTATCTGACATCATCCGCTGAAAGTAGGAGCGAGCAGAAATGAGCGAAACTGCTATAAGTGATCTGGCAACATTTGAGTTTAGTTTTTCGGGGGATCATCTCTGCCTGAATTTCACGAATACACTTGACAATCGCATGACGGAGAAGCCAACCGAGCGTTTGAAAACCTATCCAGATCTCCTCTCATGGTGTATGCAAGCGCAGCTCATCACGCCTGAGCAAGCGACCAGATTACAGGAGATTGCGCAACGTTCTCCTCTAGAGGCTGAGCGCGTCCTTGCCCGGGCCATCGAATTGCGCGAGCTTATGCGGCGCATCTTCCTGGCAAGCGCCGAGGAGCGCCTGCCTGCTGATGAAGATCTCAAGCTATTGAGCGCAAAATTTGTGGAAACGATGGCAAAGGGACAACTCGCTTTTACTGGTCAACAGTATGCCTGGCAGTGGCCGATCTCGGAGGGGGCGTTGGATGGCCTGTTCGGATTTATCGTACCTGCGGCTATCGAGCTTCTCACTTCCAGAGAACTGTCATTGGTGCGCATCTGCGCGGCCGAGGATTGTGGCTGGCTCTTTCTGGATGTCAGCAAGAATCATAGCCGTCGTTGGTGTGATATGAAAAGCTGCGGGAATCGGGCAAAGGTCCGCAAATTTTATCAAACGCGCGCGACAAAAGTCCCGCCTTCAGCGTGAAATAGATGCTCTGGCACATCCCATTTCTTCTAGAAAAAAACTCCTTGTGGTATACTGATACGATAACATAGCTTGTTTGCTTGATGGTGCAGGAATCATCGCAAACGAATGGTTATTTGAGCCCGTAATAGCGGTGATGATGGTCGGTGAGTATGGGAAGAGTGACTTCGGATGGTTCCTCATTGATTTGATTATGTTCCAATTTTGAGGGGAGTATTAAATTATGCTTAAAGCAGTTAGTCGTTTGTTGGTAGCCAGCGTTTTCATTTATGGTGGGATTGATTCCGTGCGCAAACCTGATGGGCGCGCAAAAAAGGTGGCTAAAGTTGGCATTCCCTATGCGCGTGAGGCAACAATGGCCAATGGTGCCGCGATGGCGGCTTCGGGAGTGGCTCTGGGTCTGGGTATTTTGCCGAAGTATGCAAGCATCGCGCTCTCTCTGCTGCTGGTTCCTATGACACTGGTGGGTCATCCTTTCTGGGGAGAAGAAGATCCGCG
>DATJHM010000192.1:0-41536 GCA_035493895.1 Ktedonobacteraceae bacterium
AAGTGCTACACATCCTACACAATGGTGGATGTGATCGGGATCTTGACCCTACACGTTCCTACACCAGAGCTACACGAGATGGTGAGAGGTGAAATGATAGGGCGTTGTGATCTTTTTGGTGACGCGCTACAAGATTTTTTACGCTACGAGAATTTTTTACTAAAAAGCTACACATCCTACACGAATGCCGATGTGATGGGAATGTTACCCCTACACGACCCCTGCACCCGTCCTACACTTTCCCCCATATCGATGCGGCACTGTCTCTCCCTCAGGCGACATCGTTGTGAGAACCGGGTGGGAGGTATTTTTGCCTCTTCTCTTATAGATATTCGGCAGGTGGTGAAATTTCTGAAGGGTGGAAAAGAGCGAGAAAAGTAGATTATTACCGATATCACACAATGTTTTTATCAGCGATCGTTGCATTATGTCAACAACTTTATTTTATGTTATTATTCTGCTTATTGTGCGTCAATATAGATGCTAATAAATATAGCGAGCACTTATTTATATGTACACAATTAAAAGGATGAAAGATGTACAATAATTTTCCGCCTGCTGGTAATGACCCCAATAGCGGCTCCTACCCGCCATACAATCAGGGATCGGGACAATATCCCCAGAACTATCCGCCGCAACCAGGATACACACCACCTGGCAACAGCACATCAGGCAATCAGGTGCCATGGGGGAGCTATCCGCCAGCGGATCAGTCTGGCCCGGGGACAGGTGGCATGCAGTCGGGTTTTTATGCGGGGCAAACCGCGCAATTTACGCCTGGACAATTCCAGGCACCGCCACCACCACGCACGCCCAGGGGGCCATTTCGCTGGTATATGCGTCAGAGACGTGGCGCAAAGCTGGGCATTGGTTGTGCGACTATTTTTCTGCTCCTCATGATATGCAGTTGTCCTGTAGCGATGATGGCTCCGAAAACGCCAGCGGCAACGGTAAATGTAACGCCGACAGCGGCTACCTCGGTCGCATTCACGCAACAGAACACATCTACGCCACGCACAGATTCTCAGGAAACGGCTACGGCAGTACCCACAATGCAGCCAACTAGCACGCCTTCACCAGGAGTGCTCTCAAGCAGCACGCCTTCACCAGAGGCTAGCCCAATCAGCACGCCCTCACCAGTTTATACGCAACCGACACAGCCCGTTGTACAATCTACTCCTACGCCTCGGCCTGCGCCCACTCCTACGCCTCGGCCTGCGCCCACTCCTACTCCGCGTCCTGCTCCCACTCCCACGCCACGCCCTGCGCCCACTCCTACTCCGCGTCCTGCGCCAACGCCTACCCCGCGTCCTGCGCCAACGCCTACCCCGCGACCAACGCCGCGCCCTACTCCTGTGCCAACACATCCACCAACAGGGGTCAATGGCAATCCCTGGGGGTATGATTTCAACCCTGGCATGTTTATTACGCAACCACCAGCTGCGTTCTGTAGCTATTTTGCTTGCATTCCAAACTTTGCGAACGGTAAGGGACATGTTGAAGAGTGCAAGGATGGTATGTATAGCCTTTCAGGGGGTATAAGTGGGTCATGCTCATCTCATGGAGGAAATTTGCGTCCTCTTTATGCACATTAAAGGGTGAGATGGGAGAAAGTGTTGGTGAGCACATCTGGATGGAAGCTTCGGGTGTGCTTGCCTTTTTGTTGGCGGAGGGATTTTCCGCCCACAGGCATAAAGTGAGCCACCTCTCCTCTACCCCGATTAAGGCAACTTGCAGATGCCTCTTCAGGCCACATGGATTTGTGGTTGCTTTGTGTTAATATGGCACCTTTTTGTGATGACATGATGAGATGTATACCTTATCATCTTACGGCGGGAGATGTATATAGAGAGAAGTGAAGTAGCTGCATACGATTTTGTAGAAACTGAGCGAGGAGACCTGCTTCCCATTAACGACTAAAGGAGGCTGCCATGGACAAATATATGGCGAAGAAGTCCTTGATTGTTGTTTGTGTAGTGTTATTACAGTTAGTGCTCACAAGCTGTGGCGATAGTCAGGTCACATCATCAAGTATTACCCCTACACCTCCTCATGTTTCTATCCCGATAGGCACAACTCTTCTTACCTACAAAAGGCATACAAGTGATATCCAGGCAATTAGCTGGTCACCGGATGGTAAACGCATTGCTACTGTGGGCAATGACGGTAATCTGCAAGTTTGGGACGCTATGAATGGTCTAACCTATATAGCCCAACGGGGTGCAGATCTTACTGTGGCCTGGTCACCGGATGGTAAACGTATCGCTTATGGCGGATTTAGCGAAGTGAACATTGTAGATGCGATGACAGGAAGCCATATCCTTACCTACCAGGGACAATCCAAAGTTGATTTTTTCAGAATAGTCGTCTGGTCACCGGATGGTAAACTCATTGCAGTCGGAAGCAATGAGAAGACAGTGCAGGTATTCGATGCCTTTACAGGGACCCATATCCTTACCTATACAGGACATTCTGGTTGGGTCAATTCAGTTGCCTGGTCACCGGATGGTAAATCCATTGTTTCAGCTGACATTGTCTTTGATCATAATGGTGCAAACACTGCACAGGTGTGGGATGCTAATACAGGGGAAAATAAAATTACCTACAAAGGGCATTCTCGTTGGATCAATTCATTTGCCTGGTCACCGGATGGTAAAAAAATTGCTTCTGGAAGCGCTGACAAAACCGTGAAAGTTTGGCAAGCAGTATAATACATTTGAAGTGAGCGGCAATCATCCCCGCAGTATGGGGCCTCTCGTCTCTGGAGCACGGCGGACGAAGCGAGTTCGCAGGCACAGTTCCGTTCCACTCCACCGTGCCTCTACAGGGCTTGTATAGCTCATTTCATGTGTATGGGTGGAAGGATCTTCCGCAAGGCGAACCCGGGTGGTTGTCACCCCTGGCGGAGATAAACCACGCATCTACAGAGATCATGGGCGGAAGGATCTTCCGCCTTGGTTCAAAGGGAGCTAAGAAACAGGGGAAACTTTTTTCAGGTGTACCATTGTATTGAGCAGGCGCTGTAGGGCGGCTTCGGGGTCCTGACAGAGGCCGCTGTGCACGGGCGAGGTCTGGATCATCGTGCTGCGCGGCGAGACGAGCCAGTGGAAGCGCTCGGATTGCGAGAGCTCACCGATGGCCCCGGAGTGAGCACCACCTGTACAGACACGCTCAAAATGAGCAAGATGCTCCTGAACCAACGCGAGATCAATATCTGGCGCAACGACCAGCAGTCGCTGAATATCCAGATCAATGAGCGTCTTTAAGAAGCGGCGCGTGCGGCAGAAGAGAATCACCCCCACGTTGATACATTCGCCACGTTCTACAGAGGGGACCACGCGAATAAGAGCATAATCATACGAGCTGTGCGCGTGCATGGATAGCCTCCTCCACAAAAATATGAGAATGCTCCAGACGATCCTGGAGATATGACACATAGGCCATGCGCTGAGCTGCGCTATCAGCAAATTGCGCGTTCTGCTCGAGCCAGCTCTCCGGAATCAGATTGACAATATCTTGCAGCACAGCAGGAGATAAACGGCTCTTCAGCAGAGCATCCACTTCAGCAAGCGCACTTGCAACCGGAAGCAATACATGTCCCTTAATCGACGAGAACGAGATACGGCTACGCTCCAGATAATCGCCCTCGATATGATGAAAATACAGGGCCGCACCATGATCGATCAACATCAGGCGCTTATGCCACCAGAGCATATTGGTATTGCGCGGCGTCCGATCAACGTTCGTTACATAGGCATCGAACCAGACGATCGACGAGGCCAACAAAGGATCAAGTTTATCAGCATCAAGCGCATCGAAGGCGACTGAGCCCGGCAGATAGTCCAGAGCCAGATTGAGTCCGGCACTCGCCTTGATCAGCGCCTGAACCTCGAAATCCGGCTCCGAGCGTCCCAGGGCTGGGTCGAGCTCCATACAGACAATTTCAGGGACTGGCAGAGCTAAAACCCGCGCCAGTTCGCCCGCGACCAGCTCGGCAATCAGAGCCTTTGGTCCCTGACCGGCACCGCGAAACTTCAAGACATAGAGGCCATCGTCATCAGCTTCAACGATGGCCGGAAGCGAGCCACCTTCGCGTAACGGCGTGACATAGCGTGTGGCAATAATTGTTCGTATCATTATTCGTCTTCTCTTAAAAAACAGCAGCATGAGTATGTAGTAGTTTATCATATAGAAACAGCGATTATTTCTCATGCCAGATGATTTAAGCTCCAGGTAGTGACATTCTACCAGATTGAAGAAGGCATGATGAACCCCACATTCCGCAGAATGGTTGATGGAAAAAAGGATTTCCGGTAAGGTAAGAAAAAATGCGGAAGGGCGCAAACGTGCCAGAAGAAGCCATCTATCAAACAGTGAGCAGCAATTGCGTCGCCAATTAGTGGCAGAGGATGCCCATGATCTTAATGCTTGTTCGCGTGTCCAGATTCCCTGTTGGCTCATCTGCGAGCAGAAGTGAGTGAGGGCGAATTTCCCACAAAACCGACAGCGTAGCCTCCTAGTCCCGTTCTGGAGCGGTTTCATTGACATTACCTCCACCTGCATGATAAGAAAGATAAGAAATGGTGTGTGGATGTGGAGCCACCGGGTTTGCTCACGCGCTCCACGATCACGAGATTTTTTTCAAGAGGGAGGAAGTTATCTGATGTTGGGAGACTCCACTTTGCGGGACGAAAGATTCGGTGAGAACACTCAGTTCTCGCGCCGTCAGCTTCTTGGCACGTTGGCTGGTGCTGGTCTGGTGGCGGCTGGGATCGGTAGCCTGGCGGGGTGCGGAGCGCCGCAGTCCATACCGCAGGGGGGAACCGACCAGAAGCAAGCTTCCCCTCAGCCAGTTTCCCCTCAGCCTGCTTCTGGTCAGTCTGTGGCAGCGCCGCCTCCGGAGGGGGTGCTGGGAGTGAACATCAACAGCGCCTCCGGCGTCATGAGTTTTCCCGAGTTGCAGAACGTGAAGGCGACGTGGGTGCGAGGGTTCTTCATAATGTCCGATGCCGCTAAGGGCAACCCCGCGAATCACGAGCCGATCCAGGCGCTGCTCACGGTTGCCAGTCGAGGCTACGGCACTATATTATCGTTGATGTTTCAGTATGATC
The DNA here is from genome assembly GCA_035493895.1 of Ktedonobacteraceae bacterium. GTDB lineage: Bacteria > Chloroflexota > Ktedonobacteria > Ktedonobacterales > Ktedonobacteraceae > DATJHM01. The sequence goes on from DATJHM010000192.1 coordinate 5,112, forward strand.
AACAGCCTATACCCACACCCGGCACACCTGCCATGGCAGAAGCGCAGCGATACCTGGACGCTGTGCTGCCGACAGTGATGAATAAGGTCGACATTCTGGTGATCGGCAACGAGCCGTTCATCGATTGCACCGACAAGGATCGCAACAGCGACCAGCTCAACGTCTTCTACGAGACTATGGCGCAACGCGCCATCGATTACCGCAGCAAACAATTCGGTTCTGGCGCCAAGACCCAACTGTACATGGGCGCGCTCAACCGCCTCTATCTGCAAGATTGGCGTACCGCCGCCACAGAGCGTTGGATGCAGTTTGTGCGCACCACGTCGTCGATCAGTGGGACGGATATCCATCCCCATCTTCCAGCTCCGGGGGACGGAAGCTACTTTCTGAACTATATTCTCCCCAGGATGCGACCCGATCAAAAATTCCTGGCGACCGAATTCTCGCTGGCCATGTTCTACCAGAAGCACCTGACAGATGCTATTTCGGCCGACTTCGCCAACCGTTACCACATGCAGCCGGGGACACCAGTGTGGCAGGTGATCAAAAGCGCCCTCAGCCATCCTTTCACGCAGCAGAAGTGGGATGATTTCCTCTCCATGAGTCCGTGGTTCGCGGACAACAAGAACTTTATGCGTGATGAGATGGACAGCCTCCGCGCCACGGGGAAACTCGCGGTGGCCGCCTATGGCCTGGGCCAGGGACCCGCGATGTCGAAGGACAATTTCGGGCCGAACACGGTGCCCTGGCTGCTCAATAGCATGTTCTGCCAGCACACTGTGCAACCTGCCAGGAACGGCCTGCCCGGTCAGAACACAGTGTGGACGAGCGAATTCCGCTCCCTGCAATCACAGCAGCAGTAGAGCTTGATTGTTGACCAGTTCGTGTGGGAGTTTTTCAAAAGCGTCCGGTTGACGAGCATACCTCCGCCATTCTGTTTGAGGGGGGACAAATGTGGGGCTGAACAACTCGCGGCGAGTTGTTCAGCCTCACATTTGTCCTTTATGATACGCAAATGCCATGATACTATTTCATTATTTTGAGAATAAACCGGTTGAGCATCTCCTGGGAGAAGGAATCACCGCGGAAAAAAGGGATCACCCCGCAGATTAGCGCCAACAAGACAGGCACCGGAGAGATCAGCATAGCTCAGATTGGCGTCTCGCAGATCTGCCTCAATTAGAAACGCACCGCTCAGATTCGCATGGCTGAGATTGGCCCCTCGCAAATCGCTCCCACTAAGATTAGCATCACACAAATTGGCATAGCTGAGATCAACGTTGCAAAGTACAGCATCATTTAAGCTGGCATCGCAAAGATTAGCCCGACTCATTGCTACATTGTGCAAGCAGGCACGTGTCAGTACGCTCTGGAGCATCTCACATTCATTGAGTATTGCCCCATCCAGCAATGCCTCACTCAAATTGGCACCATTGAGGATAGTTTCTCTGAGATCTACACCACGCAGGTCAGCTCGCTGCAAGGAAGCCCGGCAAAGGAGAATATCCTCATTGAAGAAAGCTTCGCGTAAGTCGGCATTATTCAAATTGGCCTCAGTAAGATCTGTAGAAGAAAAAGAGACCTGATTGAATCGAGCACGTTGAAAGTTGGCCTGGCAGCAGTTACTATAGAAAAATCTGGCACCTCTCAGATCGGCATCACAGAAATTAGCTCCGTGAAAGGAAATCTCAAAGAGGACTATCTGGTGTAGATTCGCCCCACTGAGATTAATAGTATGCAGATCTAGCTCCTTGTAGTGATAAGCATACAGATCTACTTTGCTCAGGTCAGGAATAATCTCGGGATATTCTTCTCGCCAGGAATTCCAATCTACGACATTTTGCATGAGGAGTTTCAGATGCAGTGGGTCAGCCATACACTCTATTCTCCATGTACATGAAGTGCCCAGCAACGCTTCTTACTATTCATTCATCTTTTCTCAAAGAGAAAAGCATCATGAGCATATATTAGTCTCTCATACGAGAGACCATTGCAGACAACGTGTCTGATATCTCACCCTGCAACCGGAGTGTGGTCATTAACATGTTAAGAGTCTTAGCCTCTCCACATGAGAGCGAATGTGTGATATCTTGTAGAGATAGGGGAACTCTATTAAGAGTAAGGAAGGACAAATAGGAATGGACTATAGAGCGCTAGGCCGTACGGGCTGGCAGGCATCAGAGATGGGCTTTGGTTCGTGGGCAATCGGGGGAAGTTGGGGAAAAACCGATGACAGCGAGGCAATTGCCGCCCTGCACAAAGCAATCGAGCTCGGCGTCAATTTTATTGATACTGCCGATGTCTACGGTGATGGACACTCTGAGCAACTGATAGCCCGCGTGCGCAAAGAGCATACAGAGCCGCTCTTTATCGCAACCAAGGCCGGACGACGCCTGAATCCACATACAGCCGATGGGTATAATCGGGAGAACCTGACAAAATTTGTCGAGCGTAGCCTGCAAAATCTGCAAATGGAGAGACTGGACCTGGTACAATTGCACTGTCCACCCTCCGAGGTCTACGATCGGCCCGAGGTCTTCGCCGCCCTGGACGGACTGGTACAGGAAGGGAAGATCCGATATTATGGAGTCAGCGTCGAAAAAGTTGACGAGGCACTCAAAGCAATCCAATATCCTAACGTACAAAGCGTGCAGATTATTTTCAACATGTTCCGCTTAAAGCCAACCGAAGAGTTTTTCGCCGCCGCACGCGAACGGCAGGTCGGCATTATTGTGCGTGTGCCGCTCGCCAGTGGTCTGCTCACAGGAAAAATGAGCAAAGACTCGCAATTTAGCGCAGATGACCACCGCAACTTCAATCGCCATGGTGAAGCATTCGATCAGGGCGAGACATTCTCGGGCGTGGATTATGAAAGCGGCCTGGAGGCAGTCGAAGAGTTGCGCACACTGGTTCCCGCAGGATTCACGCTGGCCCAATTCGCTTTGCGCTGGACCTTGATGTTTCCTGAAGTGACAACAGTTATCGCGGGTGCAAAGACACCACAACAGGCGGAAGAGAACTCACAGGCAGCAGCCATGCCGCCGCTCAGTGATGAAACGATGCGCCGCGTACAGGAGCTCTACGACAGACGGATTAAAGCGCAAGTACATGGACGCTGGTAATAAAAGCGGCCAGGACAGATAGTAGCCCTGGTTGGGAAGGTCTCCGCTTTGCAAAAAGTGAAGATCTTCCCATTGCTTTGTCAATCAGGTAAACGTTTTTCAAATATCGAGATTACTCTTGCTTCAAGAGAGCGTGGACCTGTTACTTTTACAAAAAAAAATGGTTATAGCTAACATAGGTACTCAACATAGCAGTACGAGTACGCTACAGCTTACTGGAAGGGCTCAACACAAGAGCCACTCTAGCCCCTAGCAGTAGTGCCCAAAGATGCGCACAGCCTGAACCAGCATTCAGGTAGGGCCGCCATCCGATTACTCCATGCTGTTTAAACTTCCTGATGAGCATACCTCAGTATGACCTGCATGATTAGCCGCAACGAGTATTGAGGTGCAAATAGCCAGATCGATATACAACAATCCCTATTTCCAATGATGCAAACAGGCCCTATTTGTATTTGTGTTGGCAAAATGCCACTAGTAAGGATATATCATGAAAGATTATGCACCAGAAATATTCCTTCTTAATAGCATCAATGATGAACAAGAACAGCCTATCCCCATCCGATTGGACACCTTGGATGATCCAGAGCAGACGAGCGCACCTCAGGGGCAACAGATTACATTAAAGTGTGGAGATGCGTTCCTGATAGCCGATGCGCACGGAAATTTTCCGACGTCAAAGGCGGAAATGGGGCTCTTCTGGCATGGCACGCGTTTTCTACGCACAAACAACCTCTTTCTGGAAGGTCTGCCCCTGTCCGTACTCTCCTCGCATATGGTTGATAGAGGCAATGCCTGCCAGATAGATATGACCAATAAAGCGATGAGGGTTCAGGATATTGGCACCATCGAGCAAGGAGAAATCCATGTGCAGCGCAATCTGGAATTGCAATATGAGCAGCTTGTGCAAACGTTGACCATTACGAGCTTCCATGCGCAACCGCTCTCTCTCACCATGGGCTTCAAACTTGGTACCGACTTCTCTGATCTGTTTGAAGTGCGCGGCGAGGTGCGCAAGCGACGAGGGAATCAATACCTTGCGACCAACTCTAACGAGCAGGTCACCATGATTTACCAGGGACTGGACCAGGTAGAACGCAAAACCGAGCTGCAATTCAGCCCGCGAGCCCATCATATTCAGGACGATCGCATCTACTGGAACGTGCAGCTACAACGCAACCAGCCACTGGAGATACAGATCGTCATCAAAATGAGCGAATCAAACGAAATCGGGACCCTGGTCGCACCCAAGCGTCATCCCTGGCACGATCTACCTCAGCCAAGCATAACAAGCGAAAATGCGCTTTTTGATCGATTACTGAAACGTGGGCAATTGGACCTGATGATGCTGAGTACAATGACACCACAGGGATATTACCCTTATGCAGGCATCCCATGGTTCTGTTGTCCTTTCGGGCGTGACGGTCTGATTACCTGCCTTGAGTTTCTCCCGTGGTATCCCGAGATCGTACGTGGTGCGCTCTCCTTCCTGGCATTCTATCAGGGGAAAAAGCACGATGCCTTTACCGATGAACAACCGGGCAAGATGCTGCACGAGTTTCGCACTGGAGAGATGGCAAATCTACGCGAAATCCCCTTTATTCCCTACTATGGTAGCGTCGATGTCACACCGCTCTTTTTGATCACCCTTGAAGCCTATATACGCTGGACCAACGATCAGGAATTTCTGCAACAGATGTGGCCCCATGCAGAGGCGGCTGCTTCCTGGATGATCAATTATGGGGACCGAGACGGCGACAGCTTTCTCGAATATCATAAAGGGGCCGAGACCGGAATCACCAACCAGGGGTGGAAAGACGCTCACGACTCCGTCTCCCACAAAGACGGTCGTCTGGCCCGCTCGCCTATTGCGCTCTGTGAAGTGCAGGGCTACGCCTATGCAGCCTATCGGGGAATCGCCTATCTGGCGGAGAAGCTGGGCAAAGAGCACGAAGCCACGACCTGGAACAAACAGGCAGAGACCATCCAAAAAAATTTCCTGGAGCGCTTCTGGTGGCCGGAAGAGCAAGTCTTCGCCATGGCGCTTGACGAGAACAAACAGCCGTGCCATATCGTCACCTCGAACACAGGTCAGTGTTTATGGACAGGGATAGTCCCCGAAGAGTACGCGCAAAAAATTGTCAGCAGACTTACACAAGAAGATATGGCTGGAGGTTGGGGAATCCGTACCCTCTCAGCGCAGACAGCGCGTTATAACCCCATGAGCTACCATAATGGCTCGATCTGGCCACATGATAACGCCCTTGTGGGTTGGGGCTTTGCGCGTCATGGGCGCAAGGAAGAGACCGCTGACCTTTTGCAAAAAATGTTTGCAGCCAGCCAGCATTATGACGATGCGCGCCTGCCAGAATTGTACTGTGGTTTTACCAGAGATGAAAACTACGGACCGACGCGTTATCCAGTGGCCTGTGCGCCACAGGGCTGGTCCGCAGGAGCCCCTTTCCTGCTCCTGAACGGACTGCTCGGGCTTACGCCACTGGCGGAAGAAAATTGCCTGATACTGGATCGACCGACCCTGCCAGCATGGCTTGGCACATTGGAAATTGCAAACATGCAAATCAATGGCAAACGGATTCATCTGCGCCTGACACGAGCAGGAGAACACACAGAAGTGAGCGTCGAGCCTGATAGCGAAGTAGAGATTCGTATCATCTAAAGAAACGTCTTGTAGGGGTGGGCAGAGATGCCTGAAGCATCTCTTTCCATCCTCACGATGGAGCCCTACAACACAAGAGCATGCGTATCAACTGACATGAGCTACAACGCCGCCACTAGCAGATGAGGCCTGAGAAGAAGAGACAGGCAGAGCAGCAGAACGGTCCAGGAGTTCATTAAGATCATGGATCTGACGGGTGAGCCAGGTATTCAAATCGCTACGTTCAACAGCCTGACGGGCCAGAGTTGCTTTCGTACGACGTTCATCAGGCGGGAGAGTTAAGGCCTTATAGAGAGCCTGCGAGGTCTCATAGACATCGGTAGGAGAGGTAGGGATCGAGCCTTTCGCCAATTGATGGAAAGCCCCGGCAGTACGAGAGAGAACCAGAACGCCATTGCGTTGGTTCACAGCAGGCCCCTCTTTTGCCACCAGATTCATACCATCGATAATAGGATTTACCAATAAGGCATCATAAAATTGCATAGCGGCCAGAGCGCGTGTGCGGTCATTATCGCAGAAAGCATGGATCGGCGTCCACTCGTCACTTCCATATTTATTATTAATATCTTCAATGGAAGCCAGCACTTCAGAGGTGGTACGGCGATAAATAGGAAGGGACTGGCGTGAAGGGACCAGGAAAGCCAGGAAAGTGACCTTGCCATGGAGTTCGGGATGCTCCTCCAGCATCTCATCAAACGCCTGGAAGCCGCGTAGAATATTTTTCGTAGGCTCCAGACGGTCTACACGCATAATAGTCTTTTCCGCCAATAAGGGTTTAATTTTCTCGGCAGCGCGCTTGCCTGCGACACTGGCAACCACGCGGCGTTCTTCCGTAACCGAGATCGAGATAGGATAGGAGCGAGCCTGAGTGCGATGACCTTGCCACCAGACAGCGCCCTCCTCAAAATCGACCACCGCGCCATCAAGAATAGTGCGAGCCCCCTCTAAGAAATTGCGAGCATCGCGTTCAGTCTGGAAGCCAACGATATCGTTACCAACGAGGCCGCTATAGATCTCCTGAGCGATATTGCTAGGCAAGAAATGCCAGCAGCGAACATCGGGCCAGGGGATATGAATAAACTGTTGAATAATAGTAGTTGGATGCACCTTCCGGATCATGGAAGAGGTCAGATACAGATGATAGTCCTGCAACATCACAACCGAGGGAGTATCATCGCGTGCGATCTCCTCAGCAATAGCATCAGCGATAGCCTGATTTGCCACGCGATAGCCAGTATTCCAGGCATCTTGTAGTTGGCGAACAGACTCTTGAGCTGGATCATACATATAATGTTGTAGGAACCAGAGGAGTTCGTTACTAATTTTCTCGTAATGTTTCCGGTATGCAGCTTTAGGAATAGCAACATAGTGTAGTTGCATATTCTGGCCTCGCAACGGGGATTTCAGCAATCCGCCTTGTTGCTGTGCTTCTTTTACAGCACGCCGGTCTCCCTCAGTCATCGTCATTGCAACCCAGGTGACATCCATACGATTGCCAGCATCGATAAGAGCGGTTACCATCCCACCAGCACCACGACGAGGCTTAAGAGAGTTATCCTGACTAAGTTGATACTCGACGGGGCCACGATTAGAAGCAATAATGAGGCGACGTGCATGCATCAACTGCGGAGGATGAACATCATTCGTCATCCGCGAAGGCATGGGTTTGTCCTTTCTAAGCAGGTGCTTACTGTTTTGCCCTTGGGACCGTGAAATCAAAGGACCTCTGGGTACGGCAGCGGACCTGAAAAGAAGTCACTGGCACGGTCTGATATAGAAATCTACCTATTCATGTACAACGGCGACATGCAAGGCACCATAAGTAATGTTACCACACAATGAAGCAGAATTTCTAGCACTCCGTGATTTGCGTACTATTGTCGTCCATACCCCACGTTTTTTTCCCAGCAGCCCAACAACACGAACAGACAACACAAAAGGATTCTTCATCCTCTGACACGTACAGATAACGTCTAACGGTTTCAAAACCCGAATGTACCACTCCAGAAAGACATACGAAGAAACAGGAAAATAGTACCGTTTTTATTATGATAGCGGGAGCAGAACCGTTCTTGATGTAGCGGGGGGTTCTACGGAGGGGTCTGAGAGATGCACCAGAACAAAGTTTGATACACGTTTTATCGACGTAACCCATAACTACCTTTTACTTGCGAATCACGTGAAGGGCATGTTAGAATTGCCCGCAAGATGCTGAGAATAGTAAGTAGCGATCGGGTAGTATGATAAAGGGGATGATTAATTATCGTCTCGCTTTTCATGTCTACAGAAACTAAAACGCTGTCGATCCAGAGGCAGGATTGAGAGGAGCGCACATTGGAAGAGAGAACAGGCAAGAAGTGGCTGTGGAGGATTCTCGATTTTATAAATCCCCTACGGGACCCAAGCCTGACAGTCGCAGCGGTACTGACTTTCATTGAAGAGGTCGGGCAGCATAACGCCTGGTACTGGATCATAGTTATCGCGCTCGTCAACTGGATAGCAGTCCGTGGTGTCGTCTGGCTGGTAGTCAATTTTGCATTTGCATCTACATTTATCGCGCGCCGTTTATGGTGGGCGCTACAGCATCCGCGCCTGGCCTGGCGCATCCTGGACGCCGTGGGACATGAAGAGATCGTCATTGGAGGAGGTCTACCAGCGTTCCCCGAGGGTATTATGCTTGCCGATGGCACGATCATGAACCCCATGCTAGGCGCAAGTGGCATGCATGTGATCGGAGAGTTGCCGGCAGGAACCGAAGTGCCTATTCTGGGATTGCCGTCTGGTCAGAGGTCAGGGGATCTCGCCAGTTTTAGCCCGGCCGGCTTCTTCCCGGGCGTGAATAACGAAAGCATGAATAACTTTGCGGACCAATCTACCATGCAATTTAACAATAGTAGTTTTGTCAGCCCGCAGAGTACCGATGGCCTACCGCAGTCCTTTCCACAGCGTCCCTCAGAAGAGGAAGAGCGCCTGCGTCAGCAGATGGCAGCCTACATTCGTCTGATGGATGATTGGGTACAGTTCACAGAAGAGAAATGGCGTACCGTGAGCGATAGTCAGCTTGGTTGGAAGCCCCTGAGAGGGCGTTGGGGGAGTTGGGACGATATTTTCCAGGACGCCTACGCCGCCAAGACCTCCGATCCCATGGCGCAAGCAGCGCAGGTTGCCGGTGAAGCGACTTCGCGCCGTTACGATAGCTCGAAAGATAAAGGCTCTGCGGCATCAGCGGTGGCCTGCTTTATGCGTGATATGATGACGCTACGGAGAGGCATGGAGATGTTGCAGCAGGCGGCCGAGCAGAATCCGGAGAGCTTCAGTGCGCCTCCTGCGATGTCGAATGTGGGACGCAACACCAGCAAAGCCAACAGTGGACTACTTCGCAACGGAAATGGCGCAGGCAGTGGTCTGCCGCGTAACGGCCTGATTCGCCGCCCGACGCAGATCTTCGTCGACGCCGACACCAACAAATAAGTAAATACGACAATTTCGCAGAGAAACTATTGGACCAACTGCACATATCTAACAACTTGCCAATGCCTCCCCTGCGATGTACAATAGCCGCGCAAGGATGATTGAGAATAGTACATCCAGTCGCATGGATGCTTATGTACCCCGGCGCAAACTTATTTGTAGGCGGAGGATATTTCATGTCAAATAACATACAAGATCTGACGACCATTGAAGAGGTCACAGCCCACGAGATTCTTGATTCTCGTGGCAATCCTACCGTGCAGGTGGAAGTACTGCTGATGGGCGGGGCGCGAGGCACAGCCGGAGTTCCGTCGGGTGCTTCTACTGGCGCGCACGAGGCGGTAGAGCTCCGCGACGGAGACAAGAGCCGCTACGGAGGGAAAGGCGTTCTGACCGCCGTAGCCAACGTCCAGGATACCATTAGCAATGCGCTGGTTGGGCTGGATGCCACAGATCAGACAATGCTGGACGAAGTCATGATCGCCCTCGACGGCACATCCAATAAAGGCAAGCTTGGTGCGAACGCCATACTAGGCGTCTCGCTGGCAATTGCCAGAGCAGCAGCGAACGCGTACAGCCTGCCGCTCTACCGCTACCTGGGTGGAGTTTCTGCGCGCACACTGCCCGTTCCGATGATGAACATTCTCAACGGCGGCAAACATGCCGACAACTCGACCGATATGCAGGAATATATGATCTTGCCAGTCGGAGCCTCATCGTTCCGCGAAGCGCTGCGTATGGGATCAGAGGTCTATCAGGGCCTGAAAAAAGTGCTGCATGGGCGAAAGTTCAACACGAACGTGGGAGACGAAGGTGGTTTCGCGCCCTCCCTCAGTTCCAATCGTGAAGCGCTGGAATTGATCGTAGACGCCATCCAGGCCGCGGGCTACAAACCCGGCGTTGATATCTTCCTGGGTATGGACCCTGCCTCGACAGAGTTCTACAACAACGGAAAGTATGAGCTGGCTCGTGAGGGGCGTACACTGACATCCAGCGAAATGGTCGACCTCTACGAAAAGTGGTTGGGTGAATATCCACTGATCAGCATCGAGGACGGCCTGGCGGAAGACGATTGGGAAGGCTGGGCATTGCTCCGGCAGCGTCTGGGCAATCGTCTACAGCTCGTTGGCGATGACCTGTTTGTCACCAACACCGAGCGCCTCAAGCGCGGCATTGCAGAGCACTCGGCCAACTCCATACTGATCAAATTGAATCAGATCGGCACACTGACCGAGACCCTGGACGCCATCGCCATGGCAAAGCAAGCAGCGTATACCGCCGTCGTCTCGCACCGCTCCGGTGAGACCGAGGATACAACCATCGCCGATCTGGTCGTAGCGACCAATGCCGGGCAGATCAAAACGGGCGCACCAGCCCGCAGTGAGCGCGTCGCAAAGTATAATCGCCTGCTGGTGATCGAGGACGAGTTGGGAAGCGAAACCGCGCGCTATGCAGGCTTCAGCGCCTTCTACAACGTACCATCCCTGTACGCCAAGGCATAAAACGCGCTATAGTATTGCTGTGAGGGTTGCATTACCTCTTCTCGTATGCAGTCAGCAGCCTTCACAGGAATCATTTGTCAGCAAAGAGAGGATTTATGCCAGATACCATCGTAAAACAGACAAGCGAACGGCGCACAGGACGCACCATTCACTATACACTGAGCTATCTCATCCAGGGCGAAGAGCATGGGACCGATGGCGCAATTATTTTACTCCATGACTTTCCCGCGGGTGCATTTGCCTGGGAACAGGTTCTGCCACAACTGAGCGGTATTGGACGAGCGGTGTACGCATTTGATATGCTTGGCTACGGGCTCTCTGATCATCCCTGGCCCGCCGATACCTCGGTATGGGGACAGGCCGATGCCCTCAGCTATCTTCTACAGCAGCTCAACCTGAGCAATGTCATTCTGGTCGGGCATGGTCTTGGAGGGGCAGTGGCGCAGATCCTGGCGACCCGTCTTTACCGCGACCAGACGCAGGCCATTGTGCTAATCGACACCCTTTGCTATCAATACGCCTTTGCGCCCAACTGGCCATTGCCTGAAATGGAAAAGCGCCAGGACTTCGACGCACCGCAGCAGACAGCATTGGAAGACATGCTGCGCGATCTGCGCGCAACTCTTCCGCTGGCGACGGCTCAGCCGGACAAGTTCAAGAATAGCATCGAGAATTATCTCACGCCATGGAACACGGAAGAAGGGAAGGAAATGCTCTTCCAGCATATCCGCCTGCTTATTCCGAACTATATTAACGCAGTCTCGACCGATATACAGGTGGTCAAAAAGCCAACCCTCATTATCTGGGGAGAGAAAGATACGGTCGTGCCTTTGAAATACGGGCAGCGCCTGAACCGAGAGATCAGCACATCACAGCTGGTCGTAGTCCCCAATGCAGCCCATCTGGTTCTCTTTGACGCACCTGGAGCTGTCGCGGAGGCGATAGGAGAGTTTGTTCGCGGCCTGTAATGTCACAGGACCGTCTATAACGGCAAAGATACCCACAAGAGCCACCATGGTTGAGGAACTTCTTGTGGGTACTTTAATAATATACGATTTTGCGTTCAAGATACAATACACCATCCTGCAACCTGCAAGCCAGCTAAGAGGCCCTCTTCTTGCCAGATCGGTTTTGCGGTGAAACCGGCTTTTTCGCGGGCTTCGCCTGAGGTTGCTGCTCACGCTCCTGCGCCGAGGAGCAACGATTGAACTCCTCTACAGCGAGCATATACGCGCTATACATCCGTTCAAGAACTGGTGCCGCTGCCCCCCGTTGCTCCGCCATCACGAAATCGTGCCATTTTTGTTGCATACGCTGTTCAGCGTACTGAAGCTCTCGCGAGATCATTCCATCCTCTTTCTCACGCTCCACATTCAACATCCGTCGATCAAAGTCAAGATACGTACAAAGTATGCCTGGGAGGGCAATGATAGCTACGAAAGAGCGCTAAGAGGCTCGATTATGCTGGCGATATTCAGCCGTAAGCTGCTGAATCAGTTTCCGGGCATTGAGATAGCTGAATGAAGCCACCTTCTCTGGCTCAGTCTTGCCGAGGGCCTCGCACAACTTATGGATGCTGCTCAACTGGCGCTCGGTAATCGGCGCATTGGCCTCATCGACAGGAGCAGCAGGAGGCTGAGAGTTCTGGCCATTCTGATATTGAGCATGAGAGGCTGAGCGTGCATAGCCATTCTGAGCCGCAACAGGCATACGACCATTGCTCATGTCCTCATCTTTGCTTCCCGGGCCGGGCTGGAAATCGACCGGGGCATCAACGATACGATGCTCTTCGTTCAGTTCAGGCGCAAACTGCGTACCATAGCCCAGGCCAGCAAGCGCCCTGCCGATGGCTTTCGTTTCCGCCTTTTCGATAAAATCGCCGAACGAGGCCGCACGCTCAGAGCCTGTTCCCGTCGCAATTCCGCCTCTGCCATCCTTCACCGTCGCCCTGAAAATCGCGATCCCACGAGCAGTCTTTGTGACGCTCTCATTGCGGCGTTTCTCCGCATTCCACGCAAACACCTCTTCCTCAGTCTCTTTCTCAAGGTCAAGGTGGATAATCTCAGTCTCAATAGAGCCTTCGGGGCATTCATTTCTGAACCAGACAAGCCGCCATTGCACAGGGAGGTATTCCGATGAACCTTGCCTGTTTCGAATACTGATCAGATGCTCACTGGGATTAAAATCGTTCATCAACTAGTGCTCCTGTTCTGTCGTTTACAGACTTGTCATGTTTGCGGGAATTGCCTGAAAGATGTCAATGTCTGGATAGTACCGGACGCCTCAAACATTCCCGTGTGGTTGTTGGAATAGAAATTTTGTTCTACCAGTATAGAATCTACAAAACATTTCGTCAAGTTCCAGGCATACCCTTATTCTTTCTGTCAGGTCAAAACATGGTAATTTTTTGCCTGCTCGTATGCTTCTTGCTTCAGGGAGCTTCAGAGTTGGCGGCAAATTAACATAGAAATTTACCAATATTACCCATTGGCGTTGTACAATATATTTTATTAAGAAACTACTCAATGAATGAGTAAGAAATGGAAGCAGACCAAGCGAGGGAAAGACCGATGAATGTCACAACTATGTATCAAGAGATTCAGGCGTCCTTACAGCGTGGTGAACAGGTAGTGGTAGCGACGGTGGTCAAAACGAGTGGAGCGGCCCCCTGTGAAGTTGGCAGCAAGCTTTTAGTGCGCGCCAATGGGTCCCAGTACGGCAATGTAGCGGGACCAACGACCGATGGAAAAATTGCCAGCGAGGCGCAGAACGCGTTACACGAGGGGCACAACTATATGACCCACATTCATATGGATGCGGACCAGGGAGAAGCTGTAGGCAGTTGTGGCGCGACACTGGAAGTGTTTTTTGAGATCTTGCGCCCGGAACCACGTTTGATAATTGCAGGGGCTGGCTATGTGGCACAGGCCCTGGCGCGGCTGGCGCAACCGCTTGATTTTCGTATTGACGTCGTGGATGATCGCCGTGATCTGGCCAATCCCCAGGTATTTGGCGAAAACGTGCAACTGATCTTCGGTGATATCCCCGAGACCATTCGCAATCTTGAGCCAGACGAAGAGAGTTGGATCGTCATTGTCACGCGTGGTCATAACCTGGATAAAGATGCGTTGCGGGCGGCGCTCGCCACGCGAGCAAAGTATATCGGCATGATTGGTAGTCCGAGCAAAGTCAAAAACATCTTTAAAGAGATGCTCAAAGATGGAGTCACACGTGAACGTCTGGAGCAGATCCATGCTCCCATTGGTCTGGATCTTGGCGCAGAGACGCCCGATGAGATTGCCCTGAGTATCGCCGCCGAGATGGTCATGCTGCGTCGAAAGGGTACAGGGGCCCCATTAAACACGAGGCATACGTTGCTGGAAAATAGTGTACCGGCGTAGTATAAAAAGTAGTTTGCCCCGCTCCAAGTTTGAACGCAAGAATCGGATAGTTTTGCATCTTCTTTTGCAGTATACTCAGCTTGCAAGGAAACGTTCTGCATGTTTCAGAAGCATAACATAATCCTGCGGCATAATTGCAGCCGCCTTGCCCTCAAACAAATAAAGGAGCACTTGTGTGCATAAAGTAATTGAACCGAAAATTCTCTATTTTGGGACCCCGGTTGTTCTCATAAGTACCCGGAACGAAGATGGTTCAGCCAACCTCGCCCCCATGTCCTCGGCGTGGTGGCTGAACCAGGCGTGTATGCTGGGAATGAGTAGTAGATCGAAAACCGTAGAGAATCTCCTGCGCGAGCGTCAGGGTGTGCTTAATCTCCCTTCAGCAGAGTTCGTGGGCGCGGTTGATCGGTTGGCATTGACGACCGGACGTCAGCCTGTCCCTGAAACGAAAGAAAAAATAGGATATCGCTACGAACCGGATAAATTCGGCCTTGCAGGGCTGACCCCGCTTGTCGCCGATCTCGTAAACGCGCCGCTTGTCGCCGAGTGTCCGATTCAGCTGGAAGCGACCGTTGCCCAGGTTCATCCATTTGATGAGCAAAATGGCACGATCAGGGCGATCGAAATGAGCATAATACGGGTCCACATCGACGAACAACTGCTCGTGCCCGGAACAGAGAACTATATCGATTCAGAGAAATGGAACCCCCTGATTATGAGTTTTTGCGAGTTTTTTAGTCTCAGTGGGAAGATCCATTCTTCCAGGTTGGAGCCCGCTTTTTATGGGCTACCGCGCAAGAATGAGGTGCAGGAGGTCGGGGCGGACGGATCGGGGAGGTGAGTCGGGGGGACGTGGATCGGCATCAAGCATCAATGTCACGGAGATTCTCCTTATTTCCGTGACATTGGCATCAAGCACGATCCCTACCTCTGTGGTTGTTAAATGCTTCGCTGTACCCAGAGATTGAAAATGGGGGCGGCAAGGCAATAGCGATCTTGCACGCGGATCACCAGGTCACGCTTTTGCAGGCGTTGTAACGCGCGACGGACGGCCATCTCAGCAAGGCCAGAGTGAGCCTGGATGTCAGGGCAGATGGCACCTTCCAGGTTTAAAAGGCAACGCAAGCAAAGACGTTGCTCCTCATCGGTGCGTTCCCAGAGATCATGGAAATAATTGTCCTCCCATTTGCGGAACACCTCCTCGATCGCTTCAGCGACATCCTCCACCGTAGCCTGCTCACGAACAGAAGCATTTAAATTGGTGATAATAATCGAGCAAAGGGCCTGGATCAAAAAGGGATGGCAGCCAGTAGCCTGAATGATAGCATCAACAACCTCGTCACTGAAGATATGATCACCTGGAAAATTGGCGACCGGTTGCCTGATCAAACGCTCGGCTTCAGCCGGATGGAGAAAGCTGACCTTGAGCGTCTCCACATTGACAAAATAGCCGGACCAGTTGGTACCCATCTCACCGACAGACTTCACGCCGCTGAAAAGCAGCGCAATACGAGGGCGATTCTGAATAGTACTGCGCAACCAATCCAGCAAAAGCGTCAGATCAATATGCCCCTTGACCCCGGCCTCTTCAAGCTTCTCAAATTCATCAAAGGCCAGCAGGAGAATACGATTCTCCCGTTCAAGCAACTGCTCTACGTCCTTTAGCCAGCGGCCAAAGCGATGATAGACCACCGCCTCATTCTGCCGCTGATCCTCGCGGAGCTGGTCGTACTCCAGTTTTTTGAGCAGCAGTCCGCGCACAGTGAGCAGATCGTATATTTTTTCCGCGAGCGCCGCCAGCAGAGCAGCGGTAGAAGAAGCAATGCCCGTCGTCTGGAGATCGTAAAAAATGGGGAGATACTGCGAGCCCAGCAGATCGGGCAACTGCTTGAGAACACTGCTCTTGCCCATCCTGCGTTCGCCGGACAAGAAAAACGTCGGTCGACGGTTCCGTAAGAGCGCCTCGCCCAATTGTTGGGCCAGATCCTGACGTCCGACAAACAGAGGATCACGCAATTCAAGCACCAGACCGGGGACATAGGGATTGGAGATATAGCCATAGTCGTCATTATCCCGGCTGACATTCTCCTGTTCATGCTTTGCCACCACACGCCAGCGCAGTACCAATTCTTCCAGACGTCGATTCAAGGGAGGCTCATGAAATACCGTGTGTGGATAGACCCGTTGCAGATTCGCGAGCATACTCGCAAGCGCATCGTAGCGGGCCTGACGATTCGAGCGTGAATAATAGCTGGCAGCATCACGGCTGGCATCCTCCAGATGGCGAAAGAGGCGAGCGATCTGCTGGTCGAACAGGCGAACCTCTTGCGGCAACGTCACCTGGAGACGTTGATGAGCGTGGCTGATATCGCGCAGGCTCTCGCACAAATAGAGATCGTTCAAAGCGATCTCAAGCGCAGCTGCCAGCACCGCCACACGTTGCTGAGGGCGCTCCTGCAAGAGAAAATCTATCTCCTCCAGCGTCCGCTCAATATCCTGATCGGCAGCAAGCAAAAGCATCTGCCGCACATAGGGCAGGGGCAAAAAGACGCATTCGTCACAGCACAGGGCGCAATGATGCAGATCATAAAACACGCGCTGAGGATTTCTCAGGCTGGATAGATAGACCTTCACCATTGAGAGAGCATTGGGCGGATAAAGAAACAGGCGATAATATGCCGGGAAAAAGCTGAGTAGAAAAGTCGTCCCTACAACCAGTACATCCAGCCAGCCAGCCGAGATTGCAGCCTGTATATTGCCCTGATGGAGACCAACATCCCCGACAGGCGTGCCGACCGCCACCCCAAAGGCAGCAGCTACGGCAGCCCCGATACGTGTAGCGGCCTCGATCACCTCAGTATGGCTATTTGCAGTAGTACGAATAATAGAGCCAACGACGCGCACCAGCACACTCCCGACAATACCACCGACAATAACGCCCGCAACACTCCCGCCAATCGACTCAGTTTGCTGCAATGCACTTCCCCCCAGAAAGCCAACGAGCAAGCCAGACCAGTACCCGCCCAGAGTGCCAGTAAATATCCCGGCACACATACCAGAGAAAATGCCAATGGCAGTCCCCAGCGTCGCCCTTGCCAGACCGCTACGCTTCACCGCCGAGATACTATTAAAGGTCAGACCAAGGAAGCAGCCGAAAGAGAGACCGAACACAATCCCAACCAGCGTATCATCCCCATTATTGACAATAATACCAGTAGATAGAGCGAGAGCCAGAGCCAGGGCAACACCGTAGACAATGCTGAAGAGACTACCAACGAGGCCGCCCGCCAGGCAACTGAGCGCAGTAGCCCAGAGGCAATCAAAGGCAAAAAACAGGATGCCTGGCTGCAAGCTCAAGGGAGTATGAATAGTATATTGATAGGAATCTGGGAACCAGAAATAGACCAGAATGCGTAGCACCATAGCCATGGGATACGTACAACAAAACAAAGGGAACGCCAGACGTAGCGCCAGACGCAGGCGTCCGCCGATAGATTCGCGCTCCACCTCCCGCTGGAAGCCCGCAGGCTGAAAAAAGCAGCGGAGCAAAATAATGAGCGGATCAATAAACCAGAAGCGCCAGAAAGTATCGTACGAGCTTAGCATTAGTAGACAACCTCACGATAAATCGACTCGAGACGCTGTTCAAAATGCTGCCAGAAATGTGCAGTCTCCCTGGCGGGTAGGCGCTCTTCCAAAAGAAGTTTGCCAACCAGTTGCAAGCGAAGAGGGGGCCAGCGCCCATCTTGCTCAGCATAGTGCCAGAAAGCCTCGACCTCCTGTGTCCCAAAACCAGCCAGGCGGCTCTTTGCCAGAATAAACGTTTCGGCCTCAGAGCGTTGAAACGGCTCTAAAATAATCTGCTCAAAGATATTGAAAAAGCCGCTCGTTTCCATATCTTTGCCAATGACCGCACTAATCGGCTGTCGGCTCAGCACAATTAAAACCAGACCAAAGGCATGAGCCATAGCACGCAAGCCGCGAAAAAAGTCCAGCGTAAAATCCTGACGATTCCGCATGCCTTCGAATTCATCGATACACAATACAGGAGATTTCCGGCTCGACCTGAGCGTCTTGAGTCCTCGTTCCAGGCTCAAAAGGCCAGTCACATTGTCGGTGGGAAGGCCAAGCACCTCCAGCGCCTCCGTTGCGAAGCCCACCTCAGTCTGGCAGCTAGGCATCGTCGCGTCAAGGTAGCCAATATGGAAGCGTGAGCCGAACTCATGAGCAGCCGTCAGGCGAAGATAATCAACCAGCCAGGTTTTGCCGACGCGGCGTGGGCCGACAATCGACGTCGAGGCCAGCCGATGGGTGCGATTGAGCAACGTCTCCCGTTCGCGCTTGCGTGCAAAGCATTCCTGTGCAAATAAAAGAGGCTCATTAAAGAAAAATAGAGCTTGCTCATGCTGACGAGAGCCTTCTTGCTCTGTCCCCATAGGAAAAGGAGTAGAAAGTATTTGTCCCTTCTGACGACGTTCACCCGGAATCAAACCAAGTTCCGCGATAGTCATACCATACAGATTACTAAGCTTCTTCTGAAAATAGCGGCCAGGAATAGTTACGCCACTCTCCCAGCGACTGATCGTTACACTTGTCGTCCCAAGCTTCTCCGCAAGTTCTTCTTGCGTCCAGCCCTGACTTTCCCGTGCGCGGCGCAAGAGCGCATTCGGGGAAGCATCATCAGGCTTCCTCACGAGTAGTCCCTCTCCAGAGCCCGGGTGGCTCCCAGCACTACACGAACATATCTTATGACAGACAATGGAAAAATACCTTATTTTATCTTTGTCTTATACAGATGCAATTGATAAGAAATACATGAAGATGATAATAATGTTATTTTATCATCTTACCTTGCGATTGTACACGTATGACGAGCCCCATTTCGCAAGAAATAAACCTTATGCTGAGCGACATGTTCTTTTAGTCCCTCAATTCTGGTATTTTTTCGGTACAAGGCGACGTTTTGGCATTCCAGGCATAATCATCACCGTTCTCGCAATAGCGGCGCTCATAAGCGGTCTGGTACAAGGGAAAGTGGATGGAAGCTTTCTGGGCGGTTTTCTCGTAATACTCGCCGTAGGTGTGATCGCACGAATAATAGGCTAAGAGGACAGCCATAAAGACGAAAAAATCGCAGCTGTTTTTCTGAGCACATCGTCAGTGCCAGCATGTTTCAGAGTGATATACTAGAACAGGCAGTTATTTCGTAGCGATACTGTGCAAACAGCACCATGGAGAAAGAGCGTTATGACAGACTACCAGTATATCCTCGTCGCGCGCGATGAAAGCGTTGGCATTGTGACCCTCAACCGTCCTAAAGAACTCAATGCTTTAAATACACAGCTGGTAAACGAGCTGGCTGATGCGCTGGAGGAGTTTGACCGCGACGACGCGATCCGCTGTATCATCATTACCGGAGCAGGTGAGCGAGCCTTTGCCGCCGGGGCAGATATCAAAGAGATGGCCGATAAGACGCCGATAGAGATGTTCACGGGCGGATTTGCGGCCTGGGAGCGAATACGTCACCTGCACACGCCGCTGATAGCAGCCGTAAATGGTTATGCCCTGGGAGGAGGCTGTGAGCTGGCATTGCACTGTGATATGATCGTGGCCGCAGAAAATGCCCGCTTCGGGCAGCCCGAAATCCTGATAGGAGTTATGCCGGGAGCAGGTGGAACCCAGCGTCTGGCGCGTGTGCTGGGGAAATACCGCACCATGGAGATAGTCCTGACCGGGGCACAAATAAGCGCACAAGAGCTTGCCACATTGGGACTCGTCAACCGCATCGTGCCGCAAGGGGAACACCTGAGCGAAGCGCTCAAGCTCGCGAAAACCGTGGCCGCGCAGGCTCCCCTCGCAGCACGATTGGCAAAAGAGGCAGTGCTCACCGCCTTCGAAACCTCGCTAGAAGAGGGATTAAACGCCGAACGCAAAAACTTCTTCTTACTTTTCGCCAGCGAAGACATGCGCGAAGGAATGAGAGCTTTTATTGAGAAGCGTAAGGCAGAATTTAAAGGGAAATAGGGTCAGTTGGTTCCATTCAGCGCGGAGAGATATGCTTCGCGCAATTTGGGAACGGTAGTAAATTCGGACAATTGCGCGGGCTCAATCCAACGCATCTCAGTTGCCTCCCAGTCCGTCTTGACCAGTTCAGGGGCAGAGACCTCAAAGAGAAAAGGGTGCACGTAGAAATGCCGTCCAATCGCGGCATCACGGTGCTCGACCACTGCCCCTCGCTTCAGCAAATGCACCAGATCACGTCCCAGACCGGTCTCTTCCAGAATTTCAGTATAGGCCTGCTCTTCGGGTGTTACATTCGGCTCCACAAATCCGCTGATTCCCGCCCAATGCGCCTGATAGCTCCCCACGCGTGCGCTCCGTCGCACAAGCAAAATGTGGGGAGAAGAAAGATCTGTACGCAACAAAAAACAGGTCACCACATGAGTAGGTCGTAGTGATTGAGAAGAGCTCATTGTGTAACTCCTTGAAACTCAATTCTGATATCCTGGGTAATGGAATGATGACAGTAGAAGGACTGATACGTTATACTCCCTAGTAGACATTTTTAAGAATGTCGTCACCAAAAGATATAATCATATATTAGCATACTCTATCAGGAGCATCTTCCCACATGCAAACTCGAGAACCAGTCAAAGTAATGGCCGGAACACTTCCAGACACCCCCATACCAGTAGACCTGGAGGGTGAGCAGAGCTGGAAAACATTGCTCCTCCCCTGGTGGAGAGCAACCCGAGCCATACTGCCGATATTTCTGATAACGCGACTGATCTTCCTCCTTCTCACCTACTTCGCAGGGGTACTTTTCTTCGTACCAAACTACTTTGGAGGAAGCCGCACATTTCATGAAATACTCTATACCTGGTACCAATGGGATGCAATCCGCTACATCGCGATCGCAAGTAACGGCTATCTCTCCACTGATTATTCAGCATTCTTCCCACTTTTCCCGGCCGTCACGCGCGCATTGCACACCGTATCGCACATGGATATTCTCCTCTCCGGCATGCTCATCTCGAACATCGCGTTCCTCGGAACATCGATCATCTTCTATCGTCTGGTAGAGAGCGAGTTTGACAGCGAAACAGCGAGTCGAGCGGTCTTATACCTTTCCATTTTCCCAACAGCGATCTTCTTCTTTGCAGCGTATAACGAATCGCTGTTCATGTTCTTTCTGCTCTTCAGCATTTATGCGATGCGACGTGGTCGCTGGTGGTTTGCGGGCCTCTTCGGAGGGCTGGCAATGATGACACGTTCGATCAGCATATTTCTGATGTTGATATTCGTCTACGAGTTTGCCCTGCAAAAGCTGCCACAGTTATACCAGAGTTGGCGAGAAAAAGCGCTTCCCCGGCTGCTCTACGAGGCAAATGGTCTGATAGCGATCATATTTATCCCCCTGGGTCTGGTGATTTACGCACTTGGACTAAAAATACGCTTCAACGATTACCTGGCATTCACGCACGCGCAGGTGCACTGGCGAGCAGGATTAAACTTTCCCTGGGTTGCGCCCCTCGAAGTATTTAAAAGCTTACTGACGCATCAGCCATTCAACTTTTCCAGCGCGCATATCCTCCTGGATCTCGGAGCGTTTCTTTTATTTCTCGTCTTACTGATCCTATGCGTTACAGGTCCCGAGCGATTCGCCAGGCATCAATGGGGATTTGTGCTCTTTGGCGTCCTGGCGTTGATCTACGCAGTATTATTTCCAGGTTTGACAGGAGCGCACCTGGACGCAATGGCATCGACGCAGCGTTTTGTGCTGGAGATCTTCGCCGGTTTTATTGTCATGGCGCGCCTTGGGCGGCGTAACTGGTTTCATCAGAGTTATCTCCTGATAGCACTGCCACTGCTTGCCTTCCTCGTAATACAGTTTATGACAAAACACTGGACAGTGTAGCTATTTTTAAGTAGAAAAACGGAGCAAAAAGAAGAGTCACCTGCTCTATTTGCGCCTTCTCAAGGCTAGAACCCCTTTTTCATCCTTGACGTATTGTTAACACTTTTATATAGTATGCTTGGCACATAGTACATTTTTGCCCATAGGCCATTGATTGGAAACATAGAGAGTACTTATGATCTTATTTTAAGCCTTGAGAGGCCTGTTTGCCTTGACAATTAGGAAGTAGAGGCCGACATGACATGTTAAACTCACCCATTATTATTCTCCTCATAGGAATCCTGGTACTCTTAGGCGCAGGAACTGCGCTAGGGGCAGGATATCTTTATGGTAGGTCTCAGAATAAAGAAAAATTCGAAGAAAGTTTACGTATGCAGAAAGAGGCCAGTGAGCAGCGTTTGCTTGCTGTCCAGACAGAGCAAAGAGAAGCTCTACGAGAGGCCAGCGAAGAAAATGCCAGATTCCGTGGCACCATAGAGCGAGAGAATCAGGAACGTCGTACGGAAATACAGCGCCAGGAGCACCGTTTACAACAAAAAGAGGAGAACCTGGAGCGTAAGATAGACCTGCTCGAACAGCGAGAGCGGAAGTTAAGCAACAAAGAGCGTGCCATTGAGCAGGTGCGTGAAGAGGCTGAACAGATACGGCGTGCGCAAACAAACAAGCTCGAAGAAATTGCACGCATGAACGAAGAGCAGGCCAAAGAGCATCTTTTGCAGCAAGTAGAGAGTCGTGTGCGCGCCGAGGCGGCCTTGCGCATCCGAGCCATCGAGGAGCAGGCGAGAGAAGAGGCAGATAGCCGTGCGCGCGAAATCATCACCCTGGCAATCCAGCGTTGTGCCTCGGACCAGGTCTCTGAAGCGGTAGTCTCAGTCGTACCACTTCCGAACGACGAGATGAAAGGCCGTATCATCGGGCGTGAAGGGCGCAATATTCGGGCCCTGGAGGCAGCAACCGGCGTTGATTTAATTATTGACGACACCCCGGAGGCCGTCATTCTCTCTGGCTTTGACCCGGTGAGACGCGAAGTTGCCCGTGTGGCCTTAACCAAGCTCATTCTGGATGGGCGTATCCATCCAGCACGTATTGAGGACGTCGTAGCCAAAGCGCGACAGGAGGTCGATACGATCGTACGTGAGGCAGGCGAAAATGCCGCCATGGAGGCCAACGTACACGGCCTTCAGCCGGAACTCCTCAGAATTCTGGGGCGGCTCCATTTCCGCACCAGCTACGGACAGAACGTCCTATCACACTCTGTTGAAGTCTCTATACTCGCGGCCACCATGGCCCACGAATTGGGGGCCGATGTCAACGTCTGTAAGACCGCTGCGCTCCTGCATGATATGGGCAAGGCGATAGACCAGGAGGTTGAAGGACCGCACGCCATTATCAGTGGTGAAGTTGCGCGTCGTTTCGGCAAATCGCCAAGGATCGTCCACGCGATTGTAGCCCATCACGCCCTCGAGACTGAGCCACAAACGTTAGAGGCAGCGATCGTTCAGGCCGCAGACGCTATTTCCGCAGCCCGTCCCGGAGCGCGCCGCGAAACCATTGATCTTTATATCAAACGCCTGGAAGCGCTCGAACATATCGCCAATTCTTTTACCGGCGTCGAAAAATCCTTCGCCATTCAAGCCGGGCGTGAAGTGCGTATCATCGTCAAACCCGAAGAGGTTGACGAATTTGCCGCATCACAACTGGCGAGCGATATTGCAGAGAAAATACAGGAGAGCATGGATTATCCCGGGCAGATCAAAGTCTGTGTTGTGCGTGAGACACGGGCCGTTGACTATGCTCGCTAACGTTATTTGCATCCATAAAATATACTGGTGGTGACCTCGCCTTGAGATCACTGCCAGTTTTTGTCATACGGCAAAAATAACGCAGCCATTTCTAGAGAACAATGAGACAAGATAGGCAAACATTATGACGCATTTCGTGGATCTTCATACGCATTCGACCGCCTCCGATGGCATTTATGCGCCAGACAAGCTCCTTCAGCTTGCCAGTCAGGCGGGACTACGTGTCCTGGCGCTGACCGATCATGACACGACCGGTGGTATCTTAGAGGCTGCGCAGGCCGCAAAAGCGCTGGATATCGACTTTATTCCGGGCATCGAAATCAACACCGATGTCAATGGCGGTGAAGTACACGTCCTCGGCTATTTCGTAGATTATACGCAGCCCGCTTTTCAGAATATCTTGCAAATCCTGCGCAATGCTCGCGAACGACGAGGGCAACGCATGGTCGAGATTCTCAATGAAGAAGGCATCCACATCAGCTGGGAGCGAGTGAGAGAGATCGCACAGGGAGCGGTGGGACGGCCCCACGTCGCGCGAGCACTGCTGGAAGGGGGCTACGTTCAGAGTATCGCTGAAGCCTTCGACAAATACATTGGCAAAGGCTGTCCGGCCTATGTGCCACGCTATAAGCTCTCGCCGCTCCATGCCGTCCAGCTCATCGTGAGCGCCAACGGTTTGCCCGTCATCGCCCACCCCATCACCGTGCCGGGGCTCGCTGAACTGCAACACTGGCTACCTGAGCTCTGTCAGGCAGGACTGGTCGGACTGGAAACCTACTATGGTCCTTATACGCCAGAGGAGGAACAGACCTTGCAGGCCCTGGCCGATCAGTATCAATTGATCGCGACAGGCGGGACCGACTTTCATGGACCTGACATTCATCCAACCCCGCTGGGAGGCCGAGAGGTTCCTTATACAGCCGTTACGCGCCTGAAGGAGGAGGCGGCAAAACGTCAGGGAAAGACCCCCCCAGCGTTTATCCTGCCTCCACCAGAGGAAGAGAAATAGCTCACAGGCGGCGCGCCAGCGCCTGTCGTCCGGAGGCGCGCCAGCGGCTCGGCTCCTCCTCACCGGCAGCAAGAGGTTGGCGACGCAAACGTTCAGCTTGCTGCCGCTCGTGAAAAAGTAGCGTCGCCGCGATGGCAGCAAGCTCGGCTGGAGCGGGGGGGAGCGCGGTATCCTGCTCAGCCACCTGTGTTTCTGGAAGCGATTTAGCAGGTGGCCACTCCTCCGCAATAAAGTCCGTCGACATCTCTCCGGCCACAAAGCGCGGATGCTCCACCAGCCAGCGTGCAAAAGGCAACGTCGTACGCACACCGACCACCTGATATTCAGCCAGCGCACGGCGTAAGCGTCCGAGAGCGTGAGAGCGATCACTTCCCCACACAATCAACTTGGCAAGCAGAGGGTCGTAATACAGAGGGACCTGCAAGCCGGGATAGAGCGAGCTATCGACACGTACACCCGGGCCTGATGGCTCCTGGAGAGCCTGGACGATCCCGGTAGCCGGAAGAAAATGATTTTCCGGGTCCTCAGCCGAAATGCGGCACTCAATCGCCGAACCACGTAAAGCCACCTGCTCCTGCGTAAACGACAGAGGAAGGCCAGCTGCGACCCGAAACTGCTCCTGTACCAGATCGATGCCAGTGCACCACTCCGTCACCGGATGCTCGACCTGAATGCGCGCATTCACCTCAAGAAAATAAAAATTATTGTCCGGTCCTAACAAAAACTCGGCAGTGCCCGCATTAACATACCCGATTGAACGTATCAGATTCAGCGTCGACTGCGTCAAACGTTCGCGCAGGGCAGCATCAACGGCGGGCGAGGGCGACTCCTCAAACAACTTCTGATGGCGACGTTGGATACTACACTCGCGCTCGCCCAAATGCACAACATGTCCATGCGTATCCGCAATAAACTGAACCTCGATATGACGAGCCGGAGTAATCGCCTTCTCTATATAGACGCGTCCATCGCCGAAGGAGCTCTGCGCTTCGCTGCGAGCCGTACGTAGAGCCGGGAGAAGTTCTGAGGAAGTACGCACAAAGCGAATACCCTTGCCACCTCCACCGGCAGCCGCTTTCAGCATCAGAGGATACCCCAGGCGTTCGGCCAGTTCAGCGGCTTGAGCCTCATCTGCAATATCGCTCATCGCGCCCGGCACAATAGGAACGCCCGCACTCTGAGCCGTGCGGCGGGCAGCCGTTTTCTCGCCCATCGCGAGTTGCGCCTCAACGGGTGGTCCCACAAAGATCAGGCCAGCCTTCTGACAGGCCTCCACAAAACGCGCATTCTCGGACAAAAATCCATACCCCGGATGCACAGCCTGAGCGCCCGAACGGCGCGCCACCTCTAACAGAGCGGGAATATGCAGATAGCTTTGCGACGCTTGAGCGGGACCAAGATAATAGGCCTCATCAGCCAGCCGCACATGTAGTGCCTGCCGATCTGCATCACTGTACACAGCGACACTGCTCAGACCAAGCTCGCGACAGGCGCGAATAATACGTAGCGAAATTTCACCGCGATTGGCAACCAACACCTTTTGGAAGGGCCAACGTGTGACAGGATAGCTCTCCATAAAAAGACTCCTTTGGCCTTATCTGACTATCTGGCAAACAGTATAACACGCTTCACAGCAGCATTCAGATGAGAAAACAGAGACAAAAAAGTGTAGCGTGATTCGCCGCAATAATCGCCAATAACCATAAATACTAGGAAAATAAGGCCATCCATCCCCGGCATATATTCCCTTTCGCCCAAAAGTAGAGTACACTCAAGTACGATCGTGCAATGTATCGAATATTACTAACACAGACAGCATATTTGCCTGGACATTGTGCACGTTGAGATCATTGACCCTCTTTACAGGAGGGACGGAGACAATTATGTTCACATTTGTTACAAACATCCCCATATTTCGCCGTCTCTTCTACGCATTTATGTTGGCGGCGGTTATCCCCGGCGTAGTTATCGCCATACTCGGTGTAAGCTTCGTCGATCGCCTGAACGTACGAAGTGACTCCACCAAAACAATCACCCAAGCAGTACAGCAAGCCCGTGACGCCGACACAAGCATTCGTATTCTTTCCAGTCAGGTAAATACGTTATACCAGGATGAATACCAGTCGACGCAAGGAATAGCCCCACTTGATCAGACGGCGCTGCTCAGTCTGATTAATGAGAACGAGACAGATCTGGGCAAAACGCTAAATACCTATATTGCGAACTATCAACTCGCAGACGCCCCCAGTATGCAGAACGTGCGCAACAGTATTATCAGTGATGATCCTGCCGCACAGACAGTCATTGATGAGCAAAAGAACGCACTCAACCAGGCTCTGACTCCGCAAACCGGATTCTGGCCGCAATTTCAAAAATCCCTGGACACCACCCTCACCCTGATGTCAAAAAATGCCCCGGCCAGTGAGGTGGATGCAAGCAATCAGAAAGCGACCAGCAGTTATATCTCCTTCCTGACCTCATGGGCCGACGTCATTTCAACGACGCAGGACGCCGACGACCGGGCAGTGAGCGTTGGTTCCTCACAGATCACACCAATCATTATCACGACAATCATCGCCTTCTTCAGCACAATCATGGTCGTTATCGCAATTGGTTACTTCGTCAACCTCACCATCACACGTCCTCTGCGACAGCTGGCGACGCTGACAAAGCGTATAGCGAAGGGAGAAACGTCGGCGCGAGCCAGTATCATAGGGCGTGACGAGATCTACATGGTAGCGACCTCCATGAATAACATGCTCGACAACATTGTGCGCCTGATCCAGGAAACGCAATCGCAACGTGATGCATTGCAGGGGCAGGTAGAAAAGCTGGTCAGCGAAGTCAGTGGTGTTGGTGAAGGTGACCTCAGCGTCCAGGCGGAAGTGACCGCCGATGCATTGGGAGTGCTGGCCGACTCCTTCAACTACATGGTAGAAGAACTTGGTAGCCTGGTCGTACGCGTAAAAATGGTGGCGAACGAAGTTGAAAGTTCGACGTCGACGATTCTGGATCGTATGACACAGCTGGTGGAGGCTGAAGAAGCGCAGATCAGCCAGATCTCAAGTGCAGGCATCGAAGTTGAAGCCATGGCAAACTCCAGCCGCCAGGTAGCAGAACGATCACAGTTGCTCTATGAAGTAGCTCGTATCGCCCGTAAAGACGCCCAGGGTGGTCGTGAGTCAGTGCAGCAGGCCATCGAGGGTATGGGACGTATCAACTCCAACGTGCATGCAACAGCCAGTAAGGTTCAGAACCTGGGTGAGCGTTCGCGCGAAATCAATGAAATCGTCGAAGCCATGTCCAGTATCGCCCACCAGACGAACAGGTTAGCCCTCGACGCCGCTATTCAGGCCGCCATGGCCGGTGAAAACGGCAAAGGCTTCGGAGCCGTCGCAGCCGACATTCGGCGTCTGGCTGAACGCGCAAAAGACCAGGCCAGTAGCGTCACCCGCATCGTGCGTAGCATTCGTGAAGATATCGGCTCCGTCGCCGTCTCAATGCAAGATACAGAACGTGAGACCGCCATTGGATCGCAACTGACACGTGAAGCTGGAATCGCGCTGGAATCGATCTTTAGCGCCGTTGAGCGTCAGGGACGTGAGATCGAGAATATTAATCAAGTCGCCACGCAACAACAGGAAACTTCAATCTCGATCGTGCACGTGATGAACACCGTCTCTGAATTGACCCAACAGGCAGGCGTAAGCACACGTGATGCCTCCCAGAACATGGAACGTCTGGCGCGCCTGGTCGAACAGTTGCGTGCCTCCGTAGAAGCCTTCAAGCTGCGTAATACACAGGGATATTTTGCGCCGAACCAGGGCATCAACATCGGCAACGGCATCAACCTCCAGGAAGATCCCGAGAATGCACTCACCGTCAGCGGCGTCTTCCGTACCGTCAGCGCAACAGCCCAGCCTGCACCAATTCCGAGTAGCTCCTTCGCGGCCATGCAACCGGAGAATGGCTATGCGCTCAATCGTGGCCCCAACGACAGACCATCTGCGAATCAAAATAGCAATGGGAACATCTGGGATTGGAACTCATCGCAAGTTCCAGGCAACCAGTCGTGGAGAGGATAACAAAAAGGGGCAATTAAGGACAACAATCCCGACAAAAGCAAAGCAGGCAGAAATTACTTCTGCCTGCTTTGCTTTTGTCGTACAGCTTCGTACAGCACAATTCCTGCCGCCATCGCCGCATTCAGCGACTCCACACCGTTCGACAAAGGGATCGTTATGGTCTGTGAGGCAAGGTGACGGGCGGCAAGTGAGGGGCCATGAGCCTCATTGCCAATAATCAGCGCGAAGGGCTTCGTCAGATCCTGCGCGAAATAGAGATGCTCACGCCCAGCCTCAGCCAGGAGGACGCGCCCCTGACAATGTTCCTGAGCGCGTTCTGCGATCTGCGGCCAGGAAACAGCAAGCTCCACAGGGAGAGCCATATGCGCTCCAGCTGCGGCGCGCACCACTTTGGGGCTAAAATAATCAACGCAATTCGGCGTCAGCAAAACCGCATCAACATCGGCGGCCAGAGCCGTGCGCAGAATCGTGCCCATATTGCCGGGGTCAGCGATATCGTCGAGAATGAGCAGAGCCGGACGCAATGCAGGCGGGCGACGTTCTCGTAGATGTGCGGGCGAAAAGATGTCCAGCGGCAAAACGCTCACCACACCCTGCGAAGACTGCGCATCACCGATGGCCTCGATTACCCGTTCGCTTACCTCGACCAGATGGTCCGCTGCCAGATCAGGCATGCTCAACAAGCGTTTGAGGAGAGTGCGTCCCTCAGGAGTACGCTGCAACAGCTCGGGTTGATAATAGACCTCGGAGGGGTGCAGGTCTGCGGCCAGCACCGCCTCCAGCAAATGCGGTCCCTCTAACAGAAAAAATCCGCTCTTCTTGCGACCGCGCGCGCTATGCAAATGCTGTAACTTTGTAATGCGTGGATTCGATGGGCTGGTAATGACCGTCATAACGTTCCCCATAAAAAAACAAGCTGGGGAAGAGAGCGACATAATCATCGTCCCTTCCCCAGCAAATCAACAATATGCCTCGTTACTTCGCAATAGCTCCCAGAGCCTGCTTCACGAGTACACCAAAGGCCGCCGGATCATTGACAGCCATCTCGGCCAGGATCTTGCGATCCACCTCGATATTTGCAGTATGAATGGCATGCATCAACGTGCTGTAGCTGACGCCGTACATACGAGCAGCGGCGTTAATGCGGGTAATCCAGAGGCTGCGCATATCACGCTTGCGGTTGCGGCGGTCGCGATACATATACGCCATCGAGCGCATGACCGACTCATGAGCGGGACGGAAAAGATTGCGGCGTGTACCACGATGGCCTTCGGCTAATTGTAATAACTTCTTATGTTTCTTGTGGGCGGGTACTCCACGTTTCACTCTTGGCATAGTTTATTTGTCCTCCATCGATCTCACGATTAAAAAGCGTAAGGAAGTAAACGCTTCAGACGACGAGTGTCGCCCGTAGCGAGCTGAAATTCCTTGTCCATAGAGCGGACAGCCTGAGGGGACTTATTGCGGCGCAGGTGGTTGATAGCCACTTTACGGCGCATAAACTTACCGCCAGCGGTGACACGGATCCGCTTGGCCATCGCCTTGTGCGTTTTCAGTTTCTGCTTCATTGTCTCTTTCTTTCTCTTTGAGCGGGGTAAAAGTTATTTTCCAGAACACAAATACCTATTGCACATTCTTCATCTACCCGGGTAAGAGAACAAGCTCATCTGGGAGAGAGGCAACACTGGTATGGTGGTGATTGAAGCCCATCAATCTCACATCGACTCAATCAAAGGCGCAGAGAAGCCTTTTTCAGGAGTAAACCCCGCATGCGCGACGCATTATATCATAAACGCTTCTGGTATGCAAGCGCGATCAACGATAGCTTCCGGGTCGAGAAGGACGCGAGAGCCAGGGTGGACGTGAGAAGCGACGCAGCCCTGCACTCACCTGTAGCCTTGCATCCTCCTTCGCCCGCACCATCTGCCAGGTCGAAGAGAAGAAGAGCGACCAGCCCCAGAGCACAACCGGCAGGGCAAGGCAGGCCAGAGCCAACCCGCTCCACACCGTCTGCCACTGTAAGAAATAATAGCACAACAATGCTCCTGGTATCAGAAACCCCACCAGGGCACGCATCTTGCCATTGGCAGAGGCCAGAGCCAGCACCAGGGGTACCAGCACATACCAGGGCCAGTAAACGGGCAATAACAATATCGTCAATAACAACTGCCAGCTTGCAAAAAACAGCACCACCTCAAGCGTGTCAGCCAGCCAGAGGCCGAAGAGCAGAAAACCGCCAATAATCACCAGAGAAGCCACCGTCCAATGGTGAGGAGCCAGGATCCAGAGCAGAGGAACAGGTAGATGCACAGGCAGGTGCAATAGGGCCGCATCCAGGGAATTCTGCGCGGTACCTGACCAGAAAACCTGCAAAAAATTCTGTAGAATGCCGCCTATTCCCCAGCCGGGCCAATATGGCAGATATGCCAGCACGACCACCAGACCTGTCACGAGCAGAATACCGAGCCACCAGAGAAAACGACGGCCCGCTGGTAGCACACGAGTACGCTTCACAAGTATCATCAAAAAAAGAGGCACAAGCAAAAGATAGAGTAGATTGCACAGAGCCGCCAGCAGTAGAAAGACCCAACCCGGCAGCGAGGCATTGTGCGCAAAGAAAAAGACTGCCAGCAAAAGCAGCAGTACCAGTACCAGCTCCTGATGAGGTTGCGCTACCCCCAGCAACAATACCAGCGGATTCCAGGCATACAAAAGTACGCCCGAGAAGCGCCGCTCCGGTTTGACATGACCCAGAATAGCCCAGAGAAAAAAACAATTGAGAAGATGAGCGGTCAGACCGAGGAGACGAAATGTGAGCAGTTCTTGCGCCAGACTATTCTGTGCAAATAACGTAGCCAGCATACTGATATCTAGCCAGACAGGACCATACTGCGCCACCTGCTGTGTTTTTAGCGCCTGCTGAAAGAAATCCTGCGCAAAAGCGGTTGGCGCCACCACATAGGGATTCACATGATAGAGTGCAACCATGCGGCCATAGAGACCAGAAAGCAGCAGATCCTGAGTAAACACCGTATTCGTGAGAGGCGCAAACACCATCGTACAGGAAAAAAGCGCGGCAAAGAGCAGAATACACCCCAGCAACAGCCTCCGACCGCCCGTTGAAAGACGCACACGTTGCATACGTACGCCAACACTCACAGCCAGCAATAAGCACAAAAACGCAAGCACCAGGACGAGCAGCCAGGCATTGGTACGATTTGCTTCTCCCCGGGCAGGATCAAGCCAGGGAAAATAAGTCAGCAAAAATGTAGAAGGCCAGAAGAGGAATGATCCCCAGGGAAGCAGATCAGCAAGCTTCTGCTGAGAAACAGCATCAGCATTTGAGACAAAAGCCAGAAGTGGATAGAGAGCCAGATAAAGCAATTCCAGGAGAAGGCCAAGCACAGTAAGCTGAAACACAGCCCAGGGAAGCGTTAAGCGCTTTTTCGTCTCAGGCTGGAGCATAGGAGAGATAGCCTCCTGTTGCGCGATCCCAACAGGAGAAATAGTCGCGCCGGGAAGCGCAGATTGAGTTCGTTGAGAGCGTAGTTGCTCTAGACGTTGATTTTCTGGACGCTGCTGCATAGTTTCTCCGAGAAGAGAGAAATACTCATTTGTGGAAATAGCAGAATATTCAATTACGAGAAAACGCTCAAGTAGAAGAACGTCCATCGCCATGAACGTAGCTGGTAGCTCCTAGTATGGCCTAAACATCCAAAACTGTCAATAAAAGAGAAAATGGGCAAAATTGGGGTGAAAAAGTTTCCGCATTTCCAGTTTTTACCGGTATAGTAAGAATAGAGAGGTAGAGTGAAAAGTCCCGATACCTCGGCTCTATTGTCAGACAGGGAGGACTCTGATATAATAGCGTGGCACTGATAGCTTCCAAGAATAGCAAGTGGTCCTTGCCAGGTCGAAACTGCACCAGCGAGCGCTCCACTGGCCGAAGAAGACATCGTTATTGTAGCAGAAGTCGCCTACATATTGTATCCATTTGGTGGTCATGTTGTAGGGGTGGGGTGTAGCTCCGCCCGGCGGTTGTAGCCGTTATGTGACATCTGTGATCTGTCGTAAAAGCATCAACGTTGTGTTGATGTTCCACCTGCTCTGGCAGTTCCACCTGAGTATAGTCAATCTGTACAACAACACGTGGGCTGACCGGATGCATACCCAGAGGAAGGAGGGGGCTTCGTGACAAGAGATTACGAACTTGGTATTATTCTCAATCCCGAAGTCAACGAAGAAGAGACACGGAACATACTAGACCGTGTCGAACAGGTCGTCGCCACGCATGGCGGTCAGACGGTGAAGGTAAATCAGTGGGGACGTCGCCCACTGGCTTATCCAATTGAGCGCCAGCGCAACGGAATCTACATTTTCATCGATATGATTCTGACACCAGAGACCGTGAGCGAACTAGAGCGCACCCTCAAAGTTTCTGAGGCGGTTCTGCGTCACATGATGAAGAAACGCGATCCAAAGGCCATTCAGAAAGAGCGTGAAGAGCGTGAAGAGCGCGAGGCTCGTGCTGCTGCCGCTGCCGCCGCCGCTGCTACCGCTGCTGCTGCTCCTGTCGTACCGGCAGAGAGCGAGGAGCAACCCGTGGCAGAAGTGGTAGAGGAACCAGTAGTAGAAGAGAGCGCGCCAATTCCATCTGAGGCCGAGTTGGAAGACGTTCCTCCTGCCGTTGAAGAGACCGTCGAAGAGACTGTTGAATCCTAGTTTTTAAGAGCTAGAATACGTTTGGGTGCGTCCAAAGTAAGTTTCCTGGAGAGAGCTGAGGCAGAGGGTATCAACCGAAAGGATTTTGCAGGTAATGAACAAAATTATATTAATCGGGAACCTGGGAAGAGACCCTGAGATGAGTTACACTAACAGTGGTACTGCTGTCACCAAGTTCTCGCTCGCTGTTAGCAAACGCGCTTCTAAGTCGCAAACAGGCGAAAAGCCGCAAGACGACACAGATTGGTTCAATATTACAGCATTTAATCAGCTTGCTGAAATATGCAATACTTACTTGCGTAAGGGCCAAAAAGTGTATGTTGAAGGTCGCTTGTCGATACGTAAGTATACCGATCGTGAAAATATTCAACGCACAGCCGTTGATGTGACCATCAACGATATGGAGATGCTTACACCAAAGGGTGCGCAGCAATCCGGCTCAGGTGGCAATTTCTTGAGCGATGACGGAGGTCTGGGAGATCTGGAGGACCACCCCTTCTAGCATTTGCTTTTGAAGGAGGTTTCCTGTGCAGAGACGCAGTGAATCGGGCCCACGTCGCGAGCGTCGTGAGGGTGGGCGTGGCGAGCGCTCTTCGCGCCGCAAAATTTGTCAATTCTGTCACGATCATGTCCGCGAGATCGACTACAAAGAAGCTTCTCGCTTCACGAAGCGCTACATCTCGGATCGCGGCAAGATCGAGCCCCGCCGCAAAACGGGGACGTGTGCCAAGCATCAGCGCGGTTTAAGCACCGCGATCAAACAGGCCCGCTATATGGCTCTGCTGCCTTACACCGCAGAGCACATGCGCGGCATGTAGGATTGAGTACGCTAAGCGTGCGCAGGTGTTTTTCTACACACAAGGGAGACTGAGAGCCTCGCTCTCCGCCTCCCTTGCTACTACCAGTGCATCTTGCCCATTTTCCCTGTGGTAGACGCCGGGGTTTCCCGAAGTGGAGGTTTTGATGAAGAGTCAGACGGCGCAGCGGCCTGAACATCAGCGACCAACGCGCTCTGCCAAATCGAAAAAATACGTAAAACAGACCGCACACGTCGAGGCGCGCCGCGATGGCAAACCCCTTATTTTTGGCTGGGGCGCGCACTTATCACGTCACGAAAAAAATCAGCTCCAACGACGTGCTGTCTGGACAATAACTACACTTATTGCCATTCTTATTGTCGCCGTCGTGGTCGGTTACTGGGTCGATTTCAATATCGTTATCCCTAACCTGCCTATTGCCAGCGTCAACGGCCAGAATATTCCACAGTCCGATTACCGTAAACTTGTTGTGGTGAAAGCGCAGCTCCAGACCAATGATCTGCAAGGTCCTCACGGCCTGCTCGTGCAACGCGACAACCTGAGCAAACAGGTCACGCAACTACAAGCGACTATCACCAAAACCACGCAGCAGATCGACACCCTCAACAAGCAGATAAAGACGGCCCCGGCTGACCAGCGTGCCAGTCTGAATACGCAGCTGACCACGGCTCAGAACCAGCTCAATGATCAGCAGAATCAGCTCAATACCGTCAACACGCAATACCAGACAATGCAAACGACCACGGTTCCGGTACAGCAATCTCTCTTCACCCAGTCCCAGGTTGGCAACGACAGCGTCGACTGGCTACAGACAGACCTGTTGATCCGCAACTGGATGAAGACGCAAAGTGCAGCGGTACAGGCAAAAATCGAGCCGACTACTCAGCAGATCAATCAGGCGTTGAATAGCTTTAAAGCGAACCTCCCTAAGAGCACGCCATATAATCAGTTTTTGAGCAGCAATCACATCAGTGAGAGTGATCTACGCACGATGCTTGCACTGCAAGTTCGCCGCAATAATATGCAATCTTACCTTAGCTCTCAGGTTACCTCTCCTGCCTATCAGGTTCTGGCCAGTGGTATCACGGTGCAGAGTCAGCAGGACGCAGCAAAAATTCTGAAGCAGCTCCAGGGCGGAGCGAATTTCGCGAAGATAGCAGGGGCTCAGTCGTTGGACTCCACAACGAAAGCCAGCGGTGGTGATCTTGGTTGGATGGCTCGTGGCATGTACTTCGAGAAATACGGCTCAAAGATCAGCGCGGTTATTGATAACTGGATCTTCAATCGTTCGCGCACGCTGGGCGAGCTTAGCCCTGTACTGAACGAAAATGGCACCTATCATATCATCCAGATCAGAAATGTTGATCCATCGCGTGTGGTAGCATCGTCTGATCTCCAGACCTTGCGAACAGATGCACTGCTAATCTGGACCTATCAGCAGAAAGCCACACCGGGAATCAAGGTCTCGCAGCCTGATTCAACCAGACTGCTCGATCCTTCCAACATGCCAACCTGGCTCCCAAGTTCACCTCCGTCTCAACCGGGCGCGGGTGCACCGGGCACCGATAGTGGTGCACCCGGAGCTATCCCTGGCGGCGATATCCCTGGTGGTGCTGTTCCGGGCGGTGCTGTTCCTGGTGGCGCTGTTCCTGGTGGCGCGCTACCATCTGGCTCGTAGTTCAATTCATTCTGTAGTATACTACCGGTGCAGGAGCATCTTCCTGCACCAGGTATCGTTAATAGAGAGAGGATGAGCGCCCCAATTTTGCATCAATCCCAGAATAATCGTAGGGGCGGGGTCCAGAATAATCGTAGGGGCGGGGCTTGTCTCCGCCCGGGGGCAATCAACAGACAGGGCAATCAACGGGCGGAGACATGGGCGGAGACAAGCCCCGCCC
>DATJHM010000193.1:0-8011 GCA_035493895.1 Ktedonobacteraceae bacterium
TGGCCTGTATTGCCAGTGTTTGGAAGAGAGGAAAAAGAGCATGTCTGAATCTGAGCACCATCTGGCAACGTCTGCCGATCCGAAGGCGATTCGGCAGCGGGTGCGCACGATCGTGCAGAGTCTGAATCGTATGCGGCGTTCGGAAGCGTACTGGCACGTAGGAAGTGTCGTTGGCGAAGTGCGGCGTGTGCTGGAGCAGGCCTGGGAGTTGCTTCGCGCCGATGATGGTCAGCAGGCGATTCTGGTGTTGGACGCCATTACCAAAGCGTATCTGAGTACGTGGGAGCAGCTGGATGATTCCGATGGCGAGGCCAGTGACTTCTTTCAGCATCTCGCACCGGCCTGGACCGAGGCCATGTTGAGTGTCGAGATGCCGTCGAAGGAACGCAAACGCTGGGCGAAGCGCTTCGAGGAGTGGCAGGAGGAGGTAGGAGCCTATGGCGTGGATGAGGCCTTTCAAGCACCTCAGGAAGCCGCGCTTGTAGGATGGGATGATCCTGCGCTGCAACGTGTTTTGCAGAGGATCAATACTGATGAGCAGGAGGCCGAGGATGATGACCCCTCGTACTATGCGGATATGCTCACCACGGCCCGGCTCAATATTCTGGAGCGGCGTAAGCAATTCGAGGCGTATCTGGCGCTGGCGAAAGCAGAAGAGCACACCGCTCGCTACGTCTCCATGCTCGTGCACCTGGGGCGTGTGGATGAGGCGCTCTCCCATGCCCAGGAGTATATCGCAACGACGGAGGAGGTGCTCGCGTTTGCAACGGCACTTGAGGCGCATGGGGCGCACGCAGAAAGTCTGATGGTTGCCGAAAAGGGGTTGCGTCTCCCCGGTGATCAGCTCGCGTTAGCTCTCTGGCTTCGTGATCATGCCGCTTCTCTCGGTGAGACGTCGCTGGCATTGAGGGTGGCTGAGATCATATTTCGCGAGGAGATGAGCGTGGACAATTATCGCAAGGTGGCAAAATATGCGGGCGAGCACTGGCCTGAATATCGTGCGACATTGCTGGACTATGTGCGGAAAAAGGCCGCGTACCGTTCGGCCCAGGCGGTTCGTATTTTTTTGTATGAGAAGTTGTTGGATGAAGCGGTTGCGGCACTTGATCCGCATGAGAGCCATACCGTCGTGGAAAAGGTCGTCGATGCGGCGCTGCAAGAACAGCAGGCGCTTCCCTGGGTGATCCAGGCATGCCGTGAGCAGGCAGAATACCTGATGAATGGTGCCAAAGCTCAGTATTATTACGCCGTGCGTGGGTGGCTGGCGAAAGCGCGGCAAGCGTATTACGCGTTGGGACGTGAAGCGGAATGGCGAAGCTACCTGAATGAGCTATTGCAGACGCATCGGCTGAAGCACAAATTGGTGCCGTTGTTGAAGGATTTACGTTGAGTCCATACAACCATAGGTGCTAGATAGATCTCTTCTTGAATGCCATGTGGGGAAGAGCGTTCGCATCCATGGTTGTATGGTCTCTGGAGAAGGGTTCTCTTCTTCGTTAGCGTCCGGCGACGGGGATTTTTTCGACTGCGGGGATCAGTTCCTTGGCGAGCAGATCGAAAGTCGCAGGATCGGCGGGTGCGCGGACCATGACTTCGTCGATACCAAGCTCGCCCAGTGCGCTGATATACTCGAGCGCGGCCGGGTCCAGATGATTGCCTTGTGTAAGAGGAGTCGCAAAGAGCGTAGTTTTCTCGATTTGCTCGTAAGGACGATTGAGGGTCTGACAATGTCCGCGAACGATCTCCAGTTTTGCGCGCAGGTCGTCGAGGTCTCGCCCAAAGCCAATACTGATGATGTCCGCATACTGAGCCATCAGGCGCAGCATCTTATTGCCGTAGCCCGCAATCAAGATCGGCGGATGTGGCTGCTGGATATACAACGGCGTCCCAACAGTGCTCGCCAGCTGATAATAGGAGCCCTCAAAGGGGGTATCTTTGCCGGACCAGAGTTGCAGAGCCATTTGTAGGACCTCTTCTAAGCGTGCGACACGTTCAGCGGCAGGGGGAAACGGCAGGCCCATCCGCTGATGCTCATCAGCGCCAAAGTCCGGACTTGCCCCTATGCCCAGATAGGCACGACCGTTCGAGAGTGCGTCCAGCGTGTCCACCGTTTTGACCAGGACCGCTGGATAGCGCATCGTGATCCCCGAGACCAGGGTGCTGAGCCTGATGCGGCTGGTATGAGCGGCGAGAAAGGCCAGCACGCTCCACGCCTCGAAGAAATCGGTGACAACCGAGGTGGGAGCGTTCTCATCCCTTTTGAGCCACGCCGTACTTTCTGGTCGAAGCGTAAAGTGGTCGGGGACGACCAGCGAGGCAAAGCCCGCCTGATCGGCCTGCTCGGCTAAGCGAACGATATAGTCGCTGAAGGGCTGCTGGTGTGTTTTCGCTAATCCTACTTGCAAACCTACACGCATGTTGTTCTCCTGAAGAAAAGCAGACGCACCGTAGAGGTGTGGAGTCTGCCTGTACTGCGAATATTCCTGGTTGTTTGTGCGCCTGCCTCACACATGATCGTGCAGAGGAGTGAGCGCAAGACGAGAGACAAAAAGCGGAGATGCGAGGGCAATCTCACCATCCTATTTTCTCATTTTTTCTGCCCTGTTGCCCAGTGTGCATCTGTACCATTCCGCAGAAGAGTTGACGGGAAAAAAGATTTCCAGTAAGGTATGGAAAAAAGTGAGACGAGCAAAACGATGGATGATAGTATTACTCAGTGGGATACGATATTGCGTGCCAATGCAACTGATTATGTGCGCGTGGCATTGAACAATATTGTGCGAGAGTTTCCGTACGCTGTTCACAATGTGATGCAGGCACCCGGTGATTTTCCACATCGGCCTCGTGCGCAATCGCCAGCTTTTTATGGCAGCTTCGACTGGCATTCCTGTGTAGAAATGCACTGGTTACTGGTGCGGCTTCTGCGCCGTGCAGGCAACATGGTGCCCCAACAGGAGATTCGTGCCGCTCTCGATGAACATTTCACCGCGGAGGCATTGGCCGCGGAGGCAGCGTTCATCGGTCATCCGCTGCATGGTAGCCGCGAACGCCCCTATGGTTGGGGGTGGGCATTACAACTCGTGTACGAGATTATCACCTGGGATGATCCCGATGCGCGGCGCTGGGCGACGAACATGGTGCCACTTGCCGAAGCGTTAACACAGAATTTTTTGCATTGGTTGCCAAAAGCGACTTATCCAGTACGGCATGGGGTACATGCCAACAGTGCCTTCGGACTCTCACGGTCACTGCCCTATGCCCATGCACGAGCGCAAGTTGGTGATGGCGCACTGCTCGAAGCCATTACTGCTCACGCTCATCGGTGGTATGATGGCGATACCGATTATCCCGGCCAATTTGAACCATCGGGGACGGACTTTCTATCGCCGACGTTGGTCGAGGCTGAACTGATGTCGCAACTTCTGCCCTCTGACAGATTTGCTGGCTGGTTGGCTACCTTTCTACCCGGAATTACGGACAAAAAACCTGTGACCCTGTTTACTCCGGCAGTCGTTTCAGATGCCAGCGATGGTTCTATTGCTCACCTGCATGGGCTGAATGCCAGTCGTGCGTGGTGCTGGCGTCGTATCGCTGAGAGCCTTCCTGCCGGAGATCCACGGATCGAGCCAGCGCTGGCGGCTGCATGGACGCATGCGCATGCAGCTCTACCACATGCCACGGGTGATGACTACATGGTCGACCACTGGCTGGCCTGTTTTGTTGTGCTTATGCTGAGCGAAAGTCGTCAGGCCATCTGAGGTGCGTAGCCATCCTCCGCAGAAAAGGCAGATGAACGCTTATACGTGCAGCCAGCGGTCGTACCAGGAGCGTACACGGCGTAAGAGATCAAGCTGATGGTTGCGCTCAGCTATGGCGTGTGGTTCACGTGGATAGCTGATGAATTGGACTGGTACGTCATGTTCAAGCAGCGCTCGATGGAAACCTATAGCCTGATTTAAAGGGACACGCTCATCGCTTTCGCCATGGATAAGTAAGATAGGCGTCTTCACCTGTTTGGCGAATGAGATCGGACTATTTTGCGCATGCGGATGGGGACCGTGGCCTTCCCATGGAGCGCTTCCCCCCATCCAGCGTGCAAGGTTGGGAAGATCACCGGTAGAATACATCATCCCCCAATCGGTAACACCCGCGCCGATAATGGCAGCTTTGAATCTATCGGTTTGTGTCACCGCCCAGGCTGACATATAGCCGCCGTAACTCCAGCCGCCAATTGCCAGACGTGCGGGATCAGCGATACCACGTTCAATCGCCGCATCGACAGCCGCCATCACATCGCCAAAGTCGTCATACCCGGCTTTTTCATACACCTTCAGCGCGAACGTGTCTCCATGGCCCATGCCGCCGCGTGGATTTGGCATGAGCACGGCGTAGCCTGCCAGAGCTAACCATTGAGTCCATTTGCCCCAACTCATATGAAAGCCATTGTCCCAGCGTCCATAGGGACCGCCATGTACCAGGACCACCAGCGGCAATGGTTCGCTGCGGGGAGCATTGGGCGGCAAGGTCAGTAAGCCATCCAGTTTTAAGCCATTGGCAGCCGTCCAATAGAAGGCTTCCTGATGGCCGAACGTGATGCTGGATAAGGGTTCGTTATGCGTTGTGAGTTGTTTTAAGCGCGGATTGTCTGCTCCAGGGACAAGTGAGCCCGCCCAGAGTTCTTCCGGTTGTTCGCCGCTACTCTGTGTCACCGCAAGGACAAAAGTATTGTCAGAAAGAATCTGTATGTGCCAGTCCAGATAGGCCTGTCCTGGCGCTGCATAGAGTTTTGTCAGGGCACCAGTTTGCACATTTTGCACATAAATAGCAGCATCCAGACCTTCATTCAGGCGGAAGGCAATAGTATGCTCCTGCGCGATGGGATGGATGGTAAATGCACAATTTGTTTCTCCGCCAGCAATGCGCTCTGCCTCTCCGCCCTGAGCAGGGATTCTGAAAATAGTATTGGAAGATGGCAAAATTTTTGAGAGAGAAGTTATGTAGAATAAAGAGTGACCATCGTGAGACCAGGTGAGATCTGTGGTCGTTATAGGGGTGCGACCGATTATTTCCGATGCGCCTCCTGCCAGAGAGACTTTTTTGATCACGTGTTCCTGCTCCATCGAGGTAAGCGCAGGAGTCTGGCGAGCGATATAGGCGATCTCCGTGCCGCGTGGATGCCAGGCAAGCTCGGTAATGTGGAAATCACCGCTGGCGATAGTTTCTACTTCTCGTGAGGCAAGAGAGAGAAGACGTAAGCGATTGTACGGACGGTTTTCCCCATACACATACGTATCATCGCGTTCTTTTTCGCGTCGTTCATCATCCTCTGTGGGCTCGTCGGGGCTGGTAAAGGCGATAAAGCCACCATTGGGCGACCAGGAAAATGTTTCAATATTACGTTTGCTCTTCGTCGAGGTCAGCGCTTTTGCTTCTCCACCATTGACTGCAATTAGATAGAGCTGGCTGAAGCCCCGATTTGCACGATCAGAGAGAAAGGCAATCTGGGAGCCATCGGGAGACCATTTGGGATGATGGTCGAATGTGTCCCCACTGGTAAATTGGCGGGAAGAGTCATCGACGGTTTTCAACCAGATGTCCGCTGTTGGGTGCAGATCTTTTTTGCTTTTTGCTTGCAATGTATAGGCAAGTAGCGATCCATCGGGAGAGATCTGTGGACTCATAGGGATAGTAAGGTGACACTCCGCACGCCCTAAAGGGACGGCGGCTTCTTCCACTCCTCCGTAGTCGTTTGATCGAGAAATGAGGCGTGGCCTCTACTCATTGAACAAACGTAGTTGGGTAGGAATAGAGCGAGCATGCGCCACCATCCCGGCGCGATCCTCGTGGGCGGTGCCATGCCCCTGACCAATTCCACGCCTTCGTACACGGTGGGTAGATGGGCCATCCGTGCTGTTGGCATCTTGGGAACGGGTCACACCTGATGATTTCTCATTCCTCTCTGTTGCTTGCAGCAGAGGAGTCGGAGGCTTTTCCTGGGAGTGCGATGGGTGAGACCGTGCAAGCAGGCGTTGACCGATAACGAGCGAGGCGTTGCGGTCGGCATTTCCCTTCATACCACAATGCGGGCAAGAGGCCAGAGGCGTACCAGGGGTGTAGCCTTCTGGCGTATGGTGGGCGTCGTAGCGTGCGATCAGGCCATGACAACGGGCGCATTCTTTGCTCGTGTTGCGAGGACTCACCCGGCAGGTGATGATCCCTTCATGGTAGGCTTTGTACTTCGCGTAGTTGAAGATACGCCCCTTCATCCAGTAGGCTCGTTTCGCATTACTGCGTCGGCCATACTTTCCCTTTTGTGGTTTCAGATTGCCGAGGTGCTCAAAGACCAGGATACTCGCCCTATGTTGCCTGGCAAACTGCACAATACGTGTACTGACCAGATGAGACACCTGCTCATCGACCTGTCGTATCTTTGCCCACAATGCGGCGTTATCCTGCTGGCCCTCGGCGAGAATGCCAGTCTTGCGACG
Organism: Ktedonobacteraceae bacterium; assembly: GCA_035493895.1. Lineage (GTDB taxonomy): Bacteria > Chloroflexota > Ktedonobacteria > Ktedonobacterales > Ktedonobacteraceae > DATJHM01. The sequence continues at coordinate 6,489 of DATJHM010000193.1, forward strand.
GTTGCGGGCGATACGCCCAAGCTGCGTCTTCCTAAAGCCGTTTACCCGTTTGCCTCCACTGATAAAGGTGGTGGCAAGGATCGAACCTTTCGCATCTTGGATCGTACACACCGCGAGATGGTGGTCCAGATTCAGATCGATGGCACAGATGCGTGTCTCTGTGCTCGTGAGTTGCTCCACCGCCTTTGTCGGGCTGGTGAATTGCTTTTCTACTGGCGTGTGTAAGCGCCACTGCTTGCCATGTCGGACCAGCGAGGGACTTCCAGGCTCATAGCCATCAGGAAGATCCCGACTCAAGAGATGGACCTTCACCCAACTCCAACACGTGCCGGTCCAAAGCTTGAGCATGATCGCGTGTGTGCTGCGCTGCTTCCAGAGCCCGGCGTAGAAGGTCGTCGAACGATTCCAGGTACGTGGGGGAACGGGAGGACGCTCGGTGAAGCGCTTCTTTTTGGCCTCGGCCTTCTCTTTGCGTACACGCCACTTACGCAGGCTGGTAGAAAACGAGCGAGCGGAGCCAAGGGCAGCGTGGATGGCAGCACGGCGAAACATGGCAGGAATGCTCGACGCGATCGCGCCGAGAGGCATCACCGGGTTGGGATTCTCCTCAGTTGCATGCGTGAGCGTCTCCAGAGCGTTTAAGGCTTTTTGTGAGGAGAGGAGAAGCACCTGATCGTGTGCGGTAATCACGTCGAAATAGAAGGAAGCAACGGTATTGAAAAGCGTCTGAGTCGCCGTGAACCATGCAGCATACTGTGGCGGATACTGCATCGTTTGCTGCATGGTTTTGCTCGCCTTTGCCATGCTGCTTGCCTCCTTTCTCTCTCGCTCGAATTCCATCATAGTATTACTTCATGCATGTTATCATTGAAGAAACGAGTTGTCAAGAGCGAGCTTTTTCGCTCTACAAAGGCAGGGGCTCAAGCCGGAGAAAAACCCGCCTATCCGCCTGGGTTGAAACCACAGCGGCTTGCGGCGGGTTTGTTTTTGTCAGAATTTCTTGACAAGCATACACTAATTATGTTAATATACGTATTAACCTGGTAATTATACCTGCGTTTCTCAATCATAGAAACAACTTTTACTAGAGTTATAGATGCATTGAACGTTAAACCTCTTCTCCGCCGAAAGGTTATCTTTGCTTCGTATATATTCTTTTCAGAACAACTTGCGACAAGATTATCCTGGCAAGAGAACATTGGTTTGTGAGCATTCTTGTATTCTCTTCTCGTGAAAAGAGAACATGCAAGTTCTTTCTGATAAGTTTGTTTGTTGGTTTGCGTTACCCCATATTTATGGCTTTTTTGCCAGATACGGAGTTCACAGATGCTGAGACCAATGATCGAGCTTCATACTCGTCGCGACTCCCCTTCCCCGTATGCATCACCTTCCCGCCCTCTCTGGATGTCTTTTGTTGTTGTCGGTGTAGTCTGTCTCCTGTTCTTATCTGCCTGTGGAGGCGGGAATACGTCAGTTACGCCACAAAAGGCAACCGCCAAAGGTGGAAACCTCACGGTTGGTTT
>DATJHM010000194.1:0-31793 GCA_035493895.1 Ktedonobacteraceae bacterium
ATATTCTCTGACTATAATCAGAGAATATGAGATATTGATAGAACAACACGGGAGGTTTTCATGGATACATCGCAGGTTGAACAGGTGCGAAGCTTCAATCGAACTATGACGGAGCGTGTTGGTGTGCTCAATGACCACTTCCTGGGCCGAGACCATCCCCTTGGTGAGGCACGGCTATTGTGGGAGATCGGCGCTGAAGGGGCCTCAGTACGTTCATTGCGCAGTCGGCTTGGCCTCGATTCAGGATATGTCAGCCGTCTCCTACGCTCGCTAGAGGAGCAAGGCTTGATCGTAGTTGGCACGAGTGAAGAGGATGGGCGAGTTCGCCATGTCCAGCTTACCGAAGCAGGGAAAGTTGAGCGAGCTGAACTCGATCACCGGGCGGATGCATTTGCCCATTCGCTTCTGGAACCATTGAACGATAGCCAGCGTGCGAAGCTGGCGACAGCAATGGCCCAGGTCGAACGGCTCCTGATCGCATCAATGGTAAAGATCGCTGTTGCCGATCCGACGAACCAGGAGGCCAGATGGTGTATCGAGCAATATTTCGCCGAACTGGGAAAACGCTTCGATGCCGGTTTCGATCCCGCGCTCAGCACGCCTGTACAGCCAGACGAACTCACGCCCCCCGCTGGCCTCCTGCTTCTCGCCCGTCTGCGCGAGGAACCGATCGGCTGTGGCGCGTTGAAGTTTCACGAGAACGGTCCGGCGGAAATCAAACGCGTGTGGGTAGCCTCGCACGCACGCGGTCTTGGGCTGGGACGGCGTCTGCTCCTCGAACTGGAACACAATGCACAGGAAGCGGGGGTTACTATCCTTCGTCTGGAGACGAATCGCGCCCTCACCGAAGCTATCCAGATGTACCGCAACAGCGGATACCAGGAGATTGCCGCTTTTAATAACGAACCATACGCCCACCACTGGTTCGAAAAACGCCTCTGAATATCGACCGTACCACCCGGTCACGATATGAGTCCCACCCTCGAAGAAAGGCAGAGGTAGGGATCGCGCTTCATGCCGATCCTCGTCCCCCTCCGGCCATCGTCGCCGATCCTCGTCCCCCTCCGGCCACCATCGCCGATCCACATCCCCCATCGTCACACAATAGAAAAAGTGAGATATATTGATTATGATGCACAAATCATATCGCCGGATGTGCTATTCTGGGGCAGTTAAAACGTTCTATACATGTAATGGTTGCTTTTCTTTTTCGCACTGGTAAAGGAATTTCGCAACAGGAGCGTCAATTCATGCCAAATATTATTGATATACCGTCGCCAAACTGGTCCTCACGCGATGGCGCGGCACCACGCTGGCTCATTATTCATGGCACGGCGGGCGGGTCGTCCGCGCAGGCCATTGGCAACTATTTTGCCGAGTCTGCGAGTCAGGTATCATCACATTATGTCGTAGGACAGGATGGTGCCATCGTACGCTGCGTTGACGAAAACAATGCGGCCTGGGCAAACGGAATTATTACTGGCCCTGCGGGCACCAGCGGAGATGGCGTCCATCATGATCCGTGGTGGGATACGGCCCCGCAATGGGGCGGCCTCCCCAATCCGAACCCGGTGACGATCTCGATCGAACATGTCAAACCGGATACCGATAACGCCTCCGCCCTTACCGCTGCCCAGCAGGCAGCCAGTTTTGCCTTGATTAAAGACATTTGCACGCGCCAGAATATTCCCATGCGCGCCGCCAATGCCCAGGGAGGCATCACCGGCCACTACTCTATGGACCCCGTCAATCGCAGCCGCTGCCCGGGAACATTCCCCTGGAGCTCATTGTGGACGTACTTACAGCAAGGAGGAAAGATGATCCCCACAGGTTGGACCGACAATGGTACGACACTCACCGCCCCTAATGGACATAAAGTTGTCCAGGGCTTTCGCGATTACATCCTCAGCCATGCCTGGGATGCCAACGACTATCCCATCGAAGAGAGCCACGCCCAGAATCCGCTGGAACTGAGCAATCCCGATCTCGGGGGCGGCACGCAACAGACCTTCCGCTTCTCCATGCTCGGCTGGACCGCTGCTAGCGGCGTCATCTTCGAATGGCTCGGACAGGAACTGCTGACAGTACGCACCCAGAACGAGCAACTGAAAGCCCAACTCGCCACCTACCAGAACGGCAGCGCCGTATCCGCTGCCATCCAGGACCTTCAGACAGTCGTTACCAGTGCGCAAGACGCATTGATCAAATTAAAATCATAGATTTATGTAAAGTGAACAGGGAATATAAGTGGGCAATACGCTTTCTGCCTATCCACATTCCCTGCTGACCACCACGCCCTCTTTGCGCAAAATCTGCAAATTGGCTCGCAATCCCCTTGACTTCGAGTGCGCTCGAACTTGTATACTGCTGACATGGAAGAAGAACTTACGATTCAAGAAGTTGCGGCACGTACCGGTCTGACGGTCCATACGCTCCGCTATTACGAGCAGATAGGGCTGCTTGAGCCCGTGAACCGTGCTAGCAGTGGCCATCGCCGCTATACCACCGGTGATCTCGAATGGATCACCTTTCTTCGCTGTCTGCGCGCCACGGGCATGTCCATTCGCCAGATGCAAACCTTCGCAGAATTGCGGCGGCAGGGAGATGCCGTGGTCGCAGAGCGTATGGCTTTTCTGGAGGCCCATCAGCAGCAGGTTCTGCAACGCGTGTACGAGCTAGAAGGCTACCTCACAGTCATTGAGAGGAAAATACAGCGCCATAAGAATATACTGGCAGGCAAGCGGAACGATATAACGCACGATCAAGCGTTGCCTCATTTCTCTATTACCGAGAGCATACCGTTATCGTAGAGGCGCTGCTTGTCTGCGCCAAATATGCATCAACCTAAACAGATAGGCGGGATTTTGGATCCAGTAGTGGCACGGTGGAGTGAGAACGGAACTGTGCCTGGGAACTCGCGCGATAAAGCCGACTCCGCAGGAGGAGAGACGCGCGAGGAGAGAGGTGCCTTCACCGCTGATCTCCGTGGTCGAAAAAAACAGGGGCCTGAACGCGTCATCGCATCCGTTGCCATCATCGCCTGAGGGGCCTGAGGAATCGTGCGAGTTCCCAGGCACAGTTTCGTTCTCACCCCACCATGCCACTACTGGGGTTGGGCGAAATCCCCTCCTGGCCTTCGGTTGATGTGTATTGATCGCGCTTTATGCCGATCCGATGCGTATTCGGCACTTACCTGCGTCTGTACCGCATGACCGCATGCTCTGTTGTACAGATGAATATAATTCTTCTTTCAATCAATAAAAAAATGGAGGATATTGATTTCCTATGGACATTACCAATCGCAAAATCGTGGTCGTCGGGGGAAGCTCCGGGATGGGACTCGCCATCGCGAGCGCAGCGCAGGCCAGAGGGGCCGAAGTGGTCATCGTGGGCCGCTCCGTGGAGCGGCTCGAGCAGGCGGCCTCGGAGTTCGCGGAGGCTGATCGTGTGCAAACCATCGCGGCAGATGTGACACACGAGGATGACGTGAGCCGTCTCTTTACTCAGGTCGGCAGCTTCGATCATCTCGTCATCACGGCAGTCTCCAATCTCACGTACATGCCGATCCGCGACCTCGACATGGACGCGGCACGTCAGACCATCGAAGCCAAGCTGGTCGCCGCGCTACTGCTCTCGAAATACGCCGCCCGGACTATCAACGAGCATGGCTCAATCACGTTTACCGCTGGCATCGCCGCCGAGCGTCCGATCCCGACCGGCTTTCTCGTGGGCGCAATCAACGGTGCCCTCTTCTCGCTCACGTACGGGCTGGCCCTCGCGCTCGCGCCCGTACGCGTCAACGCCATCTCGCCAGGGTGGGTCGACACGCCTCCCCTGGAAAAGATCTTCGGACCCCGCAAAGCAGCGGCGATCGAACAGTTGGAACAGCGTCTGCCCACAGGACGTATTGGACGCCCCGCAGACATCGCCCATGCGGTACTGTTCCTGCTCGAAAACGAGTTCACCACAGGCACCGTCCTGCCCATCGATGGCGGTCATCGCCTCGTCTAAACAGGCAATCTTTGCAAAAAACCCCATTATCTCCCCTTGACAACCGCCTGCTTCTTTCTTATACTTTTGGTAAAGCGCTTTACGTAAAGCGCTTTACCAAAAGTGAGAAAAGATATCATCGTATGAGAAAACGTCCTCGTCAGGCCGACGTTGCAGCATTAGCGAAGGTCTCACCCGCCATCGTTTCGCGTGTCATCAACGGACAGGTTGACCGAGATCTACGCATTGGCGAAGATACACGGCAGCGTGTATGGGATGCCGTGCGCGAACTCGGCTATGTCGTCAACCCGATCGCACGCAAATTAGCCGGGCACCAGAACCGTTTGCTTGGTGTTTTTACCTACGAGCCTGACTTTCCCATAGAGCACAACTTCTACTATCGCTTCCTCATCGGCATCGAAAGAGAGGCCCAGGAGCAGGACTACGATCTCCTTCTCTTCACACGAGCCTACTCGCCCGATGGGAGACGCACCATTTATAAAGATGGCGTGAATAGCTTACAGGTAGCGGATGGAGCCGTGCTCTTAGGAGCGAATGAAGACAGAGAAGAACTGACGCGCTTCGTCCAGGAAGAGTATCCCTTCGTCTTTGTCGGCAGACGAGAAATCGCAGGCGGGGAGATCTCATACGCCACCGCCGACTACAGCGAGGCAACCAGAAAGGTTGTCGCATTTATTTATAACAAAGGGCACAGGAGAATGGTCTATCTGGGCACGCCCACGCGCAACGAAGCACACGAGGACCGCGAAATCGGCTATCGTTCAGCACATCAGCAATTGGGCCTCCCCTTCGATGAACGCCTGATCTATCGCTGCCCTACCACCAGCATTACACCAGAGTTGTTGCAAAGTTATTTGACAGGTGGAGCGACCGCCTTCATCGCAGAGAATCGCGCCCACGCGCACGCTCTGCAAGAGGCCGCGAAACAACTGGGGAAACATATCCCTGACGATCTCTCTTTTGCCGCTCTGGGTGATCCATTCGATGAAACGGAGGTAATCCCCGATGTCACAGGATTCTTGACCCCCTGTCGCGAGATGGGCAGAGAGGCCGTACGCTTGCTGATCAAAAAACTTCAGGGTGATGATCCCTCGCTTGTCTATCGCACCACGCTCTCCTGCACCTTTATTGAAGGAAGAACCGTAGCAAATCCGCCCACCACATAGTCCGCTGTACCAATCAATCATCTCACCAATAGCGAAACACAGCGATGTATGATTATGTGCTTTATTACTGTTGTCCTCACATAAGGAGGTAATGCCATGTCTCGGCGCACATCCTTTGCAGCAATGATGCTCGCGCTACTCCTCGGTATCATCGTCACAGCGTGTGGTGGTCAGACACAATCCAGCACTGGCACAAAGATTACCGTCTGGCTCCCTGGCAATACGCAAAGCGAAATTACCTATGTCACGAACACGATCGTGCCAGCATTCGAAAAAGCAAATCCTGGCATTCAGGTTGATCTCCAGTATGTCGACTGGGGCAACTTCTCGCCAAAGCTCAACAGCGCCTTCGCTGGAGGGATCGCCCCCGACGTATTTGGTTATGGTACGGCGGCAACCGCTGGCTATGTCGCGGCAAATCAGGTTTTACCCCTCAACAGTTATATTAACGGCCTCAGTTCCAGCACGCGTGCAGACTTTGGCAACCTGTTCAACCAGGGAAAAGTTGGCTCCAACTATTATGCCGTACCCTTCACAGGGCAGGGGGAACTCTTCGCCTACCGTACCGATTTGTTCCAGCAGGCCGGTCTTGATCCCAACAAGCCACCCACGAACTGGGAGCAATTGATGCAGGATGCCGAGCGGCTCACGCAGCGCAGTGGCAACAGCGTTGAGCGCGCAGGACTGGTCGTCAACGAAAGCAATCCGAGCCTGGAGCAGAGCTTTGCCACATTCCTGGAACAGGCGGGCGGCTCGCTTATCAGCAGCGATGGCAAAAGCGTTACCTGGAACAGTCCCGCCGGGGTCAAAGCCCTGCAATTCATGGTCAACATGTATAACGGACCTCATGCCGTTGCGTCGAACGACAACGTTGACTATGGCAGCCTGCCCGCCGGTCAGCAGCCATTGTTGACCGGAAAAGCCGCGATCGCGCTCGTGGGGCAGGGACAGTTGCTCACCATGCAAGAGGCAAATCCGCAGGTATTCAAACATATTGCGGTCATGCCTCCACTGGGAGAGCCGGATAAAGCATCCTTTGGCGGCGTGAGCTATGGACTGTACATCAACAAAGCCAGCAAAAACGCGGATGCCGCATGGCGCTTCATCCAGTACATGATCAACCCGACGACGCTCAACTCATTCTACCAGGTGAATGGCTCGCTTCCGATACGCACTTCGCTTGTCAATAGCAGCTTCGTCAAAGATCATCCATATATGAAAACATTTATTCAAGCCTATTCGACCTTCCAGCCTAATCCGAATGTTGCGGCGTGGGTCAATGCTCGCGATATTCTCATACGCTATATAGAACAGGCTCTGGCGCAACAGAGCTCACCAAAGGCTGCTCTGGATAGCGCTGCGGCCGAAGTCAATCCTCTTTTAGCCAAGTGAGAAAACGAATGGCTCTTGAAACTTCTGGTGGCGTAAAGCTGGCTGGCGCGAAACGGGGACGATATAGTAGCTTGCAAAAGCGTATCATGGTCGCTGGAGTAATCTTTATTGCTCCAGCCACCCTCTACACGTTGATCTTCCAGATCTTTCCCGTGATCTACGCGCTCTACCTCAGCTTTACCAACGCCAGTTCATCGAACGTGCAAGGATCGCAGTTCCAGGGATTGGAGGGATATCGCGAGGTCCTGCTCTCACCTGAGTTCTGGAATGCTCTGCGCGTCACCGTTCAGTACACGATAGAGGTCGTACCGCTTGCCATGGCCTTCTCGCTCGGGTTAGCCCTGCTGGCGAATAGACGTATGCGCGGCATCACCTTCTTTCGCGCGGCATTCTACCTGCCAAATATCATATCCCTGACGGCGGTGAGCCTGGTCTGGATGTGGCTCTACTCAAACGACGGCTTTTTCAACTACGTGGGCAGTCTGGTTGGTCTGGAACACATCCGCTGGCTCTCATCTCCGGCGATCGCGCTGCATGCGCTGGTCGGCATGCGCGTCTGGAAGGCGCTGGGGGGCAATATGGTGCTCTTCCTGGCGGGCCTGCAAGGGATTCCTGAGGAACTTTATGAGGCCGCGTCGATCGATGGCGCGGGAAGCTGGGCTCGCTTCTGCCATGTAACCCTGCCTGGACTACAACCGGTGATCGTCTATGTCGCCACCGCTGATCTGATTTATCTCGCACAGTCATTCTCAGAGGTCTATATTATGACCAGTGGAGGACCAATCGATAGTACGACGACGATGAACCTGCTCATTTATAATCAAGCCTTTCAATATAACCAGATTGGGCAGGCCAGTGCGATGGCATTTCTCCTCTTTATCGTGATTTTTGCCTTCGCGTTCTTTAACGTGCGTGTGATGACCAGGAGGGCAAACGCATGAGCAGCACCCATGCTTCTCGTTCATCTGTTGTACTCCATCGGCGTGAGTGGCAGCGAAGAAGCACGATCTTTTTCCGCTATTGTGTGTTAGTGGTGGTTGCACTGCTGATCTTGATTCCATTCATCTGGGTGGTTTCGCTGGCCTTTTCGAATCCTGCTGAGGCCTTTGCCTATCCGCCGCATCTTATCCCGCAACATCCCACGCTCGATAATTTCGTGGGCCTGCTCACCGGCAATATGGTCCCGGTGGCGCTCGTGAATAGCATTGTCGTCGCGGGCACGGCGACGCTGACCAACATTTTTTTCGCGACCATGGCAGGATATGCGTTCGCGCGTCTGCAATTTCCCGGACGCGATTCCGTCTTCTTTCTGCTGATCGCGACCACGATGGTGCCCACAGCCGTCACGCTGATCCCGCTGTTCTTGCTCGTGAAGGGCTTCCCGCTATCAGGCGGAAACGATCTCTTCGGGCAGGGCGGTAGCGGGCTGCTCAATACGCTGCCGGGCTTGATGATACCCCATATCGTGCAGGCGCTGAACATTTTCCTGGCGCGCCAATTTTTTATGGGCCAGCCGGAAGAACTGGCCGAGGCAGCTCGCGTCGATGGTGCCTCCGAGTTTCGTACATTCTTCCGCATCTATCTACCCATCTCGCAGCCGATGATCGCCACGATCGCCATTATTGCGTTCACTGGCGCATGGGAAGATTTTCTCTGGCCCCTGGTCATCTCGACCTCGCCCACCAACTATACCATTCAGGTTGCGCTAAGCTCGCTTGCTGGCATAGGAGGAGGGGGCACGGTAGATTGGGGTCCGTTAATGGCAGCCACGGCCATAGCCACACTGCCATTATTAGCAGCATTTCTCTTCTTTCAACGCTACTTTATCGCAGGTCTCACCACAGGTAGCGTGAAAGGATAACCCCATCGCCCCCACCCCTGTAGAGTCTGCTTGTCTGCGACCGGGGCGACGACGAGATGGGGGCGATGGGCAACGTGACATTGCAGACAGGCCGCGCATCTACGGGAATAGCGAATTTCGAAAAAAGACACATAGAAATGAGTTTTGTATGAAAGAGCGACAAACCGATATTGTCATTATTGGCGGAGGATTAGGCGGATTTGCGGGCGCATTAGCCGCGCTCCGCCTGGGGAAACGCGTGATTATCACCGAAGAGACGGACTGGATCGGCGGCCAGATCACCTCGCAGGCCGTTCCCCCGGACGAGCATCCGTGGATCGAGAGCTCCGGTTGCACGGCCAGCTATCGCCGTTTTCGCGAAGGCGTGCGCAATTATTATCGGCAGCACTATCCGATGACGCCGGAGGCCCGCGCAATCCCCAATCTCAATCCCGGCCAGGGCAACGTCAGCCGACTCTGTCATGAGCCAAGAGTGGGCCTCGCCGTGCTGGAATCGATGCTCGCTCCATACATTTCCAGCGGACAGGCTGATGTCCTCTTGCAACATCGTCCGGTATCTGTAGAGCACGAAGGGGATCGTGTGCGCGCCGTGGTCGTCGAGAGTATCCTGAATGGTGAGCAAACGGTTATTGTTGCGCCGTACATCCTGGATGCCACCGAGCTGGGCGATCTGCTGCCACTCGCCGGGGTTGAGCATGTGATCGGCGCGGAGAGTCAGGCGCAAACGAACGAACCGCACGCCATCGACGGCGAAGCTCAGCCGCTCGATCAACAGGCCATTACCTGGTGTTTCGCGATGGACTATTTTCCCGAGGAAGACCATACGATTGAGAAGCCGGAAGAGTACGATTTCTGGCGCTCGTATCAGGCCCCCTTCTGGCCTGATCGCCATTTGAGCTGGCGCTTCAATACGCCCATCACCCTGCAACCCACGTATCGCCCACTGTTTCTTGGACCCAGCGATGAAGTCCGCTCAAACGACTTCTGGCATTATCGACGCATCCTTTACCGCAAACATTATCCAGAAGGTCTCTATGGCAGCGATATTGTGCTGGTCAACTGGTGGGAGAACGACTACTGGTTGGGGCCATTGCTCGGCGTTTCTGAAGAGGAGGCGCAACGCAATCTGTGGCGTGCCAAACAGCTCAGCCTCTCGCTTTTATACTGGATGCAGACGGAAGCGGAACGGCCAGAGGGAGGCTACGGATATCCCGGGCTGCGTCTACGTCCCGAACTGATGGGGACGAGCGACGGACTGGCGAAGTCAATCTATATCAGGGAGAGCCGCCGTATTCAGGCAGAGTTCACGGTTACGGAAAATCACGTCGGTGTAGAGGCTCGTCAGCCGGGACAGGGTGCGGAGATCTTTCACGATACCGTCGGCATCGGCAGCTACCGCATCGATCTGCATCCGAGCTCGAACGGACGAGATACGATCGACATCAGCACGTGGCCCTTCCAGATTCCGCTGGGTGCGCTGATCCCTGCCCGCGTCGAGAATCTGCTGCCCGCCAACAAAAATATCGGGTCCACGCATATCACTAACGGCTGTTATCGTCTGCATCCAGTCGAATGGAACATCGGAGAGGCCGCGGGCGCGCTGGCCGCCTACTGTCTCACGAAGGGACTGGTACCCCGGCAGGTGCGTAACACGCCAGCCTTATTGCACGATTTTCAACGCGTCCTCAGCGAAGATCTGGGCTTTGAACTGAGCTGGTCGGACGAAATTCGCGTGACGCAAAAGTATTATTAGGCGAAGCACGGTTTGTCTGCGCCGGGGCCGGGTCTTATCCCGACCCCATGCATATCCCTCACCAATCTTCACAAGAGACATGCTCGACCAAAAGATAGTGGTCCTGAGTCCTGATTACGTCACTTTTTTCTTGACATCCGTTTTTCCATCTTTCTGCCAGCTCACGCTATAGCTGGTTGTCGTTTGTTCTGTGATGGAAGGTACTTGTAAGTCGTTATGTTCGATACCTTTACGGCTCGGAAGACCTTCGGCCAACGTCTTATTGTTCAATGTGAAGTTGGTTGGCAATACCAGCCCCTCGTAAAAACGTGCGGTCGCGGCGATGATGATGCGTCCCTCCCGACTCTCAATAGGCTCATCTTGCGCAATTTCATCGTCGTATGGCCGTTCGTCCAGTTCTACCGAACCCTCCTCCTCGCCCTTCTCCATATTAGAAGCCGAAGCCAGGGCCTTCTGCAATTCTTTTTGCCATTGAATGGTGTCAGCAATGAAGTCTTTCGTGTAACCCGCTCCTGGCTCTACCCTCCACGCCTCCTGATACTGCTCCATCTCCTGCTGCTTGTTCCCTTTGAGGGTGGTATAATTTTCTACCCAGACAATATCTTGAATGACATACCCTCCCACAAGCGAAGGAGAGCCAAGCTGCCAATGTGACTTCCAACGAAATTCGCCGAAATCCCCTTTTGTTTCCTCTACATCTATCCGCTCCAGTTTTGTCGGTGGCTTTGTTATCAGTTGAATACTGCTGGCGACGACCCGACCATTGTGAATATCGAAATTGACTACATCGCCCGGTGTCAGCGTCACCCCTTCAGGCAAACCAAAGCTGGTATCATTCTCTGGCGCATAAATATAGACTTCGTCATAATCCTGGACAACCTGACCTCGAAACATTTGAATGGGGAGATTACCGCCTCCCCTGGCCGGACTGCTTGCAGGTGAGAGCACGCCCGCTGGTATCGGTCCCCTCTCAGGCAACATAGGCGTTGTGCGCCCTCTCGCGAACTGCGCCGCCTGATCAGCCTCCGCTTCCAGCCGGGCATCATCATTGATTGGCATATCCCCGCCATGCCCAAGCGTATTGACACGCCCCTGCTTCTGCTGCACCACATGCCAGGCTTCATGTGCCAGATGTTGCTCCTGCCCTGGCCCCACATAGATCTCATTGCCCTGTGTATAGGCCAATACGCGCATAGCAGCCGGTTTAGAGGAGTTGTGGTGAACCAGTACATCATCCAGAGACACCCCAGAAAGGGTTTTCATCCCTGCTTTCACAGGATCAGGCAGGCCAGTCGTATTTTCAGGAGGATAGATCGAGACGCGCGCGAAAGACCAGCCAGAGCGCCCGGCATGCTGAAGATCAGGAGAGAGGGGAACAGGAGCAGACGTGCGTGTTGAGCGTACCGCCATGGGAGATGAAGCGGGATGCACCATCTGCTTCTTACGTTGAAATACATATGTGTTTCCCATAGGGAGAAAGCCTCCTCTTATATGCACGGGGAATGAGCAAAAGAGTCGCCATTTTCTCTCGGCCATCTTTGCAAGCTGAGACGCGAATAGAGAGAAAGATACCTTTAGCCAGTATACAGCAAAAAAACGCAACAGAACAGAAAACGTCCATGTGGTCCCCACCCTCGAAGAAAAGCAGAGGTAGGGGCAGCGGTTTATCCCTGCCCGCGCACCCCACCTGCCCTCCCGGCCTTCAGGTTGCTGCGTATTTGGCGCAGACAAGCTGCGCCTCTACGTGGAATGTTGTATTACACCGTAACGCTGCTGGTTGACATACGCGCCGCAACCTCCATCGCTTCGACCATGCTATCGCTGCTGGCGATGCCACGACCCGCGATATCAAAGGCGGTCCCGTGATCCACGGACGTACGAATGATGGGCAAACCAAGCGTCACATTGACACCGCTCACAGCAGTCCATTTGTTCGTGACAGGATCGACGTTGAAGCCAACGGTCTTGACGGCGACATGGCCCTGATCGTGATACATGGCAACGGCCGCATCGTACGTACCGGCACGTGTCTTGACAAAGATAGTATCGCCGGGAATCGGTCCTTCGACGTTGATCCCTTCGGCCCGCGCCTGCTCGATGGCGGGACGGATATTCTCGTCGTCCTCAGTCCCAAAGAGACCGCCCTCACCACTGTGCGGATTGAGGCCCGCAACGGCGATGCGCGGCTCAGCGATGCCGAAGCGCTTCAAAGCATCCTGCGTCAACAGAATTACCTGATGGACACGCGCCTGCGTCACCAGATCGGGCACTCTCCGCAGGGATACGTGCGTCGTGACGTGGGAGACGCGCAGATTGCCGTGCGCGAGCATCATACAAGAACCTTTAGAATTGGTCAGTTTTGTGAAGATTTCAGTATGGCCAGGATAGCTATAACCACCAAGATGTAATGCTTCTTTATTCAATGGCGCAGTTACAACCGCAGAGACGCGGTTCTGCATCGCAAGATCGATCGCACGCGCAATATATTCATAGGCCGCCGCACCATACTCGCCCTTCAATTGTCCCCAGGCGATAGGCGACTCAACCGTGCCGGTGTGCAGCACGTTCACCGCACCCTCTTCCGCTTCCTCGGGATTCTCAATACGTTTGATCGGAAGCTGCGTCTTACAGATAGCTTTTGCCTCTTCGATTGCGAAAGCGCTACCGACAACGACGACCGTTCCCAGAGCTCGCGCCTTGGGATCATCCAGAGCTTTCACCGTAATTTCAGGCCCAATCCCGGCAGGATCGCCCAGCGTGATCGCTAATGGTTGCTTTGACATGTTTCTATGCTCCTTCCTTAAACGGAACCGGATCATTTTATACCATATGAACAGAGATGCCGTGCTCTCGCAGGCGTGAAATCGTCGTTTGGTCGGCCTCTCGATCTGTAACAAGATCATGGAGATATTTGAGGGGAACAATTGGCGCGAACGCTCTCCGCCCAAGCTTGGTATGATCAGCAAGCACAATGACGCGGCGCGCCGCCTGGACCATCAGGGCTTTGATCCGCGCAACTTCGAGATTGGTTTCGCTCGCGCCCATCTCATCGAGCGCGTGGACACCGAGAAATGTGATGTCGACATGGAGCCCGCCAAGCATATCAGCCGTCGCCGTTCCACCAAGCGTATAGTGATGCTTGCGCAAGGTGCCGCCCGTTACAATCAAAGCCGAGACGGCAGGATGGTCCGCAAGCTCGCCCGCGATCAGGACATCGTTCGTCACGATGGTCAGATCATGATACCCCTGCAACGAATGCGTCACTTCGAACACGGTCGAGCTGGAGTCAAGCAGCAAGCTCTGGCCGTTTTCGATAAGCTGAGCGGCGGCGGTCCCGATACGCTGCTTCTCATCCTGCATTTGCAACGATTGGAGAGCATGCTCGGGCTCGGCAGTGGTCAGGCGCGCCTCCTCAACAAAGGCACCACCATGGGTTCGGCGGAGATGATTCTGGTCGCTGAGCGCGTCCAGATCGCGTCGAATGGTCGCGGCGGAGACATCGAGCAAGGCTTCAAGCTCGGTAATCGAGATGGAACCATGCTGCTTCACAATGTCCAGAATTTTTGAGCGGCGGGCCGCTGGTATCATAGCTGATCTCTGTTCCCTTTAATTATAGGATTCTCCTGCATGATTTTGCAAGAATATGATCACTATTGCAAAGTATAGTGGAAAGCAGGCCAATCGTCAAGTGAATTTTTCTACGCGCCATCACAGTTTCCGATAGAATGACACAATTTGGCAAATCACTATCCGCAGAACGAAGGCAACATGGACCTTCAACCCTATGGCACAAATCGATTTACCTGATTATACTCGCCTCAACAAATCGATTTGCTCAACGGCATACGTTGCGACAAAATCGATTTGCGCCATGATCCCTGCCTGCGTTCCCCTCCGCCTTCTCTCGCCCTCTCTCCAGAAATGCAATATTTTGATTGATTTTGAAACATTATTGATTTTTTTGACGCTATGTGCTATATATTTTGATATCCAATAACGATGAGACACCAGGGTTGGTGTCTCATAAAAATGGCAATGATTGACAAATTGTGCCTTAGTATTGAAAGGAACGATGAATTGACGGTTCCAATTAAACGAACACTGGAGAAAGTTCCAGGAGGGATGATGATTATCCCCCTCCTGATCGGAGCACTTATCAAAACATTTGCACCTCAAGTGATTACGATAGGCTCATTTTCGACGGCTCTCATGCAGGGCACATTGACGATTCTGGCTGTTTACTACGTATGTATAGGCTCGACTATCTCTCTTGCCTCAACACCTTATGTCTTGAAAAAAGGCGGGGCTCTGCTGGTTGCGAAGATTGGTATGGCCATGCTACTGGTCTTTCTTATTTCCCGCTTCTCGCCCAACAATACCTTTCTTGGCATCTCGACACTGGCGATTCTTGCCGCGATGAATGATACCAATGGCGGCCTCTATATGGCACTGCTGGGACAGTACGGACGCAATAAAGATGTGGCATCATACGCGATCCAGAGTATTGAGAGCGGCCCCTTCCTGACGATGCTGGTATTGGGCGTTACTGGCCTGGCACATTTCCCCATCCTGGCTTTCGTCGCCGCCATTGCCCCACTGCTGCTTGGCGTTCTTCTTGGCAACCTGGACCCTTCGCTACGTGATTGGTTGGGCAAGGCTTCCCCGATTATGATCCCTTTCTTCGCATTCGCATTAGGCATTTCGATTAATCTCTCATCGATTGGCAAGGCAGGGTTGAGCGGTATTGCCCTCGGCGTCGGCGTGGTCGTCTTCACAGGCATCGCGCTGATTATCATGGACCGTCTGACCGGCGGCGATGGGGTAACTGGCCTCGCCGCTGCATCGACAGCCGGAAATGCAGTCGCCGTACCTGCGGCCATCGCGGTACTGGCCCATCAATATATACCTATCGTCCCCCAGGCAACCGTACAGGTAGCGACGGCGATTATCGTGACGGCGCTCCTCGTACCGCTCGTCACTTCTGGTTGGGCACGTCTGGTCAATGGGAAAAAAGTGGAGAGCAAGGACGAGCAATTCACACAACAGCAGCAATTGAACGTTCAGCCTCAATCTGAACAGGCTGCTTCCTGATAGAAAGAAAGCAAGGATAGAACGATGACGGCAAGACGAGTCGGAGTAGTCGCCGATGACCTGACGGGCGCGGCAGATACAACCCTGGCATTCTGGCAGCATGGTTTCGCGACCTTTATTCTGCTCGATGAGACCGATGGTACGTTTCTAGACGGCGATGCGGTGATCACCATCGATACCGATTCGCGCCATACGAGCCCGCAGGAGAGCGGCGCACGCGTCACAGACGCCGTGCGCCGCTTGCAGGCGATGGGGATCGATTGCTTTTACAAGAAGATCGACTCAACGCTGCGCGGTAATCCGGGCGCAGAGATTGAGGCGATGATGCACGCGGCCAATACGACGCACGCGGTCATCTGTCCCGCATTTCCGCAGATGGGGCGAACCGTCGTTGCCGGACGCGTCATGGTCAGCGGTCAGGATCTGATGCTGACTTCGGCTGCGAGCGATCCACGCAGCCCCGTCACCACCTCGCGCATTGCCGAGATCCTCGCCAGACAAACCACACTCCCCATCGAGGAGCTCGCGCTCTCCGATCTGGCACGCATGGACGAGGATCGACATGATCGCCGGATTACCGTGATCGATGCACAGACAGACGAGGATCTGCTGGCCTGGGTCCACCATTTTGGCACCGGCCCGGATGTGCTCTGGGTCGGCTCTGCCGGACTGGCCGAGACGATCGCCAGCGAAGCAGGCACGCCGCGAATGCGGGATGAGAGTCGAGCGCGTGTCGAGCAGCGAAAAGAGAAGGCCATACTGGTCGTTGTCGGGAGCATGCATACGGCGAGTAGGGAGCAGGTCGCGCTACTTTGCGCATCCCCCCAGGTGATTGCGTATCCCGTAGAACCAGCCGCTCTGATTGCGGAAACGCTCGATGTCGGCCTGCTGGCGTTTGGCATCGGGCAAATGTTAGAGCGCGGCAAGAATTGTGTACTCTATACACAGGATACTCCCGAAAGCGCGGAAAGATTGCGCGCCATTCTGGAGACGTTCCAGCGCGATTATGAGTGGGGTGGAGGCAAGATTGCGAAGCGTTTGAGTGAGATCGTGCATACGATCCTGGCTTCCGTCACACGGCCCGTCGATCTGGTGCTCACAGGTGGCGATACGGCGAAACCGACGCTGGCAAGCCTGGGGATAGACGTCCTGCGCGTCGTGCAGATGGTCGCGCCCGGCACGCCCATCAGCGAAACGCTGGACGAACAGCGGCGCGTCGTGACAAAAGCGGGCGGCTTCGGCAATCCCGACATCCTGATACAATCAATCAAAGCACTGACATCTTAGCTTGAAATATTTTACTATATCCCAAATAACGCTTTTCTCTTGCTTTGCTTCGATTTCTATGATATTCTTCTCAGTAGCTGTGGACTGTGCGTAAAACGAACGTGCAGTGAAAAAGTGTGTGGGAGGAGTAGAATATGAGTATTGAAGTAAATAAGGCGCTCGTCAAACGCTATATCGAGATGTGGAGAACAGGCGACATCTCCATTGCCGATGAGATCCTTGATGCTACCTATGTGGATCATGCGCATTCAGAGCAGGAGCCAGGTCCAGAGGCGGTGAAACAGGAAGTGCTGGCATTTCACAGCGGATTTTCGCATGTTCAGGCCAGTATCGAACAGATGATTGGTGAAGGGGACCTCGTAGCATTTCGTTTCACACTACGAGGTACTCATACGGGCCATTTTGCCGCTCTCTCTCCCACGCATAAGGAAACCACGCTGACCGGTGCCGATTTTATTCGCATCCAGGATGGGAAAATGGTCGAGCTCTGGAGCTTACAGGATACGCTCAACTGGGTTCAACAGTTTGGCTTCAAAATCTTCCCGGCAAACGATCCCCTCATCTGACCAATGGCATAAGTTCGCACCATTCCAGGAATGGCGCGGCCTGTTCGCGCTCATAAGCATCTAAAGTAGAAAGGGCAGCATTATAACGGTTTTTCAATTCCGCTGAGAAATCCTTCTTCCGTTAATGCGATCAGCGCAAGTAAAGCTCCCCAGTGATAAAATTTATCGCTGTTGCTCACATCACAACCCATGCCGGTATCCGCGGAATAGTTCTCGTGCACATGACCGTGTAAACCCCATTCCAGAAGCAACAGGTCTTTTGACTTATCCGCAAGCGCTTTACTTGCTTCTGTCATCTTCCTTTTACGCAGTGCGATGTATACTAAATAATTCATGGGTGCCCATATACGGCCCCTCCAGTAATCTTGTTCGGGGTAAGCAGGATCATTCCTGGCAATGGAGGGTAAGATGTAATCTCCCCAAAATTCAGCAGGGTTATAAAAATGCTTTTCGAGCATGACCTGAGCTTGCTCGTTGCTCACGCTGTCACTGAACAATGCATAAAAGTTCGTTGGCGAAAGACGATGGCTAAATTCGCCTGTATCCGTGCGTTTGTTGCAATACATTCCGAAATCGTCGTCCCACATTTCTTCCAGGCCGTTTTTTGACAACGCTGCTCTTGCACGCAGTTCAGCGGCCTCCGGTCTGCCGATGATCTCCGCCAGATCAGCAAGCGTTTCACAATCCATGATGTACATCCCTGTCAACCCAACGTCGGCCAGGCGCATCAGGTGTGTCTGCGTATCAAACGGAATGTCGTCATACATTGGCGAATTATCCAATCCCGATTCTAATGCGGCCCCGAATAATTCGTTCACCCCCAGCGTCTCCCACTTTTTGCCATTCCGCCCTTCATACGGCTCAGAGCCCCAGCAAAGTTGCCCATTTGGAAGCGATCTATACGTTTTGAACCACCTGTTCCATGTTAAAAGTTCATCAAAAAGATACTCTACAATCCATTTTTCTCGATAAATACGGTATATTTCCTTTAAGGCAAGTGAACCCACGAGTGGCTGTGACCTGTCGCGACTTTTATCGTCATTTGCGCCGCCGAAGTTAGGGATAAAGCCCTTTTCCGTTTTTTCGTGCGTAATAGCGATGATATTAGAATATGCCAGCTCTTTATTATCAATCATCGCTAACATACCGGAAAAGTAGGTATCCCAGCAAAAGAGCACGTACCCACCCCAATTTATATTCCAAAGCCTGCTTACAGGTGAACAAATCTGGTCGTTTTCAGGCTCGTATATGGTATCCCACGCAAGACACGTGCGCATGGCATTGTAAACCTCGGCTAAATCACCGTACTTTTTACATTCCTCCTCGATGTCACGTTTTGCACTTATCATCATTGCTTGCATCTCTTCATGCTTTACCAGCTTATCCGTTGAGATCGATACAGGTCTATCTAGCGTGACTGCTAAATACGGCATGCTCAGTCCGGTATTCAATTCGCGGAGCGCTACGCCATCTGTATAGACCTCGATCGTGCGGTCGGGCAATATTCCCTCAAGATAATCGCCGCAGTGGCGCACGTACCCTTCACGATTCCACAAAACTGCCGCCCCCACGAGTAACGCAGGTGGCCTTTTCACGCTCTTTATCGGTGTTACCAATAGATATTGATTATTCTCTTTAGCTATTGTCTGCACAAATATTTCATGATCACTACACTGTATCGTCAGCTCTGTATAGCGGCCATCATAACTTCTATAACCGGGATGAATTTTTTCTTCATTTTCACCAAATCGGCCGATAAGCGCTTCTTTCAGGACTTTTCCCGTATTGTAAAACTTCAATCCAACATGTAACGAAAACCCATACGGCATAAGAACGTGCGATAAAACACTGTTATTATTATAAGTATTAAAACCGTTATTCATTTTTTCCTTTATTTTCTCAAATTCCATATTTACTCCTCTATGCAAGACACTATTAAACCGGTGACGTTTGCTGAAGCATCCTTCTCATCAATTCGCCTATGATGAAGACTGGAATGTACAGCTTCTCAGAAGGGAGTATATCAGATGGGAAGCGCTTTTCCCAGGAATACCTCGCCCTTACGCCAGATCAGGATAATCACCACTCTTGCAAAGATTGCGGAGACATGCTTCAATAGAGCAAGAAAAAGCCCGCGCAACAAAGCTTGTATTCTACGAGCAAGCAGCGAGTACCATCATCATAAAGGAGAATAAGCTTCGTGAAAGCTGTCCGTTTAGTCGAGGTCCATCATCCGCTCCAGTTGCAAGAGATTCCCATACCTACAATTGGCGACAACGATGTACTCGTACGCGTGCGCGCCACCGGTATCTGCCACACCGACGTCCACTACCGAGAAGGCAGTTCGCCTGTGGGACCCTTACCCAAAACGCCCGGGCACGAAGTCGCCGGTATCGTTGAGCAGGTCGGAAAGCAAGTCACGACCGTCACAATGGGCGAACGCGTCTGCATCCATTATGTCTTGAGCTGCGGCACCTGCTCGTACTGTATCAAAGGTCAGGAACAATTCTGCGCGCAGGGCTCGATGGTGGGACGTTATGCGGACGGCGGGTATGCGCAATATGTCTCTGTACCGGCAAGCAATGTCGTGCACCTGCCCGACGAGATTCCTTTTGAGCAGGGCGCGATCTTGATGTGCTCGTCGGCCACGGCTTTTCACGCTCTGCGTAAGGCAAAACTCGCAGGCGGCGAGACGGTTGCGATCTTCGGCATTGGCGGCCTGGGCATATCAGCCGTTCAGCTTGCGTACGCCTTTGGCGCTCTTGACGTCTATGCGGTAGATATTAACGCAGATAAGCTGCAACTGGCTGCAAATTATGGCGCGATCCCGCTTAACGCCAGCACAAACGATCCCGTCGCCGAGATTCGCAAACGCACTCAGGGCCAGGGCGTAGACGTTGCCCTCGAGATGATCGGCCTCCCCCTGACTATGAAGCAGGCGGTACAATCGCTGGCGGTCATGGGTCGTGCCGTGATCACGGGCATCAGCAATCGACCCCTCGAAATCGATACCTATGCGGACCTGCTGGGCCGAGAAGCGATCGTGACCGGTACAAGCGACCACCTGCTGCTCGAACTCCCCCCGCTCCTCGAACTGGCTCGACGCGGCAAGCTCGATCTCTCAGAGGTCGTCACACGCACTATTCCCCTGGATGCCGATGCAATCAATCAGGCGATGGACAATCTCGCGCAGTTCCATAGCGACATTCGCACGGTGATCGTGCCTTAAAATGCTGCTCTGCATTCAGGCACACAGAAAGAGGCAGGCTCATGTTATTTATGGTGATCGAACACTTCAAAACGCATGCAGCTAAGGCAATCTACCAGCGGGCCCGCGCGCAGGGACGCATGCTGCCGGAGGGGTTAACGTTCGTTGGAAGCTGGGTCGAGGACAATTTTGATCGCTGCTTCCAACTTATGGAATGCGACGATCCAGACCTGTTTCAACAATGGATCGTTCACTGGCAAGATTTAGCGGACTTCGAAATAGTTCATGTCGTCTCTTCCGCGGAGGCGGCAGATGCTGCTCTCTCTGACCATGATCTGCCGCACATAGATTAGTTTTATAATCGCTCTACAAGTAATAAATCTCCTGACGCTAATGGTCTTCAGGTGATATTAAACATGCAGAATCACCTTCTCTGCTTAATCATGAATCGCCAGCGCATCAATATATCCTCGATATCCGCCGATATGCGCTGCCTGATCATAGCCAACATCAATACGCGTAATCTGCCTGCCCTGTAAAAATCCCAGATCAACCTCTACATAATTCCAGGTATCCAGCTTCAGATGATTACACTGCCAGCTCGGATGAATATAATTGCCGCTCTGATCGCGCATACTCGCATCGCGCAGGTTGCTGCCGTTCGAGAAGAGCAGATCCACGGCGACACAGGCACTATTGCTACCACGCACAAGGCCACGCGCCCTTGCGATATTCGACGCTGCACTCTGCGGGTAGATCCAGTAATCCAGCTCGGTATCCTGATCAATTATTAATTGACGATTCGTGGTGTCGAAAACTTTCATGTATGCATAGGAATCATTGGGACTTCTATCATAACCTGAATACAGCAATGCCGCCGACCCCTGATGCGCCCACTCCCGACGCACGGTCATTTCCGGCCCCTTCAGCTTGCAACAGATGCTTCCCACATTATAGACACCGCCAGCAGGATACACACCGGAATCACCCGTACTTCTCCAGGTAGGCTGCGGGTCACCCGACTCGAAACCCGTAGAAAAGTACGGATGACCCTTGAGCACTATGCCACGCAGCGCATGGGCCGGAGACAGGCGCAAAAAGGGGGCCAGCAGCAGCAAGAAAAAAGAGCAGGCAAAGAGCACACGCCAGATCCATAGATATGATCTCACATGCGTTTTTGCCGTTGTCACCGCAATAATTTGTCTCGGATACATTATTTGTCTCATAGCTTTTCTTTCCTCCATCCACTCTATCAGCAGACCATATTCCTCTATCGCATCACTCAGTACACTTTTGCGTATTAAATATAGTCCTACTAGTTTTCAGCATAATCAAGGAATAAACAGCCATATCTACATACTAGAGTTATTTTCTTATAAAGCGATATCCATCCCCTATGAACAGGCTTCCGCGTGTTACAGCTATGAGTTAATGGATTTGCGGATTTTCTGTGATGCGTCAAAATATGCTACCTGTCAGACCCTGATTTGAACGTCTTTTACTAAGCTGACAAATTGCAGCAAAACCACATCAATATCGATAAAGTGAACTGTCACGATACAGACAGGAAACATACGATACGTCCTGGGGTGAGCCAATCTTCATCCCGTATGCAAGGAGGAATATTCATGGCAAGGTCCATGCAAACGAGGACAGACGCTCAGACGACTTCACGAGCGTTTTTCATAGATCGATATCAAAGCATTCGTCGCTTTTCTGAATATCTATGCGAGCCACTGGTTACTGAGGACTATGTGGTTCAATCTATGCCAGATGTGAGCCCGACCAAATGGCATCTGGCCCATGTTAGCTGGTTTTTCGAGACCTTTCTTCTCTCTCAGGCCATTCCGGAGTATCAGTCTCCCCATCCACAATATGCCTATCTCTTCAACTCATACTACAATACGCTCGGAAAACGCCATAGCCGCCCCAGGCGCGGGCTCATCTCGCGTCCCACGGTCGAAGAGGTCTATGCGTACCGCCGGGACATCGATGATCTGGTCCTCAATCTGCTCGAACATCTCGATGAGCGTCGGCTGGCAGAACTCGCCCCCACTATTACGCTTGGTCTCCACCATGAACAACAACATCAGGAATTGCTGTTGACCGATATAAAGCATGTCCTTTCCTGCAATCCACTCTCTCCCATCTATAAAGCACGCTCACTTCCGAGCATTCCAAACAGCTCACCTCTGTCCTGGGTCGCCTATCCCGAAGGGGTCTTCTGGATCGGACATGAGGGCGAGGAATTCGCTTTTGACAACGAGGGTCCACGACATAGACAGTTCCTCCAAGCATTTCAGCTGGCTTCACGGCTGGTAACCAATGGCGAATATCTCGACTTCATCGAAGATGGCGGGTATAGCAAGCCGCTCCTGTGGCTCTCCGATGGCTGGAATACGGTCCAGACACAACAGTGGCAGGCTCCGCTGTACTGGGAGAAACGCGATGGAAGCTGGTACATGATGACCCTCTCCGGGATGCGCGCAGTTGAGAAGAACGAGCCGGTCTGCCATATCAGCTACTACGAGGCCGACGCTTATGCTCGCTGGGCCGGTGCGCGTCTCCCCACAGAGGCCGAGTGGGAAATCGCCGCGCAAGATGTTCCCGTCGAAGGCAATTTCGCGGAGCAAGGTCTCTACCACCCGGCTCCATTGAACAATGCAGATCCTGCCAGAAAACTTGCTCAGATGTATGGAGATGTGTGGGAGTGGACACAGAGCGCTTACTCTCCTTATCCCGGCTTCCGCCCCAATCCTGGCGCGATCGGGGAGTACAATGGCAAGTTTATGTGTAATCAGTACGTGCTACGAGGCGGTTCGTGCGCCACCGCTCTTTCGCATATCCGCTCTACGTATCGCAATTTTTTCCCGGCTGACGCACGCTGGCAATTTATGGGTATCCGACTCGCACGGGAGGTATAACATGCAGCTACCGAAACCAGTTACGCTGGGACTCTACGATTTTGAGCCCCGGCAGAACACGTTTCGCAATGAGGTGCTACAGGGTTTACTGAGGACGCGCAAAGAACTTCCCAGTAAATACTTTTATGACGATATTGGCTCACAGTTGTTTGAACGCATCTGCATACAGGATGAGTACTATCCCACCCGCACAGAGGTCAACATCATGCAAGAACATGCGGATGAGATTGCGTCGATTCTGGGCCCCCATTGCCTGCTCATCGAGTATGGCAGTGGGAGCAGCACGAAGATTCGCCTGCTCCTGGATGCCCTGCACGATCCAGCTGGCTATGTAGCCATCGATATCGCGAAAGAGCATCTGCTGCGTTCGGTGAGCTCACTGGCCGCTGCCTACCCGACAGTAGAAATACTCCCGGTTTGTGCGGACTATACGCACCAGTTCGATCTGCCCCTACCGGCAAAACCGGTCGCACGCCGTGTCGCCTACTTCCCCGGCTCAACTATCGGCAACTTTGATCGGAAGCCAGCGAGACACTTTCTCCGGCAGATCGCCAGTGTCTGTCAGGGCGGAGGTCTGCTGATCGGTGTCGATCTGAAGAAGGATTTCAACATTTTGCATCACGCCTACAATGATGCACAGGGCGTGACTGCACGCTTCAACCTGCATCTCCTGGAGCGCATCAATCAGGAGCTGGACGCCAATTTTCCGCTTGATCAGTTCAGCCACTATGCCTTCTACAATCCAGATCAGAGCCGCATAGAAATGCATCTGGCGAGTCTCATGAATCAGTATGTTTCTATCGGGGAACAGGAGATTGCGTTCAAACGAGGCGAGAGCATCTGGACCGAAAGCTCTTACAAATATACGCTGGAGGAGTTTGCGCAAATGGCCGCCAGCGCCGGATTTATCGTCGAACACGTCTGGACTGATCCCCAGGAATTGTTCAGCGTGCAATACCTCAGAACCCTCTGATAAGACCGCCGAGAGAACGCGGGCAGGACTCATCCCTGTTCGCATTCTCCCTCAACCACTCACAAAAAGTTGTAGCAATCAGATCAAACGGTACTGTTTTCTTGACAGGCATGCTCTTTCTCCTACTCAATGGGAATAGTGACAGATACCATATTTAGCAGAGGATATATTTTTTATGCGTATTCTGGTTGTAGAAGACCATCCATCACTTGGTACCAGTATTAAAGAGGGTCTGGAAAACTCTCATTATGCAGTTGACCTTATCACCAATGGGCAGGATGCCTACGTCAGCGCCAGCACTATTTCCTACGATTTGCTGATCCTGGATGTCATGCTTCCCGGACTCGATGGTTTCGAGATTTGTCGACAACTCCGCACACACGAACGTACTATGCCTATTTTATTTCTGACTGCTCGCGATGCAGTAGACCAGCGCGTTCGCGGCCTCAATCTCGGAGGTGACGATTATTTAACCAAGCCGTTCGTCTTTCGCGAGCTCGAAGCCCGCATTCGTTCCTTGTTACGGCGACAAAGCATGACCAAAACAACTATCCTTCAGTTTCTCGATATCACGTTGAATCTCTCCACCAGACATATCCAACGTGGAGACCGGATAGTTTCTCTCTCCAAAAAAGAGTTCGCTATCTTCGAACTCCTGTTACGCCATCCCAATGAGGTCATCAGCCGGAGCATGATACTCGAACATTGTTGGAATATGGAATCCGCACGCACTTCCAATGTCGTTGATTTCTATATCTGCTCGCTGCGTACAAAACTCTGCGATGGGGGCAAACCCGACATTATTCGTACGGTTCGCGGTTTTGGCTATCAGTTGAAAGAGCCCGATGCATGAAACAGCGCATCTCTCTATTTCGCTACCCCGGTATTCGTCTCCAACTGACTTTCTGGTATACAGGCGTCTTTATGGTGCTCATGCTCACTACTGGTTATTTACTTTATGGCTATCTCCAACGCTCTATGCTGAGTAGCCTGGATACTGATCTGCGCATCCGCTCTCATCAAGTCGCGAACGATATAACATACACGAATAAAACTATTTCTATTCACAATCCCACTGGCGAATTACCTGGCTTCGATAAAGATGACGCCCCGCGCGTCAACAAACATCCCAATACGGCGGATGTCAATACTGATGTCCTCGTTCGCGTTCTGGATGCGCACGGCAGGATCATGGGGGTCACGCCTGCTTTTCAGGATATACTGGTCCCCCGAGAAAGTATTGCCGATCCTTTGCACGGCATACCCTGGCAGGGAAATGTGCAAAGCAAAGATGGACAACAGGTCCGCGTCTATAGCCGTACCTTCATCCACGATGGCCAGACGCTCGCGGTCATTCAGGTAGGTGCCTCACTCACACAATTCAATCGGGCCATTTCTAGCCTGCTATACGGACTCCTCTTCCTGATTCCCATCGTTTTATGTCTGGGAGCACTGGTCAGCTATATATTAGCCTCACGCACGCTTCGCCCCATTCGTCAGGTTATTCGGACGGCTCAGTCTATTCAGGCTGGCGATCTCCATCAACGAGTCCCCTTGCCAGATCCACATGATGAAGTACGATTGCTTGCTCTCACGCTCAATGCGATGCTGACGACCATTGAGGAGTCTTTTACGCGCGAACGCCGCTTTGTCGCTGACGCCTCCCATGAACTTCGCACGCCCGTCGCTGCGATCGGCAGCATGGCCGATGTGGCTTTACTGCAACCTCGCAGTCCTGATCAGTATATACAAACTTTGGATCAAATCAATACAGAGGTGGAACGTCTGGGTCTGCTTTTGACAGATCTGCTCGCTCTGGCACGCTCGGACGAAGGACAAGCCCACTTGCAGTGCGAATCACTCTCACTGGATTCGCTCGCACGTACGGTACTCACGACGATTAAACCACTGGGCACAACCCACGATCTGACCCTCGAGATAAAAGTGGATGCAACGATAACACTATTTGCGGACGAAGCTCGTCTTGTGCAAATGTTCATGAACTTGCTTGAAAATGCGATCCGCTATACTCCCTCCGGAGGAACTATCACTATCACGCTCGACAAAGATCAGCAGTATGCGCGTATACAGATCCAGGATACCGGCCAGGGCATTGAAGCAACCCATCTTCCGCATATCTTTGAGCGTTTTTACCGCGCACATCCAGCACATCCACTTTCTCCTGAAAAAGGCGGCAGTGGTCTGGGTCTCTCCATCGTCGACTGGATCGTGCGTGCTCACGCAGGTACGATTACGGTGAAAAGCGAGCCAGGCAAGGGGACACTTTTTACTATTCGTCTCCCCATTGACGGCCCTTCACCCGACAAAACAGGTTCGCCCAAAACCTCTCCCCAAAGCCAGAATCGATAACGATCCCCGACTTGCAGATCTTCTGCCAGAGATGTTATAGTGTTATTTAACATTCCGTTAATGTATTGTTAATACTCTCTTAATATATTCATGAGAAATCTCTGTTTGCTTGCTTACTGGAAGGAGAAAGATTCTATGATCCCAATCCAAACAGCGCTACTTCGGCTTACGCTGGCATTATTGCTCGGCGCTCTCGTAGGACTGGAACGAGAACGCGGGGAGCGCACAGCTGGCTTACGCACGCATGCGCTGGTAGCTCTGGGAGCGTGCCTGACGATGATCGTCTCTGCATTTGGCTTTACAGATATTCTGGGAACGCCCAATGTTGTCCTCGACCCTTCCCGTATCGCGGCACAGGTGATCAGTGGCATTGGATTTCTAGGTGCTGGCACTATTCTATTGCGCAAAGAGATCGTCAAAGGCTTAACGACGGCGGCGGCTATCTGGGTGGTTGCGGCAATTGGCCTGGCCTGTGGAGCCGGTCTGCTCCTCGAAGCAATTTTCACGACGGTCTTAACTATTATCGTGCTCACCCTTCTACAATCGGTACGCCGACGCGTACGCCGCACGCCAGAAGTGCATCATCTGCGCATCAAAGTCACAGCAGAACCATCTCTACTCAATCGCGTCTACGATATCTGCATCCAGATGAAGGTGACTATCGAGCTGTTTGAGGTCCAGACGGGCAATGGGTCCGCTAAAATGGAGATTGTCTGTGCCACCAGCGAAGCCGTCCGCCTGACAAGATCCCTAGTCGCGCTGCGTACCGCTAAGGAGATGGAGAACATTTCCATCAGTCTACGGAATCCCACCAACAATCTCGCGCTTTTCCCCCTCTTTTCCGAAGAGCAAACAGAACCATCAGAAGAATCCCTGGTACGGTAGAGGCGCTGCTTGTCCGCGCCAAAAACCCGTATCCATTCACAAACGTGCAGGCGTGCGTCCTTCAAGCAGATTATCCATCCGCGCCTTGATCGCGATCATTGACTCTGGATGCGTAATGATATAGAACGTCTTCTCCCGAATTGCTGCAAAGGTTCTATCTGCAATTTGCGCGGGCGATTTGCCTTGCCGGATGCGCGCCTTCAAAATCTGCATACTTTCTACAGCATATTCACTCTCTACGGCATTTTGCAATTCGGCCGGACGATTGCGGGCGGCCTCCTCAATACGCGTGTCGACTTCCTGTGGACACAAAACCGATACGCCGATTTCCGCTCTCCGATTCGCCAGTTCAATCGCCAGTGTCTCGGAGAGCGATACAACGGCATGCTTGCTTGCAGCATACACGCCGTGTCTTTCGCTGCTAATCAGTCCGGCTCTGGAGGCCGTATTGACGATATGAGCTTCACTCTTCTGTTCGAGTAAATGCGGCACAAAATAGTGCAAACCATGGATAACACCCCAGAGGTTCACGCCCAGCACCCACTGCCAATCAGCCAGACTGCTCTCCCAGATTGTCGCACCCGTGCCCACTCCAGCATTATTAAAGAGAAGATGTACCGCTCCATACTTCGCAAATGCTGTATCGGCCAGCGCTTGCACGTCGCCAGCCTTTGACACATCAGTTACCACCGGCAATACGTCCCCGCCTGCAACCGTGAGCTCGTGCGCAACCTGCCTCAGTGCCTGCTCCTCTATATCAGCCAGCACCACTTTCATGCCCTCATGAATACCTTTTTCCGCCAGCGCTCTCCCGATCCCACTGGCTGCCCCCGTCACTACGGCTACTTTCCCGCGAAAATCCTTCATCGACGCTCTCCTCTCCTTATCTGCAAGCATAGTATGAGATGATTATAGCTCAATTCTATCATCTCACAATCACATTCAGAGGGCGTCACTGGTCGCCAAATAATCGTTCATTGGTCGTTTAACAGGAGGCTGTCAGTAAAGTGATACGTATCACTCACTATACATCCAGTTGGAGCAACGGTGGCTCGTAAGGCCGCGCATGCTTTTCACAGAGCCAGAGGATATTTCCATCGGGCGTAATCACCTTCTGAAGCCCTCCCCAGAATTGCGCTTTATCTTTCTCTTTGAGGAAACTATACAGTGCACGCAATGCAGGCCCGGGCGTCATTTGCATCTGCTCATCATGCGTCTGTTTATGCGCAAAATCGCCAGGATCGCTCTCCACAATGTCGGGAAGGTCTTCGCTCATCTTTTCCAGCAGATCAATCTCCGCCTCGAAATTTTTGAAGTCGACTGCATCTACGACGGCCCCCACCGCTCCCGCCAGGGGTATCCCACATTTCAAAAAGGCAATGGTATATTTTAGCCAGGGAGAGACGGCAACCCACCACTCCTTCGCTTGCTGCACATCATAGGCGTACCGTTTATCGACGAGATGTGGGCCTGAGGGATATTGACATAACAAATGCAATTTATACGATTGGCTGATCCAGTTCTTTGGATGGAAGGGAGTTCTGGAGGCGGGCAGCAGGATAAATGTATTGGGACATTCGGCTTCCATCTTTCGCATTTCCAGATTCCACTGGCGCGTAAAATGGCGCACGTTCCATTCGCACAATTGCTTTACCTGCTCGATCAGCAAATCGTCGCGTTGCTGCATTGCTGTGAGCATCTGCACGATCTTTTGCTGACCCGCCTCCACTACCGCTACAACCTGGGGTGTTGTGCTACTATGGATACCATACAAAAGCTCTGGAACTGAGACATCGAGGTAGCTGGCTGGACATTCAACGGACTGCTTGCCCGCATTCATACGCCTGACAAGATCTTCTTCGTAACGATACACTTCCCGGCAAGATTTCTCCGCTTTCGTCTTCCAGTGGCAGATGCAAGGAACTTCGCGACGAATACGCAATCCCTCAAATCTACTCAAAATGAGATCCAGCGTATCCTTGAGAATCGTAAAAAAGTTATGCGGCTGCACACCCCACACGACCAGCCGCAGTTCGCGCAACATAGGATTGAGCTCCACACGCGCATAGTGCTGCTGATAGGCCAGCAGCACCCCTTCACGCCAGTGCTTATCCAGCGTATAACGATGCGTACGCACAATGAACCAGCTCATAATACCGGCTGGCACAAAATCAAAACGATAGACCATCTGCAAGTGAATTTGCTCCTGTACAGGACGTTCCGGCCAATCAGGCAGATGTTCCGGAGTCTGATGTGGCAACAATTGCGGTACCAGGCTATGCGTGGGCCGCGCCCCGGGCACATCGGAAGCAATCTGATAGCTGAGATCAAACTTTTCCATCAGACGCAAAAAAATGGGATAGAGATGCGCTTCATACGCCTTGCCGTTCTCATCTACGGACCAGATCTCAGGCAGCCTTGCGTGCGCCAGAATGCCATGCGCATCCCTGACCCCTTCATCCTCCAGCACCAGGCTGATGGCTTTCGTGACCCAGTTTGGCTTCAGCACCACAAGATTGCTCAAGTCATAATCGTCGCGAAAGTAGAGAATTTTGCCGAGATCATGCAAATAGCTCCCCAACGTCCCCTGCGCCATTTTTACCTGAACATGTCGAGCCGCGCAGATGCGCCTGTAGCGATCGGCACTGATATGATGCTCTTTGCGTGCCATCAACGCCTTCTCTGCTTCCACCCAGCTTGTCGGCCAGGGCTGCCCCACAAGCGGCAAAGCGGATGCATGCCGGGCAAGCGTCACTTTGAGCGTCTCTATTTCGCGGCCATCCTTATTGCTCACATTGACGGCCCCAATCAGCTGAGGATAGGCATCCTTATACAACTGAAAATTCAGATCCGGATCACGTTCATCGCTATGGGTCGCCACGAGCAAAACCGGAGAATCGGGAGCCAGCGCTTTGATTGTATCGAGCCAGTAATGCAACCGACCCTGTTCCGCGCCCAATCGCGCATTCCAGACGACCAGATAGAACGAACGCCGGGTGAGAAAAAACTGATGCGTGGCATGATAGATATGTTGCCCCCCAAAGTCCCAGGTGTTGAGCGTCAACGTCTGCTCTTCGCCAGGATGAGGAAGCTGCAACGTATTGACCTCGATGCCATGCGTTGTTGCGAGGGAAGGATCGAATTCGTCGTCACGCAAAGCGCGCAGCAGAGAGGATTTGCCTGTGCCCCCCTCGCCAACGAGAATGACCTTCGCCTCATATCGCTTGATTGACTGCTGCTGTAATTCTCGTAAGAAGGCGAGGACGGCCTCCGTTCCCTGCAAAACAATTTCAGGTGGGGGCGTAAGCAGGGTATTATCATCCAGATCGAGCCTCTTCAAGTTCGTGAGCTGTCCCAGTTCGACCGGGATCTGGCTCAACTTGTTGTCATGCAGATAAAGCTCCAGCAAACTACTGATTTGTCCCAGTTCCGCTGGAAGCTGCGTCAATTGATTATTATTCAAACCAAGTATTTTCAGATTGGCAAGCTGAGCCAGTTCAACCGGAACCTGCCTCAACTGGTTATAACCCAGTAGTAGCTCCTCTAGAGTGGAAAGCTGCATAAGTTCAATAGGAATCTGGCTCAGCTGATTTCCAATAAGAAAAAGAGTTTTTAGCTTGGAGAGCTGAGCCAGTTCTGCCGGGAGTTGGGTCAATTGATTATGATTGAAAGAAAGGTACTCCAGGTCGGTGAGTTGTCCCAGTTCCGCTGGTATCTGCTTCAACTGGTTCGCATCAAGATCAAGATGGCGCAAGTTCGCAAGCTGGCCCAGTTCAGCCGGGATCTGGCTCAGTTCGTTGTTGTACAGATAAAGCTCCTGCAAGTTGCGCAATTGCCCTAGCTCGGCCGGAATTTGACTCAACTTGTTGTGGCTTAGATCGAGCGTCTGTAAATTCGTAAGCTGGCTCAGTTCTGCCGGCATCTGACTCAACCCGTTGTAACTTACATCGAGCTCCTGCAAGTTCGTGAGTTGGTTCAGTTCTGCTGGCATCTGCTTCAACTCATTGTGTCTTAGATCGAGCGTCTGTAAGTTGAAGAGTAGACCAAGTTCAACTGGTGTCTGGGTTAAATTTAGATTATCGAGATTTAATCCAATCACCCGCTTTTGCTCATCATATCCGACCCTTCCTCTTAGTTTCTTCCCAATCACTCGCTCTAATCGCGTCACAATCGCTTTATCATCTTGCTGCATACGAACAAACAACCCTCATTCTTCTCACTCTATCGCCAACAAAATCTATTCTGCATGTTTGTATCATCGAATCTCACATTGATCTTACTCTATATAAACGCATATAAAAAGAAA
>DATJHM010000195.1:0-34656 GCA_035493895.1 Ktedonobacteraceae bacterium
GTCCATCTGCGCCGCGCCAGTAATCATGTTCTTAATGTAGTCCGCGTGACCGGGGCAGTCCACGTGTGCATAGTGGCGCTTCTCCGTCTCGTACTCCAGGTGCGCAATCGCAATCGTGATACCGCGCTCGCGCTCTTCGGGGGCCTTATCGATCTGGTCGAATGCCGTATATTTAGCAAGCTGAGCAGTCGCCAACACCTTCGTGATGGCAGCAGTCAGGGTCGTCTTGCCATGGTCAATATGCCCGATGGTTCCTACGTTCACATGCGGTTTTGTCCGCTCGAACTTCTTCTTCGCCATTTCAAATCCTCTTCATCGTATTACTATCCTGCAATGAATTGCAGATAGCGGTAAAAGATACGTGGGAGCAATCCCATGATTGCTCACGCCCGGTAGGCCTGTTCCCTGAGTTCGGCACCGAGCACGCGAAAACTTTCGCAACAGGTAAAAGCAAAAAATGCACTATGTGCGTTGATGGTTTCTAGAAGATAGGAGGGATGAGCGATGACGCAACACCCCACAGGTCTCTCTTGCCATTGTCACACCAGAGGATCACACGTTTTAGCGTGTGATCCTGCATCTTTGTTATTCTCAGACTATCGACTGGCCTTAGCGATAATCTCGTCCGCAATATTCTTCGGAACGGGGTTGTAGTGAGCAAATTCCATGGAGTAGCTTGCTCGACCACTAGTCATAGAACGGAGCTCGTTCACGTAGCCGAACATCTCGGCAAGGGGAACATGGCCTCGCACCACACTCATCGTCCCACGGCTGTCCATGCCTAGAATTGTGCCACGGCGGCGGTTGAGGTCGCCAATCACATCACCGTAGAACTCTTCAGAAGTCGTTACCTCTACCAGCATGATGGGTTCAAGGATAATCGGCGCGGCTTTGCGAACAGCCTCTTTGATCGCGATAGAACCCGCGGTCTTAAAGGCCATTTCGTTCGAGTCAACATCATGGTACGATCCATCATAGAGCGCCACCTTGACGTCGATCATACGATAGCCCGCGATAATGCCGTTTTCCAGCGTCTCGCGAACACCATTTTCGACCGGCTTGATATATTCTTTCGGCACCGTACCGCCAACGATCTCGCTGATAAATTCGAAACCTTTGCCGCGTTCGTTAGGTTCAACACGCAACCAGACATCGCCATACTGACCATGACCACCTGTCTGACGCACATGTTTTCCCTGTGCCTGAGCAATACGTGTAATAGTCTCGCGGTAGGCAACCTGTGGACGACCAACGTTTGCTTCAACCTTGAACTCGCGGAACATGCGATCCACAATTACTTCAAGGTGGAGCTCACCCATACCTCTGATAATGGTCTGACCACTATCCTGATCAGTATACATCTGGAACGTCGGATCTTCCTCTGCCAGCTTGCCCAATGCAATACCCATCTTGTCCTGGTCGGCACGAGTTTTTGGCTCGATGGCAATCTCAATCACCGGTTCGGGGAACTTGATTGCCTCCAACACGATAGGCTTCTGGGCATCACTTAGTGTATCACCAGTGAATGTATTACGCAATCCCACAGCGGCACAAATGTCACCTGCGCGAATCTCATCGATATCTTCGCGGTGATTTGCATGCATGCGCAACAGGCGTCCAACACGCTCGGTTTTACCCTTTGTCGTATTCTCCGTCTGGGCACCTTTATTCAGGACACCAGAGTAAACACGCAGGTAGGAGAGGCGGCCCACAAAAGGATCAGAAACGATCTTAAAGACCAGGGCGCTGAATGGGGCGTCGTCGCTCACGTCACGGAAATCTTCCTGATCAGTATCAGGATTGATGCCCTTTGGAGGCTCAATATCCTGTGGAGAGGGAAGATAAGCGATAACTGCATCCAGCATTGCCTGGACGCCTTTGTTCTTCAAAGAGCTACCACACAGAACTGCAACCAGCTGATTCGCAATTGTGGCTTTGCGCAATGCTACGATAAGCTCTTCTTTGGTGATCTCTTCGCCCTCAAGATACTTCAGGGTCAGTTCTTCATCCGTCTCGGCAACACGCTCCAGCAACGCATCTCGGTGTTGCTTGTACTCCGCTGCCATCTCAGCAGGGATCTCTGTGCGCTCGGATGTGGTTCCCAGGTCATCAGTAAAGATGACCGCCTGCTCTTCGATCAGATCCAGGAAACCCTTGAAGTTGCTCTCACGACCAACGGGAATCTGGATTGGCACAGGCGTTGCGCCGAGCCGCTCGCGGATCATATCCACGGTGCGCCAGAAATCGGCACCGATACGATCCATCTTATTCACAAAACAGATACGAGGAACATCATACTTGTTCGCCTGACGCCAGACAGTCTCGGACTGAGGTTCAACTCCAGCCACTGCGTCGAAAACGACGACGCCTCCGTCAAGCACGCGCAGAGATCGCTCTACCTCAGCGGTAAAATCAACGTGACCAGGGGTGTCAATAATATTGATACGATGGTCTTGCCAGAAACAGGTCGTTGCCGCGGACGTAATCGTAATACCGCGCTCCTGCTCCTGTGGCATCCAGTCCATAGTGGCTGCCCCTTCGTGCACCTCTCCGATTTTGTGGATCTTTTTGGTGTAGAAAAGGATACGCTCGGTTGTCGTCGTTTTACCCGCATCAATATGAGCGATGATACCAATATTTCGTGTTTTTTCGAGTGGATATTCTCTTGCCATGATGTCTTTTTACCAGCGATAATGAGCGAAGGCTTTATTCGACTCCGCCATCTTGTGGGTCTCTTCACGTTTCTTTATGGTTGCACCTTGACCCGCTGCTGCATCCATTAGTTCGTTGGCAAGTTTATCCGACATCGTTCTTCCCGATCGGGAACGCGATGAACGAATCAGCCAGCGCATTGCCAGCGCATTGCCCCGCTCTCTACGCACATCCACCGGAACCTGATAGGTTGAACCACCCACGCGCCGAGGCTTCACCTCAATGGTCGGCGTGGCATTCTTCAATGCCTGTTCGAATACCTCCAGTGGAGATCGCTTCAGCCTGCCCTCGATTGCTTCAAACGCATCATAGATAATGCGCTCGGCAAGACTTCTCTTGCCATCCAGCATCAATTTGCTGGTAAAGCGGGCCACATTTCGGCTCTTGTACTTTGGGTCCGGCACATCTGGCCGACGCACGACTCTTTTTCGTCTTGGCAAGTTTTGCCTCCTTAGTCTCTCATTCAGGCACGTTTCCTGCTTATCAGGTTCCGTTTGAATGCAACATTGTTTTGTTGTTACGCAGACTTCTTACTTGCTTCTCGTCATCAGTTACCTTCGCAGCGGCCTGGTCTCTTTCGCAACAGGCTTACGTACATCTCCCCAGTGGAGTCTCTAAAGCTGACAGGCAACGGCAGCAACTCCTGATACTGGCCCTGGATGATTATAATAACAGACACCAGAAAAGGCGTCGATTCGACAGGGAAGAAAGTCCTCCCAATCTCCTTCGGACGCCTACACGCGGATGCCTTTCCTTCTGCATTATCTCGCGACGATACTTCGCTTGCCTTCCCCTTGCCAAAACAAGAGGGATATGCTCAGGAGAACATCCGACGATCACTCAGCCTGCACGCTTGCACGTGCGCTGAATGATGTGCAATATACCGATAGCTCGTAAAACATTGCAGGAACACCACCAAGAGATGGTCCTTACAATGCCTACGGTTTTTAATTATCTTTTGCCTTTTGTTGGTGCAGCTGCCTGACCTGGCTTTGGACGCTTGGCCCCATACTTCGAGCGGCCTCGACGACGCTTTGAAACGCCATCACTGTCCAGGGTGCCACGCACTATATGGTAACGCACGCTAGGCAGATCTTTCACACGACCGCCGCGAATGAGTACCGATGAGTGCTCTTGCAGGTTATGCCCTTCCCCAGGAATATAGGCAGTTACTTCCATCTGGTTAGATAAACGTACACGCGCAATCTTACGCATTGCCGAATTCGGCTTCTTCGGCGTCATTGTACGCACCTGTGTGCAGACGCCACGCTTCTGCGGCGACCCACGCAAACGAAAGGTCCTATTCTTCAACGCATTGTATGAATACAACAACGCGGGGGCCTTCACTTTTTTCTGTTTGTTCGAACGACCCTTTCGGATCAGTTGGTTAATTGTCGGCAAGGAACGATCCTCCCTGTCCCTCTTCAGTAGGCGCGAATAGTTGAGTTATTCGCGCCTTCTTCTTCACACATATGCGGTTGCATATGATATCATTCATCGTCTTCACTGTCAAGTGTCAGCCCGAGCAAGCCACTACTTGAACCCATCCCACTTCCCACACCCACGCTCGCAACTACTGGTGTCGCCGCCGCCACACGAGCGGCATTCGCCTGACGTCTCGCCAGTTCTTCACGGCGACGCTGCGCAATGCCCGATCCCGCAGGTATCAACTTACCAATAATCACGTTCTCTTTCAAGCCAACCAGGTGATCTGTCTGCGCTTCAATTGCCGCTTCCGTCAGCACACGCGTGGTCTCCTGGAAGGATGCCGCCGCGAGGAAGCTGTCGGTATTCAATGAAGCCTTCGTCACACCCAGCAGGACGGTCTGAGCATGGGCTGGCTCGCCACCTTCTGCCAGAACTCGTGCATTTGTATCCGCATACACGAAACGATCTACCAGGTCATTTGGCAACATCTCGGTATCGCCGGGTTCGTCGATCTTCACACGTCTCAGCATCTGGCGAATGATGACTTCGATGTGCTTGTCGTTGATGTACACACCAGTGTTTCGGTAGACACGCTGTACCTCTTTGACCAGATACAACTGCACTGCCTCAGGCCCCTGGATGCGCAATACGTCCTGCGGATCTCGCTGACCCGAGGTGATCGGCGTTCCTGCCTGGATCTTCTGACCGTTGGTTACGTTCAGGTTGCGCGCGGCTGGGATAGGATACGAGCGCTCGTCACGCTCTTCAAAACGGATCGACAATGGGCTCTCTGCGTTCACCAGTCCCTCGCCTTCGGTTCTGGCGATTACAGGTACAGCCTCTCCACCGTCCTCCGCAGGCATCAGAGCAATAATCTGCTCTTTCAGCACATGTTCCTGGTCTTTCACCAGTACTTTGCTTCCGGCTGGCAGTGGATACTCATCGAAGAAGACGTTGGTCGAGACAACGCGAACGGTTCTCGCTCCCGTCTGCTCGTCCTTGACGACCTCTACGACGCCATCGATCTCGCTCATCTCCGCTTTATCTTTTGGTACACGTGCCTCGAAAAGTTCCTCAACACGTGGCAGACCTTGCGTGATGTCTCCCTGTGCTCCCGCGATACCTCCGGTGTGGAAGGTACGCATCGTCAACTGCGTTCCAGGCTCACCAATCGACTGCGCAGCAATGATACCACAAGCAGCACCAATACGCGCCAGCGAGTTCGCCGCCAGGTCTCGTCCGTAACATTTACGACAGATGCCTCTGCGTGCACGACACACAAGCACTGAACGCACGCGTACAGCTTTGGCTCCTGAATTGGCAATTTCGTCGATCAGTTCATCTGTCAGCTCTTCCCCTGCCTCGATATGCTCCAGACCAGGGATGGCCTCCGCCAGAACACGACCCGTCAGACGGGTACGAATACCATCAAGACCCATATCCAGTGAGTCAAATTCGGTAATCAGGATACCGTCAGTCGTTCCACAATCCTCTTCGGTGACGATGACGTCCTGCGCTACGTCGATCAGACGGCGGGTGAGATACCCGGACTCTGCCGTACGCAATGCGGTGTCTGCCAGTCCCTTACGAGCACCATGGCTACTGATGAAGTACTCCAACACGCTCAAGCCTTCGCGGAAATTTCCACGAATTGGAATTGCAATGATCTTACCTGATGGACTCGCCATCAAACCACGCATTCCTGAAAGCTGACGGATCTGCTGGAACTTCGCTTTCGTGGCACCAGATTTGGCGATCGTGAAGATCGAACCATACGGGTCGAGCGTCGCTTCCACCATCTTGGTGACATTATCGGTCGCTTCGTTCCAGGCATCCACGGTCTGCTGATACTTCTCGTTATCGGTGATCAGACCGTCACGATACTGCTCTTCTAACTCAGCAATCTTCGCATCGGCTTTCGCCAGCTCTTCTTGCTTCCCTTCAGGCACTTTCACATCACTGATGGCAATAGTTGCGCCAGCTTTGGTCGAGTAGAAGAAACCAAGACGCTTGATTTCATCGGCCAGATCTGTCGTTTTTGCTCGCCCATATTCTTTAAAGCACTCTGCAATGATCTGCTTCAAGTTCTCCTTTTTCATGGCATAGTTCTTGAAACGGATACGCTCGGGCAATGCTTCATTGAAGATGAGACGACCTACGGTTGTAGTTACCGGTTTAATGGTTGTGCGCAATGTTGGTTTATCGGGAGGCGGAGAGTCGTAGAAGTCCGTTCCCGGTGCGATACGCACTTTGATCAACGCCTGAAGATCAACGACACCATGTTGATACGCCAGCAGTGCCTCAGAGATGTCGGTGAAGATGCGTCCCGCGCCCTTTTTGTTCGGACGATCCTGCGTCAGGTAGAAGCAACCAAGCACCATATCCTGGCTGGCTCCGATCGATGGCTCACCATGTGCTGGCGAGAGCAGGTTACGGGTCGACATCATAAACTGACGCGCTTCGTCCTGCGCTTTCTCGGACAATGGCACGTGAACAGCCATCTGGTCACCATCAAAGTCTGCGTTGAAGGCCGAACAGACCAGCGGGTGCAACTGAATAGCGCTCCCCTCGACCAGAACAGCTTCAAAGGCCTGAATACCAAGGCGGTGCAACGTCGGTGCGCGGTTCAATAGCACTGGATGGTTTTTAATGACCTCTTCCAGCACATCCCAGACTTCCGGTTTGACACGCTCAACGAAACGCTTGGCACTCTTGATGTTGTGGGCAAAGTTTTGCTCTACCAGTTTACGCATCACAAATGGCTTAAACAGCTCCAATGCCATACGCTTTGGCAGACCGCACTGGTGCAGTTTCAGCTCTGGACCAACCACGATTACCGAACGGCCAGAGTAGTCAACACGTTTACCCAGCAGGTTCTGACGGAAACGGCCCTGCTTACCTTTGAGCATATCGGACAGGCTCTTGAGCTTGTGGTTACCGGAACCGGCCACGGCACGGCCACGGCGACCATTGTCGATCAGAGCATCACACGCCTCTTGCAGCATGCGTTTCTCGTTGCGGATGATGATCTCAGGCGCTCCGAGCTCCAGCAAACGTTTGAGACGATTGTTGCGGTTGATTACGCGGCGATAGAGATCGTTGAGGTCCGAAGTTGCGAAACGGCCACCATCCAACTGTACCATCGGGCGCAGGTCTGGGGGCAACACGGGCAACACGGTCAGGATCATCCACTCCGGCAATGTGTTTGACTTGCGGAAGGCTTCTACCACTTTCAGGCGCTTTGTCGCCTTCTTGCGGCGCTGACCAACCGTTGAGCTGATCTCGTGGCGCAGATCGCCAGAAAGCTTCTCCAGGTTAATCCCGGAGATCAACTCACGCACGGCCTCCGCACCCATCCCGGCGCGGAAGACATCCGAGAAGTTGTCTTTCAGCTCGCGATAGCGGTTCTCCTGGAGCAGATCCAGCTTTTTGAGACCTTCCAGATCGCGGCGCGCCTGCTCGATATGCTGACGTGCCTCGTTGCGCTCTTTCTCCAGTTGCGCCTGCGCGGTATCGATCTGACCCTGAAACTCCAGGCCCAAACGATCCGACTCACGTCGGCTCTCGGATTGCAGCGCATCCAGTTCACGACGAGCCTGCTCGGCAATACTATTGCGTGTCTGCTCGGCAACACGCTCAAGCACATCCAGGTGCTTCGGCGTGATGACCTCTCCCTCTTTGACGATTACCTGATCGCTCAAACCAAAGTAAATTGGCTCTTCCGCTGCCAGGTTCATCGAATCGCGTAAGAGAGCACGCGTCTCACTCTCAGAGCGACGAGCGCCATCCAGATCCTGCTCGCGCTTCTCTTCGATCTCTTTACGATTCGCCGTAGAGAAACGCTGCTCGACATCTTTAATTGCACTATCTCGTCTCGTACGCAGATCATTGATGCGATCCACGACACGCTCATCGAGATTCTGTTGTAGACCAACCATCTCTTCGTCCAGGCGCATCAGCTCACGCTGGCGGGCCTCTTCGTCGATGTTGGTGACGACATAGAGTGCGAAGTACAGAATGCGCTCCAGGTTACGCGGGGAGAGATCCAGCAGGAGACCAATACGGCTGGGAGTGCCTTTAAAGTACCAGATATGGCTCACAGGCGAGGCCAGTTCGATATGTCCCATGCGCTCACGGCGCACTTTTGAGCGCGCTACTTCGACGCCACACTTATCGCAGACGATACCTTTAAAACGTACACGCTTATATTTACCACAATAGCATTCCCAGTCTTTCGTTGGTCCGAAAATGCGTTCGCAGAACAGGCCATCTTTCTCTGGTTTCAATGTACGATAATTAATTGTTTCCGGTTTCGTGACCTCGCCATAGCTCCAACTGCGAATCTGCTCGGGGCTGGCAAGGCTGATACGGATAGCGTTGAAATCATTTACTTCTAGCATGCTACCTCCTGGGGTAGAGGGTATACGCCGCTCCCGCTTTCTCGTCCTGAGAGCAGGGAACGACGTATCGCTCCTCCCTCTACATTATTGGTCTCCTTCGAAACCGGACAAATTGATACCCAGTTCTGGCATCACATCATTTGAGGTGTCTTCGACGAATTGAATTTTCTGCTCGTCTTCGTTCAACACTTCGACATTGATGCCCAGGCTCTGCAATTCTTTGACCAGGACTTTGAAGGACTCAGGCACACCAGGCTCCATGATGTTTTCGCCCTTCACGATCGCTTCGTAGGTTTTCACACGACCGACGACATCGTCTGATTTGACCGTCAGGATCTCTTGCAGGATGTTCGCGGCACCATAGGCTTCAAGTGCCCAGACTTCCATCTCTCCGAAACGCTGACCGCCAAATTGCGCTTTACCACCCAGCGGCTGCTGCGTGATTAAGCTGTATGGGCCTGTTGAACGCGCATGCACCTTGTCTTCGACCAGGTGTGCTAGCTTCAACATATAGGTGTAGCCAACGGTAATGTGATGATCAAAAGGCTCTCCGGTACGACCATCGTATAATTGCACTTTTCCGCTTTCCGGCAAGTTCGCACGGCGCAGAATCTCTTCGATGTCTTCCTCAGAGGCTCCATCAAAAACGGGCGTGGCGATTTTAAAACCAAGAGCACTGGCCGCCCAACCCAGGTGGGTCTCCATGATCTGACCGATATTCATACGGTGCGGCACGCCAAGAGGATTAAGAATAATATCGACGGGAGTGCCATCGGGCAAGAATGGCATGTCTTCGATCGGGAGTACCCGCGAGATCACACCTTTATTTCCA
Source organism: Ktedonobacteraceae bacterium (assembly GCA_035493895.1). GTDB lineage: Bacteria > Chloroflexota > Ktedonobacteria > Ktedonobacterales > Ktedonobacteraceae > DATJHM01. Next base: position 9,373 of record DATJHM010000195.1, read on the forward strand.
TGCCGTCCGGCCATTTTGTCGCCCGCACCGATCTTACGCTTCTGCGCAATACTGACGCGCACCAGCTGGTTCACGCCCGGTGGTAACTCATCTCCAGCATCACGCGAGAATACCTTGACCTCTACAATCTTACCACGCTCTCCATGAGGCACACGCAGAGAGGTGTCCTTCACTTCACGCGCCTTCTCACCAAAGATCGCACGCAGCAACTTCTCTTCCGCCGTCAGCTCGGTCTCACCTTTCGGTGTGATCTTACCAACCAGGATATCTTGCGCTCCTACCTCCGCTCCCACGTAGATAATGCCACGCTCGTCGAGGTTGCGCAGACCTTCCTCACCAACGTTTGGAATGTCTCGTGTGATCTCTTCAGGACCAAGCTTCGTATCTCTTGCGTCAACTTCATATTTTTCAATGTGAATTGACGTAAAGAGGTCCTCGCGTACAATGCGTTCACTGATCAGAATGGCGTCTTCGAAGTTGCCACCCTCCCAGCTCATAAAGGCCACCAGGATGTTCTGGCCCAACGCCAGCTCGCCCTTTTCCGTCGAAGAGCTGTCCACGATCACCTGCCCCGCATTGACCCAGTCTCCCTTGTGCACCAATGGACGCTGGTTAATACAGGTACCGGCATTCGAGCGGACAAACTTGCGCAGACGGTACGAATGCACCTCTCCTTGCTCATCGACGATTTCAATCTTACGTGCGGTTGAGCTTACGACTTCTCCGTCTGTACGGCTGACCAGCACCTGGCCAGAGTCGATTGCCACCTGACGCTCAATGCCGGTGCCACAGATCGGCGACTGCGGTCGCAAGAGCGGCACGGCCTGACGTTGCATGTTTGCACCCATCAGCGCACGGTTCACGTCGTCATGCTCCAGGAAGGGGATCAACGCCGTAGCTACGCTCACTGTCTGTCTGGGCGAAACATCCATATAATCAATGCTGTCTGAACGCTCTTCTGCAAACTCACCCTGATAGCGAGCCAGCACACGGTCATCAGCAAATTCACCATTCTCTGTCAGATGCACGTTCGCCTGGGCAATCCAGAAGTTCTCTTCGTCATCTGCGGTGTGGTAATCGATCTCTTCACTCACAAACGGACGAATACGTACCTCTGCACTATCCCCCAGCACCGCCTGCAACTTGTTGAGGAGCGCTTCATCGACACGCACTGGTGTACGAGCTTTCAGCAATACCGTACCATCAGGCGCGACAATATCTTCTCGCTCACGACCAACCACACTGCGCAGCTCACGACCAAGCAGAAGACGATCCTTTACGGACATACGCTTGTAGACTTTACGATAAGGCGTCTCAATAAATCCGTACGGGTTGATCTGCCCATAGGTCGCCAGGTTACCGATCAGACCGATGTTTGGCCCCTCAGGCGTCTCAATCGGGCAAATACGGCCATAGTGCGACTGGTGCACGTCACGCACATCGAAACCTGCACGATCTCGCGAGAGACCTCCAGGTCCCAGAGCAGAGAGACGACGTTTGTGTCCAATCTCTGCCAGCGCATTCGTCTGGTCCATAAACTGTGAAAGCTGGCTACCGCCAAAGAATTCTTTCATCGCCGCAACCACCGGACGAATATTGATCAATGCATTTGGTGTGGCCTGACCGGGCTCTTGAATGCTCATACGCTCTTTGACCACACGCTCCATACGCAGCAGACCGACACGGAACTGCGTCTGAATGAGCTCACCAACACAACGCACGCGACGATTTCCCAGATGGTCGATGTCATCCTTACGCCCATGTCCGTTATTCAACGAGACCAGACGACGAATGATATTCACGAGATCATCTTGCGTCAAAATGCGCTGGCTCTGCGGTATCGAGAGATCCAGTTTGCGATTGAGCTTGTAACGGCCCACGCTACCCAGATCATAACGGCGCGCATTAAAGAAAAGATTCTTTACTAAAGAGCGCGCATTATCCAGTGTCGCAGGATCACCAGGGCGCAGCTTCTTGTAGAGCTCGAGCAGCGCCTCTTCTTCCCTTTTCACAGGATCACGATCGAGCGTGGCCTGAATATAACGAATAGTGGCATCGTTATCGACACCGGCAAAAGCATCAAGAATGCCCTGGTCCGTAGAGAGGTCCAGCTCCTCATTATGCCATTGATCCTTCGCCAGGCTCGCGATCGCACGCAGCAGCGTTGTCACCGGTAATTTGCGCTTACGGTCAATTTTTACCGTCAGCAAATTCTTATTACTGGTTTCAAACTCTAACCAGGCACCACGACCGGGAATCAATTTTGCAGCATACAGCTTCTTACCGGTAGTCGCATCTTCATCAACAGTAAAGTAAACACCAGGGGAACGCACAAGCTGACTCACGACCACACGTTCAGCGCCATTGATAATAAAAGTGCCTTCTTTGGTCATTAACGGGAAATCACCCATGAAAATGTCTTTTTCAATGATTTCGCCCGTTTCTTTATTTATCAAGCGAGCCTTGACATTTAAAGGTGCGGAGTAAGTGGCATCGCGGTCACGACACTCGTCCTCGCTATACTTTGGCTTGCCAAACGGTTCAGGTGGTACAATAAATTCCAGACTCAGATTTTTCCCGGTGAAGTCTTCAATTGGTGAGATTTCTTCGAAAAGTTCTCGGAGACCTTCTTTCTTAAACCATTCAAAGGAGTCAAGCTGGATCTGAATCAGGCCAGGCATAGGCCGCAGATCCGGAATGCGTGCAAATGATACACGCTCTGGAAATGCTACAGCCTTTGTGCTTACTGCCATATGTAGATTTCTCCTCTCACCTAGATCGCGCATAGAGGAAATGAGAGACGCGACAAAGACACGCCTCTCTCAGCAACAGAAAAAAACGGAAAAATTTTCAGATAATTACGAATAATGCCTGTGTTGTGGAACGCACCATGACAATAAAAGTAACCGCATTGCTCCGCAATGAACGGTTACTCCTACTTAACTCCTCATCCATCGTTGTTTACCATCCGTCCCACTCGCCTACATACACCTATCTATCTCCAGATCAAAGTTACTATCGTTGATCGACCATCAGCAATCCAGAACACCAAAAAGCACCACTCTGTCCTCTTCTTCTCTCACGCGCTGATCTTTTATTCTACCTGTGTATTCTTTACCTCAGATAAAAAACACAACACGCTAAAGGTGAGCTACATGTGGTCTATAGCTGTTCCCTGTATCAATTACTTGCAGCATCCTCATGTGGTTGGGGGCGATGTATTGCTTTCTCAGTGTTCTCTCTCGGTCGCTTAACTGGCCAGTATCTGTGATTTCTATCACTTGTATCAACAGATTTTTCTATAACACCACTGTTATTAGTATACACACTCTGGCAAGTGCTAAGTATACTATACCATACCAGCTATGTCAATACCTTTGGTCCCCTGTTTTTTCACAATCAGGACATTTTGGTTCTGCATACAAACTATACGCTAGAGCACGCAATCTGGAGCCTCTCACTATCCGAATTTTTCTACTTTTCTCTTCTTCTAGCAAAGAAAACGCAATTTTGTTGCCTTTTATTCCCTCACCCCATACAGTTTTCTCACCCCCACCAAAAGAACTATTCCTCTTCTTCACACTCTTGCATATAATTCACAACGTATCTATAATTAGTTAGGATTACGGGCATACAGCCTGCTGCACTCTGAATTATTTCTTCTTCTGTAAGGCGCTCTGCGATCACCTGTCTGTCTGGCTTTATACCTTGCCATGACTATTTATTTTGCATGCCACTATATTCATTTTTATATGAGAAAGAGTTTTTCTAGCGATGACGGAACTTGTCGGACAGCAATTAGGTCATTATCACCTACTCCATTTGCAGGGACGCGGAGGATTCGCTGATGTCTACCTGGGCGAACACGTTCATTTAAAAAGCCTTGCCGCTATTAAAATTCTCCATTCCAGAATCTCCTCCGATTTACAGGATAGCTTTCTGCACGAAGCCCGCATTCTCGCTCGCCTCACGCACCCTCATATCATACGCATTCTTGACTTCGGCATTGAAAACTCTGTCCCTTTTCTGGTGATGGATTTTGCGCCTCATGGAACGATACGTCAACGTTACCCTCATGGGACCCGTTTGCCTCTCGCTACTGTCATTCCTTTTATTCGCCAAGTTGCTGATGGCCTGCAATATGCCCACGATCAAAAACTTATTCATCGCGATTTAAAACCTGAGAATCTTCTCATTGGTCAACGCGATGAACTTCTTCTGAGCGACTTCGGTATCGCGCTCATCGCTCAGACCTCTATCGCGTCTCTCGATGACCAACAACATCGCTTTGCCGGTACTGCGGCCTATATGGCTCCAGAACAGTTTCAGGGTCGCCCCTGTTATGCCAGCGATCAATATTCTCTCGCGGTTCTGGTCTATGAATGGCTGTGTGGAAGGCGTCCTTTCATCGGTACATTTATTGAGATCTATAGCCAGCATCAATCTACTACTCCGCCTTCCGTCCGCTCTCTGGTTCCAGATCTGCCCTTGGAGGTTGAGCAGGTACTGATGACGGCGCTGGCAAAAGAGCCCGAACGACGCTTCGCTTCGGTAAAAGCTTTTTCGAATGCCCTTGAACAGGCCAGTGGCCTCATTTCTATGCCATCTAACCAGCCCTCAGCATTTGTTTCTGCTGTGCAAACGCCCCCTCCACCCTCCAATCCTGTGACTCCCACTCCCGGAGTTGTTGCATCGTCTTATCCATCACTGGGCCCTCTGGTTCCTCTGGCAGTAGATCCGGCTATTGCACAAGAAGATGCAAGATCAGCAGGCAATGTAGCTCCTGCTTTTGTTGCAGAGACCGCTTCTTCACAGGCCTCCAGTATGAGAGCTGGACAATATCTTCATTCGCTACAAACATCGCCCACTCAGCCTAAGTGGTTTCTTCAACGCAAGTTTCTCCTTATCGCTACTTTTATCGTAGTAGTGCTGCTGGTAGGAAATGCGCTTCTTTTTTCCTTTTTGCATGCGTTTCACGCCTCCGATATCACTTTACAGCCTACGGTTTCTATTCCCTCGTCGCTCTCTACTCCTGGCACTACTGAGGTTGCTACCACACAGCCAACTTCAGTACCTACTAAGGTTGCTACCACACAGCCAACTTCAGCTCCTCCGGTAACACCTACTCCTCTTCCACCAACGCCGACGCCCGACGCGTCGTCCTACTCTTCCTCTCTCAGTGCTCAGGATAGTGCAAACTGGGATGTCCTTGACTACAATGGTGGAGGCGGTTGTGCTTTTAGCGGGGGCGCTTACCACGCTACGATGCCACAAAAGGGCGCTGTCGCGCAGTGCATTGCTGAAAGTAGCAATGTCACGAACTTCTCCTATCAGGTGCAGATGAAAATCATGAGCGGGGACGGCGGCGGCCTGATCTTCCGCTCTGATGCTCATGGAGACTTCTATCGCCTGCGTATCGGCACCGATGGCACCTACGATCTGGTAAGTCAGCGCTCCAGCATTGTTTCCAGCAGTAGTTCTGCGATCATTCAAGGCGTTAATCAGGTGAATGTCATTAAGATTGTTGCGACTGGCTCCCAAATCTCTCTCTATGCCAACGGCCATCTCTTGAATACGGTGAAGGATACCGCTTCCAGCAGCGGACGGATCGGCGTATTTGCCGTTGACTTCAGTCAGCCAACCGATGTGGCTTTTAGCAATATCGAGGCCCAGGCGCTCTAAATTTTCGCCTTTATCAAGAAAGGGATACGTCGCAAGCTTGCGGTGCATCCCTTTCTTTGTCCCTATCGGCTAACGCGCGCTTGCGCGTAAATCGTCGAAAAGGACCGACTGGAGATAACGTTCGGCGGCGCTGGGAAAGAGTGTGACGATAGTTTTTCCACGATTCTGATCTCTGAGCGCTTCTTGATGTGCCGCCCAGGCTACCGCGCCACTACTAATGCCAACCGAAATGCCTTCTTGCTTCATGATTTGTATCGCAGTATTGACGGCATCTGCATCCGTCACCGCCACCACCCGGTCGATCAAGTCCACTTTCAGGGTGTCGGGGATAAAGCCTGCGCCCAGCCCTTCGATACGATGCGGACCAGGACGACCACCGGAGAGGATTGCACACGATGCAGGTTCGACGGCTACTACTTCAAGTGAGGGATTATGTACACGTAGTCCTTCTGCCACCCCTGTCAACGTTCCCCCGGTTCCGACGCCAATGACGATAATATCAACCTGTCCCCCGGTCTCCTCCCAGATCTCGGTCGCCGTCCCCTCACGATGAGCACGCGGGTTGGCCTGATTATAAAATTGCTGTGGATACCACACATTCGCTTGCGTTGTGCGTAATTCAGTCACTTTATTGATTGCGCCACGCATTCCTTGCTTACTTGGCGTCAGGATAATCTCTGCACCAAAGCGCTGGAGAAGCAGACGGCGTTCAAGGCTAATCGTATCGGGCATCGTCAAAATACAGTGATACCCTCGTGCGGCCGCAGCCCAGGCCAGGGAGACACCCATATTGCCACTGGTTGGCTCTATGATCGTGCTACCGGGACGCAAGACCCCCTGAGCCTCAGCATCCTTTATCATCTGTAGTGCTACACGATCTTTAGAACTGCCCCCAGGACTGAACATTTCCAGTTTCGCCAGTACTGTCGCGCCCGTAGCAGCCGAAATACGCTTCAGTTCAACCAGTGGAGTGCGCCCTATCAATTCAGTCGCGTTCTGTGCCCAACGGGTCATACAATCATAAGCCTTCCTGTTCCTGATGCTCCTCCGGTAACAAGGCTTTGATGATACTGATGAGTTCATGCACATTAAACGGCTTGCGTAGGAGGAGGCTGGCCTGGAGCCCCATGCGATGAAGCTCCCAATCATGACTCCCGGTAATCACGATAATTGGTGTGCGTTTTGTCTTGCTGTGGCCGCGCAATATTTTGTAGAGGGACACCCCATCAAGATTGGGTAGGCCGACATCGAGCAATATCAAATGTGCTCCAAGATCTGGCAATTTATCCTTCGCAGTCTGCCCATCAGCAAAAATCTGTAGCTCCCACTGACCATAACACGCGAGCATGTCACAAAATAGTACGGCCAGCTGTGGATCATCCTCGACAACGGCGATCAGCTTGCGACCTTCCAATGCATCTGCCACGTGCTACCATCCCCTTCGTAATCTCATCACTTCCCCCATCCTCTATCCTGCTAAATATAGTACATTGTCTCCGTACTGCCTGTGCGATGACGCTGGGCGAGCTCTTCTATTGTGGTTGAGGTCAGTATCTGTTGGGTCATTGCGTCTATCTTCTGCCAGACTTCACGCAGCGCACAGCCCGGCGAAAGCTCACAAAAACTCGGGTTGGGTAGACACTCCATCGGAGGCACGTAGCCTTCAAGCGCTTGCATTACCTCGGCCATCGTGATCTGGTTGGGCGATTTCGCGAGCATATGACCACCTTTAGGGCCCCGCATGCTCTTTACCAGGCCCGCTTTGCGCAAAACCATCAGGATCTGATCAAGATATTGCTCCGGTATATACTGCCGACTGGCAATATCTGCGCTTTCAACTGGCCCCTGCCCATAATACGCCGCCATATCCAACATGGCCCGCAAGCCATAATCCCCTTTCATTGTCAGCTTCATTGTGGGAACCTTTCCTAGGGCAGAGTAACTACTATCATCCTTTTCTCCTAGAGTTTAGGATATCTCAGTAACGCATGCATGTCAATGGGTTTTTCACTACACACTCCTATATTTTCTCTTTACCCTATAAAAAGGGGGCAGAAATCCTATTCTCATCCCTATCTTCTGCCCTTTTCTTCTTCAGGTCGGATTAATTTCTGCTGAGAATAGAGGAAATTGCGTTCTGTAGACTTGCAGGCTTTTCTTATGCTCTCTATAATGATGCTTAGGCATAGTTTTTCTTTCAGGCTCCATCTTTACTCATTGAATATATTATGTATAACCGACGAACTCATCTGGTGCTTTAAGGGGATTTCAGTATGCAGCAAGGGACCTCTTCCTGGCAGGCCGATCAGGACAAACAGCCCTTTCTTAAGGTGCTTGTCATTGACGATGAAGAAAATATTATTGAGTTTATCAAACTCGGTCTCCGCTATGAGGGCTTTCAGGTTGAAGCCGCTCCTGACGGAGAACAAGGGGTCACGCTGGCTCAACGCATCAATCCCGATCTCATCATTCTCGATGTGATGATGCCCGGTATCGATGGTCTGGAAGTCTGCCGACGCCTTCGCAGCAATCCTACGACAAGCGATATCCCCATTTTGATGCTTACCGCTAAAGATGAGGTTCGCGACCGGATCGCTGGCTTGCGCATAGGGGCCGATGATTATCTTACGAAGCCTTTCAATTTTGACGAACTACTGGAGCGGATGCGCGCTATTCTACGCCGTCAGAAACGTTCTCAACATGCTCAAGCCGGGGCTGGAGAAGAGGATAGCGGCCAGGTTCTACAATTTGGCGATCTACGCCTCAATACTTCCACACGCGAGGTTACACGCGGTGGACGCCTGATCGAGCTGACTGCTACCGAGTATAACCTTCTGCATTTGTTTATGAGCCATCCTCGCCAGGTTCTTGATCGCCAGACTATCCTTAACCGCGTCTGGGGGTACGATTTCCTTGGCGAAACCAATATTATTGAAGTGTACGTACGCTATCTACGGGAGAAAATTGAAGATTCACCTAGCACTCCCCGTCTTATTCAGACGGTACGTAGCGTTGGCTATGTTCTACGTGGCTAACTCTACTGGAAGGCTTTCTATTCTTGTTCTTCTTGGAGTAATATTCCATGCCAGAGCCGCATGCCTCGAACACTGAAGATCATACAGGGTCATTGAAGTCCTTAAACGCGATACCTGCACCTCCGGCCAGCAATCACGCCCCGGTCGCTGCTACGCCTTTACCTCTCCCATCCGCTACCAACACACAGGGCTCTCCCTCTACTGATACTACTACCAGCCCTTTTCTGGAAAACGCTCTCGCCGCCAACGCGAATACACCACTCTGGATACGTCCTTTCTTTAGCCTGCGCATACAACTGATTGCAACCTATATCATTTCTCTTCTGCTCGTTGTCGCTCTCGTCTGTCTACTGATCTATCGGCAAAGCAATCTGTTCTATATCAGTGGAGCCGCTCTTGTGGTGATTTTCTTCGGCTCTCTCATCGCGCTTACTATGATCACGCTCTTACTACGTCCCCTCTGGCGCGTGACTGATGTCGCCCAGGCGATCGCTGTCGGTGACCTCAAACAACGCAAACGCTTACCGATGCGCCAGCCTCCCCAGGATGAAATTGACCGCCTGGCTGGCAGTCTCAATGAGATGGTTCTACGTCTGGAAAAAGCTGAGGAGCTGCAACATGCTTCTGAACAGCGCTTCACGCGCTTCTTCTCCGATGCTTCCCATCAATTGAGAACTCCTCTCACTTCTATACGTGGCTTCACGGAAGTACTGATGCGCGGAGCAAAGGATGATCCCGATACGGCACAACGCGTGCTCAAACGGATGAAGAGTGAAGCTGAGCGGATGACTGCTCTCATTAATGACTTGTTGACGCTTGCACGCCTGGATGATACGCAATTGCTTAAAAAACAGTACGTGGATCTGGTCGATCTGGCAAATGATAGCATTGCTTATGCCAGGATGCACACGAATGCTGAGCGATCCATTTCGCTGCTCGTGAATACACAGGAAAGCTATGGCTTACAGGCAGACAAAGAACGTTTGAAGCAGCTTTTTTTCATTCTCTTAGATAATGCTCTGAAATATGGCCGTCAGACGCCTGATGGCCAAATCACGCTTCAGCTCACGAAACACGAGAATCAGGCGATGCTTCAGGTGATTGATAATGGCAGTGGCATCAGTGCCATTGATATGGAGCACATTTTCGATGCCTTCTATCGGGGAGCGCCTCCTTCGACCACGCCGACCAGTGCTGCTCCTCCGGTGGGCGTTGGCCTGGGTTTGACAATTGCAGCAGCCATTACACGCGCTCACGAAGGCTCAATTACGGCGGTTAGCGAGCCTGGCAAGGGCTCCACCTTCTCAGTTGTTTTACCTTGCCTCACGTAATTTCTTCTTTGTCTTTCTTATTGACCCGCGCTTTCACAGGTGGTACACTGCCTTTGCAATACAATACAAGCGATAAGCTAGCGAAGGTAATAAACGACCATGTGGACCTCAACGCTGGATCTCGATCTCAAACGGACTTTGTTAACCCGCCTGCTCGGTCGGTTCTGGAGTGGTGCATATTTCTCCTCCTTTGCTCCTCTGCGTGTACAACAAATCCCTCGTCAATCTCTGGCCGCTACAACCTGGGTTCGCGTCCGCAATCGTCTGGCAGGCATCAGCGGCAGTGATCTCCAATTGCTCACGGCCAACGGCGATCTGCGCGTTGCACCCACCACGCTGCCACAATATAAACATATCTATCCAGGACAAGAAGTGATAGGCGAAGTCATTGAGGTCGGTGATGATGTCCAGCGTCTTCGCGTCGGTGATCGCGTCGTTCTACAATATGCGGCAAATTGCCTGTCGAGCGGACTCCAGAATCTCTGCCGCTCTTGCGCCGCAGGCTGCTACAATCTCTGCGAGAACAGCTCTCTTCCCTCCCCAACGCAAATAGGCGGCGGCTGGAGCGAAGAAATGCTGGTACCCGAGCAGCAGCTTTTTCGCGTGCCCGATACTCTTTCAGATGAACAGGCGGTTCTCCTGCACCCGACTGCCATCGCGGTACATGCTGTTCTACGCCACCTTCCTCATCCCGACGAACGTGTGCTGATCATCGGGGCGGGCACGATCGGTCTCCTGACACTTCAAGTGGTGCGCGCTCTGGCACCTCAGGCCGAGATTAGCGTTCTGGCACGCCATCCCTTTCAGGTTGAGCAAGCAACCCGTATGGGAGCGGCACATATTATTTATCCCCAGGACAGCTATGTCGGCATCCAACGCGTTACGCACGCACAGATCTATCGCGGCATCCCCGGCAATCAGATGCTCATTGGCGGCTACGATGCGATTTTCGATACGGTGGGCAAACGCCAGACACTTCACCACGCTCTACGCTGGGCTCATATGCGCGCTGCCGTTATCCTGGTTGGTATGGATCTTCACATGATGCATATTGATCTCACGCCCGTCTGGTACCAGGAACTCAATCTGCTCGGCTCACGCGCTCATGGTCTGGAAAACTGGCCTCCCGGCTCTATGGAACAGGCAAGCTCTTTCGATGTGGCTGTTGAGCTGATTGAACAGGGTTATGTGCATCCAGAGTTTCTGATCACTCATCATTACGCGCTTACCAACTATCAGAATGCGATTCTTACTACGCTCACTAAAGCTCAGAGCAGGGCAACCAAGGTCGTTTTTGATTATTCCCTGCTCCCTGCTTCGGTCGTGCCTAATGTACGTGCCTCCGCCCGTCGCCGTCGCCCTGCTTTATCTGATGAACAAGACGATACACAGGCTTCTGAGTCCGAGCAGACGCAAGGCGAGGATGAGGAGACGGATGCAACAAGCGCAGATGACATATATACGACCCCTCAGCCACTTTTACTGGATACGCAACAAAAATCTACGCCGAATTCCTCGTATCAACAGCAGGATTCATCAGCGCCTGCTACTTCTAGCGATGCAGAGGAAGAAGAAGAAGAGTACGCCACAGTGCAAGATGCAGAGGAAGAAGAGTACGTCAATACGGACCCACACGCCTCTCCGACGTTACGTGAGGAAGAGTTTTTACATCATCAACCTGATCCTTATGAGAGCCAGCAGGATTGGGCCTCTACTCCTGAAGATAACTATGCCTCCTTCAGCGAAGCACAGGCCTCAAACGAGCTCTCAGACGAGGAATCGTCTGTAGCTACTGATGATAATGCCTCTGTCTCCTTTTCTTCTTCTCAAAAAGAGAGAACATCCTATTCCCAGGGCCGCAACAACGGGCGTCAGAACAAAAAACATGGTCGCCGCTAACGCTACTCGAAATCATTCATACTCACGATCGTAAAGCCATTGGGATCACGCTGCTGCAACCGCTCAATAATATCTTTCAATCTGCGGGTCTCGCTTGCATGCTGAGTACGCAAGGCTTCCATTTCTTTCTCCAGATCTTCCTGCATATGCTCCATACGATCCTTCATATGCAGAATCGCCTCCACGCCCGCCAGATTTACTCCCAGATCCCTCATCAAGCTTCTGATCTGCTGCACACGTTCTATATCTCGATCGGAATAGAGACGCGGACTGTGCGGACTGCTCCCCTTACGCGCCGGGGAAATCAATCCTAGCCGTTCGTAGTGACGCAACGTTTGCTCGTGTACCTCAGCCCGTTCAGCCGCGACACTGATGATATACCACGCGCCACTCGTCTTCTCAGGCATGAGTGAGTTTTCCTTTCGCTCTCTTGACTATGGATGTACTTCGACGCCTCGACTTCGTGCCAGTTTCTCAAACAATGCTTTCTCTTCCGCTGTCAGATTCAGCGGCAAAAGGACACGCAGGCGGGCAAACAGGTTTCCATTTCCCTCACCACGCAAATGCGGCATGCCTTTCCCGGCCAGCCGAATGATACGATTGTTCTGCGTCTCAGCTGGTATTGTCAAAGCCAGTTTTCGCCCATCGGGTAGCGGCACGGGCACCTCTCCGCCAAGCATTGCCTTCACCAGTTCGACATCGACATCGACGTAGAGATCATCCCCTTTGCGCTCATAGCCTGCATCAGCCTTCACGGTAATTACCAGAAAGAGATCTCCCCGTGGCCCGCCTCCCATGCCAGGCTGTCCCTCGCCTGCCACGCGAATACGAGAGCCAGTATCGACCCCCGCCGGTATTTTGACCTGGATGCGCTTATTACGTGGCACCATTCCCTGCCCCAAACAGGTCGGGCAGCTTTTATTACTTACCTCTCCGGTACCATGACAGGTGGGACATACCTCGGTCGATTGAATATTAAATGTACGCGAACCACCAAGATAGGCCTCTTGCAACGTCACTTCTACCGGCTGATCGATATTATCTCCCGTGCGTCGACGCATATCTGCGCCTCGTGCGCCGCGCGCACTGCCTGCGCCACTTCGCCCAAAAAGCGCCTCGAAGAAGTCTGAAAAGCCTGCACCGCTCGGATCAAAATCAAAAGGCGCTCCGGTTGCCCCACGCGTTCCATTCCCTCCATATTGATAAGCCTTGTGTGTAGCACCCGAGAAATTCGGCCCAAATTGATCCTGCCAGTTCGGCCCAAGCGTATCGTACTTGTGCCGCTTCTCGGTGTCCGAGAGCACTTCGTACGCTTCATTAATCTCTTTAAATTTCTCTTCTGACTTCTTATCTCCAGGATTGACATCAGGATGATACTTGCGGGCTAGTTTTCGAAATGCCTTCTTTATCTCATCCGTGCTAGCTTCGCGAGAGACCCCGAGAATCTTATAATAGTCTTTATAATCCATGTCCTAGCCCTCTTTAATTATTGACCGGTAGAGCCGCTCTTGATAACGACTCTACCAACCCTGCCCGGGGTTATTTATTGCCCATGCTTACTTTCACGCGGGCCGGACGTAGCGTCTCATCGCCAAGTGTGTAGCCTTTGCGCTCCTCTTCCAGAATGGTACCCTCGGGCTGTCCACTGTTCTCGACCGCTTCCACGGCCTCATGGAGATAAGGATTAAAAGTCTCCCCAACTGTTGAGACAGGGTTAAGCCCCTCTCCACGCAAGACTTCATTCATCTGCCAGTTAAACATGCGCAGTGTCTGTTGCAACTGTCCCTTATCCAATGTATCCTGGTACTGAAGTGCTCGCTCGACGTTGTCCATCACATCCAGCAATTTGGTGAATAATGCTTTTTTCTGCTGCTGAATGCGGTCCGTCAGTACACGATCCTGGCGCTTGCGGAAATTATCCCAATCGGCGCGCTCACGCAGGTATTTACTCCAATTGGTCGCCGCTTCCTGGCGTGCCTGAGCAAGCTGTGTCTCCAGCTCAGCAATACGGGCCGCTTCGGCAGAGGACGCGCTACCCTGCTCCGTTCCATTATTTGCATTAAACGACTTCTGCTGTACTGGATTCTCTTGAGGATCTTCCATCACGTTTGATTCTCTCCTTGTTCGCTGATCTTTATTCCAACCGTCAGGTATTGGCTGATTCTTTATTGCCGCTCTAGTATAAAACTTGAGCCCGATACTGTCAAGTTTTGTCCACTCTATTTTCGAGGCTACGCAGAAGAAGCCTTTTGTGCGGCATTGAAAAGGCTCATAAAGTCCTTTTCCACAACATTTTCAAGTTGACAAAGCAAAAAACGTCTGGTACAGTAAAAGAAATAAAATAGGTGCCTCCATTTTTTCATTTCGTTTTTTTCATGACCCACATTGGTAAGAAAATGGAGCGATTTATGCCCACATTTGTTTCGGGACTTGAGTTGAACCGTCGTTTCTATAACGAGATAGTACAGCCAATACTGCAAACATCTTTTCCCGATCTGCTTTATGCTGCGGCTCTGCTTGGCCCGGGAAGCGAAACGCTTGGTTTTGATACAGAGATGTCTATGGACCACGATTGGGGACTACACTTCTTTCTGCTTCTCAGGGATGAAGACATCGATCAAAGAGATACCATCTCCAATCTATTAAGCAGGAAACTGCCAGCCTCTTTTCTTGATATTCCAGTTTCGCTTTCCGCTATTCCCGTCGAATCGAGAATGCGCATTATGAAGCGGCCAGTAGACGGTCCCATCAATCATTGTGTTATTCCTCTCACCTTGCGTGACTTTGTACGTATCCAGCCTGGCTATGATCTTTCGCAACCCTTACAGGCAACGGACTGGCTCACATTTTCGCCTTCTGCTCTCGGTGAATTCGTGGCTGGAACCGTTTATCATGATGGTATTGGCGAGCTGACTGCGTTACGCAACCACCTGGCATGGTATCCCCATGATATATGGCTCTACTTGCTCGCTTCGGGATGGCAGCGCATCGGCCAGGAGGAGCATTTAATGCCGCGCGCTGGTTCGGTGGATGATGAACTGGGCTCAGCCATCATCGGTTCACGATTGGTTCGCGATATCATGCACCTATGTTTCCTGATGGAAAAGCAGTATGCTCCTTATCCCAAATGGTTTGGTAGTGCATTCAAACGCTTACAATGTGCCCAGGACTTCTGGCCGATCCTCTGGCGGGTACAACAAGCTCCTACCTGGCAAAAGCGACAGGACGCCCTTGTGCAAGCCTATGAAAGGCTTGCCTCTTTACATAATGCACTGGGAGTAAGTAGGAAGCTGCCGGAAACAGTCTCACCGTTTTTCGAGCGTCCTTTCCAGGTTATTCATGGAGATTTGTTTGCTCAGGCACTAATACAACAAATTACAGATCCTGAAGTTCGGCGTCTTGCAGAACGACTCCTCATCGGGAATGTCGCCCAATGGAGCGACAATACCGATATTGGGAAGGTTGCAGGCGCAAAACTTCGTCATCTATATGAGTAAATCTATATTCTCGATCCAGGGCCATGCTCATCTTAGAACCACCAATTAATAGCGCGAGAGCCACTGCAATTCATTTTTGAGCGCTTCATAGCGTTGATGCTCCGTTGCACCCGGCAGAGGAAGGGCGAGCTGGATCTGATACAGTGCACGATCGGGCAATACTATCAATCCTCGGCCGGGAACATGCTCCGACACGAGAGGAGTATGGCCAAACAGTTCAAAACGTTGTTGCTCGTTCAATTGCAGACCAATTCTGGTCGCGAATATGCTCAACAATTCGGGAGGCAGGTAGGGCATACTCATCTCGGCACTGCTGACAACCAGATACATACCCATTGTGCGCATCTCTGCCGTCAGCAGTGCCAGCCTCTTTAACGCATTAGCCGCACCAGTTCGCTCGCTGAACGTATGATAATTGCTGATGATCAGCAGAAATTGCGGCATCTCCAGCCCCTGAGACCACATCTGCGCCAGTGTCGTCTCATTCCAGCGCTGATAGGGATACGCTTCCCGCCGACGCAAAAACTCGTTGTTAAAGGTCGCAATAAACTGGTTGAGCTTCTCGTCCGAGCTGCCATCGGTCCACATCAGCGTACCATCGCTGGCCCGCAGATGTGGCAATTCCTGAAAAAAGTCGAGCTCATGCAACGGATCAATGATTGCACAACGCAACTGCTCTGGCAGAAAGCGCGACACCAGCCAGAAGAGCAGCGTTTGCAAAGCGGTCGCTTTCCCGCTATGTGCCGCTCCGACAATCAAGAGCGGTCCCCCAGGAGCAGCGTGCAGGTCAACCAGGAGCGGATTACTCTGGAGAATTTCTGGTTTATCCAACAATCCCAAAGGAATCTGCATCGATGGCTTTAATTGCTCACGGCTTCGTCGCTCCAGGATCTCGTGCATGGTCATGGGAATAACTGAGCGCCGCTCATCTGCCTGACGCTGAAAGCTGATTGCTGGCTGCTCCGGTAAAAATAAGACCAGCGGATCAGGCGCATGAATCATGTCCGGCGTCGGCAGAGGAGGCGGCCAGTAATGAATATCATCGCGTAGCGCATCCTCTCGCGAATAGGCCGCGCTGATCCGCTCTATCGTTGCGGTCAACAGATGCTGCGGCATACGAGCCACATTTAAGCCTGGAAGGGCACGTGGTAGAGAATTTGACATAGGTTATATCTCCATGATCGGTTCTGCAAATGCTGCTGCTATGTCCTTATCGGTCGATGGCTCATGCCGGGGAAAAAGACGCGCTGGCTCTTGCATGCCTGGCTGCATGAAACGTGCCGCCTGGAAAAGATCGAGCTGATTATCTCCGTGAAGAAAATAGGTGCGCCCGGGTAAGCTAGCGGGCAAAAATGCTGCGTCACCTCTGTAAATCACCGCCTGACTCTCCTCGACCGAGGCACAGCGCAAACAGAGCCGATATTGCACCTGATCGCGGATCTGCTCATAGTATCTCGCCTTTCCTGCTACATGTATCTCTTTGCTGAAAGGGCTACTGGCGACAAAGAGGAGATGAACGCCGAGATCACGACTGACCAATGTCAGTGCCAGCAACTCGTCCAGGAGCACATCAGCAAGTTCCGCCAGCATCAAACACTCATCGATCAAGATCAGCAGGCGAGGAAATGCTTTCCCTTCGTGCAGACGAGCTTGCCGTCCCGCTATTTCGGCGCGCACCATTGTCAGAAAGCGCTGGAGCACTGCCGGTGAAGGGTCACGATCCAGATAGCCAAGCGTATGTGGCAATGCGCGAAAAGGAGCAAGCGCCTGCCCTGTTCCCTGATCCATGAGCAAAAAGGCCATCTCTGCTGGCCGATATGCCAGAGCAAACGCAAGGAGCAGCGTTTGTAGCAACTCATTTTTCCCTGACCCCGCCTGACCAATCAACACACCGTGAGGCCCATCTTTTAGCAGATCAAGATATTGCAGTTCGTCCCCACATTTCATCCCAATCGGGATACGCAGCAAAGGGCTGGCTTTACCGGTAAAAGAGGGAGCCCGGAACAGTGGGTCCTGCCAGTGCAGTATATTCTGGTTTCCTGTCACATCCAGTGCTGGCGTGAAGAGGGTTCGTAGATCGACTTGCATGCGTAACTCCGGACGCTTCTCAGGCAACATGCGCAGGCGCTGCATACGTCGACCAAACTCGTGCAAAATCGCTGCTGGATAGATATCGAGCTGCTGACAGACCAGCACTTCCGCTGGCTCAGGACGCAACTCATGCAATGTGCCCTCTATCTGGGGAGTAGCGCCTGCCTGCTCAGTCTTACTCTGCTCAGACTGCGTGAGATCGAGTTTCGCTATCGATGGGAGCGGCGTCGTTTCGGAGAGCATAATATTCGCCGTAGATGCACTATGAAGCAGCAAAAGCGCACTGCTATTTGCCGGAATACCACTCTGCTGCACGTTGATGCACACAAGAGAAACGCCCAGGCGTGGACCATCATAGAGCGCGCGTGCAAGTTCGGGACGCTGTAAAGGAGATACCAGGGGTTGAGATGGCCTCTGTGCCGCCATACGTGATGATGGTGCCTGCGAAGCATAAAATATCGTGTTCACCTCATCTTCAACCTCAAAATAATCAACGATGACCACCAGATGCGGAAACTGCATCCGGGCCTCTACCGTGCCAAATGCCTGCGACGAGAGGTCATGCAAAAGCAGCTCTCGCCGTCCTAGCTCGCGTGAAAGTGCGGCCAGTTGCTCATTCACGGCATGTGTGCCGAGCGCGACCATATGCGGCTGTTGTGCCTCTGTCGTCACATCATAGAGCGGCTCAAAAGACTGGGTATGCGGCAATGCGCGCATCCATTGCCAGGTAAGATTCTGTGCCTGTGGTGCCAGCACTACAATACGCACATCTTGAGGAGAGTGATGATACGCCAGCTGCGCCACCAGACTCTGCACCAATGCCCGCGCACGCGCAAGCAGATGATACGACTCGACAATGGCAACCGGCGCGCGTTTATAGAGTGCTATGGTTAACGGAACCGTCAGCGCACGATAGCGAACATGCAGCTCTTGTGCAGACTCAAACTGCCGGACAAGTGATCTGGACAATGTTTCTGTCTGCTCACGCGGTCCTTCTTGCACCTGAAAGCTGGCTAAGCGTTGCCCCAGGCCAAAACGCAGAGCGAGAAAATCTGGATCACCGGGCCGACGAGCCCATAACAAAGGATCTTGCTCGTCAAAGCTACGATTGAGCAATGGCGTTACCGTGAGATGTTCATAAGCAGGCGGCACTTCTGTTGGCAAGACTAGCGGGGGAGAAAGCTCCATTTGTGCCTGACGTTCCTGCCAGTGAAGCATCTGCAAGTGCTTTTCTACCTCCTGTAACTGCTGTTGATACTGATGCTGTGCCTGCTGTGCCGCACGACGGAGGGCAAAATATCGCACACTATACAGCACGCAGAGGACCACTACAAACACCAGGCTCACAAGCACCACAAACACGAGAAAACCTGACTCTGGCAACATATGTCCATAGAATAGTATCATAATACCAATAAACACACTGCACAAACTGGAAAAGATAATACCCAGCAGAGAAAGAGGGGAGGGCGCAATTACTGCTGGTGCACGCGGCAGTTTCACTGTCTCCTTAGGAATCTCAGGCCAGAAACGTGCTTTGCGCGTAATGAGTGTTGGTAGCTGGTAAGACAACAGACTTTCTCCTCAACATATCCTGACGTCCACACAAATGCTCTGTTGCAAGTAAGTATTCAGAAGCAGCATATAATGCTTCCGCCCGTATAATAACAGGATATATCTAATTATGCAATATTTTGCCCTTACTACTACGAAAAATAGGCATAAATGGTTATTCCATTGGGCATGTTTCTCTCACAAGCATTCTTTTATATGCGTATGTGACATAACTTGATAGACATGCACTCAAGTTTTTTGCAGTCAGGTCAGTCATTGTGATATAGTGTGAGCGAGAAACGATAACGCAACACTAAGTGCAAAGCAGGTGCCATATGAAAATAGAACGCTTTACTGATAAAGCCCGCGAGGCCATTCAAGAAGCGTCTGCACTGGCCCATCAGTATCATCACGGACAAATTGAGCCCGAGCACTTATTGACTACGATGCTCCAGCAAGAAGGAGGGATCGTACAACAGGTGCTTCAGAAGGTCGGTAGTAATCCCCAGGCGCTTCAACACAGTATCAAAAGCGATCTGGAACGTATGCCTCGTGTCTACGGCGCAAGTGAACCAGGCATTTCTACCCGCCTGCGCAAAGTATTAGAGGATGCCTGGGACGAAATGAATACGTTCAAGGACGAGTATCTCAGTGTTGAACATTTACTCCTTGCGCTATTCCAGAGCGATAACGCTGCTCGGAGTGCGCTGAACGCCAGCAATGTTTCACGTGAAAAGGTGTTGCATGCTCTGACGCAAATCCGAGGCGCGCAGAGGGTCACCGATCAATCGCCAGAGGGCAAATATCAGGCTCTGGAGAAATACGGTCGCGATCTGACGGAACTGGCCCGGCAGGGGAAACTCGATCCGGTCATTGGACGCGATGAAGAGATTCGCCGCGTCATTCAGGTGTTGAGTCGGCGCACAAAAAACAATCCAGTCCTCATCGGTGAACCCGGCGTCGGCAAAACGGCCATCGTCGAAGGTCTGGCCCAGCGCATGATCAGGGGCGATATTCCCAAAACGTTCAAAGATATGCAGATCGTGGTGCTTGATCTGGGAGCGCTCGTTGCCGGGGCAAAATATCGTGGCGAATTTGAGGAACGTCTCAAAGCGGTCCTGAAAGAGGTGACCGGCTCTGAGGGTAGCGTTATTCTTTTTATTGATGAATTGCACACGCTCGTTGGAGCAGGAGCCGCGGAGGGGGCTATGGACGCCTCCAATATGCTCAAACCAATGCTCGCCCGTGGCGAATTGCATTGTATCGGCGCTACCACGCTCAGCGAGTATCGTAAATACATTGAGAAAGATGCCGCCCTTGAACGTCGCTTCCAGCCGGTTCTGGTCGATCAACCTTCGGTTGAAAACACAATTAGTATTCTGCGTGGACTCAAACCTCGTTATGAGCTTCATCACGGCGTTCGTATTCAGGATAGCGCGCTCGTCGCCGCTGCAGTCCTCTCTCATCGCTACATTACCGACCGCTTCCTGCCAGATAAAGCGATCGATCTGATCGACGAAGCGGCCAGCCATCGCCGTGTTGAGCTGGATAGCACTCCCAGCGAAGTCGATGCGCTGGATCGTCGTATTCGTCAGCTACAGGCCGAGCAGGAGGCCTTAAAAAAGGAAACCGATCAGCCCAGCCGGGAACGTCGCGAGAAGGTCGATCGTGAGATCGCTAATCTAAACGAACATCTCCATACTCTTCGTCTGGCCCTTGAGCGCGAGCGCGAGCAGGTCGAAGAGATGCGTCAGCTCAAAAAACAACTCGACGAAGCTCAGGTTGCGTATGATAAAGCCGAACGCAACTATGACTACGAACAAATGGGACGCTTGCTCCACGGAACGATCAAAGAGCTACAGCAACGCATCCAGGCGATGGAGGAGAAGCTCACTACGACGAAGGATGCACGTATGCAAAAAGAGGAGGTCGACGCTGAGGATGTGGCTACTATTGTCTCAAAATGGACCCATATCCCACTCTCCAGACTCCTGGAGGCGGAAGTACAAAAGCTTTTGCACATTGAAGACCGCTTGCGCCAGCGCGTTGTGGGTCAGGATAGAGCATTGGAGATCGTCGCGGACGCCATTCGCCGCTCGCGAGCTGGTTTGCAAGATCCCCGCCGTCCTCTGGCTAGCTTCCTGTTCCTGGGGCCGACTGGCATTGGTAAGACGGAGCTGGCCCGTGCTCTGGCCGAGTTTCTCTTCGATGACGAGCAGGCTATGGTCCGTATAGACATGTCCGAGTATATGGAAAAGCACACGGTCTCTCGTCTGATTGGTGCACCTCCAGGCTATGTCGGCTATGAAGAGGGGGGACAACTCACCGAAGCGGTACGCCGCCATCCTTACTGCGTTATTCTGCTGGATGAGATCGAGAAAGCGGCACCGGATGTCTTTAATGTTCTGCTCCAACTTCTCGACGATGGACGCCTCACCGATGGTCAGGGACGCACCGTGGACTTCAAAAATACGGTCATTATTATGACCAGCAACGTTGGTAATCAATGGCTGCACGAATATGATGGACTGGACGAGGATGAGATTCAGCGCAATATTCGCCTGCGTCTACGTGAAGAGGGCTTTCGTCCCGAGTTTATCAACCGCATCGACGAAACTATTGTTTTCCACCAGCTCAGTCGCGAGCTGATCAAAGAGATCGTCGATATTCAGATCAATACCCTGCGCCCACGCCTGGCCGAACGCTACATTGACTTACAATTGACAAATCCTGTACGCGACTACCTGGCAAGCAAAGGCTATGATCCACAATTTGGCGCGCGCCCTCTCAAGCGAATCATTCAGAAAGAGGTTGAGAATCGTATCGCTCGTGCTATTCTCGATGGCACTCTTCACGAGAACTCCCACGTCACCCTGGATATCCAGAACGGCGATATTACACTCTTGATCTCATAAATTAGCATCGAGGTGGGGATACGTTCCTGGAAAGAGATCATCCCTGCCTTCTCATTTACGCATTTCATTTCCATTTAGATGAGAGGAATAAGCATGCAAACACGAGATGCGCCCCAGGAAAATGTACATGCACATCTGATCGAGATGATGAGTGCTCTGTTGCTGGAGCTGAACGCGTTGCAAACACTGGTCGCTGAGGATCATGCCGAATCACCAGCCGATCGGCAAATGCTCCGCGTCGGTCTCCATGAAGCGGAACAGCAGGTACGCGATATTCTGCACCGTATACGTATTTCGGGTGAGGTACTCTTTTCCGCTGCACTTCAAGGCGTATCACTCCCTGAAGCACTGTCACGCCTTCTCGAAGAGACGGCAGAACAACTGACGCTTTCCAGTCGCGTTACCCTCTCGGGCATCGACGACCAGTCACGTCCCGCTGATCACACGCTCTCAGCCAGCACAGAACGTCTTCTCTATATCATTGCTCGCGAGGCTCTGGATCAGGTGGCATATCATAATGGTGCGCGCCGCCTTCGTCTGATCCTCAATTATGGTGCAGAAGAGGTTGAGATGAGTATCGAGGATGACGGCATCAATCTGGCGCTCTTCTCAGAGAGCAATATAAACCGTCCCGATGAGCCTCTCGCCATGCCCTTTGCGCTACCCGAATCCGCCGATGAGCCTCTGGTTTTTGTACAGGAGGACATCTGGCAAGAACTGCGGCATAAGCTTAAACACCTGGGAGGAACGCTCACTATCAGCTCTTTGAGCGAACGTGGTACCCGCGTCACGGCCCGCGTTCCCTATGCCCTGCATACGCACAACGAGCCAGTACCAGATCTCTCCGCAACAACAATATCGCCGTCGGAGAGCATCAGCGTGCTCGTCGTTGATCGTCAGGCGGTCATCCGCGCGGCATTGAAGCGCCTGCTTGAGTCTTATCCCGGGCTACATGTCATTGGTGAGGCCGGAGATGGAGTTCAGGCGGTGAGTGAGACGTTGGAGCTGGGTCCGCAGGTGGTGCTGCTAGATTCGCAGTTGTCCGAGAATCAGAGCCTGGAAGCACTACGCCAGATCAAACAACTGAATCTAAATACACGCGTGCTGCTCTTCTCTGCTCAGGAACGTGAGGAATATCTCTACGAGATCCTGCGCGCAGGGGCTGATGGCTACATTTTGAAAGATATTGCGCCAGACGCATTAGCAGAAGCGGTACGTACTGTGGCACGCGGCGAGATGCTCATTCAACCCCAGATTGCCAGCCGTTTACTCTCACATGTCGGCAGGGGACGCAATGCCGCGCTTACGACCCGGGAACAGGAGGTTCTACGCCTTCTGGCACGCGGCTTACGCAATAAAGAGATCGCCGCCCGCCTCTTTGTCAGCGAGCGCACGATCAACTTTCATCTCGCAAACATCTATCAGAAACTCAATGTCTCCGGTCGCACGGAAGCCCTGAGCAAAGCCCTGGAACAGGGGCTGGTGTAGACGCTATGTAAACCCGGTAGTGGCACGGTGGAGTGGAACGCAACTGTGCCTGCGAACTCGCTCGACCCCTCTCGCCCTTGAGAGGCAATGTCACGGAAAGAAGGCGCATCTCCGATCAATCCCGTAGAGTCGCCGCTTGTCTGCAATGTCACGGAGATAAGGGGAATTTCTTCTCGTTTCCGTAGAGTCGCCGCTTGTCTGCAATGTCACGTAAATAAGACGAATCGGCCAGGAAATAGGAGGAAAAAGTCCTGATGAGGAGACAAAACAGAAGCCCATCTGTTATCCTATAAAAATCCAAACAAACAGAAAGGGCTTTGTTCATGACTCGTACAATACGACAAATCAGTGCAGAAAACAAGTGGTGCAATCAGTCTTCTCCTTCCCTCTTTCAAAATCAATTGCCCGATGAGCTGATCGCCGAGGTGCTCACCGAGGACCAGGCGTGGGAACAGCGCGTGCGCAAACTGAACAGGTCCACGGTGATCTGGGTCTCGATCTTGCTGACCCTGGCCTCGCGTACCTCGGTGACCAACTTCCTGACCCACTACTTCGAGCCATTGGAGCAGTTTGACGAGAGCGATGAGACGACTCGGTGGACGGAAGGAGCGTTGCGCTACCGCCTCGCTCAGCTTCCCGTCAAGGTCTTCCAACGCCTCTTCACCCGCATGCATCGGGTGGAGGGAAGCGAGCAGACGCCGGGAGTCTTCTGGCGTGGACACCGGCTGATGGCCATCGACAGCACGCTGGAGGATGTCACCACCTCTCCGGACAACACCCGCCATTTTGGTCGCGTCACCTCCGGCCGCTCCCAGAGCCCGTTCCCGCAACTGAGAGGGACCTATCTGATGGAATGTGGCACCCACCAGATCTACGATGCCACCCTCTCGCCCTGTCGGGAAAGCGAGGTGACGATGTCCTATCGGTTGATCCGCAGCATTCAAGCGGCGATGCTGGTCCTGTTGGATCGCGGCTTTTGTGCCAGTCGCTTGTATCACCTGATCACCGAGCGAGGAGCGAACGTCCTGGCCCTGATCAAATCGCACGTGCTCAAAAGCCCGGAGGTCTGGCTCCCGGATGGCAGTTATCTGGCCACCCTCTCCAAAGGGCGCAACTGTCGAGGCCGGTCGGTGCGCGTGCGCGTGATTACCTATCGCATCGAGCGGGAGGGGGACCCCAAGAGTGTACGGACGTACCGTCTGGCCACGACCTTGCTCGATCCGGTCACGGCTCCCGCCCAGGAACTGGTCGAGCTCTACCATGAACGCTGGCAGATCGAAACGGGCATTCTGGAACTGGATCGACAGGTTTCCATTCTGCATGCGCCGTTGCGTGGCAAGACGCCGATCTCGGTGCTGCAAGAGATGTACAGTGCTTTGATGGCCTACAATCTGGTGCGCGGCCAGATGCTGGCGGCGGCGACCCAGCCAGATCTGCCGATGGAATCTCCCCTCGACTACAGTTTTACCCAGTCCCTGGCCCAGGTGCAAGCAGCGGTGCGCAGCGATATGTCGGTCGATCCGATCCAGGCTCCCGCCGTCCAGGCGCGTTTGCGGCTCCGACTGCGCAACACGCGCTTGCCTTGCCGCAGCCATCCTCGTATGTACCCTCGCGTCATCAAACGGCTCTACAGCAAGTTTCCGCCCAAGAGAGCCAAGCATGCGGTGTTGCACCAAGGGGCGATCCATTTCTCGTTGCTTCTCTCCTTATCTACGTGACATTGCCGACAAGCAGCGACTCTACGGGGATGGGGTCGATGGGCACCGGATACAAGCTTATTTCCGTGACATTG
>DATJHM010000196.1:0-16115 GCA_035493895.1 Ktedonobacteraceae bacterium
GTCCATCTGCGCCGCGCCAGTAATCATGTTCTTAATGTAGTCCGCGTGACCGGGGCAGTCCACGTGTGCATAGTGGCGCTTCTCCGTCTCGTACTCCAGGTGCGCAATCGCAATCGTGATACCGCGCTCGCGCTCTTCGGGAGCCTTATCGATCTGGTCGAATGCCGTATACTTGGCAAGCTGAGCAGTCGCCAACACCTTCGTGATGGCAGCAGTCAGGGTCGTCTTGCCATGGTCAATATGCCCGATGGTTCCTACGTTCACATGCGGTTTTGTCCGCTCAAACTTCTTCTTAGCCATTGCCTACTTGTGGCTCCTTTTGCAATCCTGTTTGCGATCAGACTGTGGTGAGGTATAGACATGCAGCAGCCGTCCCCTAACATCTGATCGTCGATAAAAGATACTATCCCTATGCTCAACTAGCAGAGGGAAAATGACGATCAGATCAGAAGACGGCAGCAAAACTTTTATACGTCCTGCGCGGATATTCGTGAAGATGAAATCCGGGAGAAGTTGAAGGTTTCTAATACTCCCGGCATCCTTCAGAAACCACGGGAGCCCGTGATGGGAATTGAACCCATGACCCCAGTCTTACCAAGACTGTGCGCTGCCGCTGCGCCACACGGGCCAACCTTACCTTACAGTAAGTAGGTGGGCAGTGGAGGATTCGAACCTCCGAAGCTTTCGCAACTGATTTACAGTCAGTCCCATTTGTCCACTTTGGTAACTGCCCAGGTTGAGGAACACACCAGTTCGTTCTGAGTGATCGACGGACACATTATAGCTGACTGCCCCTATGCTGTCAAGTATTTTTCAAGCAGATTTCTCGGGCTTGTGAAGGCTCATAAAATATCATCAGAAAAGAGTTTTTTTTGCAAACCTGGAAGAGAATATCCATTACGGCAAAGGCAGAAAAAAGGAAAATGTCGGCATGCATAAACGCGAGGGAAGTTATGAAAAAAAAACATTGCTCTTTCTATAATTTACTGGTATAATTCCCAAAGTTAGAGAGAATATAACCTCATGCCATTCAATCGTGGTAGTAAAGCCAATCATAAGAGTAATGTTCATGATTGCTTGTCATACATACATAGCGGGCGGTTCTGCCGTCAGGCGTGTGTTTGTTTGTTCGACAGTTTGGATTCTTATAGATAAAAGAGGTAGTTTCTATGGCAGCGAACTGTGACTTTAGTCGTTCTTCCTTGCTTAGCGAACAGTATCAGCGTGAAATGGAGCTCATTGCTGTTGCACTTCAAGAAGAGAGTCAGGATGAACGCGAAGAGCGTCTCAGCCTCGTTGCGCGTTCCTGGCCTCTTACCAGCGCCTGTTTTCATGCGCAACTTGAACCCAGCGAGACTCCGATTTACACGCCCGTCGCTTTTGCACGTCGATAGTTTGTTCGCTTAGTAGATTTGTAAATGTAGTAATTGCCATGCCTCATCCACCAGAACTTACACCTGATGCGCTGACTTACCAAACGCCAGTGCAGTTTGGCATGGTTTATTGGGTGAACTTTGGCTACCCCTCTCTTCCCCCGGGAATTGAGGAGAAGCGCATCCTGGATTGGCACCCGGCCCTTGTCGTTTCAGGTGATCCCTTCTGTCGCCATGCCGGGGCAGTGAATGTTGTCGCCCTGACTTCCTATCGCGGGAAGCTTCGCCCGTACCACCATCTCCTGCTCAAACGAGACTATCCTCTCCTCGATACCGATAGCCTGGTCAAGACTGAGCTGATGTATCCGATTCTGCGCTCTCTCCTGGCTGATCAATATGCTATCTGTAAACTAAATGATGCCGATCTACGTGCTATCATGGGGAAAATTGCAAATAGTCTGGCCATCACCATGTTCTATTCACTGCATTAACCGGGCCTTCTCCAGACAGGAGATTGTATGACAGACACATATCACCAGGAATTACGCCAGCTTCCTTCAGTTAATGAACTGCTCCAGACAACCGTAGGGCAGCAACTCATAG
Organism: Ktedonobacteraceae bacterium; assembly: GCA_035493895.1. Taxonomy (GTDB): domain Bacteria; phylum Chloroflexota; class Ktedonobacteria; order Ktedonobacterales; family Ktedonobacteraceae; genus DATJHM01. The sequence continues at coordinate 1,977 of DATJHM010000196.1, forward strand.
CCAATTATTCCTATACGCTGGCAGTAGATATGACACGCGAAACGCTGGCTGAAACGCGGACAGCGATCCGCGCTGGTACTCCTTGCCCGACACACTCCTCACTCCTGGCAACCATCGCCCACCACTTACAGGAAAACCAGCGCCCTCACCTCCGCCCCGTCATTAACGCGACTGGTGTGATTATCAATACGAATCTGGGACGTGCTCCTCTGAGTACCGCAGCGCTGACAGCGGTTCGCGAGGTTGCCAGCGGCTATAGCAATTTAGAGTACGATCTGGAGGCGGGCGAACGTGGCTCACGTCATACGCACGTGACCGAGCTGCTGCGGCAGCTAACGGGCGCAGAAGCGGCTCTGGTGGCGAATAATAATGCGGCGGCGTTGCTGCTCGCACTCAGTACCCTGGCGCAGGGACGCGAGGTGGTCATTTCACGCGGCCAGCTGGTGGAGATTGGCGGCGGATTTCGCGTACCCGATGTGATGCGTCAAAGCGGCTGTCAGCTCGTTGAGGTGGGCACGACCAATCGCACGCGTTTGCGCGACTATCAAGAGGCGATTACCGAACGAACGGGTTTGCTGCTGACCGTTCACCCCAGCAATTTCTTGATCACGGGCTTTACTGAATCCACGCCAGTTCAGGATCTGGTTACGCTGGCTCAACGTTCTGGCTTGCAGGTGGTAGATGACCTGGGGAGTGGCTGTTTGTTGCCCAGTGAGCAGTATGGTCTGGCGCATGAACCAATGCCGCAGGAGAGTATTCGGGCGGGTGTCGATCTGGTCTGTTTCTCGGGAGACAAATTGTTGGGTGGACCTCAGGCGGGCATTCTGGTAGGAAAAGCCGACGTCATTGCACGCCTGGCAAAACATCCGTTGATGCGCGCCGTACGTATTGATAAAATGACGCTGGCAGCCCTGGAGGCAACATTGCGCCACTACCAGCGTGGCGAGGCGACAAAACACATTCCGGTCTGGCAGATGATCGCAGCTCAGCCGGAGGATCTCCAGCAACGAGCAACGCGCTGGGTCGCACACTTGCGCGCGCACGGTCTCGCAGCCCGTCTTCAGCCGGGAACATCGACCATCGGTGGCGGCTCACTGCCCGGTGAAACGCTTCCCACAACATTACTGGCACTCGATGAAGGGCAGGGAAGATACCCGCTGGAGGAGATCGCAAAGCGCCTGCGTGCACGTAGTATACCCATCATCGCACGTATTTTGCGCGATGCGCTACTCCTTGATCCGCGCACAGTTTTTGCGGAACAGGATCAGGAACTATTACAGGCATTACTCGAAAATAGCGTAAAATGAGGATTTTTCACCTCCTCATACAATTGTCTCTCGCCCAAAAGTACTAATTGCCATGAACTTTCTTTACATATTACGCGCAGGCCGTCTGGCAAGACGTCAGGCAGGAAGAAAGCCGAGAAATCTTCATCCTGAGATCACAATCTTCAGCATCTCTTATTTTTCTCAGGAAAAAGTGCATACGTTTATTGACATTTCTTAGAGAGATAAGTACAATTAAAGACAGATAGCGTCGTGTTAAGACTAGGAGGCATCTTCATGGCTGTTGTACATACAGATTTTTATCGTCATGAAAACCTCGTCCGCAAATCGATACAAATACCCTCAACGCAACATAAAGAGCTAAAAGCTCTTGCAGTTGAACTAGACTCCTCATTAGGGGATGTAGTGGAGACTATTATGGAACTTATGCGGCAGGATAATTATCAGCAGTTAAAATCGGCAATCATCCAGAAGCGCGAACGCGAACTCTCCTCTCTCAATCACTCTCTCGACGAAGCTTACGCTTACCTTGGTTCTCTCCCCGAAACACTTGAAGATGCCCGTTTCTTTTTTGAGGCTGGGAACGAAGGTATGGTTGCATGAGTGAAGAGGCCAGGCAGACCCTGCCCAGCCCGAGATATTATGAGGCAAATGCAGTGATTCCCAGCCCCCGCCGGGGTGAAATATGGGATGTAAACTGGTCGCCGGGTCGAGGCGCCGAGCAACAGGGAACCCGTCCGGCATTAATTATACAGAATGATCGGGGCAACGCTTCCCCTTCGTACCCATTGACAATCGTTGCCTCTATGAGTCGGACCGAACGTGAGCTGCCACTTCACGTGCGCATCGCTCCGCATCCCGAAAATGGGCTGACCGATAGCACAGACGTCAAATGTGAGCAGGTGATGACCATTGAGAAATCTCGCTTGATACGGCGTCGTGGCGTGATTACACCCGAAGAATTGCAGCGTGTGGATATTGCTCTGCGCGTGAGCCTGAATTTGCTATAGGCTTTTTTCAATCGTATCAAAGAAGTCTGACGCTCAGCTCACGCAAAACACTGCCGAGCTTCTACAGGAAAATGCTCCACCAGACGGGTCGGCAGCTTCTCCTGTCCACGAAACATGCCCTGACTCTGATAACGCCCCTCTTCCAGAAACACTACTTCGATGCTTTCTTGTCTCGGTTCAACCAACCAGTATTCTTTCACGCCCGCCCGCTCATATGCCAGATATTTTTGGCGGCGATCGTAAAACGTCGTCGAGGGGGAGGCGACCTCAACCACCAGATCTGGTGCACCTATGATACGTGAAGATACATATTTCTGGATATTTTCTTGCAACAACACGCATACATCCGGCTGCACTACTGTTTTCTTCTCTAACTCAACATCAAATGGAGCGATATATACTTCGCCCAAACCTGCAAAGTATATATATGTCGTGAGATAATAGCTTATCAAATTCGCTGTTTTTTGATGTCCGCCCGAAGGTGATGGAGCCATGTACAACACTCCAGCAATAATTTCATACCGATTCCCATCGTCAGGAATCTGACAATACGCACTGTAGGTCCAGTCGCCCTGCTTCGGCCCTGCTGGCATATTTGCTGGTGTGATGGTGTCGAAATTGTCGAATAGTGCCATATTGCGTTTTCCTTTCGTCTCTCACTAAAAGCCCGCCTCAACAACTTGCCCTATCCAGAAATACGCACATACTTTTTTCGTCAGACACATACAGTATAATGGCGACGAGAAGTTTCGCCAGCGCCATCAAACCACATTCTCGCGCGCGGGTCAATTCTCAAAAATGAGGATTTTTTCTCCTGGTTTTGTACTATTGCCCTGCTCCTCCAAACGCTCTCAACAAAAATAAGCCAATGCATCTCTCACAAATAAATTGCCGCAGAAATTTTTTTAAAATCCGCCCGTTGTTCGTCTCATAAGTAGATATGAACATATGGGTGTAGCATGGAAAGCTTTAGCGAACTTTTCGTTTTTTTGCATGTATCTGTGCTGATCCCGATTACTATATGCACATGCGATTGTTTGACTATCCAGATATTTTAGTGTACAATTTGTAACTGAATGTGATTTTTATCGATTTATTGTTATCAAATTATGTGTTCCCGATATATCGCGCTATCATGCGAGAAATTGAAATACAATGGAAAATATCATGTTATTACAAGCGATAAACTATTTATGATATTATATATGCGAAAACTATTTTTAGCGTCTTCACGAACATAGAGAGGACTTATTCATGTTAAAGTATAATACACGCGACACAGTTCTACTCAGTGGCTGGTTATTTGCTGATCTGTTATTAGGCCTGGCGATCATCTTTTTTGTTTCTCTGCCCGGATCACAAAAGGCACCCGAGCCGATTGTCAAGTGGACGGTCACACCCACCAATTTAACTTCTGGTAATGCTCCATGTACAGGTGGGAAGGCCGCTCCTGCCTGCACGCTCACATTGAACGAAACCGAGGATTCACAGGCACCATTGAACTGGTCTGCTAAAAGCGATATGGGCTCTGATGTGCTGTTTAGTCCCGCTCAGAGTACACTCTCGCCCGGAAAATCAGTACAGATCACTGTTTCTCATTTTCCCTGCCAGAATGGCTCGTTTACATTTACTAATACAAAAACAGCGGTTCCTCTCATCGTCGAATGGAGTTGTGTGCCGCAGCAGGAACGCCTGAACTTCCACTACCAGACCTTTCACCTGACCATCCATAATGTAAATGGATTGATGAATAATGATCCAGCGGCAACACAAGATATAGAGAATCAAGTAAAAGCACAGTCACTGCTGAAGCCAGGAAATGTTGGCCTGGCCGTCGTCTATGATGGCGCGCCCACGCCCGCTGATATCTCTGCTTCGCAAAATATCGCGCAGAAAATCTACGACATCTTCGGAATCCTGGGCAAACAGGGATTTGCCTTTCAACGTGCATCCTACTACACGCAGCTCGTCAATATTGGTTTCCCAAATAATCAAGTCCAGGTAGATGTTTATTTCTTCCAGACATCATAACCTTAGTGTCTTTATGCCACAGGTAAATCCTTTGTGAGTCGTTGTTTAAGTCAAGGAAAGAACGAGAATATGGCGAATACATATACGCAAGATTGGGCAAGTCACCAGCCTGGATGCATGATTTTTTTGCTCGATCAATCAGGCTCGATGGCCTCAAAATTTGGGCAGATGCAAGCTGGCAGAGACAGACGCAAGTGCGACGTCGTTGCGACTATCCTCAACAGCTTCCTCAACGAACTCATCACGACGAACATTATCCCGAAATCGGACGGTACGTCCGATGTACGACCACGCGCTGACATCTGTGTGCTCGGCTATGAGGGTTCGCATATCGATACAATACTCAGCGGAGCTCTGACCGGACACGATTTCGTCTCACTGCCAGAATTACAGATGAATCCCGCGGATATTGATATGCGCAAGCAAAAAGATACCGATGATACTGGACGCGAATTCGAGATTGATGTGCCCTTCCCGGTGTGGGTCAAGCCAAGAGCTGGCGGAGGTACGCCGATGTGCGCGGGCCTGAGAAAAGCGCGCGATCTCGCACAAGTCTGGGCTACAAGCCATCCCGATAGCTATCCACCTGTGATCATCAATGTGACGGACGGGGCCGCCACTGATGGCGACCCAAATGCCATAGCCCACGAGATTACACAGATCAGCACCGGCGATGGTCAGGCGCTGCTCTTCAATGTACACATCACTACGCTGACTGATTCGCCTGTCGCTTATCCCTTGAGCGAGAACGAGTTGCCCAACGATAAATATGCCAGACTGCTGTTTTCTATTTCCAGCATTATTCCTGAAAGCAGCCGGGCTCTACTTCAGATGCTCCTTGGCCGGGATGTAGCGCCAGGTTCACGCGGCATGATCTTTAATGGTGACGCCACTTCGGTTCGTCTGATGTTCAATTTCGCGAGCAAACCTCGCACGCAACCTCTCGATCCCAATATGTAGAATCGACAGAAGGAGCAGAAGAAAACTGAGCGAACTTTTCATCTTTTTTGTCAGTTACTGGCAAAAAAGATGAATCATCTAGCGATAGTCAATGAGAATTCCTGTCGATCGACGCTCGTACGTGAACTTTCCTTGCTCTATATATGAAAAAATGAGCACTTATTCAGGGGGAAGGCTAGAGAGTATGCGTGTACAACATAAAGCGCTACGGTATTGGAAAACCGAGCATAAAGACCTGGATGGCTGCCAGGATGCCTACGAGCAGGATCCGGCAAAGGGACTTTTTGTCGTCACCGATGGCGCAGGCACAACGCTATTCCCCGCCATCTGGGCACGCATCCTGGCAAACCATTTCGTCAACACGCCATTGCTGAGCAATGATCCCTTTGAGGTCGAGTGGTGGGTACGTCAGGCACAGGATGAATATAAACTTCGCATTCCTCGTATAGAACAGCTCCAGGATTGGAGCATCCGCCAGAAGGCGCAAAATCAGAGCAGTGACGCGACGCTGGCCTCGGTGCGCTTTGCGGTAAACGCACCTGCGGAAGCTCGGGCTGAGTTGCTGGTATTTGGCGATAGTTGCGTTATTATAGGCAATACGCTCACGCGAGAGGTCGAGTCGTTCGTCTTGCAGAATCCGGCCGAATTTGCGCAGGCACCTATTTGTATTCCTTCTTCCTTAAGATTTTTTAATCGCTATTTTCACAGATGCACGCTCAAAAGTCTTACTCTGCGTCCCGAACATGTGCTGATTATCGCCAGCGATGCCGTCTCGAAGTGGATTTTGAGCGCTGGCGGAGGCCATTACTCCAACCTGGACGGAGTATGGGAGGCATTCCGCGTTGTCGAAAACCTTGAGCGGACTTCCTGGCCCGGCTTCATCGAGACCTGTCGCGACGCCCGCGAGATGGTAAATGACGACTCGACCGCGCTGATCATTCAACTCTTTGCCGATAGCTCAGAGGCTGGCGTCCCTCTCGGCATCACCACCAGCCATAATGAGGCTACCATTCAAGCCCGCAAAGCCGCTTTTGAGCAGGCGCGGCAGGTGGAGCACAATAACGAGATGGTTGCCATCTACTACGGCGACGGTCAGGACATACGGCCCCTCACGCCCGATATCACTGCGCAAGAAATTGCCTATTCGCATGAGGTTGCGGACGCGCTGAGAGAGGTTTTACATCTCTTCAGGCAGGCACAGAATAGTCCCGGCCTGGCAGCACGTATGCAGCCGGTCTGGCAGCAGTACGGACCGATTTTGCAACACGAGCAATGTGCGGAGAATATTCGCAAAACCCTGCTCCGCAATGGCGTCAATCTTTCGCTCACGCCACCGCAACAACAGAGCCAGGAATCCATTACGCCAGCAATACCCATGATACCCGTATCATCCGACAAACTCTACCTTGCTGGACAACCGCGCATCCAGGAACAGCAACTTGATCAACAGGAAAAGAAGGATCTAGAGCTCAATTTTTTAAAAGCGTACGCTAGCTACAGCGGTATGAGCGAAGAAGATAAACAGGAACACTATGAAGATTTGCTATCAGCCGCTGCCGCGTTGGAGGCTGCCCGTGCGCGCTACACAGATATCTATAACTTCCTGGACATGCAGAAACAACTGGTTGCCGTAGCGCACAATTACAAACAAGCTACAGAGCAACTACAAAAAGCTCTCCTTCAAGGCAACATTGTACAGATCACGGCTGCCTATCATTCTCCACATGCCAGCTTGAAACACCTGACACCCGCCGAAATACAGCGCGTTCACCTTGCTCAGCTCTTAGTGAACGCCTACAACAACGACGATGATAAGGCCATTTTGATTGCCAGCGATGAGATTCTGCAATCGGGCAATCAGCAGTTTCTCAATCTGACGCAACAAGATCAAGCGCGCATTGATCTCGCTCGACAGCGTCTGGCTGCCCTGCACGACTTTGAACATGCCCTACAATCCGGACGTTTACAGCAAATAGCGGCCAGATACCATCCTATCCTGGACACATACAAAGAACTGGGGGACAGTGAGCGGGACTTCTTGCACATCGCGCAAGAGTTCGCTGTGGCCTTCTCTGCAGACGACGACGAAGCGATCGCTGCCGTTCATGAGAAACTTCAGCGCTCCTTCCACCACGACAATGTCGCCTTTACGACGGAGGAACGCAGGCGCATTGAGCGGGCCGAAGCGGCAATTCAAGCCAGGCAACGATTCGATGCACAAATTGTGGCTAAAGTGAAAGAAATCACTATCACCCTGGGTGAGGTGAGAAAAGTGTGTATTTTACAAAAAAGGTTCTATCTGTATTGGATTGAGCGCTATAAAAATGAGCTCACGGCCCTTACATTTGGCATAGATCAAGACGAAAAAATCAGGCAGATTGATAGCGCCCGCGCCTATATCGATCCAAAGAAGATAGCGGGCAATGCGTTGAAAGAACTAACCAACGATGTCTTTATCCGCGAGAAGATAGAGGTAGCTAATGCACAGGCTCTCTTTCTCAATGAATTCAACGCAGAAGCCCAACAACGTTCTTACCTGGAGTTTTTCCAGGCTTCAGATTATCCAACCTTTCTGAAAAGCAACCGGCTCAGCGACGACGACGTTATCCGAATGACCAGATTATTCTTACGCTACCTTTTTTTCAAGCAGTATTTTAGCAAACTGGTAAAAGACACATCATCGAACTTCCTACCACCATTCAAGAAATCACTCACGCCAGACGAATGGCTGGGCAGACAAAGGAAAGAGGTTGCTTATGAGCATGGTGGTAATTTCGAACACACATCACAATGGCTCACAGAACAACTCTATCCAGGAGGATAGGATGAGGCGGTAGGTGATGGTACACGGTATGAGACAGGAAAGGTGACGTTATGCCTGAACGTGCAGCATACGATGAGGCAATGCTCCTCTCTCAAGCACGCCTGAAAGTGCAGGATCAGGACCTGAAACAGGGTAAGGTTGAAACGATTACTCTGCAAACTGTTGCAGGCACGATGAAACGTCCCTGGGGCATCCAGGGCGGATTTGCGGTTGTCTATAAATTCGCAACGCAAAGCGGCAATATGCGCGCACTACGCTGCTTTCTGGCAAAAATGGATCCCGATATCCAGTTGCGCTACGAACGGATTGCATACTATTTCGCCACCCATGTTCCCGGCGTGGGGGTTGAATTTAAGTATTATGACAACGGCATTCTACTCAAAGAGGTCATTTACGGCCAGATCCTGAACAAGACCTACCCGCTCGTCGAGATGGAATGGATTGAGGGCCTGACGCTGGTCGATTATGTAGATGAGCTCTGCCTGAAATGGGATACGGCTACGCTCGGTAATCTCGTGAGCCAGTGGGAGACGATCATAAAAACGCTGCAACAGGCTCATATTTCACATGGAGATCTGGCAGGGGTCAATATCATGGTCAGGCCCGATGGTCGCCTGGTGCTGGTCGATTACGATGGGGTATACATACCTGACTTCGCGGGCCTGAAACCAATCGTGCTTGGTCAGGCCGATTATCAACATCCGCAGATGACGCTCCGTCCGTTCAACGAGCGCACCGATGATTTCTCTGCCTGGGTGATTTACACAGCCTTACTTGCTCTGCATCTCCAACCCGGCCTCTGGCCAAACTATATGCACCACAATCAACAGGGAGTGTTGCTGGATACCAATCTGTTGTTTCGCAAAGACGACTTTACCGATCCCGACCAATCAGCGCTCTTCACCGATCTTCTCCAGATCAACGATACCCGCCTGCACAAAGCTACACTGCTTCTCATACAAGCTTGCAAGCAGTCGATAACGCTGGTGCCTGAATTTGATCCCGATCAGCTTGATCCCGATGCTAACAAGAAGCTGGCGCTGGCAAAGCTGAAACAGGCCATTCAAAACAACGACGAAGAGGAGATCGTACAGGCCTGGGTGCCGCAATTGCTGGACAGCTATGGTCCGGCTCAGCAATATATTCCCAGGGTCGCTCAGGCAAAGCAGGCCATAGAAACCCTGAAGCGTTTTCATGATGCGTTGAGGACGCATTCTATCCAGCAAATCGTCAACGCCTACGATCCCATCATCTTAACCAGCAAACAATTTACAACGGATCAGGCTGAACGACTGCTTCTGGCCCTGGAATTTGCTCAGGCTTATCAGAACGACGATGATCAGGCCATCGTCGCCACATGGGACGATATCGAGAATTCGCGCTTCAAGAGCCTGCTCATATTCACAACCGAGGAGCAGCAGCGTCACGCTATCGCTCAAAAACGCCGGGAAGCGCTGGTCAAGTTCCGCATGGCCTTGCTCAAGAAACACGTTCTATCTATCGCTGATAGCTACGATGCAGTCGTGCTGGATAACAGTACTGCCATCACGACGAGAGAGCGCGAGTTATTACGGATCGCACAAGACTTTGCCCAGGCATATCGAAGTGATGATGATCGAGCAATTGTCACAACCAGCGAAGAAATTCTCAATTTTTCTTATCGCGCAGATTTTACTTTTACCACCCAGGAAAAACAGCGCATCGAGCTTGCACAACTGCGCAAGCTGGCTCTGGTCAAGTTTCGCATGGGCCTGATGAGTAAAAATATGAGCAGGATTATTGCCAGTTACGATTGGGTACTGGATGACAGTACAAGTATCACACAACAAGAACGCACGTTGTTACAAATGGCCAGGGCATTTGTCCAGGCCAGCTACAAAAATGACAATGAAGCGCTTGTTGCCGCCTGGGATACCATCGAGAAAGCTTCCTATCAATCGTTCTTTCAGCTTTCGTCTCAGGAGCGCCAACGTATCGACACAGCACGCCTGGGGCAAACCGCGCTACCAAAGTTTCGGCGGGCGCTGGCCTCCGGTCAGCTTCAGCAGATCGTCTCTGACTACGACCCGCTTCTGGACAACGACAGAACTATCACACAGGAAGAGCGCAGCCTGTTAGCGCTCGCCCGGAACCTCGTACAGGCGTGGCAGCACGATGACGATCAGGAAATTGCTTCGGCATGGGACGAGATTCAGGCTCATCAATCCCTGTTTACTCTGACTGCGCAGGAGCAACAACGCGTTACCCTCGCCCAGAAGCGCAAGGTGGCGCTGGTCAAGTTTCGCATGGCCCTGATGAGTAAGCGCATTCAACAGATAGTGGCATCATATGACACCACACTCGATACCTGTAATAACGTTACTGCATCCGAGCAGATGCAACTGTCCCTGGCGCGCGAGCTTATGCAGGCATTCCAGCGCGACAATGATCGCGACATCGCCGCAGCATGGGCCGCGATCCAGCATTCTCCCCATCAGAGGTTCTTTTTACTTACAGCGCCAGAGATGCAGCGTGTCGCGCTCGCTCAGGCAAAGAATACGTTTTAGGGGGATATCAGATGCCAGAGCGTCTTGCATGTGATGAGGCCATGCGTTTTGCTGAGTCTCGCCTGCGTGTCCAGAATGCTGATCTCAAAAACGGTCAGGTGGAAATGACGATGGCAGGCCAGATTCTCAGACCCTGGGGCCTGCAAGGTGGCTTCGCTGTCGTCTACAAGTTCCGCACTCAGAGCGGGAAAATGCGCGCCTTGCGTTGCTACCTGATGCCGATGAAAGCAGATATCCAGTACCGCTACGAGCGCATTGGTAGCTATTTCGCCGCGCACATTCCCGATATCACGGCCGAATTCAAATATCATAACAATGGCATTCTGATTACAGAAACGGTACCCGGCCTGCCTGCAACCAAAAAGCCTTACTCGCTTATCGAAATGGAGTGGATCGATGGCACAACGTTAATTGATCATGTCGCTTCTCTCTGCCAGAACCACGATCAGCAAGGGCTGGACGATGCGCTGAACCAGTGGGTAACGATTATCAATGCACTCCGTCAGGCAAATATCGCCCATTGTGATCTGGCAGGCGGCAACATCATGGTCAGGTCCGATGGCCGTCTGGTCCTGGTAGACTATGACGGCGTCTACATCCCAGAGTTTCAGAGCATGCAAGGCATTGTGGAAGGACAGGCCGATTATCAGCATCCACAGATGAGCCAGCGAGCGTTCAATGAGCATGCAGACAACTTCTCCGCTATGGTTGTTTACACGGCCTTACTGGCGTTGAGCCTCCAACCGGCTTTGCAGGGGAAATATTCATCGCGGAATAAAACTCAGGATACCCATCTTCTCTTCAAGAAGAGCGATTTTCACAATCCCGATACCTCCCCTCTGTTTGCAGAACTGGAGCAGATCAACGATACGCGCCTGCAAACGATTGTGCGTGACCTCAAACGAGCCTGCCGCCTTCCTATCGATCAGGTACAGCTTTCAACGGCCCTGCATGATCCAGATTATGACAAGAAGATAGCTCTGGCCGCGCTTGAACAGGCAATTCGGCAGAACGACGACGAGAAGATCGTGACCGCCTGGGTCATCCCCTTATTGGATACCTATGGCCCGGCACAAAAGTATCGTGTACGCCTGGAGCAGGCTCAGCAGTTCCTGCACAAGCTCAATAACTTCCGCGCCGTGCTCCAGAACGGCTCCATACAGCAGATTATGAGCGCCTACGATCCCACTCTGGATAATTCCGGCAGTGTCACATCCGAGGAGCGCACCCTGCTACAAGAGATCCAGAAATTTACTTCGGCCTGCCAGCACGATCATGATCAGATCATCCTGCATATTTATGAAGCTATTCAGCACTTCGCTCCGCGCTGGAACGTGAACTTTAACCTGGAGGAGCAGCAACGCATCACGCTCGCCCGCCAGCGTATCGCCACCCTGGAAATATTCCGCCGTACTCTGAACACGAGAAATATACAGGATATATCGAATGCCTATAATCCCATTTTAGATCAAGCAAGCGCCGTAACCGCTGATGAAAGAGCACTGCTACAGGCCATCAACGATTTTGTGCGGGCATATTATGCCGACAACGATCAGGAGATTATCACCACCAGCGAAACGATTACACAGCTCTATCTTCACGCTCTGACCTTTACCCTTCAAGAAGAGCAACGTATTACGCTGGCCCAGCAACGCATAAACGCTATCACACGCTTCCAGCAGGCGGTGCACAGCAAATTAGCCAGGCAGCTTCTGGCCGCTTACGACCCGATCCTGGACACCTGTTCCGCATTTACAGAGGGGCAGCGCAATCTACTCCTGGCAGCAAATCGCTTCATACAAATGTATAACAATATCGTGCAGGCCATTCAAAATAATAAAGATGAAGACATTCTTGCGAATTACGATGAAAACATTGGAAATATGTTTCTGGATTTTACACAGCAGCAGAAGATATACATTAATAAAACGCTCAGATATAATTTATTGGAGCAATATCTGCAAAACGGAGAGTACAGTCAGGCAATTCGGTTCGCGCAGGAAATCGAGAGAGACACGCGCCAGCAAAATACTGATTTTCGTCTGATTTCTGCAAGGCAAAAATTAGTCAAACAATTTGAGGCGAAAAATGTCGAAGGGTGGCGACAAAATATTGACGATATCATCGTGCGCTGGCAATGGCCTGCAGAAAGCCTGATCAGCCATGCAGTAATCGTATGGCGCGTAGATCGCTGGCCGCAGAGTCCGCGGAAACAGGAGCCCGGCACTGAACGCGTGCTTGTACCACGTGGTCGCAATGAACAAAACTGCATACATCGGTTCCAGGCGACGCGCTATATGTCCGTCTACCTACAAGTCTATTTCGCCATACCAGATTATACGCAACAGCCGCCGAGCTGGTTTTACGCAGATGGTCGTGAGCCGAGTTCAAAAGTCGCGGTCTATTATTCGAATTCAGGCAATAAAGTCATTTATTGAAATTTTCCATCAACCCGAGAGCGTTGGCTCCTGGAGAGGATCAGGGGGAACTACCCATGGCATTTGACGGTTTACGTAAAATTCGTTGCCCTTTCTGCGCCAGAGAATATCGTCTCGGCGAATTCGCCGTCTTTTCAGGCACGACCGGAACCATCACGAAAGAGGCTCCCAAAACTTTCTGGCAACACCTTTCCAGCACGATCCGGGCACCACAGTTAGAGGGCAAGGAGAATGTGCTGGCGAGAAATTTGCGTCGCTGCCCTAACTGTGGAGGCATCCTGCCATTTAATATAGAGTACGTAGAAGACAATATTACCATTGCCGTTATTGGTGATACCTTCTCCGGTAAGAGCCACTTTATCGCCGCCGCTATACAGAATCTCAAAGAACGACGAGTACCCCACCATATAAGGTTAGCTGGATTTAGTGCCGCAGATACGCGCATTGAATCGATGTATCGCAATACGTACTACGAGCCATTGTTTGTCCGAAACGAAACGTTACAGCAGAACCAGGCCGCTATCAAACCGCTGGACGAGCCGCTTATTTATGAAATGCGCATCGCAGGGCGTCGTGTTAATCTTCTCTTTTACGATGCTGCAGGAGAGGATATTGCGCAGATTGATACCCGCGTAACCAACAAACCACATATCTTAAATGCACGCGCCATGATCTTTCTCGCCGATCCCTGGTCTATGCCCGGCTTCGTCGATCAGCTCGCCCACCATTTACGCCCGGGCCCCAACTTTATCACAGGTCGCATGTCCGTGGATGTCCTGAATAACGTGATCGAGGTCTTTAAAAGAGTGTTGGGGCAGGCTCGCGAGATTCAGTTTTCGCTCCCCGTTGCCATCACCCTCTCCAAATCCGACCTCATTCCTTACGTCGTGACTCCGTCGGGCGATCCGTTGTATCAATCTCTTGCTGATCCTCAATATCCCAGCATGCTCAACAGGGCCGAAAGTGATGGCATTCATCAGGTCGTTCGACGCTTCCTGATCGAAGTTGGCGAAAAGTCGCTGGTGGACATGGAACAGACAATCG
>DATJHM010000197.1:0-41980 GCA_035493895.1 Ktedonobacteraceae bacterium
TGTCAACCCTTGACGCTTCCTTGCAGGAGTGCTTTCACGAATTGACGCTGGAAGATGACGAACACCAGAATCGTCGGGGCCATGATGAGCAGTGATCCTGCGCAAAGTAACACGATGTTCGTGCCGTACCGGCCCTGAAAAGCGCCCAGCGCCCCGGCCATCGTGCGCTGGTTCGGATCGTCGACCAGCACGATCGCCAGCAGAAATTGGTTCCACGTCCAGAGGAACAGTAGTACAGCCAACGACGAGAGCGCCGGTACCGCCAGCGGCACCTGGATTCTCAGAAAGGCCATCCAGGAATTGGCACCATCGACGCTGGCCGCTTCGGTGATGTCTGCCGGAACTGACTGGAAATGAGTCCGCATCCAGAAGACACCGAAGGGCATGAAGAGCCCAATGAGCGGCAGAATGAGCGCCCAACGCGTGTTGAGCAGGCCCAGGTCGCTCATTTGATAGTACAGCGGGATGATGAGGGACTCGAGGGGGATCGTCAGACCGAGCAGCAGTAGCAGGAACGCGACCTGACCGCCTCGCACGCGCAGCACGCCGAGGCCGTAGCCAGCCATCGTGGCGAACAGTAGCGACACCGGGACCACTCCGAGAATGATGAGCACACTCGACCAGAGCAATGTTCCCAGGTTTGCGACGTTGAAAGCGTCGACGAAGTTGTGCCACTGGGGATCGCTCGGCCAGGAGATGCCCGTCGGGATCGTCGCTTCGGGTTGCAGAGCGGTCGAGAGCATGCTGACGAGCGGCATGAGGGTGAAAAGCATGAAGATGATCAGGACCATCCGGCCGATGAGGGTTTCGCGACGGGTCGTGTTCATGAGTTTTCTCCTTTCATCACCCGCTGGACAACGAGCACACATCCCACGACCAGGATCATGAGTATCACAGCCATGGCAGAGGCGAGCCCGACCTTCCTTTCATCGAAGGCAAGCCGATAGATCAGTACCCCTGGCACCATCGTTACCCTTCCCGGCCCGCCATAGGTGCTGATATAGATGATGTCGAAGCTCGACAGGGCTGCGATCATAGATACAGTGACGCAGACGCCGATCTCACCGATCAAGCTCGGCACGGTGATAAATCGGAACTCCTGAATGGGACCAGAGCCGTCAATCCGCGCCGCCTCATACAAAGCCGGGTCGATCTTGCTCATGCCTGTCAACAGCAGCACCGTGCAGAAGCCGAGCAATACCCATGCACCGATGAAGCCAACCGCTGGCAACGCCGTCCCGAAGTCGGCAAGCCAGGGTCGAGTGAGGCTACCCAGGCCGACAGCTGATAACAGTTGGTTCACAATTCCTGTCTCCGAGTACGCCCATTTCCAGGCGATACCGGCAGCCACCAGCGGAGCTACTTGCGGAAGAAACAATATTGTGCGCGCAACCGCACCGAACCCGCCCTCCGAGAAGCCACGGATGAGCGCGGCCGCAACGAGACCCAGACAGACCGGGATGACTGTGAAGAAGAAGACGAGCTCAAACGAATGAACGATGGGCAGAATCAATTCGCTGTCAGTGAGTACACTCCAATAGTTCTCAAGGCCGACCCACCTACCAGCGTCGATGCCGTTCCAGCTGTACAATGAATACTCGACACTCGTGAGCAGTGGCCAGAGAACAAAGAGAGCGTACATGACCAGAGCAGGTAGGACATAGAGCCAGCCAGCCCATCGACCCCGCGCCACCAAACGATGGCGCGAGGATCGGACGGACGATGCCACGATAGGATTGAGCTCTGGTTTCGATCCCATCATTGTTTGAGCTCCTGCTGGTAGGATTTCTGGATGTTCTGCACGAAACCTTCAGGCGTTTCTTTCCCCGCCACCAGCAACTGCAATTCTGGCCTGAATGCATTTGCATAGATGCCAGGCGTCGCATTGGCGAAAAAGTCTATGGCAACACCAGACTTGGCGAGCTGGTTGGTCGCTGCAAGCGTTTGGGAGAGCACCGTTCCAGCCGGAATGGGAGGAAGAGGCAGGTCGGAGGGACCACCTGGCGATGCACCATTCTCCTCGACGATGATCTTCCGGGCAGCTTCGTTGGTGTGAACCCAGTTCAGAAAGTAAACCATCTCGGCAGCATTCTTGGCCCTGGCTGGGATCACATACGAAGCTGGCGCGCTCATCGCGACCGAGCGGCCACCAGCCTTCTCCGGCGGGAATAGGAAGAACCCGACGTTACCTGGCATCGCCTTGTCAAGATTGGCCGATTCCCAATCCCCATTGAACATGAACACTCCCTGGCCCTTTTCGAACCTCCCCATCATGGTCGTGTAGTCGAGGCTGTTCACGTCCTTAGAGAAATACCCTGCTTTGCCCCACTGTGCGATATACTGGGCAGCCTTCACTGTGCCAGGAGTATTGATTGTGGCACCGGGCTTGTTGTAAATCCAGTCCGCAAGCGTGGCCGGATCTTCGAACTGATTGGCGAGTGCCTGATACGGGAAGTTAACACCGCCGATGTCATTGAACTGCATGATTGGGAGCAGACCTGCCGCCTTCGCTTTCGCCAGCAGTGCATTAAACTCGTCGATCGTAGTAGGAGGGGACTTCATACCGATCTGAGCAGCGAGCTTCTTGTTGTAGAACACACCGGTAACGTCGTAACCGATCCCCAGCCCATACAGCGAGCCGTGCCCACGAATGCCATCTGTGCCGACACGCATCTGATCCAGCAGCGACTGGGACCACTTGTCCCATCCATAGGCCTTATAGTAGGGGTCCAGGTTTAACAGTAACCCACTCTTTGCCGGACCCACGACCTGCGGCAATCGTATGAGATCAGGGGGGTTAGGGCCAGCCATCTCGCGCGGCCCATTCTCAGTAATTACCTGGAATTGATCCTGACGAATGTTGAAGGTAACGTTTGGGTGCTGGCGCGTGAACTCGTCAGCAAGCTTTTGCGGGAGAGGGAAGCCAGTTTCGATATACATATTGAGCGTCACCTTTCCGGTGGGAAGGGCGGTACTGACTGGTCCCGCCGCACTTGTCTGTGCTGGCTGATTTGTTCCCGGCCCGCTCGGCCCGGAGCAGGCCACAAGCATCGAGAGAATCATCACTGCCGAGGCGACCACGGCGAAATAGCGCCTGAACATAAAGAACCTCCATGTCTTTGCCATGACTGTAGTAGTGTTTTCTCTTTTTGGTAAACCAGAGATATGAAAAGACCATCGTATCCCTGCGATGGAAGTGAGAAGGGATCTATCTCTTTTGCGTTTTACTCCTTTCTTTCTTTCTTTTTTCAATGGGCGGCAATTCTCCTCGAGACAGCAGGAAGCCAGGAGGTCTCTGAGGATGGAAGAGGTCTTTTACTGAACCAAATCCACCCCATGCGTCGCAACAAATGGGAAAGATGGAAGCAGTTCCTCGCGATGCAGTTATTTGGGGATGAGTGCTCGCTTGAGTGCTGCAATATACTCGGCAGTGGCCCGCTGGTTGATTCGAGCGTTCAGGGCATCTCGTTCAGAGCTTTGACCGGAATGGAAAAATAGTTTGATAGTGACTTTGCCTCCAGTGGCTCCTGATCCTGTACTGCCACCGCAAGCGGAGAGCACGACACTGAGCATCAATAACACCATGATGCTCCACTCCCTGCATTCGCTCGCCATGATTTTCTCTCCTCCTTTGGGCGTAACTGCAACTGCATTGCGACGAAGTTGCTCAACATTGAATCTGGAAACGTTTCCGTTATTAGATTTAACAATACCATAAAAACATGGGCTTGTAAATGGTAGGCATTCTCGCAAATTATTCAGGCAAAGGGCCATATTCCCATTCAGTTTGTGCGTGGAAACAAACACAGTAAGGCTCGACATGGGCTTTACAGAACAGCTCTGGTATGATATGCTCCAAACAAATAAAGCTCTCTGAAAAAGGAAACGTTTCAATAATTATGAATGACCAGAATCGAGGGAGGGTCCCTACTATCCATGATGTGGCACGCATCGCCGGTGTTGGTATTGGAACCGTTTCACGCGTTGTTAATAATAGTTCGGGTGTGAAGCCTGCGACGCGTCAACGTGTCCAGGCTGCCATTGATGAACTGCGCTATAGTCCCAACCTTATTGCGCGCAGTATGATTTCCAGGAGCACAGGCGCGATTGGCATCATTGTGCCATTCTTCACGCGCCCCTTTTTCATCGAGGTGCTACAGGGCGTGGCCGCGGCAATTATCCGCACGGGGAGAGAATTAGTGCTCTATAACGTCGAGACCAATGATCAGCGCGATCGGTACTTCCGCGAATTGCCCGGACAGCGCAAGGTGGATGGCTTGCTGGTGATCTCCTTATCTCCCGATGATACTGCTGTCTCTACTTTCAAGCAGGCTGGTATGCCTGTTGTACTGGTCGATGCGTATCATCCGCAGCTCACCTCTCTCGTAGTTGACAACATCGAAGGAGCCTACCAGGCAGTCAAGTGTTTGATTACACATGGTCATCGTCGTATTGGCTTTATTAACGGGGTGACGGAAGGGAACTTTCGTTTTAATCAGGCCAACGATCGTCTCATCGGACTCCATCGTGCCATTGGTGAGGCGGGCCTGCTCTTTGAACCAGAACTCGTTCTCACTGCTGAGTGGAGCCGCCAGGGAGGGAAACAGGCGGCACTGCAATTGCTGACGCGTGCAGACCGGCCTACAGCGATCTTCGCGGCCAGTGATGTCCAGGCTATTGGGGTATTGGAAGCAGCCAGATCGCTGCATCTCTCTGTACCCGGTGATCTTTCCTTGATTGGCTACGATGATATTGAAATTGCGGAAATCTTGGAACTGAGCACTGTCCAGCAGCCAATGAAGCACATGGGCGAGTTGGGAGTGCAACAATTGATTGCCCACATTGAAGATTTTGCCGATGAGGAGTCTCTGCCAGAACTTATTCGCTTGCAAGCAACGCTGATGATGCGCCGCTCCGTTTCATACGTGGATGCTTGAGAGGCGGACAGATCTCCAGAACAGTGTGAGAGAAAATGGAAAGAGGAAGAACGTGAAACATATTGATGTGCTTTCTATCGGAGAAGCATTAATCGACTTTATCTCCGACGACCAGCAGGATTCTCTGGTAGGGGCACAGCATTTCACCATGTATCCCGGGGGATCTGTTGCCAATGTGGCATTCAATGTCGCTCGCCTGGGTGGGTCCGCAGCTCTTGCTGCCTGCGTTGGCAAAGATGCTCTCGGCGCATTTCTTCGTCAGCGATTGCAGCTGGCAGGTGTCATAACAGAGCATCTGCACACGACGCCACATGCATCGACCACACTGGCGGTTATCGCACGCAACGATGCCACGCCAGATTTTGCCGTCTATCGTGGCGCGGACATCAATCTGACCTCCTCTCACCTGCCTCTCTCGCTCTTATCTGCTATTTCCCTGGTGCATACGTCCGCTTTTGCCCTTTCGCGTGAGCCGCTATGCTCGACGATTCTGGAATTCGTTGCACGGGCTCACGCGGCGCACTGCATGATCACCTTTGATCCCAACTATCATCCACGGATTTGGGGCTTGCCCGTTGAACCCGAGGATATTTTTGCCCGACTCTGCCCTTTTGTCACGGTGGTCAAGCCTTCCCTTGATGACTGTGTTCGTCTCTTTGGAGCGGGCCAGACACCTGAAGTGTATGCGGCACGCTTCCTGGATTGGGGTGCGCAGAAGGTTGTGCTTACGATGGGGGCAGACGGAGTCCTGCTTGTAACGCCTGAAGGCGCGAGCTATTTCCCCACCCGGCGGATTGCGGTTGCGGATGTGACGGGCGCGGGCGATTCTTTCTGGGCTGGCTTGCTGATGGCGATCCTGGACGGTTATAGCATTGAGGATGCAATCAGGGCCGCTCAGGCTGTTGCAGCGCTGAAGTTGCAGCAGACCGGTCCTCTCTCTCATCCGATCGACCGTATGGCACTCTATAAGCAGCTTGACCTCAGAAAGTAGGAAGGTTGCATATCATCAGGAAGGGCCGCTATGTCCATTGAGCAAACAACGAACGAAATTCGTGAGGCATATACCCATGCTCTCGACCTGCTGCGGGCTTGCAGTTCTGTGGCGGGCTTTCTCGCCTCGCCGAGCGACATTGATAATTACGCCCGTGTCTGGGCTCGTGATGGAGTCATTACCGGGCTTGCCGCCCTGGCCAGTGGCGAACCGGATCTGGTGATGACGTTTCATCGAACCCTTACAACACTGGCACGCTATCAGGGTCCTCATGGGGAAATTCCCAGCAATGTCAGCATTGATGGCCGTAAGGTGAGTTATGGACATCTGGTTGGTCGTGTTGATGCGGGGCTCTGGTATGTGATTGGCGTGTGCGCCTATATACGCTCTACTCGTGATCTCCATTTTCAAGAGACAATACGTGGCAGCGTCGAGCGGGCGCTGTTCCTGGCTGGCTGCTGGGAGTACAATACACGCGGTTTGATCTACACTCCGCTCTCTGGCAACTGGGCGGATGAATACGTGCAACATGGCTATGTCCTCGCTGACCAGGTGCTGTATGTGCTGGCCTTACAGAGTGCCGGTTATGTCTTCGAGCAGTCCGTGTGGAGCGAAAAGGGGAGCCTTCTCCGAGAACTATTGGCGCTCAACTACTGGCCGCGCAGTGCTTTCGTTGACGATCCGCGCATCTATCATCCGCATGCCTATCGTGCCCAGGCCGGTCAGGGCGAACCTGCATACTGGCTTCCCACCCTCTCTCCGAGCGGTTACACTACGACGTTTGACGGTCTGGCACATGCACTCACTTTGCTGGCCTCGATCGGCTCTCATGACCAGCGCAAGCGGGCTGAGGAATATGTTGAGCGACTGGAAGAGGAAACGGGAAGTGCTCTGTTGCCTGCGTTCTGGCCGGTTATCCAACCGGGTGATTCCGCCTGGTCGGCCCTGGAGGCAAATCATCTCTATGGCCAGATCAAAAATCAGCCCTATACCTATCATAACGGTGGATTCTGGCCTGTACTCACCGGACTCTATGCCGTGGGGCTGACACATGATGGATACCTGCAACGTGCACGGCATCTCCTGGATGCTCTGGCAACTGCGAATGCGCGGGGGCGCGATGGTCGCACCTGGGATTTCGCAGAATATCACCACGGCCAGACGCATGAGCCAATGGGGACGCGACATGCTGCCTGGAGTGCCGCTGCCACCATTCTTGCACATCAGACGCTGATGCAGGATTTGACTGCCTGGCTGGTATGATGCTTATACCAGACTCTGGCTCTTTCACACAGTTGATACTGCTGGCGCGAGCCCTTCTCAACGACCTCCTTGCGGGAGGCACAGAGAAAAGACTGAAGCCGACCTGACGGAAGAACAATCAAGCTCTTTTTTTACTCTCAAATCATGCTCAAGAGGATGAATCTCCTCGAATGTTTGAGCAAGGTGAAGCATCTTTTCAGTGGATATATCGCCGACGTATTGCGCACATGGTTTTGTTTCCACTTTCTCGTGGGTTTACTTGAAAGTATTTGTTTAATCTCTCAGTAAGAAGCATAGTTTTGGAAAATCTCTAAAACCATGGTATTCATGACAAATTCTCGGAAGGAAAAAAGCATCATATGGCAGAGGTGTATGGGAGTCGAACCCACCGGGGACCGCGCCAGGCGACCCCCCAGCCGTTTTGAAGACGGTGAGACCCACCGGAGCCCCTACACCTCCTCGCTTGCTTAGTCTATTCTGTCACTCCGTCCCTGGCTTGTCAAGCCAGACGACGGATATCCTCTACACTGACCTCCGTTAACGATTTCACCGCCAGCTCCGCTTTGCGCAAGCCCGGCAGATCACGTTCCCCCATCACCGCAATACAACGCATACCGCCCGCATGCGCTCCCTCAACACCATGTACCGCATCCTCGATCACCAGACTGTTCGCTGGCGCTATCCCCAACTCCTCCGCCGCCTTCAAAAAAATATCCGGTGCAGGCTTCCCATGCGCCACACTCTCCCCCGATACCAGGGCGTCAAGATACTGGCCAAGACCAAGTACCTCGTCCACTACTTCAATATTTCCCATGGGCGCCGATGAGGCCAGCGCTTGCTTGTAGCCTGCCTCGTGCAGCGCCTTGAGCAAGGCTATCGCACCCGGCAGCGCCACCGCTCCCTGACGGATATACTCGCGATAATAGATTTCTTTGCGCTCACCCAGCTCCAGGACGAGCTCGGGCGGAATATTGCCCCAGACAATAGGAATAATATCCCCATTGCGGCGACCAAATGTGGCCCAGAACTGGCTATCGCTAAACGTCACACCCGTCTCCCCGGCGAGACGTTGCCAGGACTTGCGGTGGTCCTCGCCACTATCAATAATCACGCCGTCCAGATCCCAGATAACGGCTTGAATGTTGTTTGCCATGCAAGTATGTGACTCCTCTGATTTTTATTTATTATCCCATGCTGGCAATCTTTATTGCAATAGACGAGGCCGGTTGCTCGTGATAGAATGGGGACCAAATGTAACATACTGTTCATTTGCCTGATACACCGGTATCGTCGCTTGTCCGGGCGGGGTAATGTGCTGTGTTTACACTGATAATAGGTCGATTCTCCCCTCTCTGTACTCTGCACGCAAGATGCGCTGAGAGTACTATGGCGTATTTGCACTATTGAAAGGCAGTATTCAAATTGAGCGAACGCAGGTTCTTTCATGAAGAAATAGAAACTATGCCCAGGAACCAGCTCAAAGCCCTACAACTTGAGCGGTTACAAAACATTGTTGCGCGGGCCTATAGCCAGAATGAATTTTATCGCAATCTGTATGATCAGGCCGGTGTGAAGCCAGCAGATATTCAAACCTTGGACGATATACGCAAATTGCCGTTTCTCGAAAAGAAGACGGTACGCGGAGCCTATCCGTATGGGATGGCCCTGGTGCCCCCTGGCAAAAATGGCGGCGCACTCCAACTCCATGCCACCAGCGGCACCACCGGCAAAAGTGTTCCCGTCTTCGCGACAAAAAAAGATATCGAATATTGGGCTGATCTGAACGCACGCGAACTGTGGATGACTGGCATTCGGCCCGGCGATGTGTTTATGAATAGCTACGGCTATGGTCTGCCCACGGGCGGCTTCGGCTTCCACTATGGCGCGATGGCGATGGACGTTATGTCGATTCCGATGGGATCGGATGCTCGTCAGTACGAACGCATGGTTGATTTTATTCGCGATTTTGGGGTCGCTGGCATGTGTATGACTCCTTCTGTCGGCCTCTACCTGGGCAGCAAAGCACTGGAGATGGGCGTTGACTTTAAAGAGACAAAGCTCAAGGTCGGCCTGTTCGGTGCTGAACCCTGGCCCTGGGAGACGCGTCAGAAACTGGAATCGCTCTTTCATATTACTGCCTATGATGAGTATGGCATGACTGAGTTTTTAGGACCCGGCATGACCTGCGAGTGCGAAGTTCGCGATGGGATGCACGCCTGGGCTGATGCCTTCCTGGTGGAATGTATCGATCCTGAGAGCGGAGAGCCGGTAGAAGATGGTCAGGAGGGAGAACTGGTCTGGACATGGCTGGCGGCTGACGGTACGGCTATGATCCGCTATCGTAGCCGGGATCTCTCGCGGCTCTGGTGGGAAGAACGCTGTATCTGCGGGCGCACCCACCCGAAAATTGCCTCGATTAAGGGACGCACCGATGATGCCGTCTCGATTCGTGGCCTCATCGTCTTTCCCAGTCAGGTGGAGGCGGCGCTGCTCAAGTTTGCGGAGACGGGCGCGAACTTCCGCATCATCGTCGATCGAAAGGGTGACCTGGATACCTTCGATTTGAAGGTGGAGATCAAAGACGCAACCTTGCTGCACTATGCCGAACGCGTCCGAGTATTGCAGTCAGAGATGGCAAAAGCGGTGAAGTCGATTACGGGCAATACCCCTCACGTGCAACTTGTGCCTGCGGATAGCCTGCCGCGCGCATCGGGCGGCGAGTCGAAAACTGCGAGCGCTCGTGTCGAAGATCGACGTAAGAAATAGTTCGCACGCCGGGCAGCGTTTCATCCCTGCTTGCTATACCACAAATTGGCAAAGAGATCGGCATAAACCTCCGATCTCTTTGTACAGATGACCCATCTCGTGGCTCTGGCCGGGCCGTGAGATGGGTCATCTGTATGTGGAGAGGTGCGATGTTATATATGCGCTGGATGATCTTATAGGTCTGGATGCCCTGTTCTTCGGCACAATGTCAATCTGTGCAGATGCGCGGTTGACCTGTGCCCGAGGATCAGCCAGACGCGGCCACGCACACGATCTCAGGGCTTGTTTTTTGCGAGATCCGGTGTCGCGACAAACCATTTGCCCGCAACTCCCTGCCCCGTTGTCTGGCCGGGAGCGCTATCTCCCCCATAGGTATAGAGGGGATGATCGTTGTATATTACCTGCTTCCCATTCGCGTTGGGATAGATTTCCAATTCCCCCTGCAATTTGCTTGCGGCGGCAGGATTCCCCCCGGTAAAAAGAAGGGGAGGCCAGGCCTGGGTACAGCCGTCAGTGCAGGCCGTCTTCGAGGCCGTGTCCAAGGTAAAGTAGTAGAGCGTCATTCCTTTTATATCGGTCAGGATCGTCATCGCTTTTCCATCGATGGTCGCCGATGCTGTCTTGACCACGACATTTGCCGCGTCCGTTGTCGTCGCTGCCGTTGGCGTGCTCGCGGTGCTGCCTGATCCATAATCATTCGTGCTATTCGTTGGCGCGGTTGTCGCCGCAGGTTGTGCTGTGGTGGGAGCGGTCGGCGTCGGTGATGCCGCAGCGCCGCAACTGCTCAAGAGCGCGAGAATGAGCAATCCCGCCAATGCCAAAAAGCCACGTTTGATTCCTATTGCCATAAGGGGCCTCCTGTAATATCAGGTGAGTGGTTATCTGACCTGCCAGAAAATGTCAGGATAAAAATGTCTGCTTGCAACGTGCACTATTCGTCATGAAGTACTTCACCAATACATACGTGAGCAGGTTACAAATGAGCATCTCGCCGATGTAACCCTTTGACGTATTATCTGATGAAGGGAATGGATAGCGGGATGGGATATATCAATACCAGGAATCAGAATGAGCGAGCAACACACAGACATGCCAAACGAGCGTTAATCTGGAGAAGCAATCGTGAGTATAGAGCGCGGGCCAGCAAAAGGAGCAATGCGCGGGACGCCTGCACAACGCCTGGATGCGGAAACATCAGCGAAGGATCGACAAATGCAGGCCTGGCAGCAGTTGTATCAAGAACACCTTGAACCAATCTATCGCTATATTTATAGTAAAGTTGGTAATCGTGAGGAGGCAGAAGATCTGACCGAACAAACGTTTATAAAAGCTGTGCGTACCATTGATTATGCACGGAGCCCACTCAGTATTCAGAAATGGCTCTTTCAAATCGCACGTACGACGATCGCCGATTACTGGCGAGCATACTATCGTCTCTCAACCGATTCATTGGAAACGTTGCTCGCCGGTGGCTGGGAAGGACCAATTGCCAGCCTGAGTAGCGTGCGCGAGAGCCTTCATCCAACAGAGCGCGTTCGGCAGATCTTAGTCGCTTTACCGAAACACTATCGGGAAGTACTGAATTGCCGCTTTCTGCTCAGCCTCTCGATTAAAGAGACGGCTGCCTCCCTGGGACTGACGGAAGCAAATGTCAAAGTCCTGCAATTTCGAGCCCTGAATTATGCTGCCCTGCTGGAGAAAAAAGCCATGGGTAGCAATGACCAGCAACGCGGAGAATAGGATTATGTCACACCATGATCAGGAACGCTTCGAGAATTATCTCGAAATAGAACGTTATATCGAAGATTTGCAAGCAGGTCGAAAGGGTGTATTGCCTGAAGAACTTACCTCTGAGCAGGCAGGCATCTACCGAATGGTGGCCCAACTACGTTCTGCCATTCCTGAGGACGCGGCACCTCGTCCCGATTTTGTGGAAAAACTCCGTGCAAGATTACAGATGACGCTTCAGGAGCCCGAAGCGGTACAGGCCGAGCCAGTCGTTTCACCGCAGCGCGAAGTCCCACCGGAAGCAGTCCCGCCCCAGGAAACGTTCCCGCGCAGACGCAGAGGCGCGCGGACCGTTTCTCGCCGCAATCTTCTCACCGGAGGAGCCGTTGCCGCCGCATCTCTGGCTCTGGGAACCGCCGCAGGTGCCGCCCTGGAGCGCAGCGGAACCACCGAACCGCAGCCTCCGACACCACCGCAAACCCCCGTCGCCGCGAGCTGGAAAGATCCGCTCGTGGGCACCAATATGCCCACACGCTGGCAGCGTGTCGTCGCGCTGGAACAGCTCGGGAACGGCGTTCATGCTTTTAGCACAGAATCTATTGTCGGGTATGTGCTGCGCAGTGACGAACAGAGCGCACAAGACAATGATGAGGATGTGATCGCGCTCTCCGCCGCCTGTACCCATATGGGCTGTATCGTACAATGGCAGGCCCAGGAGCGCAATTTTCGCTGCCCATGCCACGGCGGACTCTTTGACGAATATGGGGCCCCTGCCAGAAATTCCCCCCTTCTTTACCTGCGCTCGCTGCCGAGATTGAAGACCAGAATAGATAGCGATGGCTATGTCTACGTGGAAGTGCCCGTCGTCGCGCAATAGATAGCCGCAGGCGCGGCGCAATTTTCTGGCAGTTCCTCAGATCCCTGCGCCCTGGCAGAAATTTCTTTTTTGTGCCTATGATAAAGTGGTGAACTCGGGCAGGATCGCATATGCCGCTCTGCCTGCATAGGATGGGTAGCGCTTATGCGTTGCTCATAGGTACAAAAGAAACACTACTCGTTGCGTCTGGTGCATAGGTGTCATGTGCAACGAGGTTAGAGGAGAATTTATGCGTCTGGGATTACAGGTTCCAAATTTTACGTTCCCAAATGGACAGAGCCAGCTTGGCGATACCTTTGGCCTGATCGCGGAACGTGCTGAGCGAGCTGGTTTCTATAGCCTCTGGGTGATGGATCACTTCTTTCAGATCCAGATGGTAGGACCGGCAGAGCAGGAAATGCTGGAGGGCTGGAGCGCCCTGGCTTTTGCGGCCGGGCGCACCAACCGTATCAAGCTGGGGACAATGGTGACCGGCATCACCTATCGCTATCCAGGTATTTTAATCAAGACTGCGACAACGCTCGATGTTCTTTCGCAGGGACGAGCGTATCTGGGTATCGGGGCGGCCTGGAATGAGCAAGAGCATCAGGGCTTGGGCGTGCCTTTCCCTCCCCTGGCCGAGCGTTTTGAGCGCCTGGAGGAGACATTGCAACTTGCTCATCAGATGTGGGCTGGTGATGAGAAGCCTTTTGAGGGCAAGCATTACACGCTTGCACGCCCCCTGAACTCTCCACTTTCGATCCAGAAACCACATCCGCCAATTCTGATCGGCGGAACCGGAGAGCGCAAGACGTTGCGCATGGTTGCTCAGTACGGCGATGCGTGTAACATTTTTGCGCAGATCGGCGATGCGGAATTACAGCGCAAATTGCAGGTGTTGCGTGAACATTGCGAGACGCTGGGACGTCCCTATAGCGATATAGAGAAGACCTCTCTGGATAGTTTCGCGCTCACACGCGATGGTCGCGATGGTAGCCTCACCCCGGCCGCGCTTATTGACCGGCTTGGGAGCCTTGCCTCACTGGGCATTGATCAGGCCATCTTTAGCCTGCGCAATGTACACGAGGCCGAGCCGTTTGAGCTGCTGGCAACCGAGGTCATTCCGGTCGCGGAAAAGATCCAGGTTGCTGGCCGTTAGTAAGCTCCTGGGAGAACGGCCTTTCTTTGAGACGCAACGCTGCTTCTCAGGTGCTCTCCTGAGCGCACAATTTTTTGCCATAAATGCCGATGATCGA
Source organism: Ktedonobacteraceae bacterium (assembly GCA_035493895.1). GTDB lineage: Bacteria > Chloroflexota > Ktedonobacteria > Ktedonobacterales > Ktedonobacteraceae > DATJHM01. Next base: position 13,798 of record DATJHM010000197.1, read on the forward strand.
TCATCGGCATTTATGGCATTCTGGTCCTTTTGCCGTGGTAGTGGCCTATATTCAGCAATTCAGACTGCTTTTCTCGCAACCCGACTATCTCAAAACCGACAGAAAGTATAAAGAAGATCTCGGCCACCTGTTCTTTTATGGTCTGATCGGAAAATAAGATTTCTTTGCCTATTTATACTAAAAAAGAAGTTTTAGATGAGGATTTTTGTGTAACATTTAGAAAGGCAACATACGTTGAATTGGTGAAGAATGTCTAGACAACATGTTTATCGGTGCATTCTGCTGCTGTTCTGTCTTGGCTTGCTGAGTGTGCCTGCTCTGAGCACACATGCGTTCGCGCATGCTCGCGTCTCCCCCCATTCGCGCAAAATTCCCCAGCAGGAGATTCCAGATCCTGTGGTGAATGCCTCGATCCAGGCACCGGGCAATATCTGGTACACGGGCATTGGGAATACCGCAAACAATTATGTGCTCATTCAATACTGGAATGGGACGACCTTTCAGGCGCCCGCCGGTATTCCTGCGAACTCCTATATTCCTTCCGATGGCGGTCAGGCTGTTCTCTCACTCTCGCCTACGGATAGCTGGGTGATTGCCAACGGACATACCGATGAGGCCCCCTTACAAATTTTCCATTTCGATGGCACGACGCGCGAGTCATTTCCTTCTCCACCCGTGAAGGGGGCAGCAGTGAACGCAATGGCTGCCGTCAATGCTCATGATATCTGGGCGGTTGGCAGCGCTGGCCCATTGTTGCATAGTTTTACGATGCACTGGGATGGGACGAGCTGGCAAGCGGTTGACACTCCAACCTCATTACCGGTGGAAGATACCGATCTCTTACGTGGTGTCAGCGCGAAATCAGCCAATGATGTCTGGGCATTTGGTACGCAGCGAGACCCGAATGGGGGGGATTCCCCCTTTGTCTTGCATTGGAATGGGAAACAGTGGTGTATTAAAAGTCCCCCTGACACCGATGATCCTCATAGTGTCCCTGATGCACAGGATTTGCCTGCGGCCTATTATCGAGCCGGGGTTGCTGTCTCATCTGAAAACATTTGGGCGGTAGGGACAGGAGGCGTCATTGATCATTGGAATGGGAAACGCTGGCGCACTATCGTTTCACCAATACCGTCTACCACTTTCATCCTCAACGCGATCAGCGCTTACTCATCCCATGATATCTGGGCGGTTGGACAGAAAACCGTGTGTAGCGTCTTTGGTGTCTGTAATCCTGCCACGTTTACCGAACATTGGGACGGGTGTATGTGGCATATCGTGCCCAGCCCCTCCCTCTCCTTTCCTGATGGATCGAGTAGCGGCGCGCTCATTGCCGTGAAGATGTTCTCTCCGCACAATGTCTGGGCGCTTGGGTCAACGACTGGCAATGTCTTTCTCTCACATTGGGATGGGCTGAGCTGGCAGATTACCGCTCAACATAATGTTTTGGTCTGATGGTGCAATGCGAGCCCGGCACCGGTTTAGGCCGGGCTCCACTGGAAATAGTATGCAGAGAAGGGCAACGTGAAAAGATGTTCAGGCACTCTATTTCTCAACAGATATTCGTACTGCTTTGTCTTGTTTTCCTATGCATGCCTGCGCTTCGCGAGCATACGTTAGCGCAGGCTCGCACATACCCTCATGCGCGCAAGATTCCCCACCAGGAGACACCCAATCCTATTATGAGCGCCTCGATCCAGGCACCGAACAATATCTGGTACACGGGCATTGGGAGCACGGCAAACAATTATGTGCTCATTCAATACTGGAATGGGACGACATTTCGGACTCCCGCCGGTATTCCTGCGAACTCCTATGCTCCTTCCGATGCCGGTCAGGCGGTGCTCTCACTCTCGCCCACAGATAACTGGGTAATTGCCAATGGACATACAGACGAGAACCCCTTACAGATTTTCCATTTTAACGGTATCACGCGCCAGATTTTTCCCTCTCCACCCGTGAAGGGGGCAATTGTGAACGCGATGGCGGCTGTCAATGCTCATGATATCTGGGCGGTTGGCAGCGCTGGTCCACAGCTACATAATTTTACGATGCATTGGGATGGGACGAGCTGGCAAGCGATTGATGCTCCTGCTCCATTGCCGCCGGAAGATACGAATATCTTACGTGGGGTTACTGCGAGATCTGCCAATGATGTCTGGGCCGTGGGTACGCAGCAAGACCCGGATGGAGGGGATTCTCCTTTTGCATTACATTGGGATGGGACGCGTTGGAGCATTAAAAGCCCACCAGACACTGATGATCCTCATGGCACACGTGGCTTCGGGAGAAATGACGCCGCGCTGATCGGGCCTATGGCTGCTTATACGGTGTCTGGGAAAGAAAGTCCGGATGCACGAGATTTAGTCGCCGCCTATTATCGGGCGGTTGCCGCTGTATCTACCACTGATGTGTGGGTTGTAGGAAGTGGTGGCATCATCGATCATTGGGATGGGAGCCGTTGGCGCACCTTTGTTGCGCCAATACGATCTGATCAGCTCTCGCTCAGCGCGATCAGCGCGTATTCATCCCATGATATCTGGGCAGTTGGACGGAAAACCGTGTGTAGTATTCTGGGCGAATGTAATCCTGTCACGTTTACCGAGCATTGGAATGGGCGTACATGGCGGATTGTGCCCAGCCCCTCTCTCTCCTTTCCTAATGGTTCGAGCATTGGCGCACTCGTTGCCGTGAAGATGTTTGCCCCGCACAACGTCTGGGCGCTTGGTACTACGACTGGCTACGTTTTTCTGGAACATTGGGATGGGCAGAGCTGGCGGGTCACCGCTCAGCATAATCTTTTTGCCTGAGAGGGTTCACGAGCCTGGATTGAATGTTACCAGGCTCGTGAACTATGCGCGAAGAGAAACATATGGCAAAAAGAGACTGCATGTGTGTCTGGATAGAGGTTAACCAATACATCGTTTGTTGTAAGATTTTAGTGTATACTCTAAAAAAACAGCGATGTTTTCCGTTTTATCTATGCCGGAAATTTCTATATCTAAATCTGTGTTTATTTGAGGAGAAACAAGAGTAGCAGGTAGTAGACTGTCTCGTTCTAAAGCACACAATGATGATCGTATAGGGAATCTCTAGAAAGAGGGCATCACGCAGAAAAACTGCTACTTGTACTTGGTTTCCGACTGCTGTATAATACCGACCTTAGAAGATAAGCGTAAAGACTACGTATATATTGCACACTCTATCATGCTTTAAAGTGAGGCACGGTGATGACCACGACATCTATTCCGCGAGGAAAATATCATATCTGGACCGTCGGCTGCCAGATGAACCAGGCAGATTCCCAGCGCATACAGACGATGCTGGAGGAGATGGGCTGGGAAGAGACAAGTATGGAGCAGGCGAATCTCGTGGTCCTCAATACTTGTAGTGTTCGTCAGGCTCCAGAAGAGAAAGCACACAATCTGCTTGCTCGCCTCAGACAGAGTAAAGCCCAACGAGATGATCTGCTGGTGGCGATGATGGGTTGTATGATTGGCAATCAGAAGACGATTGATGCGCTGAGCAAGCGCTATCCACATATCGACCTCTTCATGAAAGTTGAGCAGGCCGACATTCTTCCCCAGTTTTTAGAGGAGCGTTGGACTCCTATCTCTGGAGCAGGCTGTCTGGATATTGAGTTTTTGCCTGATAGCGAGACGCAACAACCTGTCTCCGAACCCACACTGCCCGTATTTGCCACCTCGCTCAATACCAGCGGCAGGCGCACCGTCCTCCCCATGGCGATTACGCCGAAGCCAGGTGAGCGAATTGCACATTATCCCACCCAGATAGAGCCAGTCAAAGCCAGCCCGTCGGCATGGTTACCGATCGTTCTGGGTTGCAATAAGGTCTGCACGTATTGTATAGTACCTTACCGCAGAGGTCGTGAGCGGAGTCGACCCGTGGCAGAGTTGCTGCTAGAAGCACAGTCACTGGTCGATAAAGGCGCGAAAGAGCTGACGCTGCTTGGACAGACTGTAGAGGCATATGGGCTGGATCTGCCCGGCACGCCCGATCTGGCAGACCTGATGACCAGCCTGAGCGAAATCTCAGGCTTGCAGCGCATCCGCTTCATGACATCCTATCCCAGGCATATGACCGATAGCATGATCGAGCGCATGGCGCACCTTCCTAAAGTGTGTGAACACTTAAATATACCCGTTCAGGCAGGAGATAATGCTTTGCTCCAACGTATGAAGCGAGGCTATACTCTGGAAGAGTATTATGAGCGTATAGAACGTGTACGAGAATTATGGCCACAGGTGAGCCTCTCCACGGACGTCATCGTCGGGTTTTGCGGAGAGACCGAGGAAGAGTTCCAGCACACTCTCGCTATGTTAGAGAAAATTCGCTTTGATGTCGTACATGTGGCTGCCTATTCGGTGCGACCGGGCACGGTCGCCTCTCGTTGGGATGATGACATACCTCTGGAGGCGAAAAAACAACGCCTGCATGCGGTCGAGGATGTGCAATCAGAGATTGCGTTCACTATCAATCAGACCTATGTGGGACGGACAGAGGAAGTAATGCTGGAGGATGTCAACGCAAATCATGGACGCCAGCAATGGAAGGGACGCAATCGCGCGAACAAACTGGTATTCTTTCCCCAGCCTGAGCAGAGCGTACCAGATGGTTTTCCTTCGTTTGCAATTGGGGATTTCGTCAATGTACGTATCGAGCGGGCTACGGCCTGGTCTCTACAGGGCAGCGCTGTTTAATGCATGAATTAACAACGCAGCAGCGCAGAGATCAGAAGAACAGGACTGATGACTTTGATGATGGAGGAGTTGTTTGATGACGCAACAAGCACAGTCGGCTGAAGAGAAAGCACGATTGAAAAAGCAGTGGACAGAGCTTGCTGTTAAACAGGCGCAAGAGGGACAGTGGGAAGAGGCCGCAGAGACTAATAAAAATATTCTCGGATTATTCCCGTTTGAACCGGACGCCTTCAACCGGCTAGGGAAAGCATATAGTGAGTTAGGGCAATATGCAGAGGCGCGTCAGGCCTATTCGCAGACCTTGAAATATAGCCCGAAGAACGCGATCGCGAAGAAAAATCTTGAACGTCTTGCGCTTATTCAGGATGAAGCTGTGAAGGTGCAGACGGTTATAGAACGCATCGACCCACGGCAGTTTATCGAGGAAAGCGGCAAGACTGGTATGACTGAGCTGATTACTCAGGCTCCCCCGTCGGTGCTGGCAAAAGTCGGAGTTGGCGATCCCGTGCAACTCCTGGTGCAGGGGCACTCCCTGCTCGTGAATAGCGCCGCCGGAGAGAACATCGGGCGCGTCGAGCCTCGTCTGGCCGGACGCCTGATCGATTTTATTACGCAGGGGAACCGCTACACGGCCGCAATCTTCTCTATGGAAGGCAATATTGTACGCCTGATCATTCGCGAAGATTACCAGCATCCCTCGATGTTTAACAAGGTGAGTTTCCCCTCTCAGGGGACCGGCGACAATTTCCGCGCTTACATCAAAGACTCAATGCTCCGTCTGGATCGCGATGACGAGGACGAGATGGGCAATGACGATGAGTACTATGATGGCGGCGACGAGAGCGATGATATGAGCGAAATCGATTTTGAGGGCGGGAACGAACCCGAAGAGTAGATTGAAAAAAATAGACTAGTATTGGTAGGAAAGGATCTCTTGTATGAACAAAACAAAACGCGTGGCGTGGCATAAACATCTCGCGAAGGCGAAAAAATTCAATGAGAAGCAGCGTCAGGCTCAGAAGGCTAGTGGTCCCGTGACATCGTCGACCGCGCGGCGCTAAGTGTGCTGCGCACGTCTCATTCGTTTGCGTGTGAGTTATGAGCAGTTTGCAATCTTCGATATCTTCAGCTTCTGTGCGTAATATCTTAACACTGCTCGTCTCACGAGATGCACAACTGGTGGCAGGAGCAGCGGGTTTAGAACGCCGGGTGACCTGGGCGTGCTGTATGCGCGTGCGCTTGCCCGCATTTGAGAGCGTACAGGGGGGCGAACTTGCCCTTCTGACGCTCTCTCACTTGCGTCGCCTGGACGAGACGTTACCGCATTTGCTAAAAAGCCTGCACAAAGTTGGCGTGGCCGCCGTCGGGGTCGCCGCGCCAACTGCTGAAGCACTCGGCCATGAAGCGGAAGCTCTGGCCGATCAGCTTCATTTACCCTTAATATTATTGCCTGCCAGCACGGTCCTTGACGAAATTGCCCGCGAAGTAATCACGTTCGTCGTGAGCTTTCGTGATGAAGTTGAGCGCAAGGCTACTGAGATCTCGCAACAACTCCTGCAATTAAGCGCTCAGGGCGTTGGCATGCAGGGGATCTGCCAGCATCTGGCAAACAATCGCAACAAATGGGTCATTGTTCAGGATTCAGATCAGCGTATTCGTTTTCAAGCCTCCCCCGCTCAGGCCGACGCGCTTCTTCTCCCCCTGCCTGTAACCGATGAGCTTCTCCGGCTACAAGGTTTAACGCGTGTCGTTGAGCCTGTTTTAATTCGCCATGAGATTGTCGGCTATCTTTCCGTTGTGGGCAACGAGAACGATTTCGACTATCTGGAGCGCATCATCCTGGGTCAGGTGGCTCCTATTCTGGCTCTTGAGTTCGCCCGCGAACGCGAAAGAAGCGAGGTGGAGAGCCGCTATCAGGTGGAAGCCCTTACTGATGTGTTGCAGGGACATTACCAGCAACCGGAGGAGATGGTCGGTCGGGCGCGTATTCTGGGGTATGACCTGACAATACCTCAGGTTGTCGTCATCTTTGAAATGTCTCCCTCTGAACCAGATTTCTCCAATGGCAGCCTGGTTGCCCAATGGAGCAAGCGTGTTCGCGATGAGTTGCTGCGCATCTGGCCTTCGTGCTGGCTGCTGAGTGAATCCAGGCGCGTGATCGGGCTCTTGCCGGTGATCGATCTCGATTGTAGCCTCGATGACGAACGCGAATGCGAAAATGCTATCTTCTTGCGCATAGAACGCTTGCAGACCCGCATGTCGCAAAATAGAAACAATGGACCGCGTGTCCCTGCTTACTCATGTGGCGTAGGACGTATCTGTAGAAACCTGCAAGGGGTACCTCAGTCCAATCGAGAGGCGCAACAGGCTCTGGAGGTCGGTCGCCGCCTTTTTAGCGAGGGCAAAATTCACTCGTTCGCTCGCCTTGGCATCTATCGCTTACTCTTCTATCTTGATGGGCAGAACGAACTGAACGATTTCTATCAGGAGACCTTGGGTCCTCTTCTCATCCACGATGCACGCAACGATGGCACGCTGGTCGAGACTCTGGAAGGGTTTTTCCGCTGCAACGGAAACCTGAGCGAAACGGCGCGTACTATGCATCTGCATCGCAATTCCCTGCTCTATCGCCTGGACCGCATTCAGGAGATTCTCGGGCATTCGCTGGATGACTCAGAGCTACGCCTCTCGCTCCAGATTGCGCTGAAGATTCACCATTTGCATAAACGTTAGGTAGAGGCGCGGCTTGTCTGCGCCAGGGGCTAGCAGTAAATAACTTTGCCTCCACTGGCTTTCAGCAGACGATCACGGATCGCTAGCCCAAGCCCTTGCTCTGCGAATGAGCGGCAAAGAATGACCTGTACTCCGGCCTCTTCCAGCGTACGCAGACCGGCAAAGAGATTGGTTGCAAGTTGATCGGGGTCATGAAGCGAGCCGAGACTGGCGATGTGGGCTGAACTCTCTGCAAAAAACGCGCTATCTTCCTGGGCCAGGAGGAGGCCGACGCGTTCGCCCTGTTTTGTGCGTTGCTGTACCTCTGCCAGTAAGGCGGTCCGTATATTTTCCTGCTCTCCCTCATAAAGATAGGTTGGTACTGCCGGTGCATAGTGAACAAGCATCTGGCCTGGGGCCGTGATAGTCTTTTCTTCTTCTCCCCCTGTATTCTGTTTTGTCCGTGGTTGAGGTGCCTGTACCTCTGGCAGCAGGGTACGTAGTGCCTCAAGACTGATGCCGCCGGGCCGCAAGATCGTGGGCACTGGCTTGCTCAGATCGAGAATCGTGGACTCGACCCCCACTGTGCAGGGACCGGCATCGAGAATCAGCGGGACGCGTCCTGCAAGATCCTGCCAGACGTGCTGAGCCGTGGTTGGGCTCACATGCATAAAGCGGTTCGCGCTGGGTGCTGCGATCGGCGAGCCGGTCGCCTGAATAAGCGCGTGGGCGACGGGATGGCGTGGCATACGTACGGCTACGGTCGGCAGATGAGCCGTCACGCGGGATGAGACGCGGGCGCTTGCCGGTAAAATCAATGTGAGCGGGCCGGGCCAGAAAGTCTGCGCCAGTAAGCGTGCCGTCTCAGAGATGCTGACAACCAGCTCATCCAGTTCCTCTATGTCTGCAATATGGACAATCAAGGGATCATGAAAGGGCCGACCCTTTGCCGCAAAAATTGCCTCAACTGCCGCAACTTGCAGCGCATCGGCCCCCAGCCCATACACCGTCTCCGTGGGAAAGACGACAAGTTCGCCTCGATGCAGCAGCGAGGCGGCATAATCAATAATGGCGCTATCTGGATGTATCGGATCGATGGTTAACAGTTCTGTCTGATAATGTATCGTCATAATAAGTTATTGTGCTCTCATGTGAATCAGGACAAATGCTTGCAGAGAGTATAGCATATCGCAAAAAGAAAATCCCCCCATGGCGCTTGATAACACACGTTTTGGCAATCATCGAAAATGCACCCCATCCCCCCCCGGCCATCTCGCCCAAATATTGAGGTAGGGGCCGTGGTTCATCCCAATACCGTTCAAATAAGTGCAATGGAGGTTTGCGTTTGGCTCACACGAATGAGCCTTGCAGGCCCCAAGGCAAGACCAATTGCACTCTATAGAGAACCTTCTCGTGCAATCTCTCTGAGCTCAGATTCTCCTTATTTGAACGGTATTGTGGTTCATCCCGGCCCACGGCCCCCACCGGCCATCTTGCTTCAGGGGACCTCAACGGAAATGTTGCATATTTTCTGAGCTGATGCTACTGTTGATAGAAGAACCTGAGCGTTGCCTCAGAGAAATCCTTTCAAAGCATCACGAGGTTTATATGAAATCGAAACGGCTTTTGCTGTGGGTTATTGGTATTGTCGTCTGTATTTTGTTGTTTGTCGTCCTGCCCTTTGCTTACTGGATGCATCCTTTCGCAGCTTCTTCGGCAGCACAGACAGCCATGCAGAACGGTGGGGGGGTGACGGTGAGCACCCGGGGGGATCAGATTGTATTTACGCCCGCGACTCCTGCGACCACGGGCCTGATTTTTTATCCCGCGGCCCGCGTCCCTGCCGAGGCGTACGCGGTCTATATGCGCACGTTTGCCGAGCATGGCTATCTGGCCGTGGTTGTGAATATGCCGCTGGATATGGCCTTGTTCGGAGGTGATCGCGCCTCTGAAGTGATGGCCGCGCATCCTGCCATTACCCACTGGGCGATTGGTGGGCAGGCGCTGGGAGGCGTCATGGCGCTGGGCTTTGCCGTGAAGACGCCACAGGTGAAGGGGCTACTCCTCTATGGCGCGTATCCTGATACGGACGCTTCTCATGCGACTTCACTGGCGATTACTTCTATCTATGGAACCCAGGACGCTCTTGCTACTCCCGCTAAAATAAACTCTTCGAAGAATCTTCTGCCAGACACGACGCGTTTTGTGGGTGTAAAAGGTAGCGTGCAGGGGTATTTTGGCGATTATGGGACGCAGGATGGGGATGGTCAACCCACTGTGAGCCGCCAGCAGGCCCAGTCGCAGATCGTTGCAGCCAGTCTGCAACTGCTTCAGCAGATCAGTGGGAATGCATCGACTGGGAGTTCACTATAGCCCATCTTGGGCGTGAATGACGTGGTTCGTTGACACTTTCCCACTCTCTTCTTATACTGATACCGTGCCGTACGTCGAGGACGATGTATATGCAAGTTTGTTAAGGGAAGAAGGTGCTCACCAATGTCATTCACGCAAGATGAATTGCAGGCGTTTAATACTATTCTCGATCAGCGCTTAGCTGCCCAGCGCCGTGAATTGGAGCGTACCTTTGATCAGCGTATCAATACGCTCAAAATTACGTTTGAGCAACGTGTAGAATCGTTGCAGCAAAATATGCAACGTATGCTGACACTACGTTTTGCTGAGCAGCAACTGCGCTTACGTGAAACTCTTGATCAACGCTTGCAGACGCAACAGGCACGCATTACCCGCACGCTTGAACATGAGCATGCACAACTGGTACAGACGCAACAGTCTCAGTTCGAAGATGTGATTGAGCGCGCTCTGGCCGCTCAATTGCTGGCTATCGAGCAACTGATCTCGCACCATCAAGACGATGAGGAACTACAGGCGTATGCCGCTGAATCTGGCTCCATTCTTCAGGAGGGGTTGAACGCGCAAACGATCGAATCGATTGAAGTGCAGACTGAGATCCCCTGGGATGATGTCGCAGATATGTTTAGCAAAGCTCTGGATGAGCGTATGACGCATCTCAATGCGTCTTTACAATCCTCTGTTCAGCGCATGGAACAGCATGTGCTTGCGCAGGTGCATGGTTTCGCTCAGAATCCGGAAGCGTTCTCCCCTACATCTCGTAGCGCCGACGCCTCTCCCCGCTCTATGCAAGAGGTACTGGCGGGGATCGAGCAGCTTGAGCGCATTGTCGAATCGATGCAGGTGGCCATGACCGCCAATCACGCTTTCCTCTCCAACCGTCTATTTCACCACCAGCAGCTACCTCTGGAGCGAGCCCACCCCCGCACAACCCCTCCGACGCCAACGCCAGAGCCAGTATCGCTGGCCGGGCTACAGGCCGCTCGTCTCTCCCTCTCGAGAGATGCCGAGGATTCTCAATAACGTTCTATGGGTGATTGGTAAGAAGGATGTGAGCCATATGTTTGCTGAACTTGAGAAGCTGGGGCAAGAGGATTTTTGTTATCTCACCACGACGGGCCGTATTTCTGGCCATGCGCATACCATCGAGATCTGGTTTGCGCTCAGCAGTGCAACACTTTACATGCTTGCCGGTGATCGCGAGAAGGCCGATTGGGTGAAAAATATTCAGCATACTGCCACTGTTACCGTGAAAATCGGCACCTCTCTCTATTCGGGCCAGGGACGCCTCGTCAAATCCCCTGAAGAAGACGCGCTTGCACGCCAGCTGGTGGCAGATAAATACGTTCCTCGCAGCGAAGATGATCTGACTGATTGGTCACGCACCGCACTTCCTGTAGCCATTGATATCACGGCAAGGGACTAATCCCAGGCTGCATTGCCTGCACGCGTACAATGGCTCCCCAGGCGTAGGGACGCCATGGAGGCACGGAATGGCGTCCGGGAACTCGCTCAACCCATCCCGCTCGTAGACGAGGCGTGCCACCTTTTCCCACTCTTTCGCCTGCCACAGAAATCCCGCAAACGTTGCTTAACTGCACCACCGGGGTTTTGTCGCTTCACTTCATGGCTATGGGCTTCATCACGTCGCTGCAAATGGCTCATCTCCAGAGAAATTTTGTCGAATAGGAATTTTCTCTCTTTTTTTATGCTATTTTCAGGTAATACTCGTATATAATGATATCGAATGTTTTGAATTTTATTTAAGGAGGAGATATTTGATTTGCATTGAAGTAGCTGTTTCTCGTGATAAGGCCCAGGATGTCGCGCCTGTGCTTATGCAGTGTTGTGCTCAGACGGGGGACCGTTTGCTTGGAGGTCGTGTTGATACTGAGACGGAAGAAGTGGTATTTCTGGTGCAATTGACGCAGGACCCCCATCTATCGGCACATCTCCCCGTGCTGAGTGGTGCGCTACAGCAAGGTCTCATCGTCGCCTTTCAATTTGCTCAGGGGAGCGTCCTGAAACTCACAGCGCCGCATGTGGATGAGCATGTTCATCAGTTTCCCCTTTCGTTTGGCGACTCCTGGGTACCCGGCTTGCAGAATGTCGAGGACATCTATCTGTGTATTGCCCGGCCCTTATTAACTGCGCGTCAGGCGGCCTGGTTGCACTTGCAGGAGAATATGCACTGGGAATATGTCTGAGGCTGCTCTTTTTTCGCATGCCCGACCGTAACACCCGGCGGAAGCAGCAATGCGCGTTTGCTCTTTGCCGCTGCCCATCCCAATGCTCTGGCAGATGGGCAGTAGCTCTTTTGTCGTTGTCTCAGCCCCGCTCAGGCAGTATATCCCTGGATGAGAATCCCCTGGGAGGTAGAGGCGCGAAAGCGAATATTTCTGGCCGTAGTATACTCAGGCGAATAATACCAGCGTTGGAACTGCTCCGAGTTCTCAAATTCGAGAATGACAATCCGTTGCGGGGCCCAATCGCCTTCGATCGTTTGCGTGCTTCCACCGCGTACCAGAAATTTCCCCCCATATTTTTCGAGAGTTGGTCCGACCATTTGTCGGTATTCCTCATACAATTCGGGATTTGTCACATTGACCTCAACAAGATAATAGGCGGACATAGGCTTTGCTCCTTTTGTGGTGTCTTTTCTCTAACCTCTCGTTGCGATAGAGGTAAATAGAGTATAGTCGATAGCTGCAAGTATGTATATTGTTTTCCTTGCTTGCTGAGTTTGCAGATCAAGAGCGGCAGATACGCAGAGTAGGAAACGAAACTCTGGTCAAGGTTGACCGTTTGTGCTATGCTTAATAGCAGGACATATGCTTAAAAAGGCATGTTCTGCCAATACGTAAAACATTCTCATAGGAAAGCGATGCTAATGGACAGTTCTCTCAAAAGTGCTCATCTCGCCGTAGATGAGTTGGATACAACCCTCACGACTGAGCATGAGGGAGCTGAGGGGGAGCACGAGGAACCGCATATCCATCTGCCCAATCCGAGCCTGTGGCCAGCGCTGCTGAGCGTTGCCATTCTGATCGCGGTAGCCGGGCTGCTGTTCGTCCCTGAAACCCCCTGGCTCACTATTGTCGGTGTCGTTCTCGTGCTCGTCGGTATTCTGGGCTGGGGCCTGGAAAATCCGATGGCCGCACCAAAAGCACGATACGTGACGATTCCCAATCCCTATCGTACTCCATTTTCCATCGGGCAGCGTGTGCTCGATAAAGATGGTGAACTGCTCGGCACGGTGCAGGCTCGCTTCAAGCATTATGTGCTTGTTGAGCAAGGCGACGTGTTCGTGCAAGCCTTCTATGTTCCTCATAGCGTGATCAACCAGACGAGCTCTGAACAGCTGCGTTTGACTGTGAGCCAGGAAGATCTGCTGAAGCGCGGTCTGAACGTCGTTCCTGACGATCTCTACGAGGAGCAGCCCGAGCCAGAACGTTTTGCGACGACTGGTGTGCCAATGTTCGCGAGCGGTCCACTCTCTCCTGCGGAAACCGGTCATTATAATTATGGTCCCAACTATCCTGGCATTAATACTGATGCGAGTGGTTCCTATCTCCGCGAAGAAGTCAGTCCCAAACCTTACCGCTATGTCGGTGAGCGGCGCAAAGTCTATGCTGGCGAAAAAGCCCTCCCCCCTCGGGTGGCTACCTCAAACTAAGCTGCAAAAAAGGGATGTGCACAGGCCACATCCCTTTTTTCATGCCCACCCATCGCGCACATTTGGGCAACCCGCAAAACTCGCGGGGCGGCAGAGGTAGGGATCGGGCTTTATGCCGATCCGCGTGCCCCCCCCGGCAATCGTCGCAAAACGCCACAGGTAGGGATCGGGCTTTATGCCGATCCGCGTACCCCCCCCGGCAATCGTCGCAAAACGCCACAGGTAGGGACCGGGCTTTATGCCGATCCGCGGCCCCCACCGGCCCTCTTGAATGTCTCAGCTCTTCTTAATCTTGATGCATATTGGTCGCAGACAAGCAGCGACCCCCACGGATTTGATGAGAGGTTCCCTTTATCTACGTGACATTGCCCCTTCCCACCATTTCCCTGGCCTCAGAAAACGTGTGCATCGCTTAGCCGATGAACTTCTGAAGCTCCTCCATCGGTCCAGGCTCGACGCCAAATAAAATCGTGTAATGGTTCAATGTGGGATAGCTGACGAGCTGGCAATCAGCGATACTTTGTTGTACACGATTTGCCGCAGCCTCGCTCAATACCTGGTCATTCTCTTGCATGAGCTGCTGTCCCGCTCGGAGGAGGAGCGTTGGCACGTGTACATTTGCCCATTGTTCCTCCAGTCTCCCTTCATGCGCTCGTTTCGCTTCTTCGATGATCGCCTGGACATCCGCTTTTGCTACAACCGAACCATCTCCCTCGGGCCGTATATCGTTTTTGACGTAGATCTCGGCATATTCGTTCCAGTATGGACCCAGGAAGGGTAGCGCTTGTAGCTGTTCAACATATGCTTTGTAGGAGGGCGATGGGGTGCCGAGCCGTGCAACTGAGTTGATCAGCCATGCGGGTGCCTCCTCTGGCGTCTTCCAGGAGACGGGTGCGCCTCCGTCGAGCAGGACAAGCTTGCTGATCCTTTCGGGATACTGTGCCGCAAAATAGAGCGCAATGGATGCTCCCAGCGAATGTCCCACGATCACCGGCTTTTCCAATCCCAGGCCATCCAGTAGTTCCAGAAGATCGTTGGCATGGGTGGGGATGCTGTAGTCATCCTCTGGCCGATCGCTATCACCTCGTCCGCGTAGGTCATAGGCGAAGACGCGATAGCTGGGGGAGAGGGCGTCGGCGAGCGCTTGAAAGCAGAACGCGTTGGCGGTCAGGCCATGCACGCAGACAACCGGAGTCCCTTCGGTTCCCCACTGCACATAATGAAGCGTCATTTCTCCGGCGATGATAAACTCATCGTTTACAGGTTTAATCGGCATTCTCTACCTCTTGTTGTTTTTGAAATTGTTGCCACCTGGCTGTAACGGCTGCAATGAGCGGCCCGCCCTCCTCGATGCGTTTGTGAGAGCTTCTCCAACTGGTGAACTGGCTGCGTGCGGCGAAACTGGGCCACAGGACCTCCTGAATGATTTTCGTATAGTAATCGCTACGTGGGGCGAAAAGAGCCGCATGCTGAGCGTTCCCTGGATAGAAGTAGTGCCCATACGCACGATGCCAGTCGCGGATCTCGCCCTGATGGCGAATCAGGCGCTCGTGGAGACCGTTCGCGGCCTGAAAATCGTAGGCAATCTCTCCCAGCGGAAAACAATGCAGATGGGCATGATAAACCGTCTGGTGAAAGATGCCGTGCTCCCAATAGATAACGGGTGCATAATAGCGTGCGAAGAAGCGTTTCACTTCATCTTTCAGGTTTTCCAGTTCTGCATCATAGCTGGCCGGGACATCTCCATAGCAGGTAGCATGGTTGCGCGGCGTGATGAGAAGATGGCCTTCGAGCAGCGGTGCGTGGTCCGTAACAATACGAAAGTTGCTGGTCTCTTTGAGTAGAGAAGGGGCGAGTGTATCTCTTTGGCAGAAGGGACAGTCAGGTTCGTAGGTGCCAGGACCACTTGCGGAGAAAGTGCCTCCCTGTTGCATGTAATAAAAAAACTCCTTTATGGTGGTCATGTCGCCTTGAGTATAATGCAAAGCATCTCTTTAACGCAAGTAATCCCGGAAACCCGCCATGCGCCTCAGCGTTTAGCCAGCGTGTCGGAAACCAGCCTCTTTCATCGTCAATGGTTCTCCCTCTTTGAGGATGCCTGCATCGACGACCTCCGCTACGAGCAGGGTTGAATCGCCAGCTAGCATGGTCTGGCGTACTTCGCAGGCGACCCAGGAGAGTGCCTCGTCCAGAATAATATATCCGTTTGACTGTACGGTATAGCCAATACCTGCTAGCTTGTTCGGGTGCTTTAGGGCCGATTTACCCAGCGCGCCTGCCAGTTTGACCTCGTCCGTGCCCGTATGTAGAACATTGACGGCAAATTTGCGCGTACGTTCGATCATCGGCAACGATTTCGCGTCGTTCTCGACGGACACGGCCAGGAGTGGTGGCTCGAAGGAGACCTGGGTTAGCCAGTTCGCGGTAAAGGCGTTGACCTCGTTCCCCTCTGCACAGGAAACGGCGTACAGTCCATAGGTAAAGTGGCGTAAAGCCTGCTTTTTTATCGCTTGATCCATACTGTGTTACCCTCTCTCAAGCTGCTTTTCTCTGAACTCTTCTGCACATCTTATCTTCTAAATGACTCCGGATTTTGCGCTACCGCTACAAGGAGGAGGCCGGAGTTCCTGGTTACCTACTCTATTATACAATAACCGCGTTTTTCGCCTCGTGATAATTTGGGCTGTTGAGCATATCGTTTCTGGTAGTAGAATGGAGTAGCTCGTCGAATATATACCCTGAGCTGAGAAGGCGAGCTCATGTTCTCATGCAACAAATCTATGAGGAGAAAATATAGAATGCTTGACCATGTATCACATCGTGTCGAGAACGACGATCACGAACTGCTCTATTTCTGGGCCCTGGGTGATCTCCATTTTCGTGCTGAAGCGCAGTGGAACGCTCTTCACACACAGCGCATGCAACCTCTGTTTCAGGATCTGCAACGTGTCTGGCGCGAAGAGGAAGCGCCGATGTTTTGTGTGTCGCCGGGCGATCTGGTGGAGAGGGGCTCAGCCGAGAACTATGCGCTCGCGAAGGCCCAGCTGGCGAAGCATTTGCGCGATATGCCGTTTTATCCAGGCATTGGCAACCATGAATTTTATCCTGAAAATGGAGAGATGGCCATTCACCCGCCAGAAGACTTCACAAAAGTATGGAATAAGCCGCCGAGGTATTTCTGGCTGCTCAATGGCGTACTCTGTATTATGTTAGATCAACCCGATCCCTGGGTGCCCGAGCCAATGAAAATAAATCCCGTGTACTTCTCTGAAGAATCCCTGAGCTTTTTGCGTACGACCCTGAGCCAGCACCCTCATCACACCGCCATCGTTTTTGCTCATTGCCCCCTGCACAATACCGTGCTGGATCGCGATCCCGTACGAAATCTCGATGATGACTCTCAGGATACGTTTTTTTACGTCGAGAACTCGCATGAGGTGCGTGCTATTCTGGCCGAGCATGCTCATGGCGCGCTGTACATTTGTGGACACACGCATTCGGGCTGGGGATCGCCCAACCTGATTTTCACCGAGACATTGGGGAATCATCCCGTCACCCACATCAATTTGATGTCACCATGGTATACGGGCACGCGAGGCGGACCCAGGCTAGACCCGGCTACCAATCAATGGGAATATCGGCCAGACGCACCAGATATTCAGTCATCCTTTGCAATCCGTGTATATCGCGATCGAGCCGTCATACGTATGCGCCATCACCCAACACAAGCGTGGATGGCAGAATGGACAGTGCCGCTGCAACCTGCATCATCTATTAGCAACAATAAATAACGTATACAACATCTTAGGCAATAAACACTAAAAAGAGTAGGGACGCCATGAAGCCGCAGCGGAATGGCGTCCGGCCAGCCAACGATCCCTCAGACTTCGCAGACGACCCCGCGAACTCGCTCAATCCCGCTCACTCTGCAAACGTGGCGTGCCACCTCTCCCACCCTTTTGCTTGCCTCAGAAAACGTATGCAAATCGTAGAGGCGCTGCTTGTCTGCGCCAGGGCGGCCTCACGACGGCGCTCCCTTCCGATCCGCGTCCCCTCCGGCCATGGTCGCCCAAAGGCAGAGGTAGGGATCGTGCTTCATGCCGATCCGCGTCCCCCCCGGCCATCTCGCCGATCCGTGAGCCCCCCCCGGACATCTCGCCGATCCGCGAACCCCCCCTCCGGCCACGCAGCGCCTCTACGATCTCACGCCACCTTTTAGAGAATGCTCACAACTTCCCCATTCGTCATCGTCTGTAACTCGGCAGGGGTGAGGCGGAAGACGGCGAAGGGCGTCCCGGCTGCGGCCCAGATTTCGCTATACTGTAACAGGTCTTGATCGACAAACGTACGGATTGGCTCGTTATGGGCCAGTGGGGGCACTCCTCCGACGGCGTAACCCGTGTGCTGACGTACAAACTGGGCACTGGCCTTCTCGATGGGCTCGCCTGCTAACTCGCTCAGACGCCGCTCGTTGACGCGGTTGCTGCCGCTGGCAACGACCAGAAGCGGGCTGTCGCTCTCTTTTCCCCTGAAAATGAGCGACTTGACGATCTGGGCAACCTCACAGCCTATCGCCTGGGCGGCTTCTTTCGCCGTTCGTGTTGAGTCTGGCAGCTCGACAACTTCGCTGGCGAAACCACCCGCCTGTAGTGCCTCCTGGACTTTGCGAGCGCTGCTGCTGAGTGTTTCAGACATAAGATTCCTTCCTCTTCTTTACAGTGCCTCTTCAGATTTTCCTGGATATCTTGAGCGAAATGATATTCTCTTCGGGCTTATCGGATGATGGGGCCAACTGGTCCGCTTTGGGCTCCGCTCAGCAGAACCAGGATTCGGTGAGATGGGGCAGCACTTTGCTCTGTCCATAGTTTTTTCTTGCCAGATCCTCCGCGAAGAATTGCTTCTGCTCCGCTTTTGCCAGGGCCTTGATGCGAAAGAACGTCTCGATTTTATCGGTCTGGCACATATCGTCTTGCTCGACCAATTGCGCAATTTGTTGTTGTAGACGGTCCATACGCGGGTCTGGATGGTGCCAGCGGTAACTGTAACTGGCGGCGTCCAGATCGTCGCGCCATTGCAGGCTTTCAGGATCGTTCAGCAGGGCTGAGCCCGGTGGGATCAGGAGCCGAATGGAAAGATGGACGAGATCGATTTGTTCAATGAGATGCTGATCCTCGAAAAAATCGAGCAGTTGATTGTAGCTTTCCAGCGTCTCCCACGGCGTAAATGGCAGCAATGAGGGACGCAGATTGATCCCTGCCTGTTCCGTCAATTTGAATGCTTCCAGTACGTCCTCTGCCGTATGCCCCTTGTCGAGCTGCTGCAATACGCTATCATTGAGCGATTCAACGGCTGAGACAAGGAAGAGGCAGCCCAGCTCGCGCATCTCGGGGAGCAGGTGGCGATGCTTGAGGATATGCTCAATTTTAATCGTGGCGTCGAAGGTGACCTCGGGAAATTCCTGGTGTAGTGCCCTCGCGATACGGAGTGCATGGGTGGGACCATTCCAGAAGTCGGGGTCGCCAAAGGTGATATGCTGTGCCCCGCGTGCAACCTGCGCGCGGATATCGGCCAGGACAAGCGCGATAGGCACGGCAAAGAAGCGCCCTTGATAAACGGGCGTGACGGGACAATGCAGGCAGGTATGCTTGCAGCCGCGTGTGGCCTCGGTATAGCCTACGATTCGCTCTTCGTCTCCCCATGCCAGACGTGCGTAGCGCTCAAGCGCAGGGAGTTGCTGGCGCACGGGTTGCAGGAATGGCGTACGTGCAATCCAGGGACCACTGTTGTGCGTGCGGGTTGAGACGCCTGCGATCTCCGGTTGCTCTTTACGCTCAAGACATTGTACAAGTTGGAGGAGGGGAAGCTCATATTCGCCGCCAATGGCCGCATCGATGGTTTCGCGCAACAGGTGTTCTGCATTGAGATGGGCGTAGAGTCCGTACAGGCAGATATAGGCTTCGGGATTGACGCTGCGTATCCTGCGGGCAAGCTGTTCGCCCATGCGCAACGCCGTGTGCATGGGGACAGCAATGGCTATGAATTGTGCTCTGCGGATCGCATCGTCAGTGACTGGCTCGATGGCGCTATCAACAAGCAGCGGTTGATATCCAGCTGGTTGCAGAATGGCTGCCAGCGAGGCCAGATGAAAAGGCTGATGTCCCAGCTCGTAGCAGGAGATCAGCAAGATATCTCCACTGGTTCTCATTTTCTGCGCGGTGCTCCACCTCCGCCACCTTTCCGGTTGGGAGCGCCACCGCCGCCGCCCGCTCCCGCACCTTCTGGTGTCCAGCCCTCAGGCATCTGGGCATCCTCGCCAAAGAAAAACTCTTCCATCTGTTCGCGCAGAATCCTGCGGGCCTCGGGATCTCCCATGCTGAGATTGTAGTGGTTGATGAGGAGCATACGCTGCTGGGTCCAGAGATCCCAGGCTTGCTGCGAGATCTGCTCATAGATACGCTGGCCTAGCGCACCCGGCATTGGAGGTTTTTCCAATCCAGGTAGCTCTCGCCCCAATTTGACACAATAAACGGTTCGTGGCATGATGAAAACTCCTGAATAGTGGTTATGACATATTATACTGATACTACTCGATAGGACCTGGCATGTCAAATAGTCATCCGCGTGTGCTCTTTTTTGGGATGGAAGGGGGCTTTTCAGCTCTGGTACTCAAAGCTCTGCTGGATCAGCTCTATCCGATTTGTGCTCTTGTCGTGCCCGCCTCAGCCCTGGCCGCGAAAAACGGGCCAGCAATTCAACGCCGTGAGGCCCCTCCTGTGCGTAGAATGCAACTTCCGGTCCTCTCCTCCGATCCTTCACTGCTCCAACTGGCCTATGCCCATCGTATCCCTGTCTGGGAAGCGCTCCGGCTCTCGTCTGCGGACGCTATCTCCCCACTTGCGACTTACGAGCCCGATCTGCTCTGTGTTGCCTGCTTCTCTCAACGCCTTCCCCGCCCTCTTCTCGCGCTTCCTCGGCTGGCGGCGCTCAATGTGCATCCTTCGCTGTTGCCTGCCAATCGCGGTCCCGTCCCGCTCTTCTGGACGTTTCGCGAGGGGCATGCCGTCTCTGGCGTGACGATTCATGCGCTGGAAACGAGTCTGGATAGCGGCGATATTTTTGCGCAACGTCGTTTCCCGGTGCCCGCTGGCATCTCTTATCATCAGCTAGAGATGCTCGCAGCCCGGCAGGGAGGAGAATTGCTTGCGCAGACCATCGCAAAAATCGCTCAGGGCAACGCCGTTCGTGTCCCTCAGGACGAGACAAAAAGTAGCTATCACTCTTTCCCTGAAACGGAGGATTTTGTGGTGCAGGCGGAGCAGTGGCGTGTGTACCATGTCTACAACTTTATTCAGGGCGTAGGGATCTGGGATGGTCCCGTTTCCGTGCATAGCGGCGATTACGTGCTGACGACTGTTCAGGCTATTTCCTATACAACAGACCTCGCCGCTTTTCCCGATACCAATACAGTTCATGATCGTAAAGGATTGGCCTGGGTCCGTTGCCTGGATGGTTGGGTACAGCTACAGGTCAATTCTGGCCTGAAATAAGTCAATGGATTATCTATCTGTCCACCATGTAAAATCCCAGAATTAAACTGCCAGAAGTCTTGACACCTCACGAAAGTGGGTCTATAATCAGTAACAAATGAACAAATTTTGTGAAAATGAGAAGTCATGGGTATTGATGAGAAAGAACGCGAACGAGCCATCTTAGATGTGACTGCTGAACTGCTGCTTCGACATGGATACAACAAATTGACGATGAGCGATGTGGCGGATGCTGTCGGCTTAAACCGCAGATTGGTTTATCTCTTGTTTCCTTCAAAGGATGTCTTGATCAAAGCCCTTCTGCTTCGGGAATTGAACAGCTATGCGGAGATCTGGAATCGCTATCTCGATAGTGATCCTTTGGGAGGCTCAGTCGCCAGCGTCTATCGGGGTCTGCTCACTACCCTCAAGCAGTTACCATTGATGACGGCGATGTATACGCGAGATGAGCAGACGTTTGGCAAATATCTCTACCGACCAGGTAATTTCTTCGCCTTCTGGCCGCCTGATCCTGGTCCGACACGGGAGTATCTCCAGACCATGCAAGAGATCGGAGTCGTTCGTCAGGACATCAACACAAGAGCCATGGCTTTCATCCTGGATGCGCTGACTCCTTCCATCCTTACCGCTCTCTCTTCCCACACAAAGGCACCTCTCGATGACTCCAACAGGTCGAGCCAACCATCTTTTGATGAGATAGTGGAAACAGTAGCCGAGCTTTGCGAGTGCTTGCTCTCGCCGAAAGCAGGGGCGAACCTCGAAGCAGGGAAAGCGATCATGCGCAGGAAAATCGAAGAGGCGCAGGCACAGTTGACTGAGGCAAATGAGACGGAAGGGAAAAACCAATGACACTTGAGAAGATCCACTTTACCAAAGAAAAAGAAACGATGCTCATGACCTTGAGCGGTCGGGCTCTCCAAAGCCAATGGAAGAATCCCATCTTGCATGATCCCTGGGCTGAAGAAGCGATGCGGCATATCGATTACGACATCAGCAAGCAGTACAGGGGAGTGGGCTCGTGGAGCATGTGGAGCAAGATTGGATGTACCATCATCGCTACGCGAGCCGCGACCTTTGATCTGCTCACAAACCGCTATCTGGCCGATCACCCGGATGCGACCGTGCTGCACCTGGGCTGTGGCATGGACAGCCGTGTTTTCCGAGTTAATCCGCCTGCCAGCGTCCAGTGGTTCGACGTGGATTACCCGGATGTGATCGACCTACGCCGCCAACTGTTTCCCGAACGGGACGCCTATCACCTGATCGGCGCACCGCTGGATGATTTGCGCTGGTTGGACGAGGTTCCACAGGACCGACCCGGGCTGCTGATCGCCGAAGGGGTGCTGCACTACCTGAGCGAAACAGAAGTGAAAGCACTCCTCAATGCGGTGGTTGCTCACTTCCCCGGCGGTCAGATGATCTTCGATATCTGCAATCCGTGGATTGTGAAAAGAGCGGGCTCGAACGTCGGGGGCACAGGTGCAACCTACAAGTGGGGTCTTGATGATCCCCAGGACATCAAGCTGCTTGAGTCAAAACTTGAACTGATCAAGGAATTCAGACCAAGCGAACTGGTCGCGTTTTCCCGCTTCCCGTTATGGTGGCGGGTCCTTTACCGCGCGCAGGAGGTCAGCCCCACACTGCGCAGAATGGAACGTACAATAGTTTACCGCTATGAGAACGCAAGCTCGGAATCTCCCACGTGATGCGCATGGATATGCCTCACGTGAAACTTGAGCCTTCTCTTAGGGAGAGCTATTTGGACCGCTCATGCCGTAGAAGACTATATGAATTGGTAAAATAGAGGTATCCTCGCTTTCCCTTGTAGGTGAAAAATGCCTATCTCCTGCGTTCCTGTGTTCAAGGCCCTTGATTAGCGACCATAATCAAGGTAAAATAGTTCCAAGGGTAAGCACCCCTGGCTCTGTCCCGTGTGCTGCACGAAAGACGTTCCAGAGGTGCAAGGTATGTTTTCACAATCATCACGACGCTCACGACTCTTCCAACGCTTAGGAATCCCCAGGATGCGAGGGCACGAGCCTCTTGTCCTTGCATTTCTCATTGACTCGTTGGGTACTGGACTCTACCAGCCCTTCTCGCTGCTCTATTTCCAGAAGATTGCCCAGCTTAATCTTCCATCCATTGGAGGCGTGCTCACCATCGCCACCATCCTGACCCTGCCAGTGAACCCGATCACCGGCAGCCTTGTTGATCACTTCGGAGCCAGGCGGCTCGTTGTGCTGAGCCAGATTCTTCAGGTGATTGGCTTCCTCGGCTATCTCATCGTTCGCGATATCCCGATGCTGTTTGCAACGGCGCTTCTTGTGACGACTGGCAATCGCGTCTTCTACGCAGCTGCCACGACACTGATCGCTGAGATCGCGGGCAAGAGTGAGCAAGACTCCTGGTATGGCTTTGTAGGAGTGACACAGAATGTTGGGCTGATGGTCGGCGGCCTGCTGGCAGGCCTCATCGTGACGTTTGGCGGCTCCAATGGCTATCGAGCGCTCATCCTGGCAAATGTGTGTAGCTTCCTGCTGATGGCTCTCGCGCTCTGTTGGCGTAGAACTGCCCATCAGTCCAACGAACTGGTTAAAGGTCCGTCCAGGAATCAACCTCTTGACAGGCCCTATGACCAGGTCGAGGATCTTCACGATGCTTCGCTTCGTAGGCGTGCTGCTGCTAGCGAACGGGGTGGATATCGTATCGTTCTGGCGGATCGTCCGTTCCTCGTGCTGATGACGTGCAATGTCGTCTTCGCACTCTGCCCCCTGATGATGTCGCTTGGGCTACCGATCTACGCAACAGAGACCCTGAAGCTTTCGACGGCGATGGTGGGCGCACTGTTCGCCTTCAGCAGCCTGCTGGTGATCTGCACGCAGACGGTGGCCGTGCGTCTCCTGGAATCCTTTCGTCGTACACGCTCCCTGCTTTTCGCCTGCCTACTATGGATTGCAAGCTGTCTATTATTTGCGCTGGCTCCACTGATTCCAAGCCTCCTCCTCACCCCCTATCTGTTTGGCACAATCGCCATCTATACCTTCGCAAGCATCATCGCTGGCACGATGTCGGCGTCTCTGGCAGCGACCAGCAGTCCTGCGCATATGCTGGGGCGTTACATGGCTCTCTTTGAGCTTGCGTGGGGAATCGCCGGAGCCATCACCCCGGCGTTATTCGCATGGCTCAACACTGCTAATCCTTCACGCGTGTGGATAGTGCTGATGGGATCGGTGCTTCTCGTTTGCCCTCTTCTGATCTGGCTCGAAGCGCGTCTTTCGGCACGTGCCCTCTCTGTTCGCCACCAGGTCGCGATGAAGCCCACCGAAAAACACGAGCAGGACGAGCAAAACTAAAGCTCTTCCCATAGAGAATGGGAGAGAAGAGGCAAAAGAATTTGTGCAATGGGTATGCCACATCTTTTTGCGCTATGCATATCCAGGTCATCAGATAGGTTTACAACTCTTGTCACCAGCATACAACGTTCAGGTCGGGTGAAAGTCAAGAGGGCACACACAACAGGACTTCCTCCGTTTTTATAGATATGATTGGGCGTAGCAGGTATAATCTGTATTCAGGAACGTGTGCAGTAACATATCCGCATATCGGATCTCTGGAGTCACCCTTACGCTTCATTTCCGCGTTTCTATTCCAAATTTCATATTAATACATACGCATCAATATAATTTTTATTCTGCACAACAAGAGGTGTTTTTATTCATGCAAGATGCATATACACTTTTTTGGGAAACATTTCGTTTTTTTCCATCATCAGCGCGTCCTCGGAAGTCGAGGTCAGCAGCTCATCCTCTCATGTGGGTCCATGCCCTTGTTATCGGCTTTTTCCTTTCTGAGTTTCTGATTGATATTTTGTATGATTGGCGCATGTGTGTTGCCAATTTAACACAAAACGCCTGTAGTTTTCAGTCATCACGCTCAGATGCGACCTCCCCCCGCCTGATTGTTCCGCTCGCCCTATTTATCATCATTGTCTGGCTCTTCGAGCGATGGCAGCAACGCGTGCCTGTGGTCTTTAAAAAGGTCCTCTATCCTTCCCGACCAGAGCAACATATCCTTTCGAAGGTTGAATGTGATAAAGAGGCTTTGCAGAAGCAATTTTTTTCTTTCCTCGAAGGATATCAGGATGCTCTTCTGGGCCGAGGAAAATTACGCAAATTTCGTCTTTACTATATAGCTGCCTGGGTACTGTTAGCTCTCTGTCTCTTCTCAATCCTTCCACTCACTGAAATAGTGAAGCCAGATAATTCTGACAATTTGCTCAATGCATTGGTCCTGCTGGGACGCATTTTTGTCTGCCTCTTCGCCGTTACTTTTTCGTACCTTGTGGCGATGGGAAGCTGGACAATGGGGGCAACAGGAGTTTATCTCACGCGACTTTGCTCGGACTTCACACTCTTGCTACGTCCCAACCATCCAGACAGTAGCAATGGCTTCAGATGGCTCGGCCTTTTCTGTATGGATCTTGCGTTACCACTGCTCCTGCTGGCTTTGACGTTAGCAATTGGTTTCTTCCTTGTGAGCATCTTTCCTTATATTAGTGCTGACATTCTTTTACCGATCAAAATTATCAGCCCTACTTTCGTCATCCTGTTAACATTAGTAGCCAACTATGCGTTTTTTCGACCGCTCTGGAGTATCCATGTTCAAATGGCAGAGATGCTGGAGCGAGAGTCAAATATCTATACCATGAATATAGAACAGTGGCAGCAAATCCTCCAGGCTGCCCTGGTTGCAGGTGCGTATGAGGAGGCCAAAAAGGCCAAAGAACAGCTCGATATAGCGAAACAGCTCCCCAATCCAGAAGAGTATTCTACCTGGCCGCTCCCTTTTGTGCGCATCCAGATCATCTCTTTTCTTAGTCCTATTCTGATCGCCGCGCTTGCACCGTTTCTCCAACAAATATTGAGCACGCTCTTTCACATTTCGATCTAACTCATATTTCGATCCAGGCGCAAGAAGAATATGCAGATATTAAAAACGTTCTTGCTGTCTCTTCACAAATGGCACGGAAAGGAATCCTATGAGGGATAAGTAATAAGCAGGCATTTTAACATCGCGGTGGTATGGCTTTACAATCTCTCCAATTAGCTTTACAGCGAACGTTTGAATTTGCTACTATAGAACACGCTATTGTTGGATAAATAGCATAACCCACAATCCAATAACGTCGATACGCATCGTCTACTAGTATAGGACCTTTAGCTGATACTATCCTCTTAAAAGGACACAACATTTAACCAATTTGGAGAGATTAATATTGAATGTTTCAAATGCTCTAATTTTTAACCGGCAAAAGGGGAGGTTACAGGCGCTGGAAACAATATTCCAGCAAGATAACAGAGTTTTCCTGACCGGCAATGATGGTGCCGGGAAAACCACGCTCGCGCAAGAATATATGCGATGTTTCGCCGACAAATACCAGGCCATGATTCGGATTAACGCAGCTACAGACGAAACCTTCCTGGCGGACCTGTGCGAGGCGTTGCAAAGGTTCTCCCTGCCTGTTGATATGACTGGTAGTGTGATGGAAATTTTTCAGACGTTACACAATTATTTGAATGAGCAGTCGAAGGCTTTGCTTATTCTGGATCACCTGCCTTTTCGCTTTGCGGTGCAAGATTCTCCTGATCAGCAACCTCTACGCTATCATTTCCTTTTGATTACACACACAGCCGGGGCTCCTGCTGAACTGCCCCGACTGGACCTGGCTGGTCTGGAAGCGCGAGATGGCGCTCTGCTGGTACTACGTCAGGCAGGCCTGCTCGCTGAACAGGATGCCCTGCTGGACACCGCTGGCAACGAAGTGCAGATGGATGCACTGGAGCTAGCGCGTGAAATGCAGGGATCGCCTATAGCGTTACGTCTGGCCGGGGGATATCTGCGTCAAGTCGGTCTCAGCATTCGAGACTATCTTGATCTCTTTCGCGAGTATCCTGTACGGCTCCAACTTCATGGTAACGGGCCGCAAGGGTTGGATGTAGCAGGTGAGCTAAGTCTGGCCTGGTTGGCGCGGACACATCCAGAAGCACTGGCAATCCTGTGGATGTGCGCGTTGCTTTCGCCAGAAGCCATTCCCATCGCCCTGCTGGATCAAGGCGACGAGGAAAAAGCAGAACAAACAATAGAAACTATTCAGCTATTGGTCGCTCTGGGCCTGCTCAACAAGAATGAAGATAGATCGGTACTGAGTATGCATCCGCTAATCCAACAACTGACTCGTCAGTTTTGTGAATTGGACGAACAGCCTCAACCACCGGAGCTGCTTGAACCGGTGCTGCGTCGCTTACGGAGCCTGCTTTCCACTCTGTCTGATCAGGCACTGCCTGCACGCCTGCGGATAGCCGGACATATTCGACAACTGGCAACGCAGTGCAAACAATGGAAACTGACCATAACAGAAGCGGCAGAAGTGTTTGGATGGGCCGCAACACTGTTATGGGAGCAGAAAATGCTCAGCCAGGCCGAAGCATTGCTGCGCAGAGCACTGGAGATCTGGGAGAAAGTGCCAGAGATATCTCAGATAACGATAGTTACGGCGTTAGAGAGGCTCGCTACCCTGAATGGGCAGCTGGGAAACTATGACGAAGCGGAATCTCTGTCGCAGCGCGCAATTGTCGGTATGATGGCAACAAAGGGGCTAAATCACCCGGATGTGCTGCTGGCTTTGAATCAGTTGGGCCAGTATTATGCGGCACAGAACAAGCAGAATGAAGCAAAAGCGAGCTATGAAAAAGTCATCGAGATGGGAGAAATGCTCAAGCTGCGGCAGCATCCTGTCTATAGCACAGCAAAATATAATCTGGCGTTGCTTTCCATCGAGCAGGGACAATTTGGGCAGGCCGAGGATCTGCTGCTCAGAGTATGTACGGTCTGGAGCCACATGCTGGGTGAACATAATCGTTCAACCGTGGAGGCACGACTCAAGCTGGCAGAAGTGGCGGCGCGGCTCAAGCATTGGGAGCGCGCAAATAGTTGTTATGAACAGGCGTTACCACCTTACGAAGAGGAACTGGGAAAAGAAAATCCTCTGGTGCTCAATCATCTGGGGCGGGCGGCGATGGCATTATTTCAACTGGGCAGGCTTGAAGAGGCAAAGCGTCTATGGCTGCGTGTGCTGGCAGTCAATGCACAAATCGGAG
>DATJHM010000198.1:0-96292 GCA_035493895.1 Ktedonobacteraceae bacterium
CTGGCATCGTTCCTGGTGGATGATGTACAACCTCCCTGGAAGCCACGTTTACTTGAAATACGTGGACGAGCCCAGGCGCTGGCCGAGGGTGGGCAATCTATCGCGCCCAATCTGAGTCCCGCGCTGATCCGCATTGTACCAAAGCGCATTATCTTCTATGATTCAAGCAGCGAGCCTCCCGTACAAGCACAACGCAATGTGGGAGAAGAGGATAACTAGAAGAGAAACGCTGCGGGCTTTATAAAGAGGCTAAAGCTCGCAGCGTTTCTCTAAATGCTGGATACTATGTCTATATTTACCAGAGATACTCCCGCTCGGCTTCCCACATTTCATCGAACAGTGAACTGATCTCAGCGGGTGAGCAGACTGCCGCGCTCAATGGATCGAGCAGCAGGGCGTAACGTGCGGCTTCTTTATCACGATTGAGCAGCGCTTCGCTCATCAAAGCGTGGATCGCCATATGACTGCGGTTCAGCGCAGCAAGCTGTTCGGGAAGGGAGCCAAAGTGGCAGGGCTGAATACCATTTTGATCAACCAGGCAGGCAACTTCTACACAGCCGTCAGGCAGGTTGTCAATAAGACCAGTGTTACGGACGTTTCCATAGATCACCGTGGGTCGCTTTTGCAGCATTGCCTCAATCATATAGGAGCAATACTCATTGCTACGCTCACGAGGGATCTCACGGTCTCCTGAAAGCATCTCCCGAATCTCATCATCGTTTTCTTTGCGCCAGGTAGGCCAGTTGTTGGCATAGAAACCAGTCTCACCCAGGTAGCCATCACGACAATAGCGTTCTACAAGGTCTGGTCTTTTGCGGAAATACGGAACGTATTCCGAAAAGTGACCACTGCTTTCAGTGACAAACGCGCCGAAGTGCTGCATAAATTCAAAGCGAATAGGATCACGCTCATAGATTTCCGGGGTGTGGGCGCGCTGACGCAGAAGCGGATACAGATCCTGGCCTTTATGGCGCAACTCAGTAAACCAGGAATTATGGTTAACCCCGGCACAGCGCCACTCCAATTCATGGGCAGGCACAGCTAAATAATCCGCCAGTTGCTCCGAAGTTTCCTGAATGCTATGGCACAGTCCTACCGTGCGCATGCTCGTGCCAGTCAGAGCAGCAAGCGTCAGGATCGACATCGGGTTTGTGTAATTGAATACCCAGGCCTGTGGGCAGAGTTGTTCGGCATCGTGTAAGATATCAAGCCAGGCGGGACCTGTCCTCAGTGCTTTAAAGATGCCCCCTGGACCAATGGTGTCGCCAATACACTGATTCACGCCATATTTCATGGGAATATCAAAATCATGGCGCACATTTGCCGATCCCGCCACTTCAATCGTATTGATAATGAAATCACTGCCAGCCAGCACATCACGCCGCTCAGTGGAAGCGCGTACACTCCAGTGTTTGCCACTCAGATCAATCAGGCGTTCGGCGATCTGGTGTGCTAATTCCAGGCGTTGAGGATCGATGTCCACAAGTGCGAAACAGCCTTCGTCCAGTCCTTCGATCTGTAGGATGTCAGTCATGAGCTGGCGGGCGAAAACAGTACTCCCGGCACCCATGATAGCGATAGTAACCATCGTTTGTGGAAACTCCTTACTGCTCTAAATAGAACGGCGAAACAATAGCGAGAAATCAGGTCAAATGATACGCATCTGTAACGTTGTTTACAAGCAAGGGTTTTCTTTATATCTCCTTGTTGGCAGAAACAGGACCAGTAGATTCGCGAACGACGAGTTGCGTGGGCATAATAAGAGGAGACACCTCCTCACGACCTTCGATCAAGGCAATGAGTCGTTGTACGGCACCGCTTCCCATGCCCTCGCGGTCCTGGTGCATCGTCGTAAGAGATGGCGTGGTATATTGACTAAGCACAACATCGTCAAAGCCCGTGAGCGATACATCACCTGGCACAGAGAGGCCACATTCTTGCAGAGCGCGCAGGATCCCGATCGCCATCATATCGCTGCCAGCAACGATGGCAGTGAAATCACGCCTTTTGCTGAGCAGTGCTCTGGTAGCCTGACACGCCTCTTCAGTAGTCCACCCGGCCTGACATAACAGATCAGGAACCAGAGAGATACCAGCGCGAGCGAGCGCCTGCTGAGAGCCCAGCAAACGTTCGGTACTCACCGGATCAATTAACGGCCCCATCATAAATGCGATCCGCGTATGCCCAAGGGAGAGTAAGTGTGCAGTGATCTGATACGCTCCATCCATATGATTGGACGTCACATACGTTGCATGCCTTCCCTCCCCATTGATCGAATCGACAAAGATCGTGGGAATATCAGAGCGAAACAACGCCTGAATGCGTGGATCAGACGGATCGACAGCCAGCATAATGACGCCAGCGACATGGCGTGCCCGCAAGCTACGTATATAATTCTCGGGAGACCTATCAGGGAGAAGAGAGGGGAGAAAGAGATCATAGCCTGCGGCAACCGCCCCGCGATCAATACTCCTTACCATGTCAACGTAGAAATAATTCTCTGTGCTGCCAAGATGCGAGATAGCCAGCCCTTCATCTTCCCCAAAGAGGCTCAAGGCAAGCATTTGAGAGCTCTGGCGGGCAAGATTTTGCGCAGCGATATTTGGTTCATATCCCAGCTGTTTAATAGCGGCGTGAACGCGCTCTTTCGTCTCTGCGCTGATACGTGGAGATCCATTTAAAACACGAGAGACCGTAGCACGAGAGACGCCAGCCAGTTGAGCGACCTCTTCACTCGTTACCATAGGGGCATTCCTTTTTCGATCAGTGCATCCGCGTTCATCATACGCCCATAGTATCGCACTTAAACGAGACCTTGTCAATGCACGCGCGTGCACTAACTTTCAGCGCATTACTGCTTTCGCAGAGTAGATTCACAATATCTCCTGCAATTTCATCTTTTTATAGTTGAAAAGTAGCGAATATAAGCCAAAGTTTGCTTTTCTCCTGTGCTTTTTATCTATATCATCCAATATATAGATGATATTTTCCCTTGACAGAAAAAGAGGTAGATGGTACCATGGACTTTATAAGAGTGCACGCGAGTGCACAGAATAAAAACGTCACCATTGTCCTTATTCATTTCCAACGATCAGGCAACTAGCTCAACTGCCTATCGAATTTTTGTGCGTATCACATAACGCTGGACAGCAATGAACCTGTCTTCAGAGATAAAGCCCACTTCTTGCAGAACGCATTATCTCTATTGTCGATGTTGTATTCTTTCACCAGTAAGGACGGGTATATGCAACGAATCCCGCACGGCGTAGATGACAAATCAGACAGAAGAACACACACAGCTAGCCATCGCTCTCTTGATGATGTACGCATGTCATCTTCTGCTCATCCTATTTCTTTGGACTCCAGAAAAGGAAAGGGGGCAAAAACGCGGCACTGGTTCAATTTCCAGACGCGCACCACGCTGCAAGCGTATCTCTTTCTTTTGCCAAGCTTACTTGGCCTGCTAGCCTTCCTGCTTATCCCCGTAGTTGGAGTGGCAGTACTGAGCTTTTTTGATTGGGGCTTGCTCTCCGATCCACGTTTCATCGGCTTGCAGAATTATATTCAGCTCATACAGAGTCCAGTGGTGCAACATTCACTGGGAGTGACCATTTATTTTGTCGTGCTGAACGTCCCATTAGAGACGATCCTGGCATTGTTCCTGGCACTCGTCATGAACAGGAACCTTCCAGGAGTAGGGATATTCCGCGTGATCTATGCGGTGCCGTGGATGGCAACCCCGGTGGCAATGGGCATCGCATGGCAGTGGATCTTCGATCCGAAATACGGCGCACTCAATAGCTTCCTCTCACTGTTCGGTATACATGGCCCCCTCTGGCTGGTATCAGAACAATCTGCATTACCGGCAGTCGCCATCATCAGTATCTGGGGCAACGTTGGCTATACCATGCTCTTCTTTCTTGCCGGTCTTCAGGGCGTGCCAGAGCAGCTCTATGAAGCAGCCTATATCGATGGAGCGACACATGCGCAAACATTCTTAAAAATCACCCTCCCATTACTCAATCCAGCGATGTACTTTGTGCTCGTGACAAATATCATTGGCTCATTTCAAGTCTTCGACACCGTATATGCGACAACGAAAGGTGGGCCTGGCGATGCGACCGACGTACTGAACTACTACATTTTCAGACAGGCCTTCCAGTTCTTTCATGCGGGCTATGCATCTGCGCTCTCAATGGTATTGTTTGTCATCATCATGGCAGTCACATTGCTCCAGGCATTGTACTTCCAGCGGCGTACAACCTATGATCTTAGCTGAGTAGACACCTGAAGAGTATATAGAGTCTCCTTGATCAATACTTCATCTGCCATATGGAGCCTTCCCTATACTCTTAGCCTGTATTGAGAGGATCAGATCAATCTATTTGCTGCGTAAAAAGGAGGTGTCTCTATGACCGCAATTGATAGCGAACTTCGCTTAGGAAGAGAGATCAATGCGCAAAACAAGACAAGAAGAAAATTCCTGAGCCGCTTGCCGGGCTACACCATCTGGTACATCTTTATGATAGCAGGGGCAATTCTCTCCCTCTTCCCCTACTGGCTCGTACTCCTCACATCGCTCAAGCCAGCGAACCAGATTTTCTCGGGCGAGCCGTGGTCTCTGCCTACTTCGTTCACCTGGCAGAACTATAATGATGCTCTGGCGCAATATGGTTTCCCCGGCTACACCATGCATACGCTTATTTACGCCGCTTGCGCAACGATCGGGCAGCTCATTTTTAGCACGCTGGCAGCCTATGCATTTGCCCGCATGCGTTTTCCGGGACGAGACACGCTCTTCTGGCTCTATCTGGCAACCATGATGGTACCAAACATCGTGACCCTTATCCCTATGTTCATCATCATGCGTATGCTGGGTTGGATCAACACATACTATGGTCTCATCATTCCATCGGTACTTGGTTCGCCCTACGGAATATTTCTGATGCGCCAGTTCTTTCGCTCGATTCCTGAAGACCTGGAGAATTCAGCGCGTATCGAAGGCGCAGGCACACTCCAAATCTTACGTCTTGTCGTCCTGCCGTTAAGCCGTCCTATTCTTGCGACACTTGCGATTATTACATTCGTGCAAGCCTGGAACGACTTCCTCTGGCCGCTCATCATCACCTACACAGATAACCTGCGCGTCCTCACGGTCGGTGTGGCATCATTCCAATCAATGCACGGGGCACAGTGGAACCTGATGATGGCCGCAACATTCATTATTCTCGGCCCCCTGCTCCTGCTATTCTTCATTTTCCAGAAGCAAATTGTGCGTTCAATTCACCTCAACGGTTTCAAATAAACGCTACCACACAGAGCTAGTCGTCTTTTTATCGTATTTCAACTAGAGGAGGAGACAGGAGACATGCAGTATACGTGTTATTCCCACCCCAGGAGACAGAAGCCATCCTCTCAGCGAGGCACATTCAGCGTAAAATGTCTATCAGCAGGCATACTTGCGGTCATGTTGCTCCTTGGATTGGCAGCATGTGGAGGTTCTGCGTCCAATGGGACCGTCAACCTCACCTACGCGTTGTGGGATTCTAACGAGCAGGTCGGCTACCAAAAATCGATCGACGCGTTTGAAAAGCTGCACCCGAACATCAAAGTCACCATTCAGCAAGCGGACTATGATCAGTACTGGCAAAAGCTCGACACACAGTTAGCAGCGGGAGTAGCGCCTGACGTGTTCTGGAGTGACCTCACTTATTTTCCACACTACGTAGCCGAGAACCAGATCATGGATGTAACGCCTCTCATTCAGCAGGATCATCTGGATTTATCGGCTTATTATCCCGCGTTGCTCAAGCAGTATATGTATCAGGGAAAATACTATGGCTTGCCGAAAGACTGGGATACCATTGCCCTGTTCTATAACAAGTCGATTTTTCAGAAAATGGGGATCACCCCCTCAAACGATCTGACCTGGAATCCCACAGATGGCGGCTCATTCCTCCAATTGCTCCAGAAGCTTACCGTGGACAAAAATGGCTTGCACCCGAACCAACCAGGTTTCAATGGAAACTCCGTCAACCAGTACGGCATCGTTTCCGCAAACTTAGACCAGGAAATATACTGGAATTACATGGCGATGAACGGGGGCACGTTCATGGACAAGCCCTTTGGCACGCGTTTTGAGTATGATCAGCCACAAGATGTACAGGCGTTGCAGTTCCTTGTCAATCTCATTTCAAAGTGGCATGTTTCACCACCAGCCTCGGAGAGTGGCACCTCAGGCGATGGCATGACACAATTATTTGCGCGTGGCAGGGTGGCAATGATCGAGTCGGGCTCATGGAACGTATCGTATCTCTCCAAGCAGGTCAATTTTCCCTTTGGTGTGATGGAGATTCCAGCGGGCCCCAAAGGGCGTATCAGCGTGCTGAACGGCCTCTCCGATTCCATCTACGCCAGGACGGCTCATCCCAAGGAGGCATGGGAACTCTTCAAATGGCTTGCGTCACCACAATCGCAACAAATTGTCGCCGGAATGGGTATCGTCTGGCCCGGCATCCAGAGCGCAGCACCGCTGTTTGCTTCGTACTGGAAAAAGCAGGGTATCGATGTGAGCGCATTCCTGAACGAGGCAGGAGGCCAGACGGTAAGCGCTCCAACCACACCAGGCTTTAACGAAGCTGAAGCCAAGATTGACGATGCATTCAGCCTGATGTGGTTGGGGCAGGCTCCTGTGCAACAATCGGTGACAAAAGCCATGAAAGACGCAAACACCGTGCTACAATCTGGCGGCGAGTAGTTAGTGATCTGCCCACCGTCAATACGTCTTTTCTCAGTAGGGGTGCCATGTCGAATGGCGTCCACCCCCATCGGCTATCTTGCCCTCACAACACATAGTCTGCCAGACCTCATTGCCCACGTTTCTGAGGCAAGCGAAGCAGTGGAAAGAGGGGGCACGGCGGGTCTGCGGGGAGAGCGAGATCGAGGGAGTTCGCGGGGTCGTCTGCGAAGTCTGAGGGATCGTTGGCTGGCCGGACGCCATGAAGCCGCAGCGGAATGGCGTCCCTACTGGGGTACATGAGCGGGGCGAGAGGTATCAAGCACGCATCGTCAGGGTTTCAGGCCGATGCGTGCTTCCAGTTCCTGAGCAATGCTATAGGGATCGCGCTCTCGGCGGGCAATCGCTTCGCTGAAAGCCTGCCACTCCTCTTCAGAGACCACCGTCTGGAGGGCTCTGGCTACGGCCTGCTGAATGAGCATAGTGAGTTCGCTGCGTCCCTGGCGCTGCATACGTTCGCCGAGTTGACCGCTCTCTGCCAGATGGAGTTGATGCTCTTGCACAGCATTCACAAGTTCGACCAATCCCTGATCTTTGAGGGCAGAGGTCCTCAAAATAGGAATGCGCCAGGCATGCTTGCGACGCTGCGAGTCAAGACTGAGCAACATCGCCAGTTCCGCGACGGTCTGATCAGCTCCCGGCTTGTCTGCTTTACTGACCACAAAAATATCGGCAATCTCCAGGATACCGGCTTTGATGGCCTGAATATCATCACCCATGCCCGGCGCGACCACCACCAGCACGCTCTGCGCCGTGCGCATCACCTCAACCTCGGCCTGACCCGTGCCCACCGTCTCGATGATAATGGGATCATAGCCAGCAGCGTCCAGCGCATGCACGACATCACGAGTTGAGGCGGCAAGCCCTCCCAGACTACCACGGCTGGCCATGCTACGAATAAACACGTCAGGATCGCCCGCCAGCTCCATCATACGGATACGATCGCCGAGGATCGCTCCTCCGCTGAAGGGACTGCTCGGGTCAATAGCAACAACGCCGACGCGCCGCCCTTGTTTGCGGAATTCACGCACCAGCCGCGTCACCAGCGTACTTTTTCCTGCGCCGGGCGCGCCGGTCACACCGATGATCTGCGCTCGGCCAGTATGAGGATGCAGTTCGGCCAGATAGCGTTGCACCTGGGGCACATCGTTTTCAATGAGCGTGACCATGCGCGCAAGCGCGCGACGATCGCCGGATAGCAGGCGTTCAATGATATTCTGCACAGACATTACACCTCAATACTCAGGCGCTCAGGCTTGATATTCTCCTGCACAAACCGGATAATCTGCTCGGTAGGTGTGCCGGGACCAAAACAGCCCTTGATGCCCATTGCCTGTATCGCTGGTATGTCTTCATCCGGCAATATCCCCCCGGCGGCAACCAGGATATCGTCGATCTGATTCTGTTTCAGCAACTCCATGATACGCGGGAAAAGGGCCATATGCGCCCCTGAGAGAATGCTCATCAGAATGGCATCCACATCTTCCTGAATGGCGGCCTCGACGATCATTTCCGGCGTCTGGCGAATGCCAGTATAGATGACCTCCATGCCCCCATCGCGCAAGGCACGCGCAATGACTTTAGCCCCCCGGTCATGGCCATCCAGCCCCGGCTTGGCTACCAACACCCGAATTGGACGTGAATTAGACATCTCGAGACTCCTTTGTCAGACTGGCTACAGGTAACGAGGTCGCGTAAGATGCGGGGAGCGCCGCGGCATACAATGCACAAATTGCCTGCTCTTGCTCCTCATACAGAACATCTAACTGTTTTTTCAATTCTACAACGGGGTCCAAAGCACTGCAAGCGTACAGTTGCTTTGCGCGCTCCACAATCTCTGCCCGCGTTACAGATTCGCTTACAGGGACCGGTAAATGGGCCAGGACATGCTGCTCTATCTGAGGCTGGACCCATTTATAGGCGGTATGCAACACATAGACATATTCTCTGAGCAGGCGCGAATTGAGCAGCGCCAGGAGGAAATAGAGTTCATCCAGCATCTCTTCAGTGATCGGCACCTCACCATCTGTCTTGAGCTGACGCGACGAGTAGAGACGTGGATAGAGGAGGTACAAAGTCTGCAACACCACATACCCCTGGAGATCCAGCGTGGCCTGAAGCTGTCCGGTGCTTTTCACAACCAGTAGTTTGGGCAAGCGGTAGCGCTCCAACGGTTTCTTGATATGTTCACGGGCCAGCCAGCCATTGACTTCGGGCATAACATAGGGACGCACATCACCACCCCCACGTAAGACAGGATGCCAGCGTTGCAGTTCATCATCCGGGCATCGCTCCAGCAATAACGGCGCGTCCTTGCTCAGCTCCTCACCACGGCGAATCAGCACCAGATCGCCCAGGGGGAGCAGCGTTTTCTGCGTCCTATCACAAAAATGCGCGTGCAAATGCTGAATAAGGGGATTGCGCACATCGCCAAGTAGATAGCAAAGTTCCCGTTGAGGCTGCTTCAACAGCAAGTCCAGGGCAACCTTTTTCACTGGCTCGATGCTCGTTGGCCGGGCCTCGAGCGATGCATGCGGCAGCGATTCGGGGCGGGCGGCGATTTTCTTCTGAAGCTGCCACCAATGGTCGCGTATCCAGGGGATCTGATGCACGCGGGTGGGGGCTCGCTTCTGCGCGATAATAACGACGGCCCCGACGTGAGCCGAGAAAACGCCAGCAAGATGCCAGAGATGATGGATCGTCGTCTCAGAAAGCAGGCGCTGACGTTCCTGCGTGGCATTTGCGCGCGCCAGCACCGGATCGGGCAGGACCAGAGCCAGCCAGCCAGCCGGTCGCACCACCTGTAATGCCAGACTCACAAACAAGAGATAGCTGTCAGCCTGGCCGCGCTGGCGTGCCGAATGATAGCCACTCAAGTCGGTATTTTTTGCGGCCAGATACGGAGGATTAGCCAGAAAAAGATCTATGTTCTGACTTTCATGCCAGGGCAAGACCAGCCCATCCCCCTGATGAATATGCAGACCAGACACGATGCTTTGCGGAAAGTGATCTGCCAGCATGGTACGCATCTGCATCTCAGCCAGGAAACAGGCCACCGGATCAGGATCGAGCCCCCAGAGATTGTGCTGCAACGCAGCAATCGTCTCAGCGGGCGGGAGGTGATGCTGTTGCCCGAAAAGGAGCAAGCGGCGGGCGGCGGCGGCAAGAAAGTTACCGCTACCACAGGCCGGATCAAGTACACGAAGAGCCGAGAGATCATGCTCAGGCGTATAGCCGCAGGCATCGAGAATGAGTTCAACAAGCTCAGGGGGCGTTGAAAAATGGCCACGCCGCTTACGCTCCCTCACCGGCAAACCGGCCTCATACCAGCCTGGCACTTCGTGCGCACTCATGGACGCCAAAATTACTCTTTCTTTTTCAGGAGTTCCAGCGCCTCACGAGCGGCCAGTCGTCCAGCATCTTTAATACTCGAGGCCTTACCTCTACCAAGCAAGACATCCTGCTCAAATACACCCACCAGGAAAACACGATCATTATTGTTGCCACTCTGCTCTAAAACTCGATAGCGAGGCAATGATCCGCTTCTCTGCAACACGATTTTTTGCAAATGTCCCTTGGGATTCGTCTCCAATAAATGCTTGCTTACCTGCCCGACCGTAGGCAATACCACACGTGCCACAAAGCGCGCCGCGACCTCGGTTCCCTGATCAATATGAATTGCGCCCACCAGCGCCTCCAGCACGTCAGCGCACAGCGAGTCACGAGATCGCTCGTTAAACGTACGCAGATTCGCAATATCAACGCGAATAAACGGGAACAGATTGAGCTGTTGTCCAATCTGCGCAAAAGCCCGGCGACTCACCACCTCGGACTTGAGCGAGGTCATCTCGCCTTCAGAAGCTTCAGGGAATGTTCGATAGATATATTCAACAACATGTGCACTGATAATCGCATCGCCGAGAAATTCCAGCGTATCATAAGAATCGCGTATAGCCGTCTCTGTACAGCATGAATGATGCGTCACCGCACGTAGTAACAGGCTGCGATCATGAAACGTTACCTGGAGTAGCTCCTCCAAAGTAGTCAGATTTTGTGGTGTATCAGTCTCCTCCATATACAGCCATTATATCATGTGTTGAGGGACTCGTTCGTTTCCTCTGACCCCCCATAGTGCCGACAGAGGCAGGCCATATCCGGGCACATACACCTGGTTTTAGCATGCTATATAATAACAAATAGAGTAAGATCATGTATATTTTAGGAGCTTCATAAAAATCGTATACGTAACTGTCATGCGATCACACACGTATATAGGTTGATCAGGTTACGAGATCTGATCTTACTTATAAGTAATGAGTAGCAATTCTACCTGCGACATATTACTTACCACAGGATTGGATTTATTTGATGATGGCTCGATTTTCTCATACATCTCGATCTCTACACCGCTTATTTTTTCTGGCTTTCCCCCTGGCGTTAGGCCTCTTCTTGCTCCTCCCATCTACCAGCCTGGCACATGCAATCCTCCTGCGCTCAGACCCGGCGCGCGATGCAGTGCTCAGCAGTGCTCCCGGAGAGATCCGCATGTGGTTCAGCGAGGATCTCAATCCAGGCATCAGCAAAGCCGTTATTCTCATGGCGAATCAACACCTTGCAGATGGCACATCCGCTGTCTCAAGTTCGGATACACGCGAGATAGACTTTACCTTGCAAAATGGCCTGCCAGCGGGCGTCTATCTGGTTATCTGGCGCACACAATCAGCTGATGATGGGCACATTTTAAGCGGCTCATTTCTTTTTAAAGTGGCTAATCCAGACGGCACCGTGCCGAATCAGGTGATCAGCCCGACCGCCGCCAGCAACCTTCTCGGGGATACGACCAGCAATCAGTTCGATGGTACCACCCTCTTCAGCACGCTCATGATTGCCCTGGTTGATCTGGCGGTCGTCTTCTGGGTTGGCGCTCAGCTCTGGCATACATTTGTCCTGCAACCCGCGCGCAATAAAGATTCAGAGCAACCAACGCTCGATCAACAGGCCGAGCAGCGCTTTCAGCAACATTTCTCGCTCCCAACACTACTGATCATTCTCCTGGCAAATGTTGGCATCCTGCTCGGTCAGAGTCTGAGCATTAGCAATGGACAGTTGGGACAGGCATTCAGTCTCTCCGTTCTCCATAATCTTATTGCCAATGGACGCTTTGGCACGTACTGGACCGTGCGCGAAATTATCGTTATTCTGGCGATACTCGTCGCGACCGCTACCACTTTTACCCGGCAGTTGCCCCGGTTAATCAAAAACTGGCTCCCTTCGCTCAATCTACTACTCGGGATGATGCTTCTGATCGCAGTCACGCTCTCAGGGCATGCAGCGGCAGTCGGCAGCAACGATCTCATTTACTCGGTCCTGATTGACTGGCTCCATCTCTTAGCAGCCTCACTCTGGATCGGAGGCATGCTCTATCTCTCATTGATCTACCTCCCAATCATCCAGAAACAGACCAATCTGGAACGTACGCGAGCCTTGCTCTCGATTCTGCCACATTTCTCCCCCCTCGCCATCCTTGGCGTCATCGTAATGGCAGTGACCGGACCTTTTAATGCCACGTTCCATATGACCTCGTTCAATCAGCTTCTCGACACAGCCTATGGGCGTACACTGCTCATCAAAAGCGCGCTTGTCTGTGCCATGCTGATCGTCAGCGCCATTCACGTCTTCCTCCTCCGACCACGCCTGCTAAAAGACTATAAGAAGTATGCGCAAACAATACACGAAGGGGAAAGCGTCGAGGAAGCAAAATATCTAGAGGGCACAATTGCCAGCCAGACGCGACGTTTAAGCACGACCCTCCGCTGGGAGCCGATTCTGGGCGTGGCCGTGCTGATCTGTACCGGTCTGCTCAACGTCTTCGCCGGGACGCTGACGCCAGTAAACGTGGCTCCGCCCGCGCAACAACAGGTCACGACCGTCAAGCCATATGCAGGCACCCTCAAAACGAGCGATAACGCCTTCACCGTTCAACTGACCATCTCCCCCAATCGCTTTGGACCGAACGTCTTCACGGTGACAGCACGCGATAGTGCAGGCAAAGTACAGAGCAATATTGGTGTTACCCTCTACACAACCATGCTCGACATGGACATGGGAACCGATTCGCTGATCCTCCAACCTGATGGTAAAGGCAACTTTACCGGAAACGGCGACCTGGATATGGCTGGGAACTGGGGATTGCGAGTCCAGATTCGCACAGTAGACAATAAACTTCATGAAGGACAGGTAAAAATAGTAACCTCGTACTGACCTCATCCTTCATGATGCGCATAATGATCTTTGTAATTTTTGTAATTTTGTAAAGTGCAGGAATTATTGATGAATAGAGACTATCAACGGGGCAATCCCAACACATATACGTGTCGGCCCTTCCGGAAAAGACAGAAGTTGCTGCTCTTTTCTTTTGTCAGTCTGCTTGTCCTTTTTGTGTCCGCCTGTGGGAGTGATGCCACAACGACGACACCACAGCAGACAACAACGCCACAACGCGTCAATGGCTTTGGAGCGGCCAGTAACCATGGGCATTCATTGATCGCCTTGCCCAATAATGTACTGTTGATGGCTACCCATTACGGTATCTTCCGCACCAGCAATGGTGGTGAGAACTGGAGCGAGGTCGCAGCTGGTCCTGGTCAGCCGATGGAGACGCTCATGACCTACGCCCTCGTCAGTAGTCCAATCGATCCACAACGCCTCTATGTGCTGACCCAGCCGATCACGAATACGCATAAGGGCACCCTGGGACTCTACACAAGCGCGAATCAGGGGCAGAGCTGGCAACTGGCATTTTCTACCGAAGGGCAAAACAACATCTTCACAGAGGCCGCTGGCAACGACGCCGCCAACGAGGTCTATATTTATCAGAGTGAGGATGGTGCACAGGGCCTGAAGATCAGCACAGACGCAGGCAAGACCTTCAAATCCACAGGCAAGCTGCCATTTCCGACTATTCACGGCATCCTGCCTCTTCCCGGGGTCCCCGGAACATTGCTCATTTATGGTGACAATGGCGTAGCGCGTAGCACTGATCGAGGTGCGACATGGAAAACCGTCGCAGGCAATTTTAATGGCAGCCTTTTCTACGCAGCCACGGCCGGTGCCAACACGCCGATCTATATAACCGGCGATTCAGGCGTTTTCGTCTCTAAAGATGAGGGGAAAACCTTCACGCAGGTCAATAGCGCTTTTTATCCCGGCTTGAGCGTCTCGCCCCAACAACCACAGATCGTCTATGGTAAAAATGCGCGTGGTATCTACCGTAGCGATGATGGAGGCCATACCTGGAAAGCGTTGCCGCTGATCAAAGGCAATCTACAAGATCTCGCACCCGATCCTGCCCATGCCAATCTGCTGTATCTTTCGCTCTCTTACCCTTCCCAGGTTGAGCGCTACGATCAAGGCACACAACAGTGGTCATCACTGACACCAAAG
The DNA here is from genome assembly GCA_035493895.1 of Ktedonobacteraceae bacterium. Lineage (GTDB taxonomy): Bacteria > Chloroflexota > Ktedonobacteria > Ktedonobacterales > Ktedonobacteraceae > DATJHM01. The sequence goes on from DATJHM010000198.1 coordinate 14,240, forward strand.
GCATAGAAGGATAGTTAAGAAAAAACCATGTTAAAAAAACTCGTTCTGATCGCGCTCGGCACCCTGGGACTCATTGCGCTGTTCACCATTTCGCCGAGCGCGCGTGCCGATGGAGGAGCGCCCAACCTGGCCTATATTGCGGGAAGCGCCAAAGGCATCAGCGTTTTTGACGTCGCCCAACAAAAAGTGACCAGTACAATAAACGTCAGCGGAGATCCGCATGCCGTTGCTTTAAGTCTGGACGCTCGTTTTCTTTATGTCACACAACCAGCGGAAAACCGCTTCTCTATCATCGCAACCAGAACTGGTCAGACAATTTGCACGGCCAATATAGCGGGGGCACCCAGTTTGCTGGTTGTGGACATTAACACCAACCTCGTCTATGTAGCCGGGAACCAGGCAGCCACCGTCAGCGCCATTGATGGCACAAACTGCGCGATAAAGCGTACATTGAGCACCGAAGGGCCGGTCTATGGTTTAGGTCTGGCCGCAGTGGGCTCGTCATTACCAAATAGTAGTGGGAGTCAGATCTGGGTTTCAGCAAGCAATGCGCTCCAGATTTTTGATGGCAACAGCGGCAAACAGATTCGCAGCATCGCAGTCGCGAGCCCTGGCTATATCAGCATCCCCGCAGGCACAACCGCATACGTCACCTCGCGTACAGGAGGACTGGACGCGATCGACCTTGCGACCCAAAAAGTCGTGCCATTGCTCACCACGGGTACCTATGGACCAATGGACTATGATGCAACCACAGGTGAAGTCTATGTACCCGATCTGGATAATAAGCAGTTAATCGTTCTCACGCCAGTCAACACCGGAGTTGCGCTCCCACATGAGCCAAATCGGACGATCAGCCTGAGCGAAAAACCGGCGGCCATTGCCATCACCAGCGACGGTCAGCTTGGCTTCGTCGCGCTACAGGGTGGAGACGTACTCATGCTCGACCTACCGGGCAGACAATCTATCCAGACATTTCACGTTGGTGGTGATCCACACGCCATCATCACGGGGCTCTATCCACCCACACTGGGCACGACCCCACAGCAGGCATCCACCGTTACCACCCTGGCCAACATCGCAGGCTACGCCTTTATCGTGTTGCTTTTCGTCGTACCATTCATTCTCTTCCGTCGATTTTCAAAATCGCAGAAGAACAATGTGAAAGTTGAAACAGAGAAAGAAGAAGAAGAAGAAGAAAGTAGTACTGAGCCATAAAAGCGTTGGGGGCGCTTGCGCGCCCCCTCGGCCTGCTAGTTCATCCATTCGCCAGGAGTATTGCTACGAATACGCACGCCGCCCCCGGAGCGTGCCTTCATCACCTCGGCATCCTTAGCCAGGCGTTTAGGCAGTTCAGAGACATTGATACGATGCCAATAAGCAACAGGACTCAGGCCAATACCAAAGGCCAGGGCTGCACCAATCATAGCGCGGTTAATAGGAAGGCCTGGAGGTAATGGGAAAGGCACACGCGTAACCACATGCAATTGCAAAAGGAGAGCAAAAACCCATATTACCAGCTCAATGCCACAAACCACATAATAAGATACAACCTCTAGCAGCCGCCTATTGCGATAGAACACAGCCAGGCTGATATTCAGCAGACACAAAAGACCCGTCAGCACCAAAGTCAGAATAATGAGCTGCCACTGATCAACAAGAGGAGACGGACTCCCCTGTAGCAGCAAAGCAAATAGGATCATAGAGGATGTCAACCGAAACCTCCCACCAGGAAGCCCAGAAGGGCTACACCGTACTAAAATATCAATTCATTTTTAATTGTGTGTCAACAACAGATTAGAGAAAGCTACTTCCGTACCCTTTTGATTCACCAGCAGCCCGATTCTGCCGCCTTTAAAAGACGTATCTTTGAAAGTCCCAACAGACTTACCATTCACAACAAACGTAAAAGCGCTATTTTTCACCTTGACAGTGAGGGTATTGGTAGCAGAAGTGCCATGACCAAAGTGGTACTCTTTACCAGCAGTGGCATGCCAGGGAGTTGTCCACTTTTCAGCATCATCTGTATAGCTGCTATCGTACTTTCTGAGCTGATACTCCACGTCATTTTGTGTATTTTGCACCTGGAAACAGTAGAACGTTACTCGTGATTGTCCATTTTGCTGGACCTGATTCAAGCGAAACACCAGGCCAAACTGATTATTGACAGAGCTATCGTCACCTTTGATCTCGCTGGTATTCACAGAAAAAACGAACGAGTCAGGCATTATCTCTTCGGGCAAATCGGCAAGGGCAGCAATATCACCATTGTTAACAGCAACATGATATGCACCATTCTTAAATATATACGTCAGATTACCCGAACTACTCTCTTTCCAGGAATGAATATTAGTACTTAGCGAGTCCGCAAGAATGATATTGGCGGCCTGAGCCGTCGCGCTGGCATTAGCAGTTGCCTGCACGGGCAGATTTGCTACGGGTGTTCCGATGCTATTCGCTTGAGGAGAGGTAGATGCATTGTGAGGTGTAGCCAGCCGGAACAGGCCAGTGCCGACCAGCACCACAACCAGCAACAGAACCAGCAGCACCACTTTTTTCATATGCGTCTGAAGAAAGTTCGCATTTTCAGGGGGTTGCTGAGGTGATATAGTTTCCTGTGCCTCTGGCAGTACAGGTAAGAGGCCCGTCATAAAGGTACCAGGTTTACCCGCAACCGGAACTTGCACCACCTTCATAGCCTGTGACAGCTTCACCATCCCCGTCATCCCCTGGCCCTCATAGGTAGCAGGTACAAGGGCGGCAGCAGTGCCAGGGGCCTGAGCAGTTGGAGATGGAGACGCCTCAAAAGATCTCTGCTGACCATCCGCCTCGTTTGCAACAGGCTGACGAAAAGCTTCACTGCCACCATCCAACGCAGGAGCAGCAGGGAACACATTGGGCAAGACCCCATCTGTAGATATACCAGATAAGCCAGAAAGAGTTTTTGGGTGAAAAGGCTGTGGAGCTTCAACAAGCGATTGAGGATACGCGCCAGCGTTTTCTGGAGCCCCCGCCTGACCGCCCATCGCCGTCTGCATAGTAGATGGGACAACATAGGCAGATTCTTCAGCCGGGCTTTGCGTTGCAGAAGCGGCCAGACCATCAGGAGGGCGCAGCAAACCATTGCGACCCAAACGCAGACCTGTGCCATTCAGAAGACCATTCCCCATAGAAGACGCCTCCGACCACTCCTGTTCTACAGGCATGGCGGCATCCTGAGGGAGCGCCGATTCAGGCAGAGGTGTCATGCCTGAAGGAGTCTTCATGATCTGAGGCATAGCACGTGTCGGAGCATCCATAAACCCCGACAGTGATGGCATAGTCATACTGGTTTTCGCAATAATATCATTTCTGCGGCCAGGCTCAACAGCCTGTGGAGTAGGAGCAGAAGCAGCCTGCACATGGCGACGTAACAGGCCTCCTCCCGGGACAGGAGGGGCAGCGCTGGGGGTAGTACCGCCCTGCCAGACAGGATCAAAAAGGCTACGGCGGGTAAAGGGGCGAATATCGTTCGCAGCTCCTGGCATAGGGATACTCTGTTGAGTATCTCCGAGCGGCACACCGGCCATAGTGAGAGCGAGACGGAAAGCGCTGGCAAGATCCCCGGCGCGCGCAAAGCGTTCGGGAGGATTTTTAGCCAGACTGCGAAGCATCACCTGTTCAACAGCAACGGGCAAATCCGGGCGATACAGACGAGGAGAAGGGGGAGGAGTATGCAGATGCTGCATCGCAATCTGCATCGGCATATCGCCATCAAAAGGAGTGGTCCCCGTCACCATTTGAAAAAGAATAACGCCAAGAGAGTAAATATCAGCGCGAGAATCGACCTCAGCGCCAATCACCTGCTCGGGGGCCATATAATCGGGAGTGCCCATAGGAACGCCCACAGCCGTCAGACGTGTATTTGGAGATTCGCCTTGCGTGCCATTAACAACCTTCACCAGACCAAAATCAGTCAGGAGCAGACGGCGATCAGGAGTCATCAAGATATTCGCGGGCTTGATATCGCGATGGATCACCCCATGCTCATGAGCGAAATCCAGAGCAGCAGCCATCTGATCGAGATAGCTCATCGCCTTCGACAAAAGAAACTGCTCGCCGCTCTCCATCTCATCACGTAGAGTGCCCCCACCGATATAGGGCATCACCAGATAGGCCAGGCCGTCACGTTCACCATATTCATGAACCGGAACAATATTAGGATGTTCCAGTGACGCAGCCGCATCAGTTTCACGCCGGAACCGCTCTAGAAATGCGGCGTGTTGGCTGGGAGCCTGGGATTGCCCGGGCAATAAAACCTTCACAGCGACCTGGCGTCGAGGACGAGACTGCTGAGCCAGAAATACTGCTCCCATGCCCCCTTGCCCAATCAGCTTTTGCAGCGTGCAGGTACCCAGCATGGTGTTAATCAATGCTTCTGCGTTCATGAAAAATCTAACCTCTTTTTCAACCTGATTCAGGTGGAACCTGCCTGAAATTACATAGAGAGCATCCTTACTAGCAGCAGGTTCGCTAGATACACCCTGCCGTGCTCACCAGGGGCGGTTTTCACGAATGATAGAAGGGTCATCAAGATTGAGCGCGCCTAATTTTTTGTCAACAACAAATTCTTGAAAGCCACTTCCGTACCATTCAGATTCACAATCATACCAACGGAGCCATTCGCATAGCTCGTATCGCTTACCGTCTTTATCGTCTTTCCGTTGACGATAAAGGTAAATTTGCTGCCATTCATAATAACCTTAAAAGTATTTACCGCCTGCGCGCCATGGCCCTCGTGGAACTCATTCCCGAATGTTTGGTGCCAGATAGGATCGCCCCATGCAGCAGTCCCTGTGCCCTTAGAGCTATCATACTTCCAGAACTTATACTCACCACCCGGCTTATTCAGGACCTCAAAGGTATAGAACTTCGAAACGGTCGTTTTCCCGGAAGTTTGTTGAGTATAGCGGAAAATCATCCCAAAGGAATTGACATCAGAAGTATCATCGCCTTTGAGTTCCTGGAGTGTGAGAGTATAGGCCATCGATCCTTTGTAGGAAAAAGAAGGGAGAACAGTTGCGCTGCTATTATTGTTATTATGGTTAACAATATGATAGGCACCATTCTGAAAAACATACCCATCTTTTGACGACTCATACCAGCCATGGATATTATGGTCAAGAGGATCAGCAAGAATAATATTTGCCTGAGCCGTAGCAGTTGCCTGCACCTGGGCGGTCGCTTTAACATCAGGAGCCCCGGTGGAGGCCATGCCCTTCATATTCTGATTGGCAGTGGGAGCTTTTTGACTATGCAGAAAGGCCCACGTCCCTCCAGCTCCTCCAAAGACGACAAGGACTGCCAATACAGTGATCAAGACACGAGCCCATATCGGCATATGCTTTTTTTCTGGCAGAACCAGAGGCTCATCTTCATCAGTATTCATCGACAACAGGCCTGTCACAAACTGGCCGGGCTGACCAGCAACAGGCACTTTGACGACCTTCATAGAAGTAGACAGCTTCATCGTCGTTCTTGGCATGGGACCATCCTGCAACATACCAGTTGAGGTACGAGCGGCAGGAGAGAGTTGCTCAAAGCTGGCATCCGGGGCCTGCAACGAAGAATTATAAAGAGAAGACGAAGCGAACGTATTCTCCTCGGGAACAGTATTTGTCTCAGGAGGAATAGCCAGAGCCCCTTGAGTCCCTACAGTTGGGAATCGACCCGTACGAGAAAGTAAGCCACCACCAGCGCGAGCAGCGGGAACAGTCCCATTCACCGCTGATTGAGCGCCAGTCATTAAGAGCCCCTGGCCAGCCGCAGCCATAGTACCAGTGTTTATAGAGGGGAACATGCCCGTTCTACTCAGGAGTCCGCCGCCGCCCTGATTACCAGGGGTAGGGAAAGAGCCAGTTGGCCTTGCAAAATCATCATCCTCAACAGGCATAGAAGCGTTCAATGGAAGATTAGCGCCTACCCCTGGAACCGTGCCAGTAGGAGGAGATGGACGAACACCTGCGGCAGCCGTAGATTTCAGCGCGGCCATCATGCCAGTAGGTCGAAATTGTATGCCGCCATCGAAGCCGTCAGCGGCAGCAGCCGGTACCTTTCCCGTTTGCCCGGATTGACCTCTCAATCCCTGTGAAGCAATCGAGCTGAGGCCATATCCAGTGCCAATCAGAGCCTGACGAAAAGCCGAGGCCATATCTTGTGCAGATGAATAGCGGTCAGCCGGGCGCTTCGAGAGCGCCTTCAGCATCACCTGTTCAGCAGGGAGAGGCAAATCTGGACGCAACAGGTGAGGAGCAGGAGGTGGAACCTGCAAATGTTGCGCGGCGATCTGCATAGGCGTTTCACCCTGGAAAGGGGTTGTGCCAGTGATCATCTGATAGACAATAACCCCAAGAGAATACAGATCGGCGCGAGCATCGACATCTTCACCAATCACCTGCTCGGGGGCCATATAATCGGGAGTGCCGACCGGAGCGCCTTCACCCGTGAGGCGTGTCTGTGGCAAAGAGCCTTCCGCAACGATTTTTACCAGACCGAAGTCAGTTAAGAGCAAGCGGCGTTCGGAAGTCATCAGAATATTCGCGGGCTTAATATCGCGATGGATCACGCCATGTTTGTGAGCAAAGTCGAGAGCCGCAGCGATCTGATCCAGGAAATTCATCGCCGTAGAAAAAGCAAGCGGCCCCTCACGCTCCATCTCATCGCGTAGTGTGCCACCGCTAATATAAGGCATCACCAGATAGGCCAGACCGTCGCGTTCACCATATTCATGAACTGGAACAATATTAGGATGTTCCATAGATGCAGCCGCATCAGTTTCACGGCGAAAGCGTTCCAAAAATGCCGCCAACTGATTTGGACTGAGAGGAGCCATCGGTAGTAAAATCTTTACTGCGACCTGGCGCCGTGGGCGAGATTGTTGAGCCAGAAAAACCGCGCCCATACCTCCCTGGCCCACTAACTTCTGGAGTGTACATGAGCCTAACACCGTACCAATCAATGCTTCTGCGTTCATGAAAACTCTACCCCTTTATGCTGCTCAACATTTGCTTATTGACCAAAGAGCGCTCTCTCGCTCCCACCGTCGACCATAACCCTACCTTTGTACATATTAGTCAACTTGCATCATTCTGACAATGCATTCGCCATACAAGCATGACCAAAGTAATGTTGTGCTCAACCTGTATAGCCATTCTGAGCAATATATTTAGAGTGAACGCGTGTGAGATTGAAGTTGCGGCATAAAAAAGACAAGAGGCTCATCACACTTCACCGGCAAAAGCCTCCGGATCGTGAAGGCCCTGGGGATCGCGATCTTCTTCCGCATCAAGGGGAACGGACTCCTCGCCTATGCGAGCAACCATTGAAGGAACAGTACGGCTCTGGACAATGATTCCGTGCAAGAGAGCAGAAACCGCCTGTGAGAACAGAGGACGCAAACGTTGTAAGCGTTCACGCTGAACCAGCAACTGTTCAGCACGCTTGCGTTCTTGAGCCTGAGCGGTACGAGGATTGTACCCTTCAGTCATAACGGGCGAAAGTTGTTCCCAGATATCGTGCGCATCTAAAAGCTGGCCGACAGCCGCCTGCACCTGCTGCAACAGATCAATGGTCTGATTCAGCACCATGAGCAGATCGCCTTCCGCCATATCAATACGGCGAAGCAGGCCGCTCAGCGACATATTTCGCGCCCAGGAGAACGCAATGCTATGGAACTCCGGCACAATGCCAGGGCTCGGGTTAATATTTGCACGTTCTTCGATGCCACGCACACGCAATAAAATCTGCCACAACTCACGGCGAATCGTCGTAAGCTTGCCAGAAAGCGCCTGACGATTATTCAAACGCTTATCATTATCAAAAGTGAACCAGCTACAGACCTCGGCCAGTTCAGCAGCAGACAGCTCATCGAGGACCCCGCTCGTGACCATCTCCACGATCGTCACACCGGCAGGATGAAAGATACTGCGCAAGAGGCGTCCCTTGACCGTCAATTGATCGTCCTGGCCAATATGACCCAGAGCCCGCAGAGCGAAGATCGTACCATCCAGTTCAGCGGCACCGGCACGGCTCAGAGGGAAAGCGCCGATACGCTCTCGCCGCTTTTCAAGCGCTTCAAAGGCGCCATCAGAGGCAGGACCTTTCTTTTTGCCCGCTTTCTTCGCTTTCTTATAACGCTTCTCAAGGCGTTGCAGTTCGCTCAGCTCCCAGAGCATATAGCGCTGATATTCACGCAAACTGGAAGCGCAGATACGGCGCAGATGCTGCACATCGCCGGGACGCCAGAGATTCAAGACCGAATTATAGCGGATCACAAACGAGCTGGTCACCGGCAAAAGTTCGCCAGTGATACGGCGGAATGAGTCCTCAAAGGGCTCCCAGGGGGAATAAGGAATAATCGCGGCGCCACGCACATCCATACCGCGTCTACCAGCGCGACCGGTGAGCTGGCGATATTCATTAGGAGTCAGCAGGCGCATCTCCTGACCATCAAACTTACTTAAACTTCCCACCACAACCGAGCGAGCGGGCATATTAATGCCGAGGGCCAGCGTATCCGTGGCAAAGACAGCACGTAGATAGCCACGAGCAAAGAGTGTTTCCACCAGCACCTTTAAGCCGGGCAGCAGACCAGCATGGTGGAAAGCGAGGCCGCGAGGCAGGAGATCCAGCAAGGCATGTACCTGCTGGAGATTACGATCCTCCTTCGGCAAATGTTCCATCCAGACGCCAATTTCTTCGCGAATCAGCGTCTCTTCTTCCGGCGTAGTAAAATGATGAGAGGCGGCACCCATAGCGCCCTCCTCCACGACACGCCTGCCAGGCAAGAAATAGAGGCAGGGGAGTTTATCGGCTTCGCGCAGAGCTGTCAGCACCTCGCCTGGTTCTGGAGCGCGACGCAGAGGGGGACGTTTTGCCTGGGGCTTTTCCGGTCCAGGTGCAGAGGAGGTTTGTTGGTTTTCAGCAGAAGAAGAGTCCGTCTCGCGCTCTTCCTCACGCGAATTGCGTGTTTTGCCAGAGCGACCACGCCTGCCCAACGTACCGGCCTCCAGCACGTCTTCCTCATCGTCATCGTCATCATCTGGAAAACGATAGGATCGATTACGACTGGCAAGTTGAGCGGCTTTGGCCTCACCACCCACATTCGGGAAGCTCTCGATGCGGTTACCATCAGCATCCTGAACCAGATGAAGTTTCCCATCAAGAAAATAATAGTGTTCAAGAGGGACAGCGCGCTGCTCGTGAATGACGAGAGAGATGGGGCGATGGACGCGGCTAATCCAACTGGCCAGATCTTCGGTATTGCTCACCGTTGCAGAGAGACCAACCAGTTGTACATGCGGGGGAGAACAAATAATCGCTTCCTCCCAGACAGGACCCCGACCAACATCGCTCAAATAGTGTAGTTCGTCAAAAACCACAAAGCCCACATCGTCCAGCGACATGCGTGAAAGGCGTTCGCCGCCCTCCTCCAGAAGCATATTGCGATAGACTTCAGTTGTCATAATAACAATAGATGCGCGGCTATGCTCGACAATATCCCCTGTCACCAGACCAACCGCATCATACCCATAGATTTCGCGCAGGTCGCGATACTTCTGATTCGAGAGGGCTTTCAGTGGTGTCGTATAGATCACGCGCTGATTGCGCTGCTGAGCCAGCCACATCGCATATTCTGCCACCAGCGTTTTGCCAGTGCCAGTAGGGGCGGCGACGAGCACAGAGCGATCCTGTGCCAGATGGCCCATAGCTTCTATTTGGAATGAATCGATAGTAAACGGGTAGCGAGCAACAAATGCATCTATGCCAGCCTGAGCGTCATTTCCAATCTCCACGTGCTTATCCACATTCTCTGAAATTATATTCGTTGTACTATAATTCACATTTTCTCTCATTGTATCATGTTATGGTAATGCGAACAAGCAGAGCGCCAGGGTGATCTTGACGCCGTTTACCGAAAAGAGCATATTTTTTTATGCGAGGGCCTTTCTTTACAAAGTAGCCGGGAAGACTTCTTGCCCGGCTACGCACTATTCGTTTGACACAAAGAGCGCTTGCTGGCGCTAGAACATTACCTCATCAATGTAGCACCAGCGCCAATTTTCGCCGGGTTGGAACGATTGCATGACAGGATGGTGAGTGGCATGAAAATGTTTCGTCGCGTGCTTATTTTTGGAGGAATCGCAGCAGCCAACATGGCCACAGGCCAGACATTCGCGAAGATGAACCCAGGAATCGCCCGTTTTCAGACACTCTTCGCAGCCCTGAGCACTTGGAGAAACGTTTCTGATCTGATCAGTATGTGTACAGACCTTTGTCATGATTCATCCTTTCACTGTTAGTGATGCACAATCAAGGGAGTCACTTGCAGAGATACACAAAGATATCTCAATAGGTATAGTAATACACCAGAGCAACCCCCTATATATCATGCTCAGTCAGCACAGAAATCAAGCATTCATCGATAAAGCCTCGCGAAGATGCTCCAGAGAAGTATTGCCACCTGAACAGACCAGCGCAATCTTGAGGCCTCCCAGTTGCTCGCGCATGCGGAAAGCAGCGGCAAGCGGTGAGGCACCGGCCCCCTCGGCCAGCGTATGGGCACGCTCGACCATCCAGAGCATCGCCTGCTTGATTTCGTCATCACTCACCAGAATAAAATCATCCAGCAAGTCCCAGAGGATCTTCTGAGGAAGCTCAAAGGCACTACCAGTGGCTAATCCCTCGGCAAATGTGCGGTTGGGAGCAGTCATCAGGCTGCGCTGGACCCAGCTTTCATAGGCCGCGGGAGAAGCCTCGGCCTGTACGCCAATCACGCGAATAGTGGGACTAATCGTTTTCGCCACGAGGCAGGCAGCAGCTGCACCACTGCCACCACCAATTGGCACGAAAATCATATCCAGGCCCGGCTCATCCTCCAGCATCTCCAGAGTAGCGGTAGCGACTCCGGCGATTAAGAGCGGCTCATTGCCGGAATGGATATAGCGATACCCCTGAGAACGGGCCAGCGTTTCGCAGTAGAGGCGAGCGTCGTCGAAAGTAGCGCCATGCATAATCACATCAGCCCCCATCCCCTGCATAGCCGCGACCTTGCCAGGATTAGCAGCCTCCGGCACAACGATACGAGCATCGACATGAAACAGCCGGGCGGCATATGCAACCGATTGGCCATGATTGCCAGTCGAGGCAGCAATGACGCCGCGTTTGCGCTCCTGATCATTCAATTGTGAGATCAGATTGACGCCTCCACGAACTTTAAAAGCCCCGACTGGCTGATAATTTTCGTGTTTCACATAGATAGTCGTATCCAGTAACGCATCTAAGGCCGGATAATTATGCAAAGGGGTACGCGCCAGATAGGGACGAATATTGCGTTGCGCCAGCAAGACATCCTGAAATTGTGGAATATCCATCGTGGAATGCTCCTCATACTAGACGAAAAACATAGTATAACAACTCTGGCAAATGGAACACATACCAGGATAGAGGGCCTGACAATATTATACGCTCGCCTCGGCGTTAAATGCTGGTCCGGGCACATTCTCTTGCGAAGCCTTTGCGCCCTTGCGTTGCATCGTAATGGCGGCATCTTTATCACGAATAGAGAAGACAAAGATAAGAGCCACCAGTGCCAGAAGCGCAGAGAAGACAAACGCGGCATGGTAGGACGTCAGATCTGGCAATATGCTGCCGGAAGCCGTCTGATAGGTCGGGCCAACCGCCGTAATGACCGTGCTCACGAATGCGACGCCAAGCGCAGAACCGACCTGCCGCAACGTATTGTAGAGTGCCGAGGCATGGCCGGATTCGCTGGGAGTGATATTGGCGTATGCAGCAGCCTGCGTTGGCAGGAAAATATGCGCCATGCTAAAGCCAATCGCGAACATCAAGATACGCATCACCCACAGATCTGTCGTTTGTCCCATAACTGTAAGCAGCGCCATCATGATTGCAGCGCCGATGACGCCACCAGCAGCCACCCGGCGTGGACCGATAAACGGATAGATGCGGGCCGCAATCTGAGTGCCAGTGATCACGCCAAGGGCTTCAGGGAACGTCGTCAGACCGGAAACGATGGCAGAGACGCCGCGTGCCTCTTGCAGAAAAAGTGGTGCAGCATAGAGAATGCCCACAAAAGCGGCACTGGTCAAGACAATAGTGAGATTGCTATTACGAAACAGATTATTCTTCAGCAAGCGCAGATTGAGCATTGGAGCCGAGGAGCGCCATGCGAAATAGACGAAAACCGCGATAAGGATCAGGCCGACAAACAGGCTGCCAATAATACCAGGAGTGGCCCACCCCAGGTCGGGACCCTCACTCAGCGCATACATCGCGAGGGCAAGTCCAACACCCGCCAGCAGAAAGCCTGGGATATCGAAATTGCCTTTTGTTGTTTCGTTATGCCCGGCCAGGAAGAAGAGACCAAAGAGAAATGCAGCAATGCCAATCGGAACATTGACATAAAATACCCAATGCCACGACAACTTATCCACCAGGATGCCGCCGATGACGGGGCCGCTGGCCGGAGCGAGGACCGTCGGGATCGTCAGGATACGCGAAACCTGGACGCGCTCCTCAGGAGGGAACGTGCGAATCAGCATCGTATTGCCAACGGGAGTGAGCGCGCCGCCTGCAAACCCCTGTAGGACGCGAAAGAGCACAAGCAGACCGATACTGTTCGCCAATCCGCATAGGGCTGAGGCAATGGTAAAGAGGGCAAGCGCGCTCATAAAGACACGCTTCGTGCCCAGGCGATCACCCAGCCAGCCAGAGGCCGGGATGACGAGCGCGAGGCTCACCATATAGGAAACAACGATGGCATCCACCGAGGTGCCAGCCATGCCAAATTGTTGTCCAATCGAGGGTAGCGCAACGTTCACAATCGTCGAGTCCATGATAGACATAAACATGGCCGTAACGAACACGATACTGACGCTTACTTTTGGGTTTATTCTATGATACATGCAATGTGCTCCCAGGATAAATTGGATGGCGTTACAAGCACGCATTGATTGTTCGGGTATTTCGGCACAGAAAATACAGATGGGTTGCTTCAAAGGATGAGTGTCACCGGGTGAAATAACCCTTTTTCGCTTTGCTCTGTAACTGATCAGTGGTTTTCTCCATTCATACAAACACTTATATTTCGTTTCGTTATTCCAACCAGGGGGCCAGATCGAAAGCCAGATCGGAAGAGTTTTATGAGATTTCGCTTTCGCTTTCTCGCGTCCCTATTGAAGATATACGGAGGAAAATGCAAAAACCGGAAATCCTGTAACATGAGATGGGCAGGCAAAAAGTGGGTAGACAGAAAGCAGGGGTTCTTTCCTTTTTGGCGTGGCGCGAAATATACTGTAGGGAAGACTATCTTCAACGGAAGAGCCGATCGTATCGGTTACCTGTACAGAGAGTATCGTTCAGTAGTGCTTGTTCAGTCTTTCAAAGAAAGAGAAAAAGCCAATGTGTTACGATGATAATGCGCGACCACCGTTACCACCAGGAGCTGGAGGCACAGCAACGGGAGAAGAAATCGTCCTGACCGCAAGCGATGGGACACAGTTTGCAGCCTATGCGGCGCATGCAGGGAATCCAGGCGGGGCACAGGTTGTCATTCTGCCGGACGTACGCGGTCTGCATCAATTTTATAAAGAGCTGGCCCTGCGCTTTGCTGAGATGGGATTTTCAGCGGTAGCTATTGATTACTTTGGACGCACAGCCGGTGTGAGCTCACGCAACGATTCTTTTGAATACATGCCGCATGTGCAACAATTACAAATACCCACCGTCTTTGCAGATATTACCGCAGCGCTGGACTATCTCCGTAAAGAGAATCCACAGAAGGCCGCATTCACAACCGGCTTCTGCCTGGGAGGAAGCCTCTCGCTGGCGAGTGCAACCAATAAAGCATTTGGTCTGGCAGGCTCCATTGCTTTTTATGCGGGTCTGGCACGCAAGATAGCAGGAGCGCAGGAGAGCATACTGGATGCCTCGAAACAGACGATTAATCCAGTACTGGGCCTGTTTGGAGGAGCCGACCAGGGCATCCCCACAAATCAGGTTGAGGAGCTGGACAAAAATCTGGACGCAGCAGGAATTGAACACGAGATCAAGATTTATCCAGGAGCGACACATAGCTTCTTCGATCGGCGAGCAACAGAGTTTGCCGAGGCTTCCAGCGATGCATGGCAAAAAGTGCTGAAGTTTATCTCAGAGCATAGTAGCCAGACGATCGGCGTCTAAACACGAGGAGGGAAGCAGGCATGGAGAACAAACCACCCTTATCAGCAGGTAAAACAATCGCCTGGGTTTATGGCATGGTAGCAGCCTTTACAGCGGCCTATCTGGCCGTCCCGATACTTCTGGAGCGCTGGAGCCGGAAGCGGCAGAAGTAAAGAGAGCAAGGGCTACAGCAATCGGCCGATGATAGAACCTGTCCCGTCAAAAGGGACGGGCTTGTATACCTGTTGGACGCAACCGGCCCGCGGCACTGTAAGCGCAGAGTTCATCAGGTCTACGAAGGTCAAGCCTCAATAAGAAGGTAAAGAGCTTCATGCTTGCATCTTTTCCTCATTTTAGCTATACTAACGACAGACAAATAAACATACTATACCAGTGTTGAAGAAGAGGAGTACCCAGGCGAGGGTTGCAGCGAGCCGACGATTGGTGTGAGGTCGGTAATCTTACACAGGGGAAGGGCGCTTCGGAGCTGGTTTCAGAAGAAGAGAACGAGTGGCTTCACTACAGAGTGAAGAAGCAGGGTGGAACCGCGCATGTCGCATTACGATGTAGAACTCCGGGCCTACGTCGGCGCATTCGTCCCTGGGCGTAAAAAGTGAAAAGACGCCCGGGGCTTTTTTTATGAAGGGAACCACTCATGACCCAGACGGAGAAACCGGCGGAGATCCAGGACACGCCGCTGGTACCAATGGACAAGATCGTCTCGTTAAGTAAACGTCGCGGCTTCGTGTACCCCAACTCCGAGATTTACGGGGGTGTTGCGGGGATCTATGATTTCGGGCCGCTTGGCGTCGAGCTACGCAATAACATTCGCCGCTACTGGTGGTGGTCGATGGTACAGAACCATGACAATGTGGTAGGGATTGAGGGCGCAATCATCACCCATCCACGCGTCTGGGAGGCCAGCGGGCACGTAGAGAACTTCGTCGACAAACTGGTTGATTGCAAAAAGTGTCACCAGCGTTTCCGCATCGATCATCTTCCCGAAGAGAACGTCGCACAGAATAAATGTCCAGAGTGTGGCGGAGAGCTGACAGAGCCACGCAGCTTCAATCTGCTCATGGAGACCTATCTCGGCGTCGTCGAGGGGGAGCGCATGAAGACCTACCTGCGCGGTGAAGCCTGTCAGGACATCTACCTCGACTATGATAATGTGCAGAAGTCTTCCCGCATGGCGATTCCCTTTGGGATCTGCCAGATCGGGAAAGCGTTCCGTAACGAGGTAACACCGAGAAACTTCCTGTTCCGCCAACGCGAATTCGAGCAGTGGGACCTCCAGTTCTTCGTGCATCCTACTGAAATGCAGCAATGGTTCGACTACTGGAAGCAGTTCCGCTTCGAATGGTACAAGAGCATACTCAATCACAAAGATCGACTGCGCTTCCGCGAGCATGGCAGCGATGAACTGGCCCATTACGCGAAACAGGCGTTCGATATCGAGTATCAGACCGTCCTGGGCTGGCAGGAGTGGGAGGGGATTCACTGGCGGCAGGATTGGGACCTCTCGCGCCATAGCGAGTATAGTGGACACGATCTCAGCTATACCGATCCGCTCACCAAAGAGCGCTTTATGCCCTGGATCGTAGAGACCTCCGGCGGCGTTGATCGCACCTTCCTCAATCTGCTGCTGGACGCGTATGAAGAGCAGCCTGATCCGATGGGGAAGGATAATGATCGTACCGTGCTGCACCTGCATCCCTGGCTGGCCCCGGTCAAGGTCGCGGTTTTACCATTGCAGAAGAATAAAGAGCAACTGGTCACAACAGCGAAAGGCATCCACAAAAGCCTGCAACGGCTGATGGTGTCGCAGTATGACGATATTCAGAATATTGGTCGCCGCTATCGTCGTCAGGACGAGATTGGCACGCCCTATTGTGTGACCGTCGATTTCCAGACGCTGGATGATGAGACGGTAACGGTCCGTGAGCGAGACAGCATGTCGCAGATTCGCCTGCCTATCAGCGAGTTGCAGATGTACCTGTTTGATCGCGTCATGTGGAAATAGGATAATGTTTTTCTGCCTGCTGTATCTATGAATGGATGCAGCAGGTTTTTTAGCAGCTCATACAATAGAAGAGCGTTCTTCCCGGGCAAGCAAGGTCTCGCCACTCGGCAGCGTCTGTTCTCCGCTCTGTCCAACGGGGACGAGACGCATAAGGGGAATGGAGCGATCAGTGGCTTTCTGATACCGTACATAAGTGGGTGCAACGCGCAGGACACGGGGCCAGAAGGCAGCGGCCTCATCGGCGGACAACTCCTCGGCATGAACGCTGTTGGTGCGGCCCATGATCTGGATCTGCGCTGTCGGAGTGGCCTTCAGATTGTAGAACCAGTCGGGGTGGGAGGAGCGACCACTATTGGCAGCCACGATGACTATGTTCGCGCCATCCGGGAAAAACTGGAGGAGGACAGACCGGGCCTCTCCGGACTTTCGTCCACGCGCCGTAAGAATCAGGACATTGACCTTGAAGAGCCGGGTGAAGTAGCTCCCTATCAGCCGATAGAGACCCATGCCAAATCCTCTGAGTCTTTTGTTCAGTGCGTATTCCAGATAAAGGTCAAATCTATCCAGGGCTGAGAGACGCCTCTGAGACATCTTATCGGTATTTCTCGACCTTTCGATGAACGCGCTGATCCATGGATGGTAGAACGGAAACGTAATGAGCAGGATGCAAGCAATCATCCCAAACGCACCTGTGAAGCGACGTACCTTTCGATTGCGCATAAAAAGCCTCCTGTTATGCTCCACCATGTCCCAACAAACTGATACCATAGGCAACGATAGCAATCGGTGGGTGTGCCAGAACTACATACTTTCAGGTTGAGCAGGCATGGCAATTCTGCGCCTTCTTGCTCGTAGAGTATGCCTGGCGGGATAGCTATGCGCGCCTAAGTCAATCAGCAATGCCAGAACGACCCAGAGCCAGCTCCAGCCAGTCACGCCATTTCCAGAGAGGGCGTAAACGACGACATAAGCCAGGGTTGTGACTGGCAAAATAATGATTCCTAGCAGCGGCAGAAGCCAGCCACCGTGGAATGCTCGGACCACCAGCGGGGTCCATATCCAGGCATATAACAGCGCGATGCGCGAGAAAAGAGCGATAAGCCAGTTCATGATCTGTGCCTCCTTCTTATGGATGGAAAGCGTCTTGTTTTAGATAGCGTATGCAAATGCGTTCTGTTGTGCCATCTGGATGATAACGTAAAGATCTCTCCTGTACGTCACAACACAACAACTTGCGCTCTCGATTGACTCACATTGTTCACACGGAACACGCCTCCCCGCGATAAAGCCGCAAGATACGAGAAGTTTTTCCTGGCCCAATTGGATATACTCCAGTGCATA
The DNA here is from genome assembly GCA_035493895.1 of Ktedonobacteraceae bacterium. GTDB lineage: Bacteria > Chloroflexota > Ktedonobacteria > Ktedonobacterales > Ktedonobacteraceae > DATJHM01. Next base: position 31,824 of record DATJHM010000198.1, read on the forward strand.
ACCATACTACTCAGAGAAAGGAAGAATAGTATGACAAAGGCGAATCCAGACAGACACAACCCCGCACTCAAACAGCTAGAAGTATTGGTTGGCAATTGGGAGATGGAATTATCAAATGCAGCCTTTCTTCCTGATCCATCCAATACAGCAAAAGGACAAATCTCTTTTGAGTGGGTTGAGAACGGAGCCTTTATTCGTATGCGGATGGGCGACGATGCTATCTGGCTCATTAGCCGAGACGACGCTCAATCAGATTACCATGTGTTCTACTATGACTCCCGAAACGTTTCGAGAATATATCAGATGAGCTTTTCTGAGAACATATGGAAGCTATGGAGGAACTCGCCAGACTTCTCACAGCGCTACGAAGGTAAAATCAGCCATGATGGAAATACAATCACTGCCAGATGGGAGAAATCAAGCGACGGCATAACATGGGAGCATGATTTTAATATAAGCTATACAAGGATGAAATAGTCCGCATTTCATCGCTTTTTGTGATCGCAGGTGAGGAGGCATTTTACACCGTACAGTTATAAATAAACTCGACCGCTCTCCTCACTCCCGCTAGCATATGTTTCACATACTTTTCACGATGTTTCAGGTAGTAAGCAACACAAGGAGATTGCGCATGTTCACAAAAGTCGGCACCATTAGCATTGGCGTTAGCAACCAGGACAACGCTCTTGACTTCTATATCAACAAACTGGGTTTCGAGAAGATCGACGATCAGCCCATGAGCGAGACTGAGCGCTGGCTTGAAGTAGCACTCCCGGGAACAGAGACGCACATCATGCTCGGTTTGCGCGGGCAAAGCGGCGGCGATAAGACTGGCTTTACGGGCTATGTCCTGCACACGGACAACATTGAAGAGACCTGCGAGACGCTCAAAGCGCGTGGAGTCAACATTTCTCATGAGCTGAGCAATGAGCCCTGGGGCAAGTGGGCACAATTCGCCGATCTCGATGGTAACGAATTCGGCATCTGGGCACCTCCTACCAGGTAATCATCTCTCCCCCCAAAAATCAGCCTTCCGTTTAGGGAGGTTGATTTTTTTGCAAATTCTCTAACTTATTTTGAGAAAGCAACGTACTAAATACAAAGCGCATTTTATCCCGAAGTACCAGAAAGATGAACCTTTTGATCTTCTTTTTGGGATTTTTTTGTGCGTTTGATATAGTGACAATAGATATTCAACAATACAGGTTGACATATAATAAAAGGATGAATACCGGATGACTCGTATCGTTTCATATAACATACTGGCTGGAGGATACAGCTTACGAGAGAATGGCGCACGACGCGTAAAACAACTGGTGAAAATGATTCAGTCCGTAGATCCCGACATCGTAGGAGTCGTTGAGGCCACCCACCCCATGCTCACGCACAAGCCGCTCGTCATAGAAGAAGTGGCAGAGGAATTGGGGATGCAATTGATTATGGGGGGAGACGCAGCCCATCGGCACGACTACCAGCTGGCGCTCCTCACGCGATTGCCAGTAGTCAGCACAAAGCTACATCCGCGTCCGGGTCTGCTGAACAAGCCACTCATGGAGGTGTGTGTCAGAGAAGAGAATGGAGAGGAGCTCACCGTATTTGTCACCCATCTGGCTGCCTACTTCTACAAAGGCTGGGCGGGCAATGGCATACGAGAGAGAGAAATCGAAGAGATTCTCCAGATTACCAGACCGCATAGAGAGCAGGGCATTCCCCATCTGATCATGGGAGATTTCAACTCACTGGCGCCCGGAGACCGTTTCAAAGCCAGTAATCTCCTCCGTTATGTCTTACGAATGGATAAGAACAAAAAGGACGCCGCCGTAGCAGATGGGCATCCCAATCTCAACTTTGTCGTCCCCGAGCCTTTGCGCATCTTCAATCCGCTGCTACGTATTATTCCAGCAAGCCCTCTATTGACCATGCTTTTTGACGTGGCAGCATCCAGCTATGCGCCACGAGGGAGTATTCGTAAAATGCTGGCGGGAGGATATACCGATAGCTTCCGGCACACCAACGCATACGCAGGAGGCTTCACCTGCCCAGCCGCAGCGCCCGCGGGAAGAATCGACTACATCTTTAGCAGCCCGGCCTTAATAGAGCGTTTAGAGCGCTGTTATGAGCTGACAGGGGGAGAAGACATAAAGGGAGAGCATGCCAGTGATCATCTGCCAGTAGCGGCAGAATTTGGCATCAAAGTGCAGGCAGTTAAGGAAAAACACGAGGAAAAAGACGCAGCCATAAGATAAACAATATCGCCTGGGCGGAGATCACCTCCGCCCGACGATACTGATATCTTATTGGAAAACATCTTTCGTCTTCTCAAAGAGATTGCGGAAGATGTTTTTATCATTTTGTTCGTTTTGTTCCTGTTCCAGGCGAGCGAACTCCTCAAGGAGTTGTTTTTGTTCAGGCGTGAGATTGGTAGGAGTCACCACCTTCACAATCACATGCTGGTCGCCGCGGGCGGGACTATGCACCACAGGAACGCCCATACCTTTGAGGCGGAACGAGCGAGCGCTTTGCGTGCCAGCAGGAATTTTCAAAGGAGTCGTCTTATTATCGACCGTTGGAACCTCAACCTCATCGCCAAGGGCGGCCTGAGTGAAACTGATGGGCAGCTCATAAATGATATCGTTGCCCTGCCGTTTGAAAAATGGATGAGGCTTCACCGTTAGAATGACATAGAGATTACCGGGAGTACCACCACGGGCACTCACCTCACCCTCACCAGTCACCCGAACATTGATACCATCATCGACGCCCGCAGGAATATTCACGACGACGCGACGATTATTGCGTACTCGGCCCTGACCGCGACATTTTTCACAAGGAGTCGTAATCACCCTTCCCTCACCACGACAACGCTCACACATAGTCACATTGACAAATTGACCAAAGATGGACTGTTGTACGCGGCGGATCTCACCGGAGCCCTGACAGGCAGAACAACGAGAAGTTGAAGTGCCAGGCTGCGCGCCACTGCCGCGACAGCTACCACAGGTCTCCCAGCGTGGGAGCTCTATCTCTTTCTGGCAGCCAAAGACAGCCTCCTCGAACGTAATCGTCAGATCGTAGCGTAGGTCTGCGCCACGTTGAGAGCTGCCACGGCGCTGAGAAGTGCCTGCGCCAGCCCCTGCGAAGAACGTCTCGAAGAGATCGTTAATGCTGCTAAAGTTTCCGAAGTCGGCGCTGTTAAAACCGGCCCCGCCCATGCCATTGCCAAGGCCAGCATGGCCATAGCGGTCGTAGGCAGCGCGTTTCTGAGCATCGCTCAAAACCTCGTACGCTTCATTAATTTCGATAAAGCGGGCTTCCGCTCCCTGCTCTTTATTGGCATCAGGGTGATATTGCTTCGCGAGCCGACGGAAAGCTTTTTTAATTTCATCATCGGTTGCGGTACGCGCAATCCCCAGCACTTCATAGTAATCGCGTTTATTTGTGGCCATCGGCTGGTCCTTTACTATCAGCAACAGGGCGCGATTTGATCCGCGCAACTAGAAAGAAAACTATCAACAAAAAGTATTCATACGCTATGCCAGGTTTAATTCAGACGATCTTTCTCGATGGCATCCACCACAAAATCAGAGAAAAGGTCATTGATAATCTGAAAACTCTTGATTCGGCGCAATTGTAGGCCACGGCCATCACTGAGACCGGCATGACCATAGCGATCATACACAGCGCGTCTGCGAGGATTCCTCAGAACCTCATAAGCCTCATTGATCTCAATCATAAAATCAGGCATATACCCCTGACCGGAGTTTACATCCGGGTGATACTGTCCGACGAGGCGTAGAAAAGCCTTTGTGACCTCACTTTTCGTAGCAGAACGCGCCACGCCTAGAACCTCATAGTAATCACGTTTCTTCTCAGCCATCTTCTGGTCCTTTACAATAAGCGATAAGGCTTAGCGGCGCTCTTGCAGAGAAGTAGCGTGATAGCTTCCATAGAGCAAATCAAAGCCACTCCAGAGAATACTGCTTCCTGCATAGATACCTTCACAGTACAGAAATTCTGCATCCTACAATATCCACTAACGTACAAGAGTATATCATGTTACTACGATATGCAAGGGTCCTAGCCCAGGTTGGAAAGGCACCAAGAACAAGCTAGCGGCGTTTCTAGCAGGTACCTCAAGAGGGTATCCAAGCTCTGGATACCCTCTTTTGTAACCTGCCACCTCCGCACCGAGCTTACATCTCTTTGTATTCGCCCTCGATAGTATCATCATGAGCACCACCAGGAGCCCCCTGATCGCTCTGACCATCAGGAGCAGAATAATCGGCGCCGGGAGTAGCACCGGCCTGACGATAGATGGCCTCGCTGATCTTGTGGAAGGACTGCTCAAGAGCCTCACGGGAGGACTTGATACGCTCCACATCATCAGTAGAGAGAGCAGCGCGGACATCGGCCACCTTCGACTCCAGTTCGCTCTTTTGCTCGCTGGTAATGCGCTCGGCCAGTTCACTGATGCTCTTTTCAGCACGATAGGCAGCGCTATCAGCCAGATTGCGCTCCTCAATCTCTTCCTTGCGGCGCTTGTCCTCGGCGGCATGAGTCTCAGCATCGCGGACCATCTTATCGATCTGATCCTTCGCGAGACCGCTTGAAGCGACGATCGTAATCTTCTGCTCGCGGCCAGTGCCTTTATCGCGGGCCGAAACATTCACGATACCATTGGCATCGATATCGAACGTCACCTCAATTTGCGGAACGCCACGAGGGGCGGGTGGAATCCCATCCAGAATGAAGCTACCGAGAGAGCGATTGTCTTTTGCGAACTCGCGCTCACCCTGAAGCACATTGATCTCCACGCTTGGCTGGCTATCGCTGGCCGTTGAGAAGACCTGACTCTTCTGCGTAGGAATAGTAGTATTGCGCTCAATCAAGCGGGTAAAGACGCCACCGAGCGTCTCAATGCCCAGAGAGAGCGGAGTTACGTCGAGCAGAAGCACATCTTTGACATCGCCAGTCAAGACGCCCGCCTGGATAGCGGCACCGATAGCGACCACCTCATCCGGGTTCACGCCACGATTGGGCTCGCGGTCGAAAATGCGGCGGACCATCGTCTGGACAGCAGGCATACGTGTCTGACCGCCGACCATAACCACCTCATTCACCTCAGCGGGACGCATATTGGCATCAGAGAGAGCCTTCACGACCGGGCCACGGGAGCGTTCGACGAGATCCTCAACCAGTTGCTCCAACTTTGAGCGGCTCAGAGCGATCATCAAATGTTTCGGGCCGCTAGCATCGGCAGTAATAAACGGAAGATTGACCTCCGTCGACATGGAGCTAGAGAGTTCTTTTTTCGCCTTCTCAGCAGCCTCTTTCAGGCGCTGGAGAGCCATGCGGTCCTGGCGAAGATCGATACCCTGCTCGCGTCTGAACTCATCGGCCAGCCAGGTGATAATGCGAGAGTCGAAGTCGTCGCCACCCAGGTGTGTATCACCGTTGGTACTCTTCACCTCAAAAACGCCATCGCCGAGTTCGAGGATAGAGATATCGAAGGTGCCTCCACCGAGGTCATAGACGGCGATACGCTCGTCTTTTTTCTTATCCAGGCCATAAGCCAGAGAAGCAGCCGTCGGCTCGTTAATAATACGCAACACTTCCAGGCCAGCAATACGACCGGCATCCTTTGTGGCCTGACGCTGCGCATCATTAAAGTAAGCAGGAACAGTGATCACCGCCTGAGTCACCCGCTCACCGAGATAGGCCTCGGCATCAGTCTTCAGCTTCTGAAGGATCATAGCAGAGATTTCAGGGGGACTGTAAGCCTTCCCCTGCACCTCGACCCAGGCGTCGCCATTGCTAGAACGTACCACCTTGTAAGGGACCAGGCTTTTATCGCGAGCAACTTCAGGATCATCGAACTTGCGTCCCATGAAACGCTTGATCGAATAGACAGTATTTTCAGGATTCGTGATAGCCTGGCGTTTTGCCACTTCACCAACGAGACGTTCACCACTTTTAATTATGGCAACAATTGAAGGAGTCGTACGGCTCCCTTCAGCATTGGGAATAACAACGGGCTCGCCGCCTTCCATTACAGCAACACACGAGTTTGTGGTTCCAAGGTCGATACCAATAACTTTTGGCACAGTTGCCTCCTATAAAATCTATACAATTACACATCCATTACTGGCGGTTGTTTTTAGGTTATGTGAGCCACGAAGAACGATAGATTAGGATAGCATCTTATACAGACAAAAATTCTCGCGGCAATTATACCAACACAGCGACCGGGCAAAACATTCCAGCAGCCGGTAAACTGAGAGTTACTCATAGCCGTAGAGTTCGGCAAGCAATTCATTCATCACATTCGCCATATAGCGAACGACAGCAATTGCACGCCCATACTGCATACGCGTGGGGCCAATCACGCCGAGCAAGCCACCTACCTTGCCCTCCTGACCATAGCGAGCAAGCACCAGACTCACATCGCGCATCTCATCCCATTGATTCTCACCACCAATAATCACCTGTACGCCATCAGATGAACGCAACTGAGAGGCCAGCGCTGGTAAAAAGCGATTTTCCTCCAGCACCTCCATGACCTTACGTACGCGTTCATTGCGTTCCACCTCGGGACCCATACGGCTATATTCAGGTTGTTCAAGAATATTGACGACCCCTTCGCGGTAGAAGACATCGCCAAGCATATCGCCATGTTGCTCCAGGATACGTAAGATCGTCGTACCAATCAGACGTTCAACGGGTGACCACTGCTGGGAGCTCAGAAGAGAGTCAATCTCGCTAGCCACCTTCTCTTGAAAGAGTTGGTTCAGGCGAGCAGAGGCCACACTAAACTCATCCTGGCGGATCGGAGTTTCCAGCAACAGACGTTGCTGTTTCACGGTACCATCAGTCAGCACCAGAACCATATAAGCTGAAAGATCAGTGACCGAAAGGACCTCAAAGTGCTTCAGGCGCCCTTCATCAGAACGAGGTTGCGTCATGACAGCGGCGCTATGCAGTAAGCGAGCCATCACGGAAGCCGTCAGGCGAACCCATTGGTCAAGTTGATCCTGGACCTGATAGAACTGGTGGCGAATCAGGCGCTGCTCGTCGAGAGAGAGCGCTGATTCTTCCATCAAATGTTCTACAAAGTAGCGATAACCAAGATCTGTTGGTACGCGACCAGCAGAAGTATGTGGCTGGTGAATCAGGTTCGCCTCTTCCATGCCTGCCAATTCATGGCGTACCGTAGCGGAACTAAAACGCAAGCCATATTTACGAACCAACGTTTCAGACGCGACCGGCACAGCAGTATGAATATACTCTTCCACCAGGGCGCGCAAAATCTGTTGTTTGCGCTGACTGAGTGGTGTCATGTCCTTTATCACCCCGCCTCTACAGCATCACCCTGAGCATAACGTCCTCTGCCAGGATGATACAACATCTGTCAACTATGATTGCTAGCACTCTCGTCTCGAGACTGCAAATATAAGATAGCACTCAAAGGGTGAGATTGTCAAGTTTTTTAGACAGGAGAAATGAAGAAGATACGCATAAAAGCGAGGAAGAACAAAACGCGTTTTGCTCTTCCTCGCGATGGGGTAACCCGGGCGCAGACAGGTTGGGCGTTTGCAATTGCATGAGTTTACAATTGTATGAGCTTCGAGGCCTGAGCGAAGCGGGGATCTTCCAGGCGGAAGCCGTCGGGATCGGTACCACAGGCCAGAGCCAGATGATAGCTAAAAAGCTGGAGCGGAATCAGGCAGGTGAGCGCTGTAAATGGCTCGGGGACGGGAGGAACATTGCATGAGTTAGCTCCGTCCTGCTGGATACTGGTAGCGGTGCCATCGCTGATGACCAGGATGGATGCACCGATCGCCTTGATCATGGCTGCCAGTTCGAGAATGCGAGCCTGGGCCGGGCCTGCGGGGGCGATGAGGATGAAGAGGTCCTCCGACTCGACGCACTGTAAGGGGCCATGCAATTGCACTTCGACTGGCATCCCCTCAGCCTGAAGATAGGAAGTTTCCTTGATTTTGAGCGCTATCTCCTGAGCAGTGATAGCGGATGGTCCGCCACCCACGATCCAGAGACGGCGATGATGCAGGTGAGCACTTGCCAGAGCAGCCATCTGAGCATCGGTCGCCAGACAGGTTCGCAGGATAGCCGGAAGCTCTTCTTGCAGGAAAGTGGGGGCGTGATGCTGTTGCCCGAGGAATTCGGCAAGACAGGATAGCACGGCAATAGCCCCAGTGTAGCTCACAGTATGGGCCGAAGATTTATCCTGTTCGGTGGTATTGATTGTGGTATCGGCATACTGCATAGTGCTGGGCATGCCTTCACCCGTGATGAGCAGTGTGTAGCAACCGGCTTCCCTGGCACGTTTGATGGACTCCAGGCTATAACGTTTGCCGCCACGGTGGCTGATCACAATCACAGCATCTGCGGGGCTCAAATCAGGGCCATAGAGAGCAAAATCAAATGCATGTATCGTCTGCGTGGGTACAACTACCGGGTAATACCTGAACAGGTGATAGCCTATCTGGGCAGCATGGAACGAAGTACCAATAGCGACGATAAAGATTCGTCGGGCCTGCGCCAGTCTGGGAGCGATCTGCTCGATCAGAGGATAGGTACGCTGGCTAATTTCAGCAAAGGCCTGAGGCTGGGCCATAACAGCGTTATACATGTGAAATGGATGTTGAGCGCGTGGTTCGGTTGGCATACTATAATCCTTTCTTGCGGCAGAAATGCTCTCAACAGCAGAGCCCATCGGTATGGTACCTGGAGACTGATCTACACACAAGGGCCATTTTAGGCTAAAGTGAGAGGACCAATCACGTCATTCTGTGTGCTGCCTGGAAAGGATTTGTCCTGACCCAATCGCTTCTCTCTGCCTCGCACTGGATCGGCAGAGCACATAGAGAGCCTATTGGGCCAGATCACAAGGCAGGTCATCCAGCCCACGAAGGCCTGAGGAGCCTTTGCGTGGGCTGGATGCCTATTACAGGAAAGCTGTGCATGGTATCCAGGCTCATCTGGATACCATGTACAAGGGGTTAGCCGTTTCCGTGGCCACCGCGGCCACCACCGTGACCACCACCACCACCCTGGCCACCGCCACCACCACCCTGACCACCCTGGTTATTACCACCCTGGTTATTACCGCCCTGATTGTTCTGGGAAACAGTGGAAGAGACGCCAGACTGTAAGGGCTCCTCGCCAGGGATCATCAGGTCGCAGTCAGTGCTGCTAGTAGCCATCAGGCCATCAACGGGCGAGACGCACTTCGTTTCCAGGCCACCCGGGTTGGTGAATGTGCCCTGATTCGAGAGGCCCAGACTGTTCACATCAAGCGGGCCGCAGGCGAGTCCAGTGATATTGACACAAGGTTTGCCGCTCACACGTTCGATAATGGAATGCCAGATCGGAGCAGCACCTGTAATCCCGACAACATCGGGGGCAAGAGGTTCACCATTCGCATTGCCTGCCCAGACAGCCACGACCACGTCCGGCGTGTAGCCAAGAGTCAGATTATCTTTGAAATCGTCCGTTGTCCCAGTTTTCGCTGCTACCTGATGCTGCGCGCAATCAGGATAAGGAGCATAGGTTTTTGTAGTGCAGGTGGGGTCCCAATCGTAGAACGAGAGATCATGGTCAGTCAGAAATTCGCGATAACGAGCGGGCTCATCAGCCATCATAGCCGTAATCATATAGGCTATCTGAGGACTGATCACCTGAGACTTCTGGACATTATTGGGATCGAAGTGATAGAGATGGTTGCCAAAGTTGTCCCAGATATCCAGAATGCTCTGCTGAGGGACACGGTTGCCCTGATCAGCAAACACCTGATAGGCTCCGGCCATCTGAATAAGAGGCACCTCTGTTGTGCCCAGAGTCATTGCCGTACCCATACCGCAATTGCGAAGATCTTCCTGCTTCTGGATACAGGGGGCACCTTTTTGCTGTATGGCAGTGATACCCATACGAGAAGCAGTATTATAGACATTGTTAGCCCCGGCAAAAGCCATCACCTTACCAGCCGGGATATTATACGAATCGGCCAGATCATCACGCAAAGGGAGGACCAGATTATTAGGCTTATCGCCGTAATCATTGGGAACCCAGACACCAGTCTGGTCTGTAGGAGCCGTCGTAGAAGTTCCCGCAGCTACACCATTGGGGAAATAGGTACGCACATCGGGCAACACCATCCCTGGATACATACCCATCTCAAAAGCAGTAGCATAGACAACTGGCTTAAAGGATGAACCGGGCTGGCGACCAAGGCCATCGGTCACCACATTAAACTGGCCCGCCACCCGAGGATCTTTAGCCTTGTTATTATAATCCTTACTGCCAGCCATCGCCAGAATCTCACCGGTCTTAGAGTTCATCACCACAGCAGCAGCATCACCAACGTTATACTGTTTACTCAAAATCGCATAGGGAGTCGGCAAAAACTTCTGCGGAGTCACAGCATCGAGCTGATAGTCAATCACGCGTTCGACATAGGCTTCCAGATTGGAATCGATCGTCGTACGAATATTGTAGCCGCCATTCATCAAAGCGACTGCACCCTCCGCGCTATTGCCATGGCCCAGAGCGATCTCGGCCTGGGAGATCGTCCAGTAAAAAAAATCTGGATCTTTCACATTGTTCTGGTAGGACTGGAAGGTCATCTTGTCCATAATAGTGCTGACCTGCTTCTCTATCGCAGGGGTCACAGGGCCAGCCTGACCATTTGGTCCAATCCCCTGGACCAGCGTACCCATAGAGCGCATAGCTTCGAGAACGCTCTGCTGGCGATCAAGAACAATCTGGCGAAATTCGGGATGAGTGGGCCAGGTGCTCGGGTCATATTCCGCAGGGTTCTGAGGGAGACTGGCAAGGAACGTCGCACGAGCCAGCGCAAGCACAGGGCTATGCGTTTTCGTCACAGGATCGTAATCGAGCTGAGCAATAGCAGGAATGCACTGGAATGTCCCCTTTGCAAGATTCTGCGTACATTGGCGAGAAAGGCCGAAGTACTCCTGGGCAGCAGTCTCTACTCCGAGGCGTAAATTGCCGAAAGGAGCGACATTGAGATACATCTCCAGAATTTTCGACTTCGGATATTGCTGCGTCAACCCGATAGCAACAGCGGCTTCATTGACTTTACGATTGAGCGTCACCTGATCATTGCCAGTCATATCTTTCACCAGCTGCTGCGTCAGCGTACTGGCACCCTGATCGACCGTAAAGCCGTGAGAGACATAATCGATAGCGGCGCGGGTAATGCCCTGCGGATCAATGCCCGAATCGGTCCAGAACGTACGGTTTTCCGCGGCCACCATCGCATCCTGCATCACCTTAGGGATGCTACTGATATCGACATACGTGCGGCGACCAGCGCCATTCACATCATAGACATTGCCAAGAAAGACGCCATTGCGATCATAGAGACGAGAGACCTGATTAATCTGTTTATGAGCAATATTAGCGACCTGAGGCAATTGTTTCTGATAAAAAGAATAGGCATACGCGCTGCCGGACGAGACAGCCGCGACGAGCAAGACCAAAAACACAAGTACTATAGTCAGGACGATCTTCTGAATACTGAAGCCGGAGTTTTGAAAGCGATAGCGGCGCTGGCGCATACGCATAGAAGTACGCAAGGCGCGAGAACGACGCCAGATTGGAGAGCGATAGCTGGCTTCAGGAACATCCTGGGGATGATAGAGAACCATCGGGGGAGGCGGTGGCTCATAAGAAGCCTGATTCATAGTTGACACCTTCCCGGTAAAACGATTCAGAGCAGTCATCGCCCCGGTTAAACGCTGGACCATCTGGATGGTACTGGAAAAAAAGTTCTGTTGTGTTTCCTGATCAGAAATGGAAGAGCGAGAAGACTCCCCAATGGGCGCAAGGCGTGTACGAGGAGGAGCACCCGGAGAACTGAGGGGTCCAGAACGTCCATTTCCTTGCAAATTACCTGATAGAGTAGATGGTTTTAAGTTGTCAGGTGATTGTGATTCAGGTGATTGTGATGAAGGCTGCTGATTTTGACGATACTCACGTAAGAGATCACCCGAGCGAGCCCCATCCTGATTATCAATAGCATGATTATTTTTAGGGGATTCATTCCAATTATTATTCATAAAAAAACCTTTCTGGATACCCATCTCTTTCGAGAGGAGGGAAGGAAAGGCCCCAAAAGGGAGCTTTTTTGCCGGGAACGCACAACCCCCACCGCTTGTGCAGGTAATGTTGGCCTTGCTCGGTTAACTGATAACTTCCGATCTTGAGAATGACTATCTGAGACACCACTTTCCCTTAACTAGAGAAACGAACACCATAACACACCATAACACACCTCTCCATTCAGGCTATTTTACATGAAAATATTATTATATTTAAGTACACATACGGTATAAAAGTGCAAGAAAACTACGCGTAGTAGGAAAAAAGAGGCATGCTTATAATCAGCACGCCTCTAACGAGCACAGGGCGCGTTTGTCACCCTCTTTGCGTGTCACACAGCGGATTACCCACCATTGCCGGGACCACCATTGCCGGGACCACCGTTACCGGGACCACCATTACCGGGACCGCCATTAGGGCCGCCGTTGCCAGGGCCATTGTCGGTAGGAGTAGGAGTAACGTCAGCAGGACCTCCATTGCCAGGAGTTCCATTAGGGCCTCCATTGCCAGGGCCGCCTTTGCCGGGAGCATTTTTATCAGGGTTAGTAACAGTTGAGGTGATGCCAGCCTGCAAGGGCTCCTGACCAGGGATCATAAGATCACAGTCACTACTACTGCTAGCCATCAAACCATCGGCGCTAGAGACACATTTCTCAACCAGGCCACCCGGATTAGTGAACGTGCCTTGATTGGAGAGACCCAGGCTGTTGACATCAAGCGGACCGCAGACAGTGCCCCCGACGTCATGACCAGTATCATCACAGGGTTTACCACTCACGCGTTCAATAATGGAGTGCCAGATCGGAGCAGCGCCAGTGATACCGACGACATTATTCGCCATCGCCTCGCCATTGGCATTACCAGCCCAGACACCAACCACAACGTCAGGAGTATAACCAACCGTCAAATTGTCTATAAAATTGTCCGTCGTACCAGTTTTTGCCGCCACCTGATGCTGCGCGCAGTCAGGATAAGGAGCATAGACTTTTGCAGTGCAGGTGGTGTCCCAATCGTAGAATGAAAGATCATGATCAGTCAGAAATTCGCGATAACGAGCGGGCTCATCAGCCATCATAGCTGTAATCATATAAGCAATCTGCGGACTGATCACCTGAGATTTCTGGACATGGTTGGGATCGTAGTGATAGAGATGGTTGCCATAGTTGTCCCAGACATCCAGCACCCCCTGTGGAGCCACGCGAGCGCCCTGATTGGCAAAAACCTGATAGGCTTGCGCCATCTGAATCAGTGGAACCTCAATTGAGCCCAGAGTCACAGAAGTCCCCATGCCACATTTCTGGCGAAAATTGTCAGCCTGGATGCAAGCAGCGCCTGCATTTTGAAAGCGTGTTACGCCCATACGTGCGGCAGTATTGTAGACATTTTCGATACCGGCGAAAGCCATTACCTTACCAGCCGGGATATTATACGAATCGGCCAGATCATCGCGCAAAGGAAGAACCAGATTATTAGGCTTATCGCCGTAATCATTGGGAATCCAGATACCAGTCTGGTCTACAGGAGCCGTCGTAGAAGTGCCCTGATTTTGACCATTGGGGAAATAGGTACGCACATCAGGCAACACCATTCCCGGATACATCCCCATTTCAAAAGCAGTGGCATAGACAATCGGCTTAAAAGTCGAGCCAGGCTGGCGGCCGATGCTTGCCCCATTATTCCCAGTAACAACATTATTGTTGCCAGCGATACGAGGATCATTGGTCGGATTATTGTAGCTCTGGCTACCAGCCATTGCCAGGATCTCACCAGTCTTCGCATTCATCACCACCGCAGCCGCATCGCCGACATTATAGTACTTACTCAAAATCGTAGGGGAAGTCGGCAAGAACCTCTGGTAAGTCAAATCATTGAGCTGATGATCAATCACGCGTTCGACATAGGCTTCCAGATTGGAATCGATCGTCGTACGCACATTGTAGCCGCCATTTTGCAGCATCGTAGATCCCAGCGCACTATCGCCATTCCCCAGGGAAATCTCAAGCTGCGAAACAACCCAGTAAAAGAAGTGTGGGTCCTTCATAGAGACCGACGATGATTGAAACTTCATATCATTCGTGATCGTGTAGACCTGTTTGGCAATAGCAGGAGTAATCAAGCCATCCTGACCGTTTGGGCCAAGCCCTTTGACACGGGTACCCATATCCATCATCGTAGCAAGCACACCTTGCTGGCGAGCGAGGACAAACTGTTTATAATTCACATCCGAATACGAAGACCAGACATAGGGATCATAGTGAGCGGGATCCTGAGGCATGCTAGAAAGAAACGTCGCACGAGCCAGGGCCAGCACCGCACTATGTGTCTTCTTGACAGGATCGTAATCGAGCTGCGCGATAGCAGGAGTGCATTTGAAAATGCCCTTTGCATAATCCTGAGTACATTGGCGAGAGAGGCCGAAATATTGCTGTGCGGCAGACTCCACACCCAGACGAGTCGTACCAAAGGGAGCAACATTCAAATACATCTCCAGAATTTTCGACTTCGGATACTGCTGCGTCAGGCCAACGGCCAGAAAAGCCTCAGAGATTTTACGATTGGCAGTGACCTGATCATCGCCAGTCATATCCTTGACCAGCTGCTGCGTCAGCGTACTACCACCTGACTGAACTTTGAAACCGGAAGCGACATAACCAATAGCGGCGCGGGTAATACCCTGAGGATCAATCCCCGAATCAGTCCAGAACGTGCGGTTCTCAGTCGCAACCATCGCATCCTGCATGACCTTAGGGATATAACTAATATCGACGTAGGTGCGCTGGCCAGAGGAATTGGGATCGTAGGCATCGCCAAGAAGGACGCCATTGCGATCATAGATACGCGTGATCTGGCTGATATGCTGATTGGCAATATTATTCACCTGAGGCAATTCGCTCTGATAGAAAGAATAGGCATAAGCGCCACTGGACGAGAGGGTTATCACAAGCAAAGCCATGACAGCAATCAGGAGTGAGACCAGAATACGTCGTCCCTGCGGCATGCCATCGGAGCGTGTACGGCGATGGCGCACGCGCATAGACATACGCAAAGCCCGCGAGCGGCGCCAGCGTGCAGATTTAGGCTGAGTCTCATCGGGCAAAGATTGAGAATGATAGAGAGCCAGAGGTGGTGGTGGTGGCTCATAAGCGGCATGATTGAGCGCAACCATCTTGCCAGAGAACTGGCGTACCATTTGCATCGTACTGGCCAGAAATCCTCTGTTGAAACCAGGCGGTGGCTGAGGAGGTTGCGCAGGGGGAAAAGAAGGCTGATTTGCTGGGAACGGGGGCTGAGCCAGCGGAGGGCCACCTTGAGGTGGACCTGGTGGCATAGATGGGCGCCCACTACTGGCACCCATAAATTGGCCGCCAGCAGGAGAAAAGGGTCTAAATTGACCCGGACCAGCCTGCGGGGGAAATGCCGGTTGATTTTGACGATAATCCTCCAGGCGTCCCGAGTCAGGAGCTCCGTGATTATTTTCTGATGGACGATAATCTCGCAGAAGACCTGAGCGAGGAGCTGCATTGTTATTTTCCGAATAAGGATTATAATCCTGATTCTGTTGATAATGATCATTCATAAGTAATCATCCTTGTATGTTGCCAATGGAGAGGCTCATGGGCAAAATAAGAATATCATGCTCACCATAGCACATATTGATAATTCAACTCCCTTAAGAAACTGGCTGGCACACACCTGATAGAATAAGCAACCAGCTTCTTCATAGCCCGAAAATAGCCTGAAAAGTGGGAACGACACCAACCCGTTCTGGCTATCACTTCTTCGCCTTTCCCGATTCTAGAAAAAGAACGTAAAGAGCTGAATAATTCAGGCAGAAAACACAGTACTAACACCACCTATCCCTCCCCGCTTTTCCCAGCACTACCTACACAAAAACCATGGAATGATGAGTAGGTATTTTTACCTTAACTAGTCAAACGAATGCCATAACACACGTTAACACATTCCCCCATTTGGTATAAGGCGGAGATAAAACACGGCCTATAAACGAGCGCGCAGCAGTAAAGATCAAGAGTATAGACAGACAACAGGTTTTTTTCACAGAGAAATTGTAAGGCAGGCAATAGAAGTGATAGCATTGAAAATGCGTAGAAATTATGTCCCAGACGGAACCGGAATGCTCTGCTTAAAGTGGAAAAAGTTGTGAGGATCATAGCTTGCTTTCACCTGCTGCAAGCGCAGCAGATTGGCCCCATAATAGGCCTGCAACCAATTGGGTAGATCTGGATCGATATAGTTCTGATACGCTTCTCCGCTCGCATATGGGCGCATGATCTGCCAGGTATCACGCAACCAGCCAGTATCGCCAATTGCAGAGTACTGAGCGGAGAAGAGAGCGGAGCGATGCACGAAGGCAGTGGCATTGGGAGTGATCCGCTTTATTGCGCCACCATAGGCATCCAGTCCGATCCCGCCAACTTCTGATCGAGCGAACGTCTCACGATTATTCAACGTATTGACTAACGCGACAACCCCCTCGTGCGAAAGCAATTGCGTAAAGTAGTCGGACTTATAGGTCTCGCTATCCCGTTGGAGCTGACCATCGGGCGTCTGACCGGGCAAATGGCACTCGCTCACCGTTTTCGCGTAACAGCCCGCCTCATCCAGCATCGTATTGAGCACATCCGTACTCCCAACATACCGGCTACTGGTTGCAGTCGGGATCTTGTTGATCAATTGTTGCAAGAGAGTATTCAATGGAGCAACCGGGCCGACATAGACGCCGCTCACCTGCAATGAAGGGTCGCCCTGCGGATTACCCAGAAGCAGACAATTAGACCACAGCTCATCAGGAGCCTGAGGGCCCCAGCGTTGCCAGGCATCCACCACCTCGACCGCTGCGGACCACGGCCAGCGTAACGTGAAAAGAGAGAGCGTCGTCGCAGGATATATCCGAAATTTGAAAGAAGTCACTACACCAAAGTTGCCCCCACCACCGCCACGCAGCGCCCAGAACAGATCGGCATGCTGACTGGCATCACAGGTCAACAGGCGATTATCAGCGAGCACGACCTGTGCGGAGAGAAGGCTATCGCAGGTCAGGCCAAACTTACGGCTAAGAACGCCAGCGCCCCCACCAAGCGTCAGACCGGCGACCCCCACCGTACCACAAGAACCAGCAGGCAGAACGTGTCCAGATTGAGCAAGCGCAGCATAGACATCAATCAATCTTGCACCGGCCCCGATAGTTGCAGTCCCGGCATTTGCATCGACGGTGATCGTATTCATACGCGTCACATCGAGCACGAAACCGCTGGTCGTCGAATATCCGGCATAGGAATGTCCACCGGCCCGCACAGCCAGCGGAAGAGCAAACCTGGAGACAAAAGAGAGACAGGTCTGAACGTCGATAAACGAGGTACAATACGCAACAGCAGTTGGTCGTATCATATCAAAGCGCGTATTATAGAGGTGATAGGAGCTTTGATATTGAGGGCTATTCGGCCTCACCAGCGAACCATTGAGATTACTCGCCAGCGTCGACCAATCTTCACTGGTAGGTATCGACGATTGAGTAGGAGTTGGCTTCACAGGACTGGTCGTTGCAGAAGCCGTCGGGAACGGGGCAGACTGCGCCGTGCCACAGGCAGCCAGCGTACCAGGAAGCAGGCTCATGCCACAGTATTCAAGAAATGTGCGACGGTTCAGTTTTCGCAATGCAGTAATCTCCGTTACTATACGAGCCAAACGCTCCCTCATCCTTCTTTCAACACATCCTATCACCTTCTTTCCGCAGGAGCAACACCAGCGCGAAAAAAAATCCCATGGTCATGCGCACAAGAGCACATTCCTTCTGCACAACCCTAATAGTACTAAAATTACGTATATTATGGCATCTAATACTTCATTATATTTACTATGATATATTTAGACACTTATGTTAATTTCGCCAGAAATAGTAATTGAGCGCCAGTGAAAAGGGATAAAAAGCCAGCTATCCATCTTTGAGGAAAGAGGATAGGTACGAATAGGGAAAAGATTTTTGTTGGAAGGAAGGGGATTAATGACGAGAGAAGCTCTTAAAAATTGTGAACAGACGTGTCGCGCACTTATCGAATACAGTCCTCATGCAATCGTCTTACAGTCAGCAGATGGAACAGTGAGCTATGCGAATCCTTTCACGGAACATCTGACCGGGTATAGAGTTGATGAGTTTATCGGGAAAAACGTGCTCCAGCTCATGCATGCAGACGAATTGCCAGAGATAGCAGCTTCCCTTGTCACCCTCCTCAAGCGTCCTGGTGACATCATCTCAATCAGCTTTCGTATCCTGCATCAGCGGGGAGACTGGCGCTGGCTCGAGGGAAGCATACGCAATTGCTTGCACGTACCCGAGATTGGAGCCCTTATTGGGAGTTATCAGGATATTACGGAGCGAAAGCGGGCTGAAATAGAGTTGCGACAACGAGAAGAGCGCATGCGTCTGCTTGCCCGTGAGCAGAAAGCCTATACGGAGGCCGAGACCGCCCGCAGGCAACTCTCAACAATTTTCGAGACCATCACCGATGGCGTGATCGTCTGCGATCAAAATGCACACATTCTCCATATCAACGCCGCGACGCGAGCCCTGATCGAACAAACAATAGACATCGACGCAAGCCTCTTCTCCCCTGAACTGACACTTCCCGAGCAGATGCTGCCTCAAGATATAGAAGACATTCCATTGCCTCAAGCGAGCGGGCCATTGCTGCGTATAATAAGAGGAGAAAGCTTATCAGGAATAAACGCCCCCGACGTCCTGCTTTACAGGCCAGATGGGAGACCAGTATTCATCAATGTCAGTGGGGCTCCCATTTTCAGTGACGATGGAGAAATAGCCGGGGGAGTCGCCGTCTTGCGCGACGTCACCAAACGGCACAGCCTGGAGCAACAGCTACAATACAGCGAGCAGAAACTGAACAGACTGGTAGATGCAAACATTCTCGGCGTGGCCGTAGCCGAGATTCAGGGAAAAGTGCTCGAAGTAAACGATCTACTGGTAGATATGCTGGGTTATAGTAAAGATGAACTCCTGGCACCGGCCTTTCGCTGGCAGAGTCTCACGCCCCTGGAGATGCAAGCGGGAGAAATTCTGGCGCTCGAAACGCTGGAGGCAACAGGAAGCATCTCGCTACGAGAAAAAACCTTTTTGCGCAAAGATGGCAGCCGCTTTCCGACCCTGACAACAGCAGCAATGATCGACCAGCGGCGCAACCTTTTCCTGGCAATTATCCTCGATATTTCGGATCGCAAAGCAGCCGAGCAGCGCAAACAAGAATTTCTGAGCATGGTAAGCCATGAATTGCGCACCCCCCTCACCGGCATCGTAGGCTTTCTGGATCTGGCCCTCTTCTCCATCAAACGCTTGCCCGAAATCCCTGTTTCAGAGCATGATGAGGTGATCAAGCAGATTACCTGGATGCTTCAGCAAGCAGAACAACATACCACCATAGAAACACGTCTGGTAGAAGCGCTGCTGGACGTAGCCCAGATGGAGCGGCATACCTTCCAGCTGGCGCTCAGACCGCGTAACCTGCTGGAAATCGTGCGGGACGTCACTATTACGCAACAGCAGATAGCGGAAACGCACCGTATCGTATTTGAGCAGGCGGAACAAGGGTCCGTACAAGTCATGGTCGATGCAGATCGTATCAAGCAAGTCCTCATCAACTATCTCAATAACGCCCTGAAATATACGCCCGGCAACCAGGAGATCATCGTTGGCCTCGAAATACGCAAAGGAACAGCCCGGGTATACGTTCAAGATAAAGGGCCAGGGCTCACCACGCCCCAACAGCAGCAGATCTGGGAACGTTTCTACCAGGCCGACACGCCCGTCAAGCCGGGGGGCAAAAAAGAAGGATTAGGGCTCGGCTTGTATATTGCAAAAGTGCTGATTGAACAACATCATGGGCAAGTCGGCGTAGAAAGCGCCCCCGGTGAAGGTTCAACCTTCTGGTTTACCCTCCCCACGCTCCTCTAACCTGGAGGCAAACTCCTGCGTGCAAAGACAACAGAGTATGGAAGTAAATTTACATAAACCACAGTAAAGAGTGGACCAATGTTGTATTTTTCTTCCATACAGGATGCGTTATTGCTACTGATGCGTTATTGCCGACAAGGTACAATAGAATAGGCGCTGTAGCATTGCAAAGAAAGGAAAAGAAGTAAATGCCTCAGGCACACAGAAAACTGTACTGGTTGATAGCAAGTAGCGTTTTAGTGGCATTATTGATACTTACAACATATGTGGTACTCAACAAGATGACCGTACGTGCGGGTGGCGTGGTTCCCACAATGACGACAGTAAATTTGACACATGCCCCTTATGGATCGGCCTCGCTCAAGTGGGACCCTGGAACAGAAGCATTGACCGTCACCATTGAATTGACTGGATTGGCCCCAAATAGCACGCATCCGGCGCATATACACAAAGGAGGATGTACCTCGAATGGTGCGGTCATCTATCCGCTAAACAACGTGGTGGCCAACGCAAGCGGAAGAGGCACATCCAGCACAACGATCGCGAAGGTTGCCCAGGGGATTCCAATGAATGGCTGGTCCATCAACGTCCATAATGGGCCAAATCTGAGTCCGGCCGAGCAATTCCTGCCCATTGCCTGTGGCAATATCAGCAATGCCAACCCCTCGCTCAAGGGAGTGCAAACCCTCAGCGTGCCGCTAGGCGCTACAAATGCAGCGGACCAGAATGTCTCCGGGCAGGCACTGCTCAATTTGTCAGGCAGGACATTGACAGTCACGATTAACATCCATGGGCTGGTGCCCGGATCAGCGCATGCAGCACATATTCACGCAGGTAGTTGTCAAAATCAGGTGCCAGGGAACATCGTACACATGTTGAACAATGTTGTCGCCAACAACAGCGGCAGCGCCAGCAGCAAAACGGTCATCAACAATGTAGACACTATCCCGGCCAGCGGCTGGTATATTAACGTTCATCGCAGCACAAATCTGGCGACACAGACCGGCTTTGACCCTATTGCCTGTGGCAATGTGAAAGGCTAAATTTTTTCAGTGCAGAGAATGCACAAAAAACCGTTGCGTAGCCTGTTTAAGCAGATTCCGCAACGGTTTTTTGTGTATGCTATTATATCGAAAGAAAATGCAGTATGTAAGTCAGGGGAGTAGTATACCGATGTCAACAGACTCTACACAAGGCACAAATACCTATTATACTGACCCGGAAAGCGCGCCCGAAATGGCCCGGCTGATAAAACAAGCCCATATGCTTACGGAAGAGATGGGGGGACCACTGGCTGACCATAAGGATCTCACGCACATCCATGACATCCTGGACCTGGCCTGTGGTCCCGGAGAATGGGTGTTGGAGTTAGCATCCATGTATCCAGAGAAACAGGTGACAGGAGTAGACATCAGCCAGCGTATGCTAGAGTATGCACAACTGCAAGCATTGCGAAATCAACTGCACAATGCTCACTTTAGAGAGATGGACATCTTGAAGCAGCCGCTGGAATTCTCGCCGCATACATTCGACTTGATCAATATGCGCTTAATTTCATCGATGTTCAGAACGCCCAATCACTGGCTCAAACTGCTGCAAGAGTGCATGCGGGTCACACGGCCGGGAGGGTTTATTTATTTGACCGACTGTGAATGTTATATCAGTAACAGCCCGATTGCTGAGAAATTTTTCGCCTTATGCACCAAAGCCGCCTATCTCGCTGGCAACTCATTCTCAGCAGATGGGAGACAGCTCGCAATCACCCCCATGATGGGACGACTTTTGCGTCAGGCGGGCTATCAAAACGTGCAGCACAGAGCGTTCGCCATTGATGGTTCTGCGGGCGCAAAAAACCATCAACAGTTCTATGAAGATATCGTCGTTTTTCTCAAATTCGTGCAGCCTATCCTCGTACGAACGGGTGTGGTAGCGACACCGGAAGAAGCCGAAACCCTGTATTATCAAACCCTGGAGGAGATGAGAGCAGAGGATTTCAACTGCATCTGGTACTTCCTCACCGTCTGCGGCGAGAAAGCCGTTACCGATTAGCTGGACCTGTTATGTCTCAAACACGCGTACTTCCTGGCTGGGACGCAGTGAGATGGCGAAATTCTCAGCGAAGCGCGTCACCGCTTCCCAGTCGGTAAACTCATAATCGTGAGAGGGATCAGTCGTGATGCCAGCACGTCGCGCAACACGGCGCATGAAAAAGCGTTTCAAGAACCCGTACTTACTGTAGATCAATGCTCCCGCAAAGCTCGCTCTGTTCTGCGGATGCCACTGCGTTTTTTGCAGGAACGTGGCAATCAGCGGCTCCAGATCCGTTTTCTGCACAGGATCAGGATACGCTTCCGTTAAGCAAACAGAGAAAAACGCCGTTTGCATGCGATTCAGCGCTTCGTGATTCTGCGCTACCAATCTGCGGATATACTCCTGATAGTGTTCCATATGAATGGAGGCGCCAACGATGACAGCCGCATAAGCCTGCAAAGAGAAATGTGCTGGCAAGGAGCGCGCATCAATCACATCAACGGTATGTCCCTTTTCACGAATAATTCCAGCGATATAGTGTGCTATTTTGGCGGTTTGCCCTTCTGATGAACCGTAGAGAATCACAGTTTTGCTCATGAAGATGCCTCCTGCTTGCTATGCCTACTTTTCTACTAGTGAAAAGTGTAACAGCAAGCTGTCACAGCAGCATCCCAATTGGCAGCACACGATCACAGGCGGATCTCAAGCTACGGTATAAGCTCTTCCAGACGTTTGATCTGCTCCAATTCTGGGATGGCAGGCCACAGGATCAGCAAAGGCCTGAATAGAGGATGCCAGCTTTTGTTTTTGCTTGAGCAATTCTGTTCTTCTCTATTTCTAATTTTACCTGTATTTCCGCTTCTGTTATTTTCTTACGTATAATACGTTTAGCAAGTAATTGAACTATTTGGATGTATTGTTGTCAGGGAGGAGATTGGCATGGTTCACGGACTATTCGAGGAGAGCGCTCGCTACTATCCGTCGCGTGTGCTGGCGTTAGATGTGCTGATGTACTGGATCGCTTTTAGCAGAGCGGCGGGCATCGGGCCGTCCCGCTTCCAGAAACTGCTGGATTTTTTTCATGAAGATGTTGCGGCAGCGTGGCATGCATCTACGGCGGATCTGGCGGCGGCGGGCCTTGAGCAGAAAATTATCGAACGATTTCTTAAGCAACGTGCCACAATTGTCCCTCAACAAGAATTAGAGCGATTGCAGAATCTCCGGATTCAGGTGATTACCTGGAAAGATCCTACCTATCCTCCCCTGCTACGCAAAATTGAGTATGCGCCAGCCGTGCTCTATCTGTGCGGGACTCTGACCGATAGTGATAGCCATTATGCACTGGCGATTGTGGGTACACGCAAGATGAGTCATTATGGGAGGCAGGTAACCGAACGCTTCAGCAGTGAACTGGCGCAGGGGAAAATCACGATCGTGAGCGGTCTGGCGCTGGGCGTCGATACGGTCGCGCATAGCTCAGCGTTGGATGCTGGCGGGCGCACACTGGCAGTTCTGGCGAGTGGGCTGGATTGTATCTATCCTCCCGGCAACTACCAGCTTGCTAAACGCATTGTAGAATCGGGACAGGGAGCGCTGATCACAGCATTTCCGCTTGGCGTCAAACCGGAAGCGGGGAACTTTCCTGCGCGCAACCACATTATCTCCGGCCTTTCTCTCGGCGTTATTGTGACTGAGGCACCCAAAAAAAGCGGGGCGCTTCTCACTGCTGGCTCGGCTCTGAATCAGGGGCGCGAGGTTTTTGCAGTGCCCGGGGGAATTTTTTCTCCTGGAGGAGCC
Organism: Ktedonobacteraceae bacterium; assembly: GCA_035493895.1. Lineage (GTDB taxonomy): Bacteria > Chloroflexota > Ktedonobacteria > Ktedonobacterales > Ktedonobacteraceae > DATJHM01. The sequence continues at coordinate 55,777 of DATJHM010000198.1, forward strand.
GGGGTGAACCAATTGATTCAGGAAGGTGCTCACCCGGTTATGCGAGCACAGGAGGTTTTAGAGCAACTCAATTTCCATATGATTCCGCAACAGGTCGAGGCGAAGGCCATTCTCCCGGCAAACGAAGCCGAACGGACGCTCCTATCGCATCTCTCGCACGAGCCGAGACATATCGACGAAATTATTCAGGCTTCTATGATGAGTGCGCCTGAGGTCTCGGCTTTGTTAACGATGATGGAGCTGAAAGGCATGGTGCGACACGTGGGGGGGATGCAGTATACGCTGGCTTTTTAGTTCAAAGAAAGACCGTAACTTCTCAGAACTATCTATGTCATTTTCGTGAGCAAAGAGAGACCAAAACGAGATCATTTTCGTGAATTCTCTGGAAAGGATGTAGACCAACCTTCAAAGGAGGTTACCTATATGATTGCAGTCAGGCAAGCCAGATTTACACGCCGGGAACGATCTAACCTTCGCAAAGGGATAGCCTTTATCAGCCCCTGGGTCATTGGTTTCCTGGTCTTCGTGCTCTACCCGGTACTTTACTCATTTTTTATTAGCCTGACGCGCTACACAGGTTTACGAACGCCGGTCTGGATCGGGTTTCAGAACTATAGCCGTCTCCTGAGCGACCCCTTAACCTGGACATCTGTTTATAATACGCTCTATTACACAGTGCTCGCAGTTCCTATCGGCATTATTGTCGCCATTTTGCTGGCACTGGCAATGAATTGTGCCATCAAAGAAGTGGCCATCTACCGTACTGCACTCTATCTCCCATCGATCATTCCCCTCTTCGCGATGTCCTTCATATTTATTGTGCTGCTCAATCCACAGTATGGCCTCATCAATACGTTTCTCGGTCTCTTTGGAGTGCCCTCGACCAACTATCTTGGAGACCCCACCGGAGCAAAGAACGTCATTGTCGCACTGGCGCAATTGGGCGCAGGCAATGCAGCACTGATATTCCTTGCCGGGCTCAATGGCATTCCCCAGACCTTGTATGACGCAGCCAGAATTGATGGTGCCAGTCGCATTGGCTGCTTTTTCCGTATTACACTCCCTTTGATTTCACCCGTGATCCTCTTCAATCTCATCACTGCGCTCAGTTCTGGTTTACAGGTCTTTACACCTGCTTACATCATGACAAATGGAGGGCCTGATAATGGCACGCTATTCTATATGTACTACCTGTACAAAAATGCATTCAGCTATGCGCAATTGGGCTATGCCTGCGCACTCGCAGTCATACTCTTCCTTGCAGGCTTGCTGCTCGCGTTTGTGCTGTACACGATCGCCCAGCGCTTTGTCAACTATGAGTTGGTGAGCTAGTGAGGGGAAAACAGATGAAATCTGCGATAAGCGCTCCCATTCTCAATCGAGAACAGTATATCCAGCGGCGCAGAAAAGCACTGACTGTACACAAAGCATGGCAAGAGGTAGGGGCACGCATCTTCCTGCTTCTTATGTCCGTACTATTTCTTATTCCCCTCTACTGGATGATTGTCACCGCGCTCAAATCAAATCCAGAGCTGGCATTAGTTCCACCAACGTTGCTACCTCAAAGCTGGCAATGGGGAAATTTCCCCAGGGCATTGCATACGATTCCCTTCGCAACGTATTTCATGAACAGCGTCATCATCACAGTCTTGAGTGTGGCAGGAGCTGTTATCTCCAATCTCATCGTCGCATACGGTTTTGCCTGTATCGAATGGCCCGGTCGCAACATTGTGTTCTACCTTGTGCTCGCGACCATTTTTATTCCTTTCCCGCTAGCAATTATCCCTCAGTTTGATATGTTTGCCCGGCTACATTGGATTAACACCTACTTGCCGCTCATCGTTCCGTCCTTTTTCGGTAACGCGTTCTTCATCTTCTTGATTCGCCAGTTCCTGTTGCAAATTCCCAGAGATCTCCTGGACGTTGCACGCATTGATGGAGCAAGCGAATGGCGTATCTTATGGCAGATTGTTGCCCCACTGGCTCGCCCGGCTCTCGTCGCAGTAGCCATCTTCGCCTGCATCAGTGCCTGGAATGATTTTCTTGGACCACTGATCTACCTTCAGGATAGCTCAGTACAAACGCTGTCAATTGGTCTTCAAGCATTTCGCTCAACACACGATATTCAATTCAATCTGCTAATGGCGACCTCTTTCATGGTCGTCTTGCCACTTATCGTTTTGTTCATAGCACTCCAGCGCTTTTTCATCAGCGGCATTACGCCAGGTAGCATACGCTAACAACTATTACAAAAGCATGTGCAGTTTCTCATAAGAGGAGTCTACAATGAACGCACAACACTACTTACGCACTGCATGCTTCATCATGCTATTGCCCCTGCTACTGGCTCTTCTGATCACTGCCTGTGGTAGCCCGAGAGACGCGCATGAAGTCGTTTTCTGGACCTCAGTCAATGACGACATTGACATAAATGCACAAAAACAGATTGTTGCCGAATTTGAGAAGGCCAATCCTGATCTCCATGTCAACCTGGTCTCCGTGCCGACACAATTTACGGGTGATGCAACATCGCTCATTACCGCCGTGCGAGGCGGAACGGCTCCCGATGTCTACCTGATCGACCGCTTTACGGTAAGCCAGTTTGCAGCCATTGGGCTGTTAACCGACCTCTCCCCTCTTATTGTCAGGCATAATCCCACATTACCGAGGCAATACCTGCCATTCGCAATACAGGAAGCTTCCTACCAGGGTCAGCTTTATGCGCTGCCGATGGATACCGATGCACGAGCAGTGTATTACAATAAGGATCTACTGCGCCAGGCAGGGATTGATCCAGGCATCCTTGAACCATCTAAGGGCCCAATGTCAGTCAATGAGATGATGCAGCTTGGCTTAAAAATGAACAAAACAGATGCACAGGGCAACTATACGGAGCTCGGTATCATTCCCTGGGATGGGCAGGGATTCCATGCAACCTGGGGTCTTGCCTTTGGGGCCAGATTTTTTCATCCGCAAGCCTGTCAGGTCACACCGACAGAACCAGCTTTTATGAAAACCTTTCAGTCGTTTGCACAGTGGGCAAAAAAGCTGAACTACGCCAGGGTGGATGTTTTCAAAGCTACCTACCAGCCTCCTAATGCACCACCGAGCCAAACCCCTTTCCTCACCGGACACCTTGGCATGATGATCGGCGGAAATTGGGATATCGCCAGTTTACAGCAATACGCTCCCAGGCTCAATTATGGCCTCACCTATCTGCCAGTTCCCAACAAAGGAGATAAACCGTTTACCTGGTCCGGTGGCTTTGGGCTGGTGATGCCCACTGGTGCAAGCAATGTCGAGGGCGGCTATCGCTTTATGAAGTTCATGAGTGGTCCAGAAGGGCAGCGTGTCTATACGAAAGTGACAGGGCACCTACCAACCTGGACAGCACTGCTCAGCGACAGGCAAGTGCTTCCAGGCAATCAACAATTCTTTGCCCGGATGATGCCGTTCTCTGAAAATCGTCCGCCACTGCCTGTCGGCGCGCAGTTCTCCGATGCGATGGACGCAGCACAACAGGGGGTACTGCTGGGAAAAGAAACTCCTGAACAGGCATTGCAACAGGTCTACAATCGTGTGCAGCCACAAATGCAACAGTATTGCCCATACCATATCGACTAGAAACCAGATGATAAGAAGGTTGTCAAGTACATTGAGCAGATTCTGCTTGCCAGGAGAGATTGGCAAGCAGAATACTTTAGATCAGCCAGAACTAATCAGGAGAGGAAGAGAGCAAAAGAGGCTCAAGATAGCTCACGGGCTGGCCGGGTACCGTTTCTTCCACCTCAGCATAACGCGGCGTTTCCAGAGACCAGTCCAGATTGCCGCGCATCCAGCCGCGAAAGACACGGAGATACTTTTTGAGCGCTTCATACATCTCCGATTGGTGAATAGATAGATGTTTCTCAATAGCCAGAAAGCGCTGCACTTCGCGCGTGATCATAGTATTTACCATCTCAGCGGCTTCCTGAAGAGTACTTCCTCTGGCATGCTGGACAACGAGCACGAGATTATTGACCTCTCCACGCGCACGCTCCTTGCGGAAAGAGAAAAGGTCATTCACCCAGCAGACAACATTGTTGGCAATGAGATTGAGAGTGCCAAACGTCTGACTCGCAGCGACGTCCGGGGAAAGCACCATGTGTTCGGAAAGTTCGATAAGATCGAAGCAGGTCGGCAGGCCACCGGATTGTTGGCGATTGGCGATATAGGCTTCGATCGATGGAATGTGACCACGGGCACGGTTTGCCGCTTCCCAGAGATAGGAGGCAAAGTAATCGGCAAGATGTTGCTGAAAACGAGCCTGCCAGGCGGGTGTAGCCCCCGGCGCACGTTGCCAGAAGTCAAGCAGGGCAGAGGCAAGAGGGCTACAATGAGCAACCGTAGAAGGATGAGCGTTCAAGAGATTGAGCAACTCATCCATGATACACTCCATAGCCTCTGGCTCGGCTCCGAGCGCACCATCGTCAAACTGGTCATCGAACATGAAGAGCCAGACAAGCCAGTCGTTGACCCAGGCAAGCTCGGTAAAGTCGGTATCTGGATAGGCACGGGCCGCAGCCCAGGCAAAACGAGCGATACTAAAACGACGAAAGGCATGCTTTTGCTGAATCAGGCGCAGGCGCTGCACACGTTCCATTGAGTGCAGGTGGACCGCTTCAACAGATGGGTTCAGGCACGAGGGAAATGGACAGTAAATATCCGGGATAGTTAGATGTTCCATGTCACGGCATCCATCATCTTTCTAGAGGTGGAACTATACGGATACTGATACACATGCCACAATTTCCGTTTGAGATGGGCAAACACACTACACGCTCTCCGCCACAAAATTGATGAGTGTTGCCATATCCTCATACGCACGTTCAGCACGAGGATTACGATGGGAAAGAATGCTATCGAGTGCCTGCCTGGCTTGCTGGCACTGTTGAAGCAAAAATTGCTGGCAATATGTCTTCGTTCTGGTACGCGAGAAAATCGCCAGCACTTCCTCTAATTGAGTCGAGGAAATAACCGTTTGCTGCTGATAGAGATCTTGCAGGTAACGCAAATCCTCTTCACCAGCGGTACTAAGAGCATGAAGAACAGGCAGACTTTTTTTGCGACGATAAATATCGCCCGCAACTGCCTTGCCAGAGACATCCGGCGAACCCCAGATGCCAAGCAGATCATCACGAACTTGAAAAGCCAGACCTAATGCCCAACCGAAGTTGCGCAAACCAGTAATTACCTGAGAATCATTACAACCGAGCAGCGCCCCCATTTCGGCAGCACAACTCATCAGGGCCGCAGTCTTGCGACCAATCATATCGATATAACACGCTACGGAAACTTGCAGTACGTTTTCAAAGCTCATATCCAGATACTGACCCTCCGTTACCGTGAGTACCGTACGGTCGAGCACCTGACTCAGGCGAACAGCAATCTCGCTCTTTACCCCTTCCTCCAACACATTCCATAAAGCCAGACGAGCGACAAAAATCATGCCATCGCCAGCATTAATAGCCTGCGGAATTCCCCAGACCTTCCATACCGTGGGACGATGTCGCCGCTCCGCATCTGCATCCTCAATGTCATCATGGATCAAGGTGAAATTGTGGATGAGCTCAATAGCAGCCGCAGCGGGGAGAGCACGCTGCAAATAGCAGGTGCCTGATGCATCCTCATGGGCCGTGGTCATTTCATAGGCTAATAAGAGCAAGGTAGGACGCAACAATTTGCCAGGATTGCTGCCTCCCGGGACAAGAGCCTCATTGACCCAACCCAGATGATACTGCATCTGCCCATAATACGTTGCAAATGCACTTCCATTGATACTGCGTGCAGCCTCGCTGGCTTCAGTTATCGCTTTACGCAGAGCCTGAGAAATGTTTTGCAAGTAACGCGAAAACACAGATTGGACATCAGACGTTGTGGGCGCGGATGTGTTAAAAGATGTTTGCAATCGCTACACCTTTTCCTTTCATTGCAAATAAATGCATTAATCACACTCTTTTACCCATTCTACGCTTCCTACAAAAACGTCGCACAAGATGCACGTAACCAGTATACAAGATTTTTGCGTTATTTTGAATACTTTACATATCTATTTCTGCATTTATAACAAAAATACATGACAAAGTAAAAACAGGTATTTTTTATTAAAAAACGAACAGCAGACAAAAGCAGACAAAGATGTACAGGTGAGGAAGGGGGAGGAAAGGGCCAGGACAGGGAGGTATCCTGTCCTCAGACCCTACTTATCTTCGTGAATGGTTGCAGGCAAATCCTGTCCTGCTGGAATGAAGCGGATTGAGAGAGAGTTTACACAATGCCGGGTATTCTTCTTCGTCAGACGTTCGCCCAGAAACACATGCCCCAGGTGACCGCCGCAATTGGCGCATTCGATCTCGGTTCGGCGGCCATCGGGATCGGGAATCCGTTTGACGGCATCGGGATAATTTTCATCGAAGCTGGGCCAGCCACAGCCAGAATGAAACTTCGTTTCCGATGAGAAGAGCGGTGCGTTACAACGGCGACAAATAAATGTGCCGTCGACAAAAAACTCATCGTACTCACCGCTAAATGGGCGCTCGGTTCCCTTATGGAGAATGACCTGCGCTTCTTGAGGTGTCAATTTGTTCATTGCTTATTTCCTGCCTGTTGTTCTGAAAACGTATAAAAACGATCCTGTATGTCTATGCTAGTACACGAAGCAAATACAGTCAAGCAGAGGCCTGGCGTTTGTTGTCATTGACAAGTAAGAGAGAGAAAATGTATGTTAAAAAGAGCTGCTGAGGCTGCTAAAAATGCTTAAATGCAAGTAACAACGCCACCCATCTACGACGTTCTTATTGTATAAGGAGTCCGTTATGCAAAAAAGCTATCGCCAACAAACACGTGGAGGCTTCACACAACGTATTCGCTTACTCGACATTTCACGATAGGATAAAGACGAATGATCTATCTGGAACATCTGCTAGAGGCAACCCACGGCACGCTCCACTCCCACGGCAAACAGAGCCACTTTCCCACCTTTAACCATGATAGCCGTCAACTCATCCCTGGAGAACTCTTTGTAGCAGTGCGGGGTGAGCGGAGCGATGGACATGACTATCTGCTGGATGCGGTACAGCGAGGTGCGGCAGGGCTGCTTGTTGCAGAACAGAACCTGAAGGCCCTGGCCCCAGAGATACGCACAGAACTGGAGCAGGTCGCGATCGTCGTTGTTGAAGATACGCGTCAGGCATTGCAGCACTACGCCCGGGCAATCCTGGCTCGCTGGCGACCGACCGTCATCGCCGTCACCGGTAGCGCGGGCAAAACTGGCACCAAAGAGGCCATTGCCAGCGTCCTCAGCCAGAACTTTGCCACATTTCGGAGCTGGCAGAATTATAATGATCTTCTCGGCCTGCCACTTTCGCTTGGCCACTTAGAAGAGCGCCATGAATACGCCGTCGTCGAACTGAGCTGCGACCATCCCGGCGAGATTGCAGAACTTTGCGCAATCGCCCAGCCCCAGATCGGCGTCCTGACGAACATCAGTCCGGCACAGCTCCAGGATTTCGGGAGCACAGAGCAATTTGCAAACGAACTCAGTCAGCTTTTTTTCTCCCTGACCGGGCCGCGCATCGCCGTTTATAATCGTGACGATGAATTGACACAAACGACGCTTTCACATCTCCCCACTTCATTGCAAGAGAACGTCACCTATCTTCCCTTCACCCCTTCACAGTTGCAAAAAGTCACCACAAGCTGGACAGGAATCAGCGGCCTCCTGACCCTTCCGGCAAGCTCGCTGGAAGCGGCAGAACAACAGCTTCTTCTCAGTAGCCAGCTCGTGGGGCAACATCATACAGCGACGATGCTGGCCGCATATACCGTTGCACGCTATTGCGGCATGAGTGACAAAGAGATCCAGCGGGCCCTGGAGGATGTACGACCGCAAAATGGGAGGCTCAACCCATTGCAGGGGCGCCAGGGCGCACGCTTACTAGATGATACACATAACGCGATTCCGGCCTCAATGATCGCGGGTCTTGCAACTTTGCAGATATTACCAGCCAGACGTCGTATCGCAATTATGGGAGATATGCTCGCACTCGGCGCATATGAAGAAGAGGCACATCGTCTGGTAGGGCGCGAGGCAGCGCGAAGCACCGATTATTTGATTACGCGTGGAGAGCGTGCCGCTTTGATTGCCGAAGCCGCACGCAATGCCGGTCTGCCCGGTGAGCGCATCACGATTACGTCGACGCATGAGGACGCAGCGCAGGCAGCACTGGAAATTCTGCAACAGGTTCCAGAAGGCGAAGCGGACAGTATTCTCCTGAAAGGATCAGAAGGAATGCGCATGGAGCGGGTCACCGAGCGCCTGCTTGCGCAACGAGAAAGCGCACCCGAGCAGCTGGTACGGCAGACGCCGGGCTGGAAACAGATCGTCATGACGCGCCCTGAACGACCAACCTGGATCGAAGTTGATCTCAGCGCCATCGCCAATAATACACGGCGCATCAAAAGTCTCGTAGGTGAGCATGTCCGCGTCATGATCAGCCTCAAAGCCGATGCCTATGGACATGGAGCGCTCAAAGTTGCGCGCACCGGACTGCACAATGGGGCCAGCATGCTGGGTGTGGCAACCGTCAGCGAGGCTGCGCCCCTGCGTGAAGCGGGAATCGAGGCACCTATACTCGTATTTGGCTATGTACCGTTCTGGCAGATGCGCGAAGCAATTCGTCAGAACGTCACCGTCACCATCTATGCCAGCGAGAGCGCACAGGCACTTTCACGAGCGGCACAGGCACTTGGCAAGACCGTCAAAGTCCATCTGAAGGTTGACACAGGCATGTCACGACTGGGGATACGAGCCGAGCAGATCGAGGAAATCGTAGCCCTGGCCCATGAAATCACCGAGCTACCAGGACTCCAATTCGAGGGGCTCTACACGCATTTTGCCGAGGCCGATTCAGCCAATCGCAGCTCGATACAGCGGCAGTTAGCACGTTTCAAAAACGTCTTGCAGAGATTGGAAGGCGAGGGACTGCGACCACCCATCGTCCATGCCTCGAACAGTGCCGCAACCATCTCCGAGCCCGAGGCGCACTTCGACATGGTACGTCCCGGTATCGCCATTTATGGACTCGACCCCTCGACAGAAGTACAATTACCCGCTGGCTTCCGGCCCGCCCTCTCTTTTAAGACACAGGTCTCGCAGGTTAAACTGATCCCGGCGGGCGAAAAAATTAGCTATGGAGGCACCTACACCACCGAACGGCCAACACTCATAGCGGTGTTACCGGTTGGCTACGCAGACGGTTTTCGGCGTGGGCCACAAAATTGGGGCAGCGTTCTACTGCACGGAAAGGAGGCTCCTTTGCTCGGACGCGTCTGTATGGATCAATGTATGGTCGATGTGAGCACCATTCCCCAGGTAAGGATGGGGGATGAGGTTGTGCTGATTGGACGCCAGGGAGAAGCCAGTTTAAGCGCAGAACGCGTCGCAGAACGCTTAGGAACCATTAACTATGAAGTCGTCTCTGAAATCCTGGCGCGAGTACCACGGGTAGATTAAGCCAGTAGCGCTTCTAACCTGAGGTCTGGCTACTTCGTACAAAAAAAGGATAGCAAAACTGATCAATATAGTATCGCCCCATCTCATGAAATGAGAGCAATCAACTAAGGAACGACGATGCAAGAAAGAACGCTCAAAACTGCGACAGAGACGAAGCATACAGCCACATCTGCGATCCTCATCGCCAATCCCACCTCAGGCAACTACCTGCAAAATGTGCAACAGATTCAAGACGCCCTGCACTATCTCCACGAGCATGGCTGGCATGCCGAACTGCGATTGACCCAGAGCGCGGGAGATGCAAAACGTCTGGCACGGGAGGCCGTCGAGCAAAAAATAGAGGTCGTCGTGGCTGTCGGCGGCGATGGCACCATCAACGAAATTATCCAGGAGCTGGCGGGAAGCGAAACAGCCCTGGGAGTATTGCCAAGCGGCACCGTCAATGTGTGGGCCCGCGAGGTAGGTATTCCCCTGGATAACGAAGGGGCTCGCAAGGTTCTCGTAGAGGGGCAGATCAGACATATCGATCTCGGGCAAATCAACGAACGCTATTTCCTGCTCATGGCTGGTATCGGCTTCGATGGCGAAATCACGCATGCCGTCGAAAAAAAGTCACTCAAGCGCCTGGGCATCTTCGGTTATTTATTAATGGCAACCTGGCTTGGCTTTGGCTACAACGGCTTTCGCAGCTTCATCCAGATGGAAGGACGAATCATTCGCGCCAACACACTTCAGATCGTCGTTGGTAATACACAACTTTACGCTGGAGCCATGAAATATACCTGGCAGGCAAAATGCGACGATGGACTGCTGGATATTTGCATCGTGCGCAAGCGAGGTCGGCTGGAACGGCTGCTGATGGTCAAAGATCTGCTTCTCCATCATCAGCAACAACGCAGTCAGTGGATACGTTACGAAACGGGGAAAGAGATCAAAATCCGTACCCGGCAGGCCATCGCGATCCAGATTGACGGCGATGCAATGGGGCATACAGCGAGGGGCTACCCACCGACCGTAATCAGAGTCGCTCCAGGCGCGCTCAAAGTCCTCGTACCACAGCAACTATCTCCTGAGATTTTCGTAGAGAGAAGGGAAGAGTAAAATTGGCCTGATTGTCCGGTGTAAAGAAAAGGATGACGCACAATGGCGGCAAAAGTAATCTTACAGGATCGACAACGGGACTTATTCGAACAGGAGAGGCAGCTCGCGAGTGAGTTGCAGAGTTGTCTGGCAAATTTTGAGGGTGCGAATGCGCATGCCGCCACCCTCCGTCAGGTGACCGATGCCCTGGATGATCTCTTTCTCCTGGTGGCCGTTGGCGAATTTAATGCCGGGAAGTCTGCCTGCATCAACGCATTATTGCACGAAGAGGTCCTGGAAGAGGGCGTCATCCCGACCACGCGACAGGTCTCCGTCGTGCGTTATGGCGAATCCAGCAAACAGCGGCAGCTTGAGGGAAACATCCTTGAAATTACATACCTAGTCGATTTTCTACGCGACATCAGCATCGTCGATACGCCCGGCATCAACGCCGTATTGAGAGAGCACGAGAGGCTGACCGAAGAGTTTGTCCCACGCAGCGATCTGATCCTTTTTATCGCCTCGGTTGATCGACCTTTTACCGAGAGCGAACGGCTTTTTCTGGAGCGAGTACGTGCGTGGGGAAAAAAAGTGATCATCATCTTAAATAAGATCGATCTCCTGCGTACTCCCGCAGCGCTGCATCAGGTGCTCCATTTTGTGCGCGAGAATTGTAAACAGTTGCTTGGTTTTGAGCCGCAGATCTTTCCCGTCTCAGCGCTTCTTGCAGCTCGCTCGCGAGAAGCTGTCGGTCATGATGCCATCGGGCTCTGGGAGCAGAGTCGCTTCGGTGCGCTCGAAAACCATCTGTTCCGCACACTGGATGAAACGGAGCGCGTACGCCTGAAATTGCTCAGTCCGTTGGGCGTCATGCAGCGATTGTTGGCTCAGACGAAAAGTGCGGTTCAGCAGCGGGCCAGTTTGCTTGCCGAAGATGCGCATACCGTCGGAACCATTGAAGAACAGTTGCGGCTTTATCGCGAAGATATGAAGATGAACTTCAGCCATCGTCTCAGCGAAATCGAGAATATCGTGCTGGAAATGCGCAACCGGGGCGACCGTTTCTTTGATGACACCATCCGTCTGGGGCGCATCCTTGATCTCATTCAAGGACAACGCATCCGTGAAGAGTTCGGACGCGTCGTCATTGGAGAAAGTGACAAGCGGATCGATCTGGCAGTGCAAGAGCTGATCGACTGGCTGGTCGAGCATGAGCATCGGCTCTGGCAGGACATCATGGAATATCTCGAACGGAGACGGCAGAGCAGTTTCAGACGCGATGAAGCCATGATCGGCAGCGTCACGCGCCAGTTTGATTTTAACCGCAGAACGCTGCTGCAATCGGTGGCACGTACCGCCAGCAATGTCGTCACGACCTACGATCACGAGACTGAATCGACCGAACTCTCGCAGTCTATGCGCAATGCCGTCGCACAAACGGCGCTGGCTGGCGCAGGAGGGATTGGTCTGGGAGCGGCAATCGTTGCGCTCGCAGGCACTGCTGCCGCTGACGTTACCGGTATTCTCGCGGGAACGCTGTTACTCGGTCTGGGACTCTACATTATTCCAGCACGTAGGAAACGCGCCAAGCTGGATTTTGATACCAAGATGCAAGAACTGCGCCTCCGGCTCCATAGCTCGCTTGAAGAACAATTCAAAAAAGAGCTGACCAATTCCCTGAGTCGCGTCCAGGATGCTATTGCGCCCTATACACGCTTCGTGCGCTCAGAGCAACAGAAAACGACGACGATACAGCAACAGGTTGACCATCTGGATAGCTCGTTGCTCTCGCTTCGAAACGAGATCGAAAACATGCGTGGGGCCTCAACGGAGACCCACGCATAGGAAGAGAGCGAGATGGCCGGGGGGGGCCGTGGACCGGCATAAAGTCCGGTCCCTACCTCTGCATCAGGGCGAGATGGCTGGGAGGGACATCGTGTATTATTCATGTTCCCCTCCTGTCATATGGTTGTATCGAATACTGGATAACAAGCAATTTCAGTCGCTTCAGGCCACAATACACGCAGTTTCTCCAGGGTATGCTGTATGGTTGCGCCGATAGCTTCCAGGTGCTCAAATTGTGCGATCGTTTGCGCTAAAAGTTCGGCACGCATGATGATACGCTGGCGAGCAGTTGCGGCTGCATCTTTGTAATCCTGCGCCAGGAGCTTTGTTAGAGGGAATGTATGAAAGAAGTCGAGCATCCAGAATGCGCACGACTCGACGACAGCACGATAGAATATCTTATCGTCGGCAGCCTCGCTACACCCCTTCACCAGTTCTTTTCGATAGATCTCCTCCATACGAAGTGCGAGATGGGGTGGTAAACGATAGACGCACCAGCATGTAGGGAAAGGCACACGTCCATACACTCCCTCTTTCAATGCATGGTCAAAGCGGCCACCCTCAAAATCGAGCAAATGCAAACGGCCATTGGCATACAAGCAATTGTCAGGGCAAGCATCGCTCTGCACAAAGGACAGGAATGGCCCGGGCTGCTCCATGGCATGTTTGAGCCGACGTAATTCTGCCCCTACGCCCGGCACAGGGGTGACATCCAATAAGCTTGCCGTTCGGTAGAGTGATGCGTCGAGCCACTCGTAGTTATGATAGTAGCCAGATGCCTCCTCTACTGGTCCCAGTTGCCGACGAATACGGAGATAGCTATCCTGCATCCCAATAGTTTGAGCGTGCAGGATACCATGAACCCGGGCATAGTCAAGCAGGGCCTGTTCCGCAGCCTGCGGATCATTGCCGAGGAGGAGATGATCCAGGCGTTTACCAGAACCAAGATCCTCCATAATCATGATGCCAGATGCACGATCACCGCAATACAGTCGGGGGACAAAGGATATTTCCGGCACATACTGACGTAAAAACTGTAAACTGGCAAGCTCATTGAGAAAGGTCCAGGCTGGCATGGTGTTGCTATCGGGATTATATTGAGCAGGCGGAACCGTATAGGCTCGCTTGACGATTACGCTTGTTGGAGTTGATGCCGGGCCCTCCAGCACGTGACAGCGATAGACACGTGCGCGATTGCTGCCGCTATTATTTTGTGGCTCACCAAGGCGTACTGGAGCGCTAAATTGCTCGGTGAGCAGACGCGTGGCAAGGACAAGCGTCTCTTCAGCGAATTGCGAATCAGTGGTGTGCATTGCCTCCTCCAGAGAAATGACTATACGATACGACGAGCAAAGTTCAGCATGTTTTTGTGTTGTGCAACCATCTGCTCAATAGCAAACAGATTTTTTCCAGCATAGCGGTGTAGCGTGGACAGTGGTTGACGCTCTCGTAATTCCGCGATATAGCGGTCCGCCCCCTCCTGTAGCACAGAGGAGAGATTTTCACTTTGCAGGAGCAAAAGCGGTGCGCGTATACCGCTTGCATGCTCAACTGGTGAGCTTGTTACGTATTGAGCTCGCTTCTCCTCTGGCGAACCTGAAAAGAGCGCTTGCAAGTTGGTCTTGTTAGAAGCTATTTCGTACTCTTGCAACCAATCGATTACAGGGGCACCGGCGATAGCACCTGACCACATTTCGGGTGTCTTACCCATCGCCAGCAGGACGACAAAGGCGCTATAAGACCAGCCGATGAGCAGGATACGTTTGGGATCGGCAATGTTCCGTTCGAGTAACCAGGAACGGGCAGTGAGCAGATCTTCCAGTTCCCAGTTTCCGGGATTGCCAGCGATACGTTCGCGAAAGCTCAGGGCATAACTCCCGGGTGCGGGCGCAGGATAGTTGATGACCATATAGGCAAAACCAGCCTCGACCCAGGTCTGGGCAAGGGGTGAGAGCCAATCGGGCTGCGTAAAGTCCGGGTCTTCGTGTAGTTCCAAAATGGTGGGGAATGGACCTGAGCCGTGCGGAGTTCCGAGCCAGATTTGCAAGGGTTGCCGATCGATGGAACGCAACATGGCCGAGCGCCAGTTCTCGCCTGACGGAATACGCCAGTAGAAACCATTTTCGCGCTGCATGAGCAGCTCTTTTGTGCTGATCAATTCGCGACGTAGGGCAGAGGCGTCCTCATGGTAACGCTGAATGATTTCGTTGACCTGAGGCTCTCTATAGAGCGTTCCGTATGCAAACTGGTTGGCAAGCCATTTCAAGATGACCGAGCGCTTTTTACGACTGGCCGGGATCTCTTTCAGGCGCGAACCTTCAAAAAAATCTCTGAGCACTTTTTGCTCCCAGGCGTCCCCCTCAACATCCTGCACCAACGAAGCCATTTTTTCGGGCGTCAATAATTGTTTATTTGTTCTACGTAACGCTTCAGCATCCAACCGGTAATAGTGCGTATTCCCCTCGGAGCGCATATTCACCAGATCCAGCTCTTTGAGCTTTGCAAGGTGATGTGAGATGGTCGGTGCACGAAGTTGGAGGAGAGCGGCCAGTTCTTCGACGCTATGCTCGCCAGCAGCCAGGATACCAAGCAGTTTCAGGCGATTTTCGTCGGCCAGCACTTTAAAAAACTGGAGCAGAGCCTGGAATTCATCCTGCGGCATATTTTCCTCTCTTTCTAATTAGATTAACATCTAATTAGAAGTATATTAAAATAGAGAGAAGAAGTCAAGAGTTTTTAGATTGGAAATGCTATAAAGCGGTGCAGAGGGGCTGCGAATTAGTTTCGCAGCGCCGCCTTACTCAACACAGTAGAAGCGAACTAAGAATAATCTTGGCTTTTACTTATTCCCTTTCTCTGCACCTTTATCCGCCACACACTGCGCACGAGAAGCAAACCCACTTTTTGCCGTCTCGCTCTTTGGATGACGATCGCCTGCGCTCTGAATGCGTGCAGCAGCTTTGGGTGTCATGCTTGTTTTCGACGAACCTCCTGATTTTCCAGATCCACTTTTTCCCATAGTATTTATCACCTCCTTTCTTATCGATATTTTCATTTTTCACTCTTGCGACTGCTGATATGATCAGTTCTAGTAACTGGATGGAAGGAATTCATCCGGAACAGAGTCATCTATTTCGAACGTTTCGGCAAAGTATGCCTGAATAGTTTGCACATGTAAGTGTGATTTGACACATATTTTTTTCGCACTCACATACATCATCTGAGAATAATAATCGGCAAACCGGAGATTTTCTGAAGGGTAAATTCCAACATTTTCAGGGGCTTTTACCAGTTTGGGTTAACGAGAGAAGAAAGTAATCTGGTCGTGCTTCCCGTGTGGATGTTTTCTTGCCGACCTGTCACTACTGGTAGTAACAGGTCTTCGCAACTCCGGAAGCTGGATTACCAAAGATACTGTCGGTACAGGCTGTTCCGCTGGTAAAGCTCCCATAGAAGTACTTTCCATTGGCACCATAGGCCACTTCGTGCTTGCCAGTGAAAGAGCAGGTGCTGTTTTCGGTGGCACATGAGTTCCACGTTGCAGCACTGGTAGGGGGTGAAATCAGATAGCAAGCTTTATGCGTTCCATAGAGTGGATCGCCAAAGATTTCATGGGTACAGGCTGTTCCGTTACTCCTGGTGACATAGTTAAATGAGCCATTTGCGCCAAACGCCACGGTCATCGTCCCGATAAAAGAGCAAGTCGCGGTCTCGGCAGCACATCGGGCCCATACATTCGTAGTTAGCGGAGTCGCCTCTATATAGCAAGCTTTATGTGTTCCATAGAGTGGATCGCCAAAAATCTCATGGGTACAGGCTGTTCCGTTGCTCCTGGTGGCATAGTTAAATGAGCCATTTGCACCAAAGGCAACAGTCATTGTTCCACCAAATGAGCAAGTCGCGGTCTCTAAGGCGCACAGTGTCCATGTGCCAGGGAGAAATTGGGAGATGGTGTTCGCAGTCGGTGTGGTGTTACGAATGATTGGTTGAGGAGTTGCCGTTGGTCTCACAGAGTGAGATACCGATGGTCTCACAGAGTGAGATACCGATGGAGATAGTGCTCTTTGTTTGAGGAGCAAGAAACCAGCAAGGCCGCCACTCAACAGGAGGATCACAACTATGCCAATGAAAAGATTTTTGAGAAAACCTGCAGAAGAACGGCGATGCGGTGGTGGTATCGGAGGTGCGTAAAGATTCTGCTTGTCTGCTACACCGATCCGTGCTCCATCGTAGTTTGGCGGTTGAGGGAAGTAAGGATCAGAGGGTAGGGGAGTCGAACGGAGAGTTTCAGCATGCTCCGATATTTCAGTTTCACCATGTGGCGCGCGCATCAGCTTGCCACATGTATAACAGAAGGAAACGTCCTGAGCAAGGTTAGTGCTACAGTGGGGACAACGCATACATGAATTCTCCTGATTTTATTCTTTACTAAAACAGCCTGATATGAACCTTATTGTTGCACACGACCTTCCTCAGCATATAAAGTATAAAGAATATTAGGAAGAGCTACAATCTTTATAGGAAATTTGGGCAGAGTTAATGAATTACTACCCGGCAAAACATTACGTTACATGTTTCTTCTTCAAGTTGGGATTTATCATTGAAGGGTGAGGAAAAAATTGGAGGCACATATAGAAATTAGCAAGGGCATGCGGCATCACAGAATGTCGCATGCCACATCTGTTAGCGGAGTGGCAGAGATTCCAGAGTGCCACCTACGACGACAACATGGCCGCTTGGGAGGGCAGGATCGACGGCGGAAGCAGCGATAATCTCGCCCATCTCTTCGGCAGTGGGGAGCGTGCCTGCAATGCTGATACGTTGAGCCGCCAGACCCGGGGCAGAACGTTCTAGCAGCTTTGGCGTGATCGTGCCTGCAATGAGATCGCCGGTTACAATGAGCAAGCGGATGTTGCGCGCAGTGAACTCGGGGAGACGTGCGCGTAACGCCTGCTCTCCAGCATGTTTGGACTCGGCAACGAACGTGTAATCGGGCAGTTGTTTGATCTGACCGTAGAGATGTGCCCAATGACTGGTGATGAAAACGATATCACCGCCATTGCTCAGCAGCGGGAGTGCGCCCTCTACGAGAAAGAGTTGCGCATCGCGGTTGATATGCATGGGATAGTCGGGATCAGCAGCAAGCAGATCTCGCTCCATGCCACCCGAGGCATTCAAGACCAGCAAAGAGAAGTGTCCCTGACTCCACGACGAGATCGTCTGGTAAAGCTCGGTCACCTGCTCCTGCTGCGTAATATCGCAGGCCACAGCCAGAGCACGAACACCATAGCGTGTAGACGCGGCAACCACCTCGTTCGCCCGCGCGCTTTTATTGCGATAGGTAATGACAACATCGTAGCCCCGTTGTGCCAGAGCAAGCGTAGTAGCAGCGCCGATACCACGAGAGCCACCAGTAATAAGAGCGATTGGACGACGAGGTGTTTCCATAAATTAAAATCCTACAATTCTTCTCGATCGAGAACAACTTCACGCCCATGTTGAGCGGAAGCATAACAGGCATCAATAATACGAGCGCGGCGCAAACCATCATGGCCCTGATGGAGAGACCAGTTTCCGCTCGTAATACGTTCTACAAACTGGCGTGTGACAGCGGCATGGAATTCCCCGCCCTGAACTTTGGGCGCAACCTCAGCAGGCACACCAGCAACATTCGTATAAATACGAAGCGTATCGGTTAAAGTATTGCGTTTTGCTTTCACCTCAGCTCCCCCCTCAGATCCATAGAGAATAATACCATAGTCGTCGTCATAGCTGCTATGGGTGGCCCAACTAGCCTCCAGAGTTAAAGTAGCGCCAGTCGAGAGACGCATAAACGCCGAGGCAAAATCCTCCACCTCATTGATCGTACCACCAGCGCTAAATCTGCTCACATAATTACTGGTACCTATGCCACGCGAACCGAGCTCATTATACGTCGAAGCCGAAACCGTTATCACTTCTGGTTCATTCAGCAGGAAAAGAACAGTATCCAGCACATGAACGCCCAGGTCAATCAAAGGGCCACCACCTGCAAGGCGCTTATTGACGAACCAGGACCCGGCAGCGGGAATGCCACGACGACGTATCCAATAAGCTTTTGCATAATAGATTTTGCCCAGGCCAATCTCATCAATATACTGCTTGAGCCTCTGAATATCATCGCGCTCACGGCGGTTAAAGACCGTCTGTAAGATACGATTTGCTTTTATTGCGGCTTGCACCATCGTTTTAGCTTCGTCGCCAGTGCATGCCAGGGGCTTCTCCACAAGCACATGCATGCCCCGATCGAGAGCCGCAATCGCGATAGGAGCATGTAATGAATTAGGCACAGCGATACTCACAGCATCAATATCATCACGAGCAAGCAGATCCTGATACTCGCGATAAAGATGGGGGATGTTAAATGTCTGGCCGAGCTGGTGCAAACGATCTTCTTCCAGACCAGCCAGCGCAACTATTTCCACATTTGGGAGCTTTTGATAGCCCTTCAGGCTTTCTTCGCCAGCATAACCCAGACCAATCACACCAATACGCACGGGATTCGTCGATGATGGAGTTGTCATGAAGAACAGGTACTCCTTTACCTAATAGCAGATAGAACTCTCTATCCAGACAGTAACCACTTCAATCATAGTAGAGTTCATTGTTTTTAACAAGGGGGAGTTATTCATATGGAGCATTTCATAGAGATTATTTGTCGCAATATCGTTATTAGCCTGATCTCCAATTCGTACTCGAGCATCAGTCAAACACAATCTTGCAAGCATGGATTCTCTGGTTCACATAAATCATGTTGAGACGGGTAAGTTCGTGTTTTCTGACATACAATGAGGTTGTATAACAGCGCAGAGCTTATTTTTCAGGTGCAGACAAATGCCGTACAAGAAAGCCCTTGTCTCATCCCCAACGCATAAACGTTCGTGCAATCATTTCTTGATCAGCATGGAGATCCGCTTCCTGTTTGGAGAGCACAGGAAAAATGACGACGAGCAGGTTTGCGAGCGATAGAGACAAGAGCATTCTTCTTTACCAATGTTAAACGCAGTATCCTCGCGGATGTTACATTTCCGCCGGGGAGACTGCCGACGCTTCAACAACGACAGATCTGTGGCGCGTCTCACCTGCGAGATAGGCACTCACGAAGGTGATAATCCCCATAATAATGATATAGACGGAAATGGGCCAGGAGACATGGCCGAAGATTCCCAGCAGTGCAGTCGCGATAAATGGCGCGAGTCCGCCAGCCACGATAGAGGCTCCCTGATAGCCAAGCGACGCGCCACTATAGCGGATCTGGGTCTCAAACAGCTCACTGTAAAAGGCAGCCTGTGGTCCATACATCAGCCCATTAGCAAGCTGGCCCAGGGTGAGCCCAAGTGCAATCAGGACAGGGGACCGGGTGTCGATAAGCCAGAAAACGGGAAATGCGAGCAGGATCGTGAGAGCCGCACCGAGAAGATAGATTGGTAGCCGACCAAAGCGATCACTTAACGCTCCTGCCAGGGGTAGGCCAAAGAACAGCACGGCGGCTGCAATCAATGTTCCATTAAGAATTACATTCGCTGGCACATTCAGAACCGTAGTGCCATACGTAACACTAAACGTGATGTAGATATAGAAAGAGCCATTGACAACGATAAACGCTCCAGCCGCAAGCAAAACGTACTTGAAGTTACGCCAATGGCGTAAAACATCGATAATCGGCATCCTGACCACAGCCCGTTCTGCCTTCAAACGTTCAAAATCGGGCGTTTCCGCAATGCTCAGGCGGATGAACAATCCGACTACCACCAGAACAATGCTCAGTAAGAACGGTATTCTCCAGCCAAAGGCCAGGAAAGCCTGTTTCGAGAAAGACGTGGAAATCAGGCTAAACAGCAGAGATGAGAGGAGAAGGCCGGTCGGAACGCCCATCTGCGGCCAGCTGCCGTAGAAGCCGCGCCTATGATCTGGGGAGTGTTCAGTTGCCATAAGGACCGCGCCGCCCCACTCTCCGCCGACCGCGATCCCCTGCAACATACGTAGAACAACCAGGCAGATCGGAGCCCAGATGCCAATCGAGCTATACGTTGGCAGGCATCCGACGAGAAACGTTGCAAATCCCATAATGAGTAGCGTCAGGATAAGCATCGTTTTGCGTCCAGCCCTATCGCCGAAGTGGCCGAAGATAATGCCACCGATAGGCCGAAAGGCAAAGCCGACCCAGAAAGTTGCGAAGGCCGATAGTTGAGCGGCCAATGGAGAGAAATTTGGGCTGAAGAAGAGAGGACCTAAGACTAACGCCGCAGCGGTCCCGTAAAGGAAAAAGTCGTACCACTCGATAGAGGTACCAATCCAGCTAGCTAAAGCCACCTGCATAATGGACGATCGTTTTTTGTTTCCCTGGATCTCAATCATGATTTCCTCCTGCCATGTCAGTATGGCAATGACAGATCCTTCGGGCGCACGATATATGCTTCGTTCCAGTTCCCACCGTTTGGGGGCAGTGGTAGCGAAACGAATGCGCCCAAAGGACACCCAACAATACCTGCATTCTTCGGTGGACGCAAGCCAGGTGTTCGGAAGTCTAAGTAGATCGGGCAGCATAGAACAACTGCATATAGGGTACTTGTAAGCTAGCATAACATACTTCAGCGTTTATTTCCACTTTGAGAGGATAGAAGAGTAGGCGTCATATCTTTGGCAACAGGTGAATCGCGTAGCCAAGGGCATTATCTGCGCTTTCCTGGATGGTTTCGCTGAGATTGGGATGAGCAAAAATAATCTCAGAAAGATCCGTCAAGGTAGCGCCCATCTCGATAGCAAGCGAGAGCTGGCCGATCATGTCGCCAGCGCGGGGCCCAACAAGGGTAGCGCCGAGAAGAACATCGTTGGTGGCATCAGCGACGAGAAGCGCAATGCCAGCATCACAGCCGAGCGTCAGAGCACGTCCGTTGGCAGCGAGCGGGAAACGACCGACTTTTGTACGATAGCCGGTATGTTCGGCCTGCTCAGCAGTAAGGCCTGCGGTCGCAAGCTCGGGCGTGGTATGGACAATATGCGGAACAACGAGCGGCGAAAACTGGACGCGCTGGCCCGCAATCACTTCAGCCGCAATCTTTCCCTGCTTCATGGCCAGACTCGCCAGGGAAGGTTGAGCTCCGGGCGGTGTGGCACAATCGCCGATAGCGTAGATTTGCGGCTGCGAACTCTGGAGCATCGTATTGACAACGATGCCTCCCTGCTCGTTGGTCTGCACATTTGCATCGGCAAGGTGCAATCCGGCAGTGCATGGATGGACGCCGTGCGAGAGCAGCAATGGACGCTCAAGAATTGCAGTCGGCGTCTGCTTGTATTCGAGTTGAATCCCCAGCTTACGCAAGCCTGCCTGCACAAGACGGAAGGCAACGGGATCCACACCGGGCAGGAATTGTTCGCCGGGAGCACATAGCTTCACCTTCACGCCGAGACGAGCAAAGACTGTCGCCAGCTCCAGGGCAACATAATCGTCTCCGCTGATCACAAGATTTGCAGGCAAGGTGGGTAAACTGAGCGCCTGCTCCGGCGAAAGGATCTGTTCCCCATCATAGGGAAGATCGGCGCAAGCGGTGGGCTCGGCTCCAGTCGCGATAATGCAATGGGAGAATTTGAAACGATGCGAACCGTATTCGCCTTCGACGCGCACTTCTTTGTTATTGATAAACCAGCCGGTCCCCTTTACCAATTCAATACGACGGCCTGAGATGAGGCGGCGCACGCCATCGGCCAGACGATTCACGACGCCCTGCTTCCAGGCCTGCATCGTAGGCCAGTCAAACGTCACCCTTTCGGCGTGGATGCCAAATGTGGCAAGATCGTTGAAGCTCGTCTGCTGATAGCGTTCAGAGGCGGAGAGTAACGCCTTCAAAGGAATACAACCCTTATGGAGGCAGGTTCCCCCGGCACGTTCCGCCTCCACCAGCGTCACCGCATGGCCGAGCTGAGCGGCGCGAATAGCAGCAACATAGCCAGCAGGACCGGCCCCAAGAACCAGGACATCTACCGCAGTTGTAACATCGCCGACAACCATATTTCTCTCTCTTTCCAGCTTCATGGGCAAGATAAACGCCGGGCGGCGACAAGCCCCGCCCCTACCTCAAATCCAGCAACAATTGTTGTGGCTGTTCGACCAGCGATTTGAAACGCGCCAGGAAGCGACCAGCCAGGGCACCATCAATGACACGATGATCAAACGATAACGCAAGCGGCATCATACTGCACGGTATGATCGTCCCATCGCGCACAATGGCCTGCTCCTGCAAGCGGCCAATCGCGAGAATAGCTACTTCGGGATGATTGATAATCGGCGTACCGCTGCCACCACCGAAGCTGCCAATGTTATTGAGCGTAAAAGTACTGCCCGTCAGCTCATTCAATGTCAGCACACGCTTCTGAGCGCCCACGATAAGATGTTGCAGATGTTCAGCAATCTCCAGGATTGAGAGCTGATCGGCATCGCGCAGCACAGGCACGAGCAGGCCCTCGGGAGAGTCGGTGGCGATACCGACATGGTAATTGCGCTTATACACAATCTCGCGGCGCTCCTCGTCCAGGCTGGCATTGAAGATCGGGAATTCTTTGAGCGCAGGCAGCAACAATTTCACCAGCAAGGGCAGATAGGTAAGGTGTATGCCACGCTGTTCTGCAAGTGGTTTGAGCTGTTGACGGAGAGCAATCAGCTCGGTACCATCCAACGCATCAAAGGCTGTGGCGTGAGGGATCGTGCGCCAGGAGTGCTCCATGTGCTCGGCGATGCGACGGCGAAGGCCCGTGAGCGGCTGACGCTCCTCAGCTGGTAGTGGTTCTACAGTGCGATGACCATTCTTTGCAGGGGAAGAGGCCTGTGAGCTTGCACTGCTTGAGGGCATCAGCGTAGGCCGCTGACTGGCGGATAGCGACGAGGGTGAGGGCGGTGACGAAGGTGAGGGCGGGAAGGATATTTTCTGCTTCAGGCGCTCGGCGTACAGTTGAAGATCCTCCAGGGTAACACGTCCGGTGGGATGTGAGGAGGGAACCTGATTCAGATCGATATCCAGCTCAAAGGCACGCTTACGGACAGCGGGGGCTGCGAGCACACGGCGCCCGCTTGTGGAGACGCCGTTCCGCTGAGAAGGGGAAGATGCTGCGGCAACGAGACGATTATTGACGGGTTGAGTCTGCTCGCGCGTAGTAGTTTGAGCGGTGGCTTGAGCAGGCACATCGAAAGTGACAAGTATTTCGCCGAGCCGGGCCACAGTTCCCTCTTTGACATGGATCGTTTGCACACGTCCGGCGGTAGGCGCAGGGATCTCAACCACTGCCTTGTCGGTCTCCACCTCAAGCATGGGTTGATCCAGCGCGACAGTATCGCCTGGCTGAATGAGCCAGCGCCGTATTTCGGCCTCCTGCATCCCCTCGCCAAGATCTGGTAATTTGAATTCTTGCATAACAACCCTCCGGGCAGGCAGCAGGCAGGCATCAAGCTCTGCCCCTACCTGTTCGGGCAGGCATCAAGCCCTGCCCCTACCTGTTCGGGCAGGCATCAAGCCCTGCCCCTACCTGTTCGGGCAGGCATCAAGCTCTGCCCCTACCTGTTTTGTTTCTTCGAGGAGATCGATGCCGCTACGGTAGGACATAATTCCATGTCGCTGCATCGTGTCCCTACGAAGGTATATCATTCATTCTCTTGCCGGGCCTTCTCCACGGTGGCAAGCACAAAAGCGGTTTTGCCATCGGTATAACCATTACGATTATTGCCAAAACGAGCAGCCAATTCTTGTTTGAGCCGAACATAGTCTCTGGCATGCTCAGGGTGACGACGCAGATAATCTCTAAACAGGAGTTGACTCTCGCCCTCGACACGACCCTGCTCGTCCGTGAAATCGATGAGATGGAGATGGTGAGTTCGCTCAAATCCTGAAACCGAGAGAGGCGGCTTGCGAAAAAAATGCCGACCAGGGACACCAGCCTCACCACGATATTCGTAGCCCAGTTGTTCCAGAGAGGGTACACAGTCTGGGATTGGCGTATGATCGTGCACGATTATCAACATATCGAGTACGGCTTTGGCACCCAGACCCGGGACGGATGTGCTGCCGACGTGCTCGATAGCTCTCACATATTTCCCAATGGCCGCCTGGATGCTGGCCTTCTCTTCCTCGAATTGAGCAGGCCAGTGCGGGTCGTATTCGGAGATGAGCAGGACATCAGACATTGAACGATAGCTCCTTTTTAATAAATTATCGAGAGAAACGTCTTGCAAGGCGGTCCCCTTTATTACGAGGGGTTTTGCGTTGGTCGACGCGGGCGCAGATAAACCGCGCCTCTACGGGATGGATACCGTCTGCTGACCGCAGATAAACAACGCCCAGGATCAGGGTTCTATGGCGCGTTTGAGCGCATCTAGAACGCGGGCGGTGGTGGGAAGATAATAGTCTTCCTGGCCGGGTACCGGGTAAGGCGTGTCATAGCCGGTCACCCGCTCGATTGGTTTGAGCAATGAATAAAGGCAATGCTCGTTAATGATGGCGGAGACTTCAGCGCCAACGCCACCAGCACGGGGGGCCTCGTGTACAATCACCGCGCGACCGGTTTTCTCGACGGAGGAGATGATACAGGCCTCATCCAGGGGCCAGACTGTGCGGAGGTCGATTACCTCAACGCTAATCGCTAGCTCCTGTTGTGCCTGCTGGGCGGCTTCGAGGGCAACGGGAATCATTGCGCCATACGCGAAGACGCTGATATCATCTCCAGGCTGCACGATATTTGCTTGTCCCAGAGGGAGCGTATAGTAGTCCTCGGGCGTCTCCTGGCGGAAAGAGCGATAGAGCTTGATATTTTCGAGAAAAAGCACCGGGTCCGGATCGGCAACCGCAGAGGCAAGCAGTCCCTTTGCATCGTAAGGATTGGAGGGGATCACCACCTTCAGGCCGGGCGTTTGCATAAAAAGTCCCTCCAGGCTATCGGAGTGCAGATCGGGAGTACGCACACCGCCACCATAAGGAGCACGCACGACCAGCGGGCAACCGAACACGCCAGCGCTACGCGAACGCATACGAGCAGCCTGCGTCACCAGCTGATTCATACAGACGTAGAGAAAACCGCCAAACTGAATCTCAGCAATAGGACGCAGACCGTATACCGCCATCCCGACCGAACTGCCGATAATCGCAGACTCTGAGAGCGGCGTATCGAAGACGCGCTTCTCGCCAAAGCGCTGCTGGAGCTTATCCGTGACACGAAAAACGCCACCGTTCTTGCCGATATCCTGGCCGCACATCACCACGCGCTCATCGCGCTCCATCTCCAGAGTCAGGGCTTGATTTAAAGCCTCAACCATCGTCAACTGCATTGTATAGTTCTCCTGTCGCAAACAGCTTTGTTTAATATACAGTGGCAAACATTCGGCAGGACGTCGAGCGGATTCGTTGCCGCTGCCGGGCAGGCATAAAGCGCTGCCCCTACCTGTTCTCTTTCTTCGAGAGGGTCAATGCCTGTTTCTCTCCTTGCGTCGTCCAATGTATAGGGTACTCTTGTAACCCTACAAGGGATGGTCGTGTCCGCCCAACATCGTGGTTGCCGACAGCGAACGGAGATAAACCCCACCCCTACGAGAGATCTGGGACGTAGCGCAACATCTCTGCGCGTTGTGCTTGCAGGCGGGGCGAGAGATCGAGTTGTGTCGTCTCAAAAAAGGCATCGGGCGCAGGAGCAGGAAGAGCCTCCGCAGCACTTACCGCCTCATTTATTTCAGTCTCAACCTCCGTCAGTAACTGGCGGTCCAGCTCGTCATCCAGAATGCCGCGATCTAGAAGGAAGCGGCGAAAACGGATAATGGGATCTTTAGCACGCCAGGCCTCCACCTCGGCTGGGTCGCGATAGCGTGTAGGGTCATCAGCGGTCGTATGAGCCCCCATACGATAGGTCAGCGCCTCAATAAGCGTGGGACCATGACCGGCCCGAGCACGCTCGACCGCCTGCTGCATCACCGCGTAGACAGCGAGAATATCGTTGCCATCAACCAGAACCGAGGGAACACCAAAGCCAGCACCACGAGCCGCCAGCGTTGAAGCAGCAGATTGATGTTCGCGAGGAACACTGATCGCCCAACCATTATTCTGCACAACCAGCACCGCCGGAGCCTGAAAAACGCCCGCGAAATTCAGCGCCTCATTGAAATCGCCCTCAGAGGTCGCGCCATCTCCGCAGACACCGACCGCGACCGCAGGCTCACCAGCAATCTTCGCCGCCATCGCCAGACCTACAGCATGGAGCATCTGCGTGCCAATGACAATCTGAATGGGCAGACAATGAACCTCGGCAGGATAGGCTGCGGCAAAACCACGAAAGCTGTAAACAAGCGTCTGGAGAGGGATACCCTTCACAAGCAGCGAGGCAAGTTCGCGATACGAAGTCGTCAGCCAGTCCTGAGGCTGCAAAGGGGCAGCCAGACCGACAGAGGTCGCCTCCTGACCAAGCAAGGGACCAAAAGTCGTAGCACGGCCCTGGCGCTGTAGAGCAACAATTTTATAAGAAAAAGCGCGCGCAAGCTGCATCGCACGATAAAGCTGTACAAAGCGTTCGGGTGAGAGATCGGGGAGAGTGCCCACCACATTCCCCTCTGGATCAATAACCTGATGAGCAATCATACCTGAATCGAGTTGCTGAATAGTCACGATGTGCTCCTTTGCATACTACATTGTTGCTGAACAGAGTAAATATCGCCGAAACATGAAAATACAATACCACAGCGTATCATATTATGTCATCAGATTACGACATAGAGGAGGTAAATATCAATTGAGAGAGGGTATCTGGTCGAATCAGCAACTGACGCGACCAGATAGTGAGAGGGGTTTAGCGAGCGCTGGCGCTAAAGAGCCAGGGGGCCTCGTGTTTGCGGCGTTCCTCATAGGCAGCAATTTCATCGCCATGAGAGAGCGTCCAGCCAACATTGTCCAGGCCCTTGAGCAGAGCATCTTTGCGGAACGCATCGATCTCGAAATGCAGGACGCGACCGGAGGGAGTCGTCACCGTCTGAGCAGCGAGATCGATAGAGAGTTGATACCCCTCATTGGCTTGAGCTTCGGCCATCAGCTCCTGCACCGTCGCC
The DNA here is from genome assembly GCA_035493895.1 of Ktedonobacteraceae bacterium. Taxonomy (GTDB): domain Bacteria; phylum Chloroflexota; class Ktedonobacteria; order Ktedonobacterales; family Ktedonobacteraceae; genus DATJHM01. The sequence continues at coordinate 83,364 of DATJHM010000198.1, forward strand.
TCATCAAGGGTCACAGGCAAAATACTGTTATTGAAGCAGTTATTATAGAAAATGTCGGCGAAGCTGGGCGCAATCAGGCAATGGAAGCCATAATCGTGAAGGGACCAGGGGGCATGCTCACGAGAAGAGCCACAGCCGAAATTATCGCCAGCCAGCAGAACACTTGCGCCCTCGTAACGCGGCTGATTCAGCACGAAATCGGGATTAGCAGAGCCGTCATTAAGAAAGCGCCAGTTCGCAAAGAGAGCATTGGCAAACCCCGTGCGCTTGATCGTCTTCAAAAAGCGCGCAGGCGTAATTTCATCAGTATTGACATTCGTGCGGTCCAGAGGAACGACCAGACCGGTATGCGTAACAAATGGTTCCACGGTTCTTATTCTTTCTCCAGCTAGAACGGCCTATGTATTTACAGCTCGCGAATATCGACAAAGTGACCGGCAATGGCAGTAGCAGCCGCCATCGCAGGACTGACCAGATGCGTACGACCACCACGGCCCTGGCGACCCTCGAAATTGCGATTGCTCGTCGAGGCACAGCGTTCGCCCTCAGTAAGACGATCACCATTCATCGCGATACACATACTACAGCCAGCCTCGCGCCACTCAAAACCAGCCTCGCGGAAGATATCAGCCAGGCCCTCTTCTTCAGCCATGCGGCGTACCCCCATCGAACCGGGCACCACCAGGGCACGCACATTTGGAGCGACATGCTTGCCTTTGACATACTGAGCAGCCATACGAATATCTTCGAGGCGTGAGTTGGTACAGGAGCCGATGAAGACCGTATTGACCTGGATCTCACTGATCTTCTGGCCCGCACTCAGGCCCATATATTGCAGAGCGCGCTCATAGCTCTGGCGCTTGAGGGGATCGCTCTCCAGGGCTGGATCGGGCACCTGTCCATCCACATTTGCCACCATACCGGGATTCGTGCCCCAGGTCACCTGAGGACCCAGGCCGGTAACATCGACCTCATGCACGGCATCAAAGCGAGCATCAGGATCACTGGCAAGTTGTTTCCAGGAAGCAACCGCCTGATCAAACAACTCACCCTGAGGAGCAAAAGGACGACCCTTGATATAGGCAAACGTCGTCTCATCGGGGGCAACCATACCAGCGCGAGCACCGGCCTCAATCGCCATATTGCAGAGGGTCATACGTCCCTCCATCGAAAGATTGCGAACCGCCGAACCACTGAACTCAATCACATGGCCGGTGCCGACGCCGGTGCCGAGTTGACCAATGGTATACAGAGCGACATCTTTCGCCGTGACACCCGGGGCAAGTTTTCCCTCGATACGAATATTCATCGTTTTCGGCTTGTGCTGCAAGAGGCACTGAGTCGCCAGCACATGCTCGACCTCACTGGTACCAATACCGATAGCAAAAACGCCAAGGGCGCCATGAGTGGAAGTGTGCGAATCGCCGCAGACCAGCGTCATCCCCGGAAGAGTCACACCAAGTTCAGGGCCAATGATATGCACGATACCCTGGTGGTCATCCTTCATATCGAAGAGAGTGACGCCAAAATCGCGTGCATTCTGCTCCATAGTAGTAATACAAAGCTCGCTCTCGCGGTCTACCACATCAAGCATGCGGCGGCCACTGACCGTAGGAACATTATGGTCAAGAACGGCAACCGTGGCATCGGGGCGATGAACAGAGCGACCGGCCATACGGAGACCAGCAAAGGCCTGAGGCGAGGTAGCTTCATGCACCAGATGGCGATCGATGTAGAGCACGGTGGATTCACCTGGAACATCGCGCACCACATGAGCATCCCAGATCTTTTCAAACATAGTTTTTGGCATAATTACCACTACTCCTGGATTCAATTTGCTAGATTGTTGAAGACACGTCCTATTATTATACTGCATAAAGAAGATTTCGTAACCTGCGTTGCGACTATGAGCACATAGACAACTCGTACATATTGAGCAAACAGAGAGGTGCCAGAAGGGAGAAAATCAGTGCCTGTGTTTCTCACCTTCTATATTTCTCTATATCATACTGTATCGGCAAATATCAGCATGTACAACAGGGGCAAAGTAAGAAGAATTAGCTCAACTTGCCTTGAATGAGTGAATCCATCTTAAAAAACTGAGAAGAGCCATCCTGAACCACATGGACGCTGAGAATGGCCTTATCAACAGGGTCGCCATGCACATCAAATGCGATCTGTCCGCTCGCACCGGCCAAAGGATGCTGCTGATTGATTTGTGTGAGCCCCCAACGAACATTTTGGGGAGAGAGCAAACGATGATCGGGATCAGCTAAAGCGTTGTTAGCAGCGGTCAAAAGAGCAAGCATCCCATCGTAGGCTAAAATGGACTCATATGTAGGACGACCATGCCCATACGCGTTTGGAGATTTGCCTGAAGGATCAAAATCGTGAGGATACTCTCTGAAGAAGGCTGGTGTATAAGCGTCCAATCCGAGAATGGTCCACTCATCGGGATAGGCAGGCGACGTAAAATGTAAACGCGTCAACTGAGGTAATGCGCTCTCCCGGTAATCGCCGAGCAGATAGGAACCAGATCCGCCCATAATCGGCACATTGCCAGGAGGCAAATTCGTCAGGAAAGCGCTGATATCGCTGGCAATCCCTGAGAAATAGATCAGATCATACGATAGATTGGCTGGAATATCGGACAGAGGAGGGATCGTAGAAGGATCGCGAGCCGTATAATTTTCAGTCCTCACCACCACACCTCCATCAGCCTCGAACTGTTTTTTAAACGCGTCAGCCAGGGTTCCGCTATAGGAATCGTGCGGATCTACAAAAATCACAGCGCGCTTCGCATGCAGCGTATTGATGGAATAGTTAGCCCCGGCAATACCGTACGCAGTGTTGGTAGGGCAGGTACGAAAGAAATACGGAGAACTTCCCGACAATGCATCGCTGGAAGCAATGGCAGAAACAACAGGAATCGTATGCTGCTTTAGAACAGGTAAAGCCGCCTGCATATCTACGCTATAAGGCCAACCGACCATAGCGAAGAACGTCTTATCCTTCTGAGAAAGGGTAACGATTTGTTGCGCAACCTTTACTGTCGTCGACGCATTTTTTTGCCCACTGACTGAGTTTGCAATTAAGAGATACACCTGATAGTTATTATGGAGCTTGAAGCCATCATTGAATTCTTTTTGCGCCACATAGGCTCCCTGTAAAGTTGCCTGACTGATGGGAACATCATTTGCCGAAAATACGGTTGTGACAACAAGCGTAATATAGGGCCTTTGCGAGGCTAAAACGCGAAGATCTTCGCGGTAAATCAGGGCCTCAGCATCGCCTGGATCATTCTTGCTAGCAGCCTCAAAGAGTTGACTGGCCCCAACAAAATTCTTTTTACGCATCTGCTCCGCAGCCGCAAGCTTGGTAGTTCCATCAGTGCGATTCGTATCAAACACATAGCGACCATCGCTCATTCCCACCAGAGTACCATCCTGAGAGATCACGCTGATAGGATCAGGAACCGTTCTACCGTCGCCAGAATGAGAAGCGGGATTGTTGCGCACGATAAACAGGATTGGCGCGAAAATGAGCAGAAACAAGAGTAGACAGATGATGACGACTGTACGTTTTGAAAGATGAAGAAGAAAGCTGAAGTATGATTTCGGAGGAGAAGATTCTTTTTCCCCATCAAGCGAGATTTTTGCGGGCTTTTGTTCGCTCGCCTGTAATTCGCCTGTCTCCAATTTCAGATCTCTTGTCTGTAACCCAATCGGCAACGGCTCATTCGTCCTCTGGTTGCCAGATAGATGAGCGATACGAAGCTGCTCCAGGCAAAGATTGCTTTGTTTGAGACAATAGACATCATCGGGAGTCGATTGTAGAACTTGTCTATAAGCTCCGAGTGCTTCTTCATATGATTGCAAATGAAAGTAGCAATCGCCCAGGCTCCTGTGAATAGAGCCATCTTCGGAACCATAGCGTTGAGCCTGTTTATAGAAACTAATGGCCTCTTGATACGCTTCTTTCTCGACATAGCAATCGGCATTTTTTTTGTAAAGCCGGGCATCAGGGCCTTTCAGCTCGAAGACGCGTTTATAGTATTGCAAAGCCTCATCTATATTTGTTTGTTTGAAAGAGACATCCCCCAGACGTTCGTAGATCAGAGCGTTTTGTAGATCGAGTTGCGAGGCATGCCCATATGCTTCGGCAGCTTCAGGGAAAAGGTTCAGCAAAGAATATATATCCCCGATGCTGCAATAGAGCTCAAACTCAAGGTCTTCGAGTTCTTTATTGCGGTCGCGAAAGGGGCGACGTTGCAAAAGTAAAAGAGCCTGTCTATAAGAAGCAAGCGCGTCAGCATACTTCTCATCGGCGCGAACTTGATGACCGTCCTCGACGTACTGCGCGATACGGATACGGTAAGCGAGATTACTGATCTCACGAACGATATCTTGCACCGCCTTTTCACGCTCTTCACGAGCATAGAGTTCATCAAAAGAGGTATGAGCGGAGGGCAATGCCTGCACATTATGAAAAGGCGTTTGTGTGAGATCAACTGGTTGGATAAGGATAGGGACGACACGAACTTCTTGTGCCTGAAGACGTCTGATAACCGTTGCCATGGCATCGCTGCGCGCAATATCTGAGGTCAGGAAATCATAACTAAAAAAGATGAGGATAATATCGGCATTATTTGCATAGGTATTGAGCTCTTGAGAGGTGTTCAGTCCAGGAGCTATTCTGCCAGGGTGGAAAATATCTATATAGCGATCCGCCTGCAAACGACCAGCAAGTTTCTGATGGAGATCATTCCCCCCTTGCTCGTACAGATGCAGAATATTGATATTTTTTCGATTGCGCATGAGCATATGCATTCTCCGGATAGCTAAAAAAGATACGATACGTCTGCATGAAAAGCGGATTTCTGGAAAAAACGTTTGAGATGAGCATTTGCCATGTTCGATAACGGTTAACTGTTATTTTGTAATAATTTACTAGCAATCGTGATTCTTATGCTATTGTAGTTGTATATAGGGTATATTGTCAAATACTTTCAAAAAGAGGATTTAGCGTATATACCATAGTACTATGAGAATTTGATGAGGGCCTGAAGAATGTGGGAAAGCGGACTCAAAGTGCTACACTTCCTACACTAATGCGGATTTGATGGGATGCATGACCCTACACTGGTGCTACACTCAGGCTACATCGGAATTATGCTAGACATTTTTGCGACGCGCTACAAGAATTTTTACGAAAAGGCTACACTTCCTACACAAATACGGATTTGATGGGATGCGTGACCCTACACTGGTGCTACACTCAGGCGATACCAGGGCTACATCAGGCTACATCGAGGCTGTGAGATATGCTTTCGCGAAGAATACGAGCGCATCGCGAGCCTTTTCGTGGGTGACGCTCCACGTCTGAAGTGCCAGCGGGATCGTGCGAGTTCCCGGACGCCATTCCGTGCCTCCATGGCGTCCCTACGTTTTTTCTCGGCTACCAGAGTGTAAGGGATAGGATGGCCTAATTTCTTTTATCGGCCAGGGCGATCATTTCTGAAGGGCCTTTTTTGTGAAATTGTGCGAGGAGAGTTTCTTGAGCAAGATTTCAGGTTCTCGGGGCAGGATAGAAGCGAACATCCCGAAGGGCTGCTTCTATCTGTGTACGCACCACTTAGCTCGCTAGCTCACACAATTTCACTGAGGGAGCAACTAGCGATGCAAAGTCAGTCCATGAAGCACTTTGTCCACACTCTTCTTTTCCGCCCACAGCGCCATGCCGACAATCCGGAGATCTTCTTGCGGGCGGGCTTTTACCGCAGCGCGATTATCATCATCATTATCCGTTTGAAACAGGTCCTCTGTAAAAAGAGAGAAGCGCAACTGACGATTGAGAGCACGCACATAGACCGTCTTCATTTGCTCGGCAGTAGCGCTCGTTGCCATCCTCTGTTCAAAACATCCTTGCCTTCGTATAATGCGACAAAGCAGCCCAGAAAATCATTTGCTCATGCTATCAGTATAGCTCACGCTGTCTTGCAAAATCTTGCTCTCTTGTATCAACTTCACAGTGTCCTGCCATTCAAGGCAGTATCGGCAATGTAGCGCATGTCGAGCTCTTCCAGGATGCGCTTCCGGGTCAGGAGGAGTTTGGCGATAGCGAATGCGCGGTTCAATTGTTCCTCTTCCAATTGATAGCCCAGTTCGCGCAACTGGGCGTTGAGAGCGGCACGACCAGAGAGTTTGCCCATGTGCAGACGGCGATCGGCAGCGGTGAGGCCAACGGATTCGGGAGTCATGATTTCGTAGGTGCGGGCATCTTTGAGGACACCGTCCTGATGAATGCCACCGCCATGAGCGAAGGCGTTCTGGCCGACAATACTCTTGGTCCACTGCACCTGCATACCGGATAAGCGAGCAATCAGGCGGCTGGCCTCGGCGATTTTCGTAGTATCGACGCGCACATCCAGGCCCAGATCGACACGGCGTGTGCGCACAGCCATCACGACTTCTTCAGAGGCCGCATTCCCGGCGCGTTCACCCAGGCCGTTGATGCAGGTATCGACGCGCTCGGCTCCATTACGCAATCCTTCCAGCGCATTCGCGACCGCCATCCCCAGATCGTCGTGACAATGTGCAGAGATGCGGACTGCCGGGAAAGTGTGCTTCACATCGGCTACGAGCTGACCGAATTCCCAGGGGAGCGCGAAACCGACCGTGTCACAGAGCGTCACGAAACGCACGCCTTCGGCGAGAATGGCTTCACAGACCTCCAGAATAAAATCGTGCTCGGTACGCGTGGTATCTTCGAGAGCAAAATCGACATTTTCAGTAAACTGGCGTGCATGAGCGACCGCGACACGCGCCATCTCGCGCACTTCATCGCGACTCTTGCCCAGTTTGTGCTCACGATGCAGAGGGGAGATGCTGATAAAAGGCTGTATGACCGGACGAGCAGCAATCTTGACAGCGTTCCAGGCGCAATCGATATCGCCCTTATGAGTACGAGCGATGGCGCAGATTTCGGCAGTATCGACCTTCGCGGCAATAAGTTGTATGGCCTCAAATTCAGCGGGCGATGAGACCGGGAAGCCACAATCCAGCGTGTCAAAGCCCATAGCAGCCAGAGTCTGGGCAATCAGCAGTTTTTCGGTGGGGAAGTAATTGACGCCGGGCGTTTGCTCGCCGTCGCGGAGTGTAGTTTCGTAGAATTTGACGATGCGCGGTTCAGTGGGCATGACCGATCACTCCTTTTGTATGTATTTTTCAGCCGATGGGTAAAGATTAATGGGTGGAGATAAACCCCACCCTTACGAGTATATATTGGACGCAGTTAAGGAAGCCAGCTATATGGATAGGTGGGATCGTCGATGTGCTGGGCGATACTGGTGAGTTGTAGCGGGTAGAAGGTGTCAACCATCACGGCCAGCTCTTCGGTTCGTTCCGCACCAAGGCTCTTCTCGACGGTACCAGGCTGGGGACCATGAGGGATGCCGCGCGGGTGCAACGTGAGCGAGCCACGGGCGATGCCGCGACGACTACCGAAATTGCCATTGACGTAGTAGATCATCTCTTCGCTATCGATATTGCTGTGATTGTAGGGAACAGGTATCGAGAGAGGATGGTAGTCGAGCTTGCGTGGGACAAAGGAACATACGACGAAATTTGGTCCCTGGAACGTCTGATGTACCGGAGGCGGCTGGTGAATGCGGCCAGTAATCGGCTCGAAGTCGGCAATATTCAAAATCCAGGGATACTCACAACCATCCCAACCAACCACATTACAGGGGTGGAAATCGTACCAGTACCCTGTCAGTGTACGGCCAACCTTGACACGCACCTCGAATTCGCCGGATTCGGTATGAGCAACCAGCTCCTGCGGGCGACGAATATCGCGCTCACAATAAGGAGAATGCTCCAACATCTGACCGTATTTATTCAGATAGCGTTGTGGTGATTCGATACTACCATGGGCCTCAATGACCAGAAAAACCGACTCCGCGCCGCTTTCCAGACGGAAACGAAAGGTCGTGCCACGAGGGATCACAATATAGTCGCCCTCGTGATAGGGAAGCAAGCCGAAGGTACTCTCCAGCATCCCCTGACCGGAGTGGATAAAGTAGAGCAGATCGGAATCGCCGTCACGATAGAAGTAGGACATTTCCTCGCGGGGTCTTACCAGCGAGATCTGCACATCTTTGTTGAACATCAACACCTGACGGCCAAGCACTGCATCCCCGCCGGACGCAAGTTGCGTCGACTGCAAATGATGGTGGCGTTGAATTTCCTCATCCCAAATCTCATAGGGGAACGGGCCTGAGGCACATTTTGCGATCTTTTTCACCTGCGTTGGTGGATAGTGATAGTAAAGGATAGAATAGTTGCCCGAAAACCCTTCGGTGCCGAAGACCTCTTCGGCATAGAGCGAACCGTCCGCTTTACGAAATTGCGTATGGCGCTTCTGAGGCAATTCACCCAGGCGATGATAAGCAGGCATAGCGTACATCCTCCTTCCAGGCGGAAATTTCCGAGCGGAGATACCTCCGCACCAACAACGATGAACGTTCAGGACGGATTCAGGACAACGATTACACGACGCACGTCCGAGATACGTTTAGACGATAGTGTTACGTAAAACGCCGAGGCCAGTAATGGCTAATTCGACGACATCGCCACGTTGGAGCCAGGGCTGGATATGCGTACCAAGCTCGAGAATGCAGCCGGTGCCGACAGTACCGGAGCCGATAACATCGCCGACGCGCAGACGAGCGTTGCGTGAAGCATAGGCAATCATCTGCGGAAAACTATAGTAGATATCTTTGAAATTGCCATGAGAGATCTCTCGACCATTGACGCGGGCAAGCATCGTCAGATCATAGCGTTCGTTAGCTCCCTCATCGACGCGATATCCAGCAAGCTCGTCAGGAGTGACCAGACAGGGGCCAAGCGAGGTTGCAAAATCCTTACCCTTGCCGGGGCCGAGATTGAGCAACATATCCTTGCGCTGAAGATCGCGAGCGCTCCAATCATTCATAATCGTGTAGCCAGCGATATACTGAGAGGCCAGCGCAGGAGGGATATCTTTGCCCTCGCGGCCAATCACACAGGCAATTTCCAGCTCAAAATCCAGCGCCTCGCTGCCAACGGGATACGGGACAGGGCTATCGTGAGCATAGAGTTCGCTCGTATTGCTAAAGTAAAACGTCGGAATCTCATACCACTCTGGAAGCATAGCCAGACCGCGTCCGCTCCGAGCAGCTTTGACATGCTGCTCAAAGGCGTAGAAATCGCGCAGAGTTGGCGGTTCAGGAATAGGAGGCAGCAGATGAACCTTGTGGGCAGGATAGTCCTCGGCGACTTCCCCATAGACTGGCTGGAGCGCAGAAAAAAGCGAATGGGGACGAACAGGATCAGGCACATAGACATAATTCTGCCCCTGTGGATCCTGCGCAAGAGCAGCGCGAGCATGCTCCAGCCCATCTGGATGACGCAGTAGCTCCAGTAGAGAGGGATATGCTAGGCCGATCACCTGATCAGCATGCAATACCCCTGCATGTGTACGACCATCATCGGTTTTGAACGTCACCAACTGCATCTTATAACCTCGCCTCTTTACATTGCATTCACAGGTTCCCGCGTAGCGCCTGCTCACGTTCAAGAGCTTCAAAGAGAGCCTTGAAGTTTCCTTCGCCAAAGCCCCGCGCGCCCTTGCGCTGAATAATCTCGAAAAAGAGCGTCGGACGGTTCACAATAGGTTTCGAGAAAATCTGGAGTAAATACCCTTCATCATCATGATCGAGGAGTATCCCCAGTTCAGCAAGCTGATGAATATCTTCATCGATGCGACCAACGCGTTCGAGCACATCCTCATAATAGCTGCGAGGAGTAGAGAGAAACGCCACGCCACGTTCCGTCAAGCTCCGCACCGTCGAGACAATATCGTCCGTAATCAGCGCAACGTGCTGGACACCGGGGCCGCGATAAAAGTCGAGATACTCCTCAATCTGCGACTTGCGCCGTCCCTGAGCGGGCTCATTGATAGGAAACTTGATGCGGCCACTGCCATTTTGCATCACCTTCGACATCAGCGCCGAATACTCGGTACTGATAGCACGATCATCGAAATGGATCAGTTGCGTAAAACCCATGGCACGCTCATAGAAGCTCACCCACTCATTCATCTTGCCCAATTCCACATTCCCCACCACATGATCAATCGCAGCCAGACCAGCGGGGCGAGCACGACGAGGAAGTGTCGCAGGCAGAGGACGATAGCCGGGGAGGAAGGGACCATGATAAGCGTGGCGCTCGACAAAGGTATGCAGCGTCTCACCATAGATAGCAATGGACGAGAGTCGTACCACACCATCGGCATCCTGAAGCGTCGAAGGAGCATACACACCCCGCGCCCCGCGACTCGTCGTCTCCTGATACGCACGGGCGGCATCATCGACACGGAGAGCAACCACCTTCACGCCATCGCCATGGGCAAGTACATGAGCAGCGATCTCACCCTCAGGACCAAGAGGAGAAGTCAGAACCAGGCGTATATTGCCTTGCTCAAGCACATAGCTGCTCTGATCGCGTACACCGGTCTCCAGGCCAGCATAAGCGAGAGGAGTGAAGCCCCAGGCATGCGTAAAATAGTAAGCGGCCTGTTGAGCATTGCCGACATAGAACTCAAGATAGTCAAAATTTTGGATCGGTAGAAAATCGTCACCAGACATCGTGTACCTCCAATCGTCACCTGATCAACATAAACGCAAGCAGATAAGAGAGGGAAGGAGCCAGAAGGCAGAGAGGAACGTCGATGGAGGCGAGCTAAGCCCCAGCCTACACACCAGCCATCTAGAAACTCCTTTGTTTCTCAGTATTACAAGAAAGATAAGAGGTGTATTTATCTGTTCTTTTCTCATTATACGCAACGTAATAAAGTAATTACAAGCGCAACAATCCAGATAAAAAGCATATATAGGAGATAAGCGCATCAATAAACAGACGTAGCATAAGGAGAAAGCAGGCAGGAGCCGGAGTGGAATAGACACCCCGTGATATGATAGGGCAGAGCATACACGGTGACCGGGAGAATTCAGGCACTCATAAAGACAAAGGAGCACTTTATGTCAAAAGATCCTCAACAGCCTTCTTCGGAGTACGACGAATATCCTTACGGAGAAGATCCTTATGGGGAGCAAGCGATCCCTTACAAGCACCCCACAGAGGAAGCGGCAGAACCTTATGGAGCTTCCCCCTATCCTTATGGGGATCAGCAGACAGATAGACCAGCAGACAGCCAGAATATTTACAGTATGCCAGGAGACTATAGTGCCGGGCAAACAAATGATACGATAAACAGCAACTATATTTATCACAGTGATCTATCGGACAATCAGCCCTTACCGTTAGGAGAGGCAATTCGTCAGTTGCCAAAGCAGTATTTGCGTGTGCTCACCAGGCCATCGGCGAAGAAATTCGCGCAAGAGAAAGGGAAAGCGAGCTGGGATATTACCTGGGTACAATTGTTGGGGCTTGCCATTGTCATCGCAGCGACCGGATATCTCGCCTCCTTCATCAACCCCACCCCGATGCCTGCTTCTATGAGTACCGAGTATTTGATGACCCCTGCAATCTATCAGGCCCTCAACGCAGGTACATCCATTGGACTAATCCTGGTCATACCATTGGGCTTCTTCATCGGCGTAGGAATTTTGCAGCTACTGGCAAAATTCGCCAGAGGGCAGGGAAGCTTCGTGCAATACAGTTATAGTATCCTGCTCTTTTCCGTGCCGATCCACACCGTGACCAGCGTGCTCAGATTGATTCCCGTGGCAGGTCCGAACCTCTCTATCGCAACGACACTGGTAGCAATGGTCTATGAAGTCATCCTTTGTATTTTCGTCACCCGAGCAGTGCACAGGATCTCAGGAGGAAGGGCCTCCGCAGTCGTACTCGTGCCATTTTTTGTCGCCTTGCTCTTTGCATGTGCATTCGTTGCCTTGATCACCACCTTTATGGTCGCAGGTCAGCAGTAAAGAGAGAGAGAGTTAGCGTGCAGGAAAATTATCATCACAAGACGAAAGAGAGTCGCTAGTACTTAAATACCTGTTTCATTGATCAATGCAGATACAATCATTATAATACACACCTGTAAAGCATTCGGTTTCTGCCTATGAATGGGGGAGAGATGCTTGCGCTCATACGCAAAAGCAGGTAATCAGATAAAATGGCAATTGGTATGAGAAAAAAGTAGAGTTAAAGAAGAGGACCAAATACCCATGGACGTCTCAGGAAGCCACAAAATCAAAGCAGCGCGCCCGGTTGTATTTCAAGCTCTGTTGAATCCCGAAGTACTGAAGAATAGCGTTCCTGGTTGCGAAGCCGCAGAGTTCGTTGATTTCCCAAGCGGCAGGCAGCTCAAATTGACAATCACGCCAAAGTTTCCTGGCATCAGCGGTTCACATGATATTTTCCTGCAAACAGGAGAGATCGTAGAGCCCTCTCGCGTCGTATTGATTGCCGAGCCCAGCAGTGCATTGGGTAGCATCAAAGCGGTCTGCACCGTTGACCTGACAGATGATGCAGCGGGCACTGAAGTGAAATATAATGCCCAGGCGACCCTGGAAGGCAAAATTGCAGCGACCCCAGAACTGATCATCAAGCCAGCAGTGAAAGTGGCCCTGGACCAGTTCTTCAAGAATTTTGAGAAGCAGGTTGGCGCCTAGTTTCAATAAATAAACAAAAGCCGTGTTTTACCAGAAGTAAGGCACGGTTTTTTTGTGTTTCATGAAAAAAAGAAGAGAGAAAAAACAACGTATTTGAGTGAGGGAAAAGAAATAAATACAGGGTGCCAAGAATAGCACCCTTCCCATCTGAGCACAAATATCCCCTTAGAGGGTATAAAAGTACCAGGATGATTTATACAAGTTCGAGCACAGGAACCTCAAGAACACGGGCCAGGAGGCGAAGGTG